>CAVQZU010000032.1:0-355541 GCA_963718485.1 uncultured Acidobacteriota bacterium
GAGGATATCGGCGCGTGTCCAATATTTCGGCGACGTGTTCATATGTCCAGCCCCCAGCAAGCGCTACGCAAAGGAAGATCAGTAATCCCAGGCCCGCTCGGACAGCCCATTTCACGGGAAGCTCTCCATTGCTAGCGGATCATACCCTTAAAGGGGCATTCCGAGCGGATTACCGGCCGAGTACTCCGAACCCGAGTTGCACCGCCAACCTTCTTTAGTCGCCGCGCTCGCCAAGCTCGCACAAGTCGATCACACCGCTTTCCTTGGCACGCAGCTCTTCGCCCAGCAATCGACGCTTCTGGCGTTGCACTCGCTATCGCGGCAGGGATTTCTGGCGTCACGATGGTTGCGAGTGGGATAGTCACCCTATCAGCACCCGTTTCTGCGGTGTTCGCGTACTATATGTATTGCTTCTAGCTAAAAAGGGCTGGTGAACAGGGTGAAGAAACCGCCGGAGACATGGTTTGCTGTTGCTCAGTATCGAATGGGTACACAAGAGTTCTATCTATCTCCATCACCTTTTCGTAATCGATACTTTTTGTGGAGCATTGTCCTGTTGATAGCTTTGTGCTGCGTTACGGTTGGTGTTATTGCGCTAGCGTACAGCAAGGTCTCGGCGTTAGCGAGTCTCCTGATGGCGTACTTTCTGTTCGAATTGATTTTTCTGTTCCGCATAGTGTTCCGGAGCCACCAAGCGCTACATCTTTACCTGACCAGCGGCTTAGTCAGGGACATTCAAAGCCAGCCCCAGCTTTCTACAATACTCGGGGTAGCAGCGGATGTTTCAAATTGGGCCCTGGTACTTTCGATTACGTCAGCGGCTGTACTTCTAATGGCGATCATAACGATCGTTGAGGGGTCATTGACGGTCCATAGTTATGCGCTTAATCACCTTAGCCTGGTGTCCGATAGTGTGGATCATCGCATATGGCGTCGCACGAATAATCGCGCTTCGAAGGAAAAGTTGGCTGCTGGTGGTCTTGATGCTGGGTCTGTGGTTCTTATTCATTGTTGTCTGGCTCGCCCAAGCTCGTCTTTATCGCTCGATTACCGGAATTCGGTATTTGGGGCATGACTGGTTTTTTTTATCAGTTACTTTCGGCGAGGAGTTTGTTTCCCTGGCGATAGTACTGCTCGTACTATTTATGCGAAAACCACGGAGCGAAAAAGCTTAGAGCGTCGCGGTGAAATGCCCGTAACGTGCGCGATTTCCGATTTGCCGGAGTCGATCCTGCCGTCCGCGGCACACCGCTTGAGTTTCGGTGCCGCGCACGGTTAGACGTACCAACGTCCGATTACCAGGCATGCGGTAGTTTTTTGATATAGGGCCTCGAGACGCCGAAGTACAACAGCACTCCTACTAGAAAGACCCACGGCGCGTAGCGAGCCGTCACCGACCAGGCAGCGAGGAAAGCTGCAACACAATATACGCCGACCGGGAGGGCCAGTAGAATCTGGCCCATACGCAAGGATTGGTTCGTAGCAATCGGTCCGACGAATGCCTGCAGGAGTCGGTAAAGAAAAACGATTGTGAGTTCTGACGCGAGAATCATCATGAGCGGCAGGTGCATTAAAATCGGAAGATATAAAAAGATAGCTAAAAACAACTCGCCCCTGAAATCAATGCCAGGACACGAATAGGTTTCTCTGCTCACAAATTCATAATGTTTCAGGTATCGATTTCGCCCAAGTTGATTTGCCCTGCTCCGCCTAGCCGACTCTGCGCCCAACATGAAGCTTTCTGGAGCTTCAGGTTGCGGTCGATCGCGGCACCAACTCCGGTGTCACGATCAATTTGATCCACGTGCGCAGAACGATCCGGTCGACTGCTGCGTAGGTGGCAGATGCGGGGGTATTTCTTGTAACACCGTTTGAACAACCCATTTGCGCGCAGAGGCCCGGCCATATTGTATGGGAACTCATCGCCTTGGACCGGTGTCGAAGATAACATGTCCATGTCCAATTACACATTGTGGTCGATCTGGATGGATTTGCCTGTTCTCCAGCGGGAGTTTTGCGCGATTCTGTCTCTCGTCGGCATCTTTACTCTATTCTCGGCCGTGACGCATCTCGGTGCGTGCACGCTCGCTAGCGAATCGACACCGAACTGAAGGCGATTCCTCTCTCAGGCGCACCTTGGCCGCACTGCACGCCTGGTCTGTGAATTTGCATCAGCTTCTTAGCGCGATTTGTTATGTTTTTGGATTCGTTTTCTTTTTGACGTTGCCGTCCGCATTTACAGCATTATGGGCGCCAGTGCATTCAGCTGGTGGATTGTTCTTAAAAACCTTGCTATCGATGTCGCATTTGCCGCCAACATCTTCCTCGTTTTCCTAGTTCTCCACTCTATCCAATGGTTCGTATCGGCTGAAGTGGATGCACTTCACACCGCTCTTGAGGGTCGTGCTACCAGGAATGAATGGAGCCAGTGTACGGCAACGCGGAACGCCTGGAGGAAGATGGGCGCATTGAGAGACTTGCGTCGCTTTGGACAATCCTTTTGTTGCAGATCGCGTGGTGTCAGAGCTCGAAATGTTGCACCGGCAATACGCGATTCCTCATTATAGGATTATCGTCAAACCGAACATTATTGCGCTCCGCCAGCTGGGTGCTAGCGGGATGTCTGTGAACTCCTGATCAGTCCTGAAGCAGGAGTAGTGGTTTGATCAAAGCTGGCCGGGGAATACAGCGATCGACACTAAGACATGAGCGTCGAAGACGAACTCGTACCAACTAGCGAACGGGGAACTTCGAAACCAGTCGGTCCGTAAATGCAACCTGCCTCCCTAGCAATGATTGCGAAGGGTCGAGCGAGGAGTGGGAAATGTTGTGATGTACACGAACGCCGGGAAGGACGGCACTCGTTACAAAACAATCCTCTGGCGACGGGCCGAATGCACGACAAAGCAGATTAGCGAGTTTGGAGATTGCTCGAATCGGGGCGCGCATCAACGAAAACTCGCCTAACCACCACGCCAGCAGCGCGTATTCCTGCCAGTTCTTGAGGACTATCGATCGACATACCGCCTCCCCGTTTCTTCAATCTCTTCGTCAGTAGGTACGTGTATCTTCAGATCGCAGAGTTCTTGAACTCGTCCGTGATGACTCCGCGATCTCATTCGCCGTCGGCTTCTCGAGCGCGATAATTTTCGCCGCCGCCGATTTCGAACAGGCTGCGATCAGCGTTTCACGAAGTTGTTTGTGGCGTTGAACAAGATCGTCGTTCGTTCGAGGCTTAGGCATCGGCTCTCCTAGAAAGCAACTTCGTGATCAGCCCTTGTAAATTTCCGGCCACAACTATTTCGTTGATCGGCAAGCAGCTTTCGTGTTCTGGCCAAGTGCTCCCACCGGCCCATGGTATGGCGCTCCCAGCCAGCGGGCAATCTCAACTAGCAGTTCGGTGAGAATCAGCCTGTTGAACGGAGATTTTAGCCAGGGGGCTCACTGCAATTATAACCCCCAGTCTCCCGCAAATCGGGGTTGCAGTCCGACTGGGCCGTCGGGTCCCTAATAAAAAGCGACGAATTCTACAGGCACTTCTCCATGCGTTCTGGAGTCTAAGCGACATGGAGTAAGAAAGGAAACGGGGAATGAAGCGGCGCATGTTGGGCTGGATTATTTTCAGTATTATGCTATTCGCCATTGGTCAGGAGACACTAGTTTTCATCCTAAATGCGAGTGCGCAGAGGGAAGCTGAAGCCATCTTGAAAGAAGTTCGAACTTTTGAGGTAGGTCGATCGAATGGAGCAGATGTTGACAACGTTGTCCGACGATATGGAGGAGGAGAGAGTGCTCACATTGGCGGAATATGCCCGAGGCGAGTCGGACCGAATCCATCTCTGTCGTACCCAAGATTGCCAACTTGCTCGGATGGAGAATACCCCGCCTCTTCGGAAACCGCGTTTGGTTAATGGAGGCCCAGTTCGTCATCGACCACGATAAAGTATGCTACCTTTCGTACACTATCCGTACATATCTCGTAAATGGACCAGGTCAACTTCTTGCCTCCGCGACCTCTGGAGCTGGCGCCAGCGAAGCTCAGTACAACGTTGTTGCCGGTTCTATCCGCAATGTAGATCGTTTGACAACGACAACCCCAAGTAATGCGACCGACAAAGACCGCTGGCGCGCGTTCGATTTTGACTTTTCCTGTTTAACCCGACTGGCGGGATGCCGATCTACATGCGAATTGATGCCGTCCGCGTGGCTTGACTATCAGAAGGAGGCGCACGCGCGTGGATGGGTCTTACCGACTGCGGACGTCAATGATCCGCGCTGCAAAAAGATTCAATCTCACGAGTAGATTTGCCCAGGGGCACCGCCGGAGACTATCGCTTGTTCTCGGTTTAGCCATCGATCTTTCACTCCAGTAGCGCCGGCCGTTTTCCAAATGCAATCTCGCGCATCAGGGACGATACGGATATTCCCGCCTTGCGGGCGGTCTGCTCAATCAGAACGGACTCGGCTGGCGTGAGCACAACCGTGACTTTCGATTCACGCTTCGAGCCGGCCATGGGCTTCGGCCCCGGCCTAACCGGACAGCTTGGCCGATGCTTATTTGTTCCACCGCACTTCTTACAGGGTTCGAGCATCCGATATCCTCTGAACATGATTCTAACAGTTCGTAAGTGCTCTACACCTCCCATATGGTTCGATGGCGCTATTTGGTTAGGTCCTTTGCGATCGCATTCACGTGCCGGATGCCCGGACAACATCGGCGCTACGGTCCGTTACGTCATCAGCAATTCGGATTCAAGACGCATCAAGGCCTCTCGAACATTCCCGCACGCGAGCTTCTTGAAGTTTGGTTTGGGAGCATCAGGGGCTTTCTGATTCCAGATTCTTTCGAGCAACGAAACGATCTCACCACTCGAACCGTAGGAATTGAAATCTAGCTTGATGCAGCGTGAGAGAAAACGCTCTTCCAATCGGTCTATGGCGTTACAGGTAAAAATCCACACTGTACGGGGACAGGGTTCAGTTGAGTCGAGCTTGGACAAGAGATACTTCTGCGCAGTATCGGACATAACGTCCGCCTCATCCACGATGACAACGTGGAAACCACCTGATAGCGGCACGTATTGGCACATGCGCACTAATTCCTGTAGCGTGTCGATCTTGCATTCAGCACTCCCGACGTGATGCACTTCGGCACCAATAGCGCGAGCGTAGGCATAAGCCATACTCGTTTTGCCCGTACCCGGTGCGCCTTGAAACAGCAAAGCACACTCGCGGGGATTCGTAACCAGCTTTGTGAGTACTTTTTTCGGTTTTTCAAGGCCAGCAAAATCCGCAATTATTTGCGGTCGAAACTCCTCCGCCAGTGTCTTCGGAAAAGCGAAACTGCCAGGTGCAGACTCGCTACCAAACATAGATTGCGTGCTCATTGTGTCCCCTTGGTGATACGCCTAAGGCATACCGTCTAAGGCACTCGGCGAGTGCCCTAGGCATATGCCCTAATTCGTATCAATGGTTTCGTCGACGGGCTTCACATGCTTGCCAAGAATGTAATCAGCGGCCTTCTGAGCTTGGCTAGCAGCGCTAATGATTAAGCGGGAATCGTCCTTCAAGCGCTTTAACCACGTGGCGATGTAGGACGCAGAATTGGCGAGCGTTAGTTTCTCGATTCCACTCACGCCGCAAAGCATTGCCGCACCCATTTCGGCAACGAGTTCTTCTTTCGAGTAATCCTCAGAGCCAAAGGCGTTATGAGTCTGAATTTCCGCACGTCCAACGCGCTTTTCGTGTCCCGTCGAATGCACTAATTCGTGGTACAGCGTCGAATAGAATCCTTCGGAGGTGTGGAACGTATCTCGATTCGGCATTCCTACGGTGTCAGTAGAGGGGCGATACCATGCCGCGTCACTGGGTACGCGTGCGGGAGGATTCGGCATCGCGTTGACTACAGATTCGCAATCCTCAAGTGGCGCTATAGCTTCCCCGGTGCCAAAGTCGGGCAAGCCATCGCATTGCAGAACGTTGAACATGGTGTAGTGCCGCAACAGAACGCTAGACTTCGATTCGATTTTGCCCGCCTCGTTCTTCTTGTCGTACTCGCCCACTTTCCAGAACGTCACGGCGGTACCGTGCTCACCTTTTCGGATATGCCCACCCAATGCGTTCGCTTGTTTAAACGTCAACCAATACGGGGATGCGTATCCCATCATCGCAAGCGAGAACACGTTGATCCCGCGGTATGGCTTTTGACTGCGGAGGTTCATCGGGAAGCGTGATGTCCAAGGCTTGCGCCAAGGGATAACTCCCGCTTCCAACTGCCGGATAATTTGCTGCGTGATGACATCGTATGACGCAGGCATAGATTTTTCCTCTCTGCAAGAATTGGTTTTTGATCCTTCTAGCACCTGAATATGTTCTGAATCATTCGCACAAGTTATGCGAACGTGTCAATGCACACGGTGTGCCAACTGCGGGCAGACGGTTTTGAACGGGTTAGCTTCAGGGGCTGGGACACAAACGGGCAAAACTCAGAACCGCAGTAGGAGCGAATATGTTCTGAATGTGTTCTGTTATGTTATAGACTCGCAGAGAGCGCCAGTAAGTGGTATTTGACGGTTTACGTCGGCGCGGTTTGACTGTTTTTGCGCGGACGGTGGGCGGAATTTTCTGGGACTTTTCGGGCATTTTTCTGGACGTGTTTGGTTAGCTTGGGGCCGGAATACGGTCGAGGCGAAAAGCACCCGGAGGCGATTGGCAAGCTTGAAGTACTCCGCGCGCGTCTCAGTGTGAGACGAATCGGGAGATGTAGCCAACGCAACACATCCGCGACATCGCGTATCACACTGCAAACAAACTGGTTACGTCAAGACTATCGCAGGGAAATGGCTATCGGTCGGAAGGCGTGCTTAATACCCGATTAAAGACTGCCGTGATTTGTCACATGGGGATGTCGAGGGCGCGTAGTGCGGTTGGTGTTTCTCTACACTATTGATTCTGTTGTAGATGTCAGCGGGTCCTCCAGCTTAGGGGTAGCCGGGAGAGGCTCCGGGGCGTGTCATTTGCCAGCCGAGTCACCGCACGGAACGATCAAAAAATATTGAAAAACTTCCGCGGCACTTTTTACGTGGCTAACGCGGAAATCGGATCCGGCCCCGGAATGTGCCGAAGCGACTTCGGGAATCGGATGGTCTCGATCAAAAATTTTGGAAGACTGCCGCGGTGGTGGCCGGCCCCGGGTAGTTGTTTGAGGCTAGCCTGAACCATGGCAAGCTGGAAAGAATAGCTTGATGCGTTTTATGTCCAGGTGCGCAATTGTGATTGGCCTTAGCGTGGTTGTGTTTCTACTCATGCAATTGCTCTCTGCCCGTTCACATTGTTTCGACTGCGGAGCAAAGTATGGTTTCCCTCTCTCGTACATGCAAGACGGGACCTAATGCAACCCATGGGCACGTTCTTTGGGTGGGTTTCCTTGGGGATCTCGCCATTGCTGTTAGCGTCAGTACGTTGACCGTATGGTTCTGGTCGAGCAGGAAGGTTTCAAAGTAGCTCACTACGCGGCCCGAGATGTGTTCAATGTGGCGTCGCAAATAGCACAGTCACTGCCCAAGGCCGACCCCGACGACCCCGACTAAGCGGATCCTCCCGCGCAGCCGGCCGTGCTCCCGCTGGGCGAACCGGTCGCGACTGCAGCGCCGGGCACGCGCCGGCCTTGCGCCTTGAACGCGATCAGCGCGTGTCCCGAGCGTCGGACGATAGCTGTGAAGCTGTGTTTAATGTGAATCCCGACTTCGCCCCGTCTTCGCTCGGGCGCTGGTGGTCTGCGCTCAGATGACGAGCAGAAAACAGAATTTCTCTGAGAGAGTGGAGTAAATAATTTAGATCACCTGAGAAAGTGCTCAGCTGCTCTAAACCTACGAGGGGTTTTCAATAAATGCAGTGTATATATAAGATAAAACAGCACTTAATTGCGTGGTAGTTTAGAGCATCTGAGCATGGTTTTTCTCAGATGTCAGATGCTCTAACTCAGAGTTGATCACCTGAGGATTTGAACTGCCCTTGCCCGGCCCCTCCGTGCCAACATCGCTGAGACAAGTCTAGTACCCTTAATTAATGAGTAGGGCGAGAAAGAAAAAGGCAGAGATGAACGGGAATTCTCTTGGTGATGTTGGTGTTTCCCCTGGGGCTTTGGCTGCCGCGGAACGGAGCGAAGGCGAGCGTAGCGAGCCGCAGCGCAGTGCAGCGGCAGCCAAAGCGGGCGCCGATGTACTGCTGGCCTCGCGGTCGGATCCCGAAGTGGTCGCTAAACCAAAGCGGCGCACCTATACCGCGGAGTACAAACAGCGCATCCTGGCCGAGGCCGAGGTGGCTGCCGCCATACCCGGAGGCGTGGGCGCGCTTCTCCGGCGCGAAGGTTTGTACTCGTCTCTGCTGGCCTATTGGCGGCGCGAACGGGCCGACTGCATCCGCGAAGCGCTGACCCCGCGGAAACGCGGACCGAAGTCCCAGCTCCATCCGCAGGACGAAGAGATCCAGAAGCTGCGCCGTCAGAACGCCCGCCTCACCGAAGATCTGCGTAAGGCGCACATCATCATCGACGTCCAAAAAAAAGTGGCTGCGCTGTTGGGGATATCCGATTCCGGATCAGGACCCCGAGGAGAAATCCTGATGGCTGCGGTCACCGAACTGGCGGTGGACGTGGGCACAAGCGCTGCTTGCCACACTCTGCTGGTGCCTCGCGCTTCCTATTACCGGCAAAGACGTGCCGCTTCTTTCCCGGTGGTGCGCACGTCGCGACCTCCGTCGCTACGCGCCCTGCAGCCGGCAGAACGCGAAACGGTCCTGGCGCATCTTCACGCCGAACGTTTCCAGGATCGCTCGCCAGCCGCGGTCTATGCGACGTTGCTCGATGAAGGGGAATATCATTGTTCGATTCGAACCATGTATCGCTTACTGGAACAGCGTGGCGAGTCCCGCGAACGTCGCGATCAGTTGCTTCATCCGCCTTACCAGAAGCCCGAGCTGATGGCCACTGCTGCCAATCAGCTGTGGAGCTGGGACATCAGCAAGCTACTGGGACCAGCGAAATGGACCTATTTTTATCTCTACGTGATCCTCGACGTGTTCAGCCGCTACGTGACCGGCTGGATGGTCGCTTATCGCGAAAGCGCGGTGTTGGCCCAGCGCCTGATCGGGGAAAGTTGCAAAAAAAAAAACAATGCATCCAGCCCGGCCAACTCACGCTCCATGCGGATCGTGGCACGTCGATGAGGTCCAAACCGGTAGCTCTTTTGCTGGCCGATCTGGGTGTCACGAAAACGCATAGCCGGCCGCACGTCTCTGACGACAATCCCTTTTCCGAGAGCCACTTCCGAACTCTGAAGTATCGGCCGGAGTTCCCGGACCGCTTTGGGTGCATCCAGGACAGTCGTGCTTTCTGTCAGAGATTTTTCCGGTGGTACAACCAGGAGCACCGTCACTCTAGGCGTGGGCTTGCTGACGCCCGCGATGGTTCACTATGGTCAAGCTGAAAACATCCTGCGGCAACGTCAAGAGGTGCTCGATGTGGCTTACCAACGTCACCCGGAGCGTTTCGTACGAAGCGCTCCCAAACCACCTCAGCTTCCCAGCGAGGTCTGGATCAACAAGCCGGTTCCCACTCCGAAACCGCTGCCTACTTTGGAAAAGCGAAATGTGTCTGAGGAGTGACAAAAGCGGGGATGCTGTGGGTCGACCGAGTGGACGATCGCGTTCAGGCGTTCCTAGGCGAATTCCTAGCGCGAAATTTTCTTGTGGAAACTGGGCAAGACACGAAAAACTCACTAAATTTCGTGAGCACCTGTCTCAACGTCGTTGACACGCGCCGGGCTGCGCGCCCATTTGACGCTCCGGCGATCCGCCAGTTCTGACTGTCCCAACACCTGGGGGCTAACCCTACGCCCAGGACATAGCATGCTGTGACCTGTGACACACAACGTGCTAGCAGCGCGTTTCCCTTCAATGCCTGAGGCCCGCAAATCGCCGCTTGCCGCGATTTACAGTGTATCACTGCAGCGTATTCACTAACACAACATGATACAGTACTTAGTACTTATATATTTGTAGTACCATCAGTTCATTTACAATTACTGCGCTTCTCTGTACTCTTTTGAACAAGGAGGTGGACCAAATTGGTACGCAAACGCACGAAGCGGTTCGTCGGCGCTGAGATCGGGCGTCGAATCGATCGAAGATTCGATCTGCTGGCTCGTTCTCGGAGCGCCCAGGAAGCGCCATGATCCGCGAAGCGATCGAACTCTACCTCGCCACCAAGGCCGAGGAACTTGGCACGCTTCACAAATTGATAGGTGACGCGTCCGAGTCCGAGATCGACTCGATTCTTCGACATGAACGCATACGCCGGCAACTCGAGGGAGTCAGCAAAGTCAGGCCGACTGCTCCATCGGTATCAACCAAGCCCGAGGAGGATGAATGATCTCCGAAGAACTCGAACTGAAACACGAAGCGAAGTTCTTCGACCCACTTGAAAAAACCGATAACAGCAACGAGGCCTGCTGGCAGCTAAAGAAAGACCCATGTCCAAACTAACTACATATATAGTATTACAGAAGTAATTTACAGGAGATCAAGGAGACGAAACATGACAGACACACAGACACAACTCGTAGCGATCGAGCAGTGCCGAAAATCCGGCGGCAAACGAAAGTTCGCGACCGAGCAGGAAGCTATGGAGCTCGACAAGCGAAACCGCGAGAGCGGTCACAACAACGCGCCTCAGCACGCCTACGCTTGCGAATACTGCGACGGATGGCATTTGACAGCGATGTCTCTGGCCGATACGGTTGAGACTGTCGAGAAGAGCTATGCGCAGTTCGTACCGGCGGCTCGTGATGCGGCGCAAAGCAGGATGGACACCGGGATCGGGATCGAAGAACGCGGTCAGATCGCGAAGTCTCGCAGCCGAAAAGTCGTGAACTTCCCAGATAGGAAAGCATGACTTTTTGTGAGATCGACTTGTGAGAGTTCGCTAAAACGTCTGTAACTTATAGAAAATAGGCGGATGAGCCTGTAAGCCGGATTTTGTGCGCCACTTGCGCGGCGTGGCGATCATTCCTCTAGGTCTCGAATCGCTCCGAGACTCAAGCAGCCTACCCGAGGGTCGCAGCACTTTGCTCCTGCGAGCGCGATGCATTCGGGCCGGGCCAGCCCTCCCCTCCTATTTGGCCTTGCTCCACGCGGGGTTTTCCGTGCCCCGGATGTTGCCACCCGGGCGGTGGGCTCTTACCCCACCTTTTCACCCTTACCGATGCGCTCAACCTGAACTGGCTGGCCTCCGGTTTTTCCGGAAACCTACCACCGAGGCGTAAGCATACCGGCGGTTTAATTTTCTGTGGCACTGTCCGTAGCCCACGCATGCAAACGGCACATGCGCAGCCCCCTGACGTTATCAGGCGCGCTGCCCTTCGTCGACGGCTCTTGCGAGTTCACGACGATGGAGTCCGGACTTTCCTCCCGTTCGCCGCTCTTGCGAGCCGCGAACCGGCGATCACCCGGCTCACCCGCCAAGTGAAAGTATACGCGTTGCGAAAGAAACAATCGAGATCGATGGGGGAGACTACGAGGACACGAGCTTGTTGAATTCGGCCTCGTCAAGAATGGGAACCTTCAGCGACCGCGCCTTCTCCAACTTCGAACCGGGATCCTCTCCGACGACCACATAGCTAGTTTTCTTGCTTACCGATGACCCAGCCTTCCCTCCGTGCGAAGCCACCAGAGCCTCGGCCTCCTCCCGCGAGCGCTTTGCGAGCGTTCCGGTAAACACGAACGTCATTCCCGCAAACCGCGTGTCCCTCGGCGCAACCCGCTCCTCGGTCATGTTCACGCCGACGGCCCGCAATCGCTCGATCACCTTCCGGTTGGCCGCTTCGGAGAAAAATTCTCGCACGCCCTCAGCGACTTTCGGACCCACCTCGCCAACCTCCATTAACCCTTCGGCGCTCGCCGCTTGAATCTTCTCCATCGACCCGAAATGCGCCGCCAGAAGCTGCGCCGTGCGCTCCCCTACGAATGGAATGCCGATGGCGTACACCACTCGCGCCAGGCTGCTCTCCTTGCTAGCCTCGATCTCGTCCAAAAGATTCTGCGCCGATTTCTCCGCCATCCGCTCGAGTTCTGCGACTTTTTCCAGCTTCAATTTGTAGAGATCGGCAAAATCCTTCAGCAGCTCATTCTCGATCAACTGGTCGACGATTTTATCGCCAAGCCCGTCGATGTTCATCGCATGGCGTCCGGCAAAGTGAAGGAAAGATTCCCTCCTTCGCGCCGGGCAGGATACGTTCACGCAGCGATAGGCGACCTCGCCTTCCGCACGATGAACCCCCATTCCACAAACCGGACACTTCGACGGCATACGAAATGGCCGTTCCTCGGCGCCGTGCTTCACTACTTTCAGAACGTGCGGTATCACCTCGCCCGCGCGCTCCACCAGCACCGTGTCCCCCGCATGGATCCCCAGCCGCTCCACCTCATCCATATTGTGCAGCGTGGACTTGCTGACCGTTACCCCTCCAATCTGCACCGGCTCGAAGAACGCAACCGGGGTCAGCGTGCCCGTCCGACCGACGTTGACCCCAATTTGCCTCACCACAGTCGTTTCCTGATGCGCCGGATATTTGTAGGCAATCGCCCACCGCGGCGCTTTAGAAGTAAATCCAAGCTCATTTTGCAGCGAAATCTCGTCGACCTTCACCACGATTCCATCAATCTCATACGGAAGCTTTTCGCGCCTGGTATCCCAGTTTTCGATGTAGCCCTCAACTTCCTTCAACGAACGGCAAAGCTTCCAAGCATCACTCGCCTTGAAATGCAGCTCGCCCAATGTTTCGAGCACTTCCGACAACCTCTTCTTGGCTGCGCGCCCGTCCGCAAGTATGTAATACGCAAAAAAATCAAGCTTTCGCGAGGCGGTAATCTTTGGATCGAGCATCCGGACAGCCCCCGCCGCCGCGTTCCGCGGGTTCGCAAAATCTTCCCGCCCTGGCCCTCCTGCTGTTCGTTCAATTCCTTGAACGCCTGCCGGGTCATGATGACTTCCCCGCGCACCTCGAAGTCTCCGCCCAGACCCGCCGTCTTGAGCTGCGCCGGGAGAATTATCAGCGGGATCGAGCGGATCGTCTTCACGTTGGGCGTCACGTCCTCGCCCGTAGTGCCGTCGCCCCGGGTAACGCCGCGCAGCAGCTTGCCCTTCTCGTAGAGCAAAGAGAGGCTGAGCCCATCAAATTTATGCTCGACGAGGTAGTCGACTTTCTTGCGTCCGGTAAGCTCCCGCACCCGCCGGTCGAATTCGCTGAGTGTCTCGAAGGAGAACGCGTTGTCGAGACTCACCATGGGCGTCTTATGACGCACGCTCGTAAATCCCTCGCGCGGAGCGCCCCCCACGCGTTGGGTGGGCGAGTCCGGCGTGAGCAAGTCCGGATACTGGTCCTCCAACTCGCGCAACTTCACCATCAGCCGGTCGAAGCCCGCATCCGATATCTCGGGATCGTCCACAACGTAATAGAGGTGTTCGTGGCGGCGAATCTCTTCGCGCAGGCGCTCTATTTCCTTTGCAGCGTCGCGGCTCGGCGACATGGAAACCTCAGTGGAATGCCGTCCATTTCAGAGTTCCACAATATTATACAATGCGCATTTACAATGAAACCTGAGCCAACGAATGCCCGACGGAATTAAGGACGCACTTCTCATCTACAATCCGACCAGCGGCGGCAGACGCCATCGCCGCTTCAGCGAAATCGAACACGCCGCGAGAATTCTGAAAGACTCCGGAATTACGGTCGAGCTCGCTCCCACCACGGCTCGATCGTCGGCGACCGAAATCGCCCGGCGGGCTATTAAAGAGCGCCGCGGCATGGTCATCACCTGCGGTGGAGATGGCACGGTCAACGAAGTCGTGAATGGCCTGGCCGGTAGCCAGGTGCCCATGGCTCTGCTCCCTGCGGGCACCGCAAATATTCTCGCCAAAGAATTGGGCATCCCCTGGGACATTCCGCAGGCAGCGCGACTCATTCCTGGCGGTACGGTTCGACGCATCGCCATGGGCCTGGCGGAAACTCTAAACGGCAACCACACCGATGCGGTTCCCCCAGGCGGCCGCTACTTCCTCTGCGTCGCCGGCGCCGGCCCCGACGGCGCAATCGTCAACGGCGTCGATGAAGGCTTGAAGAAACGGGCGGGCATCATTGCCTATTGGGCTGAAGGCGCTCGCCAATTCTTCAACTATCGCTTCCCGGAAATGAAAATTCACTCCAATTCGCACGAGAGGCGCGCAACCTTCGTAGTTCTTGGGAGAACCGCTCACTACGGCGGTCCGTTCAAAATCACCACAGGCGCAAGCTTGTTCGAGGATTCCTTTGAAATTCTCACCAACTCCAAGCGCAGCCGCCTGGGCTACCTGATTTGCCTGCCGGCGCTCTGGCTGGGAGAATTACGCCGGTTGAAGGGCATCGAAGCCTGGAAAGCCACCATGGCCATCTGCGAGGCCGCCGGCAGCGAAGCCGTCTACGCGCAGGTCGATGGCGAACCCATCGGCCCGGCACCCATTTCCTTTCGCATCGTGCCCGACGCGCTCTCGCTTGTAACTCCGACCCGGGCCAGCGCATAGTCGTCACATTCGGTGACGCCAACTTGGAACCGTTCACCCATGCACTAACCTCGCTCGCACTGTCCCGTGCAGTTCGAAGTCGCTTGCCACGATTCGGGACAGCATTGCTCGTGACCGCAGGCATCGCACCCGATCTTGACTACGCGAGTTTCTTCACAGGGCCCGGTGCTTTTCTGGCCATGCATCGCAGCGCCCTGCATTCAGTGGGAGGAGCAGCGCTAACCAGCTGCATGTTGGCCGCATTGTTTTGCCTGCTCGATAAAAAATGGCCGGCCCGAAAATCGGTCCGAAAACCCCCTCCGCCGCCAACTTTTGCCGTGGCGTTGGTGCTCTGTGTGGCGGGGGCCGTAGCGCATGACCTGCTTGATCTGGCCAGCGGCGAAGGCCTAGAGCTGCTATGGCCGTTTCGCGTGCACTGGTCCCATCTGAACCTAGCCGCCAGCTTCGATCCTTGGATCCTGTTTCTTCTGATCGGCGGCTTTCTGATCCCGCAATTGTTCGGGCTGGTCGGCGAAGAAGTGGGCGCACCTAAGAAGGGTTCGGCTGGAAGCAGCGCCGCCCTAGCCACGCTTCTGCTGCTGGTTACCTATCTGGGCGCGCGAGCCTACCTCCACAACCGCGCGGTCGAAGTTCTGCTTTCCAGCGAATATCACGGACGAGAACCGCTTTCAGCAGGAGCCTTTCCCTCAGCATCGAACCCGTTTGAGTGGCGGGGCGTTATTTCCACCGACAACACCATCGAAGAACTCGTGGTAAATCTTTCGCCTGGCGCCGATTTCAATCCCGACCGCAGTCTGACGCACTATAAGCCTGCTGGTTCGCCTGCGCTGGAAGTCGCGGGAAGAACGCCCTCAGCGCAAACATTTCTGAAGTATGCGGAATTTCCGCTAGCCAGCGTGGTACATCGCGAAGATGGCTACCGTTTCGAATTGCGCGACTTGCGCTTCCCTTCTAGCGACAGTGGTCCCGAGAATCTGCTCGCCCGCGTGGACCTAAGCAGCGCCTTCCAAATTACGCGGCAACAAATCCGCTACGCAACCTCGGGAGAAAATTAACCCTCGATATTGGCGGCCGGCGTATGCAGAAAGAACCGGTTGGCCACATAAAGCACGAGCAAAACACCCAGCACCGCGGCCGTAAACGCAACGGCATGTCCCACCAGAAATTCCAGCGCCTGCTGCCCGTAGCGCACCGCAAAAATCCCCTCCGCGAGGTAGCGGATTCCCCTCCCGAGAACCAGCGCCAGCACAAACGTCCGCAGCGGCACCTGAAACACGCCTTGCGCCAGGACAAACACTTTGAACTGCATCGGTGGCGGCAGAACCGCGGGAATAAACAAACTCAAAAACGCGTTGTTATCCACCCACTGCTTGGCCCTCAGCGCCGCGCGACCCCCATGGCGATGAAAGTAAACCTCGCCGCCCTTCTTCGCGAGCCAGTAAATCCAGATGCACCCAACCAGCGACCCCAACGTCGCCATCGTGGCGTAATAAAACATCCGCGCCGGCCTTTCCATGCACAGCCGCATCACCAGCGCGTCGGTGACAAACGGAAACGAAAGCACGGACGAATCAAGAAAAGCCACCAGGAAGATTCCGCCGCCGCCCATTACTGCGACGAAATGTTGCAGCCACCCCGGCAGCTTGATCCGCTTCATGATTCTAGAAGTGTAGCAGAGACCCGCAGAGCTTCCGCGAGATCACCGTCGCAGACCGTGTATCAACCAGAGGCTCCCTGGACTTCAGGTCGACAGAGGCGGTCGAACCTCCGGTCCGCTGACAGCAGGAGCCAAGGGTCACAGCGAAGACACAGGCAAATGAGCTGGCAACACGCCGGCGCTACGGGAATCGGAACGGCGAAGTTAGCGGGCGCCTCACCAGCCCCGGGGAAGACGCGAGATAGGTGTCCGGTTACATTTTTCAGAGCCGACACTTTTCGAAAATTGCTGAATCACACTCGCTCGGCTAGAATTCCTCGGTGACTAACTCTTCGCAGGCAACATCTCTACTCGACCAACTTAATCCGCGCCAGCGTGAAGCCGTTCTCGCAACCGAAGGTCCGATGCTCGTTTTGGCCGGCGCCGGAACCGGCAAAACCCGCGTGATCACCTATCGCATCGCTCACTTGCTGGAGCGGCGCGTTCCGGCCCACGCCATCCTCGCCGTGACGTTCACCAATAAAGCCGCCAACGTAATGAAGGAACGCATTAGCGCTCTGCTGCGTTCCACCGGCCAGAGCGCCGCCGACGTTTGGGTCTCGACGTTCCATTCCCTCTGTGCCCGCCTGCTGCGGCGCGAAGCGCACCACCTGGGCTTGGCGCGCGACTTCGCCATTTACGATGACGACGATCAAACCGCCGCCGTAAAACGCGCACTTCTGCAACTCGATCTGCCCACCGAAGATTTCCCTCCGCGCAGGCTGCGCTCCCAGATCAGCCACGCCAAAAATCATGGCCTCACCCCCGAGGAAATGCGCGCGGACGCCGACAACGCGCGGGACGAGGAGCGCCAGCAAACATCCGAAGTTTTCCGCGTCTACAACTCGATTCTCAAGAACGCCTCCGCGGTCGATTTCGACGATCTGCTCCTGAAATCGGTCGAGCTTCTGCGCGAGCATCCCGATGTTCGAGCGGCCTGGAGCGGCCGCTTCCAGTACTTGATGGTTGATGAATTCCAGGACACCAACGCCTCGCAGGAAGAACTCGTCCGCCTTCTCGCCGGCAGCCGCAAGAACGTCTGCGTCGTAGGTGACGAAGACCAGTCTATCTACGGCTGGCGGGGCGCCCGCGCAGGCAATTTAAAGCGCTTCACTGAGGACTTCCCAGGAGCAAAGATCGTGCGGCTCGAGGAAAACTATCGCTCGACCCAGAACATCCTCGACGCCGCAGCCGCGGTGGTCGCCAACAACTCCGACCGCCTGGGTAAAACCCTGCAGGGAAACATCGGCGCCGGAAACCGCATCCGCTTCTTCGAAGCCCAGGATTCATTCGCCGAGGCCGAATACGTCTGCGCAGAAATCTCCTCCTTCCTCCGCAATGAGCCCGATTCCCAGATCGCCGTGCTCTACCGCACCGGTGCGCAGTCCCGCTCGTTTGAGGAGATCCTGCGCCGTATGAGCATCCGTCATCGCGTCGTCGGCGGCTTCAGCTTTTACGAGCGCGCTGAGGTCCGCAACGCCTTAGCCTACGTCCGGCTGCTCTTCCATCCCGAAGATGACGTTTCACTGCTGCGCGTGCTGAACGTGCCTCCCCGCGGCATCGGCGCGGCCACGATCTCCTTGCTCGATGCCAGGGCCAAGGAAACCAATCAATCTCTTTGGGACGTAATCCACTCCGGAGAAGCTGGGACCGGCAAGCGTCTCAGCGGCGCACTGAACGGTTTCCGCGAGATGCTCGAAACCTTGCAGGCAGAATGCAAAGACCTTCCTCCTGCAAAGCTGATCGAGCGCGTCCTCGACGGTACCGGATACCTCAATTGGGTCGAGCAACAGGACAACCTGGAGCACACCTCCCGTGGCGAAAATCTGCGCGAGCTTTCAAACGCCATGTCGGAAGCGACCGAGCAGGGCCAGACACTCGAAGACGTGCTCGACAGCGCCGCTCTGGTCGCCGATTCAGACGAATACGACGAATCGGTTCCTGTCTCGCTGATGACTCTGCACAGCGCAAAAGGTCTAGAATTCGACGCCGTTTACCTCGCAGGCCTGGAAGAAGGACTTCTGCCGCATAGCCGCGCGCTCAACAGCGCGGGCGAGCTCGAGGAAGAGCGCCGTCTCTTCTATGTGGGAATGACCCGCGCCAGGCGCGCACTTCTTGTCTCTCGTGCGATCTATCGCCGTAGCTACGGCGAGGAGCGCCTGCGCGCTTCGATCCCCTCCCGTTTCATCGCCGAAATTCCCGGCGAGTTGATCGAAGCCGCCGCCGGCTCCTATTCCGAGCCCGGCCAAACCCGCCGCTATGAGCCCGACCCGGAATTTTCCGGAAGCACCGCCTATCGCCAGCGCCGCTCCGGGTCCTATGGATATCCACCACGCCAGGCAAGCTCAACTCCCACGCGCGTACCCCCACGATCTTCCTCCAATCCGCTCATGGGAGCCCGCGTCCGCCACTCGAAATACGGCGTTGGCACCATCATCGATATCGAAGGCGAGGGGGAAGATCGCAAACTCACGGTCAGCTTCCGCGATTACGGCCCCAAAAAGCTGATCGAACGCTACGCGAACCTCGAATTCGCCTGAGGCCTTGCGGTTCTTCATTCGATCCGTATCAAGAATACGCGCCCGCGGTCGGCTTGCAGGCAAACCCGTGGTTGCGCGGAACCGCCGCCCAAGGTACAGTTTTTTCTCGGCCGCAAGCCGGAGGATGGCGATTGGACCCACAGCTCTTCCGTACCAAGAGTATCGACCAGCTGATCTCCGACGCCGACCAGCCCGAACGCAGGCTGAAGAAAACTCTGGGGTGGCTTAGCCTCACCGCGTTGGGTGTGGGTGCCATCATCGGCAGCGGGATCTTCGTGCTCACCGGCACCGCCGCCGCCGGCGAAACCGTCCAGTTCCCTTCCATATTGAAAGCCCCTCTTCTCGACGTTCTCATGCACGGCCGGCACGCCCTTGGCGTTAGTGGGCGTCCCGGCGCAGGGCCCGCAATCGCCATATCGTTCGCCGCAGTCGCCGTCGTCTGCGGTCTCGCCGGCCTTTGCTATGCCGAACTCGCTTCGATGATCCCCATCGCCGGCAGCGCCTATACCTACACCTATGCGACGCTCGGCGAATTGGTGGCCTGGATCATCGGCTGGGACTTGATCCTTGAATACGCGGTTTCGAACATGGCCGTCGCGGTAGGTTTCTCCGCCTATATAAACAGCCTGCTCGATTCGTTCGGCATCCACACACCCGCGGTATTAAGCACGCCGGCCTATTCTCCTGACACGGGCTGGGCCTTGCATTTCAACATCATGGGCTTCGTCATCGTGATGATCCTCACGGTGCTGCTCGTTGTGGGAATTCGCGAATCGGCTGGCGCCAATAACCTGATGGTTGGCATCAAGCTTCTAGCGATCGTTGTCTTCTGCATCGCCGCCAGCAAATACATTAACCCCGCAAACTGGCACCCCTTTGCCCCAAATCACATGCAGGGCGTCCTGACCGGAGGCGCCATCGTTTTCTTTACTTATATCGGATTCGACTCCGTATCTACCGCCGCTGAGGAATGCAAAGCGCCGAAGCGCGATCTCCCAATTGGCATTTTGGTTTCGTTGTTTGTGTGCGCTTTTTTCTATATCGCGGTGGCCTTGGTACTGACCGGCATTCAGCGTTGGAATACGCTCGGCACTGCGGCGCCCGTCGCGCAAGCCCTGGAAGCCATCGGCCTCAATGGCGTGAATCGCTGGGTAACAGCCGGCGCCTTGATGGGAATGATTTCTTCGATCCTGGTGTTCCAGTTAGGCCAGGCCCGCGTATGGTTCGCAATGTCGCGCGACGGACTGCTCCCTCCCGCCTTCTCGCGCGTCCACCGGAAGTTTCGCACACCGGACGTCGCCACCTGGGTGGCCGGTTTTTTCGTCGCTATTCCCGCAGGCATCTTCGACATCGGCACGCTCGCCGATCTCTCCAACATCGGCACGCTTTTCGCCTTCATCCTGGTTTCCATCGCCGTTCTGATCTTGCGCAAACGCCAGCCCGACCGCCCGCGCAGCTTCCGTGTCCCCTGGACCCCTTTTATTCCCATCGCGTCGGTGGTCTCCTGCTTCATTCTAATGGCCAGCCTAACGGTGGAAAACTGGTTGCGCTTCTTCGTATGGCTGCTGATCGGCCTCTGTGTGTATCACTACTACGGCCGCAAGCACAGCGAACTCACCTCGGCAAAACTGCAGGCCGCTGCGCTCAAAGGAGAAGCGACTTGATCCGCTTTTTCGGCGCCGCGCTCGCCCTGCTCTTGGCGGTCATGTTGCTGGTTCGATCATCATTCGGCTGGGGTCAGAGCGCCGACCGTCTGATCACCAACAAAGCCGTCGAAACGCTGCCCCCAGAGATGCTTCCGTTTTTTCAGGCGAACCGCCAATTTCTAGTGCAGCGCGTCACCGACCCCGAATCCGAGGAAGGATCCCCCAACGAGCGCAACGGCTTCATTCGCCTCGACCACTACGGCCAGTTCCCTTTCAGCGCGCTGCCGCATTCCTACAACGGCGCGGTCAGCAAGTTCACACGTCGCACCATCGAAATGTACGGCCTGCTCCCCTGGCAGATCGGGATCTACAGCAAGAAGCTCACCGATGCCTTTCAATCACACAGTTGGACCGAAGCCAAGCTTTCCGCTGCGGTGCTGGCCTACTATGTGTCATCGGCTCACGATCCGTTCAACACCACCATGAATCACGACGGCAGCCTCTCTGAGCAGCCGGGCGTCGACCAGCGTTTCAATACAGGCTTGGTTGACCGCTACCAACTGTTTTTGTTCGTAAAGCCCAACGAAGCCGCCTTCGTTCGCGACCCGACCGACCACGCCTTCGACATGGCGCTCAGCGCCCATGCGTGGCTCGAAAACGTGCTTGGGTCCGACCAGCGGGCCCACGAGGGGCTCACGGCGTACGGCGATGCGTATTACGATCGCTTTTACGCACAGGCAGGAGCGGTGCTGGTCCGCCAGCTCTCGGACGCCGCAACCGACGTAGGTTCGTATTGGATGACCGCATGGATCAACGCCGGCCGGCCGCAGTTGCCATCGCAGTGAAGCAATCTCGCAGCTGGTTTAACAAACGCTATGAACCAAACAAGTCGACCCTCAACGATCCTGGACACCCTGCCGAAAGCAGAGCTCCATCTGCACCTGGAAGGTTCCATCAGTCCAGAGACCGCGGTCGAGCTTGCCGCCCGGCATGGAACCAAGCTCACCCCCGAAGAAGTCGCCGCGCGTTATCAATACTCGAACTTCGCCGGCTTCATCGACGTCTTCAAATGGGTCACTTCCTTCCTCCGCGACCCGCAAGACTACGCCCTGATCACCCGCAGGCTTCTCGAAGATCTGCTCCGCCAGAACGTCGTCTATGCTGAAATCACCATCTCGACCGGCGTAATGCTGCGTCGCATGCAAAATGTGGAGGCCAATTTCGCCACGATTCGCGAAACATCACAGATCGTTTCTTTCAACCGCCTCCGCACCGCCTGGATCTTCGACGCCGCGCGTCAATTCGGCGCCGACTCAGCCAAGGAAGTCGCGCGCTGGGCCGCCAAGCTTCACAACTCGGGCGTAGTGGCCTTCGGAATGGGCGGAGATGAGGTCTCTTTCCCGACAGCGAATTTCCGTCCTGCCTTCGATCTAGCCCGCAGCGAAGGCCTGCGCGTCGTTTGCCACGCCGGTGAGATCGGCGGTCCCGAGTATGTTCGCGAAGCCATTGAACTGCTAGGAGCCGAGCGCATCGGGCACGGCATAGCCGTGATGAACGATCCCGCCCTGGCCGAGTCGCTCGCCATGCGCCGCATCGTGCTGGAAAACTGCCCGACAAGCAACCTGTGCACCGGCGCCCTCGCCAAACAATGCGGGAAGCCAAACGCGTCGCTCGCCGATCATCCTCTGCCCGGGTTTCTCGAGCGGGGTCTAGCCGTGACTCTCTCGACCGATGATCCTGCCTTGTTCCACACCGACCTTCTCACCGAATACTCGCGCGTCGCCTCGCTCGGCTTATCCGACAAGCAGCTGCTACAGCTTGCCGAGCAGAGCTTCAGCGCCGCTTTCCTTCCGCCCCTTGAAAAACGCCAGCTGTATGATGATTTTAGGTCCGCGGCGAAAACCGCCGGCCTGCTATAATTCCCGTCGCTTGATGGAAACGTAACGGCGGGATTGTAGCCCGCCATGCCGTTATCTGGTCCACTGAAAGCGAACATGAAAGCACACGTCTGGGTCATGCTGAAATCCACGGTCCTCGATCCGCAGGGACAAACCATTCAACGCGCCCTCTCCTCTCTCGGCTATTCAAAAGTGCAAGACGTCCGCCAAGGAAAATTCTTCGTTCTACAACTTGACGGCCTCACTCGCGACGAGGCTAAAACCCAAGTCGAGCGCATCGCCAAAGAGGTCCTGACGAACCCGGTTATCGAAGAATTCCGCTTCGAACTCCTGGACTGACAAGGCGAAGATGCAAGGGCGGCGCCAAGGCCCAGCGGCCCGATATCAAAGCTCTTAGCTTCTCAACAGCTCTGCGAAACAAGGTGCTGGAACCGCAACACGCGTTCCCCGCAGCGATTGCCACTTCTCACCGATATGCTAACCTGATGGAGCGGCGCTGCCGATTCAATACCTCAATCCCTGGCAGCTTCCAGGAGTAACTCTCATGTGTGGCATCGTCGGCTACATCGGACCAAAGCGTGTAGTCCCCTTGATTTTGGATGGCCTCCGCCGCCTCGAATATAGAGGATACGACTCGGCCGGCATCGCCGTCGTTGGCGACAGCGGCAAACTTGAGATCCGCCGTGCCCCGGGCAAGCTCCGCAACCTCGAGGAATCCATCCGCGTTACCCCCATGGACGGCGTCTACGGCATAGGCCACACGCGCTGGGCCACGCACGGCCGCCCAACCGAGGAAAACGCTCATCCGCACCGCGATTGCACCGGCGAAATCGTAGTCGTCCACAACGGAATCATCGAGAATTACATCGACTTGAAAAAGCAGCTCCTGGCCGAGGGGCACAAGTTCCAGACCGAAACCGACACCGAAATCATCGCCCACCTCCTCGAGAAATTTTCCAAAAACTCCTCGCTCGAAGAAGCCGTCCTGAAAGCCGTCAAAGTCATGGGCGGCGCCTACGCTCTTGTCGCCGTCTCCACCAAAGATCCCAACAAGATCGTAGCGGCGCGCCTCGGGCCGCCCATCGTGGTGGGGTCTTGGCGACCACGAATTTTTCGTGGCAAGTGATATTCCCGCGATCCTCGCACACACGCGCAGCGTTTTCTTCCTAGGCGACGGCGAAATCGCGGTGCTCACTCCGCAAGGAGTCAAACTGAGCGATTTCGAAAGCCGCGCCATCACCCGCCCCGCCCAGCACATCAGCTGGGATCCGATCATGGCCGAAAAAGGCGGCTTCAAGCATTTCATGCAAAAAGAGATTTTCGAGCAGCCTCGCGCCGTTCGCGACACGCTGCTCGGCCGCATCTCGCAGGAAACCGGCAAGGTCTTTCTCGATGAGATGGACATCAGCGAACAGGAATTCAAGAATTTCCGCGATGTAAAGATCGTGGCTTGCGGCACGAGCTGGCACGCGGGCCTCGCTGGAAAATTCATGATCGAGCGCCTGGCCCATGTGCCCGTCGAAGTGGACTACGGCAGCGAATACCGCTATCGCGACCCGATCGTCGACCAGCACAGCCTGGTCATCGCCATTAGCCAATCTGGCGAAACCGCGGACACCCTCGCCGCCGAGCGCGAAGCGCGCCAGAAGGGCGCAAAGATCTTGGCCATTTGTAATGTCGTCGGCGCCATGCTCACCCGGGAAGCCAGCGGAACAATTTATACCCACGCCGGACCGGAAATCGGCGTTGCGTCGACCAAGGCCTTTACCGGCCAACTCTCCGCGCTTTTGCTGACGGCGCTGCACCTCGGGCAAGTCCGCGGAAAGCTCACTTCGGTGGCATCGCAAACCCTGATGCAGGAAGTCACCCGCATTCCGCACAAGATCGAACAAATCCTACAGCGCGACGGTGAAATAGAAGACCTGGCCCGCAAATTTTTCCGGCACACCGATTTTCTCTATCTCGGCCGGGGCATCCATTACCCCATCGCTCTGGAGGGCGCTCTGAAACTGAAGGAAATCTCCTACATCCACGCCGAAGGCTATCCGGCGGGCGAAATGAAACACGGCCCGAACGCGCTGATTGATGAGAATCTTCCTGTGGTCTTAATTGCGACACGCGACGAATCCGATCCGGCTTCGATGCTCCGCTATGAAAAAACCATCTCCAATCTTCAGGAGGTGAAAGCCCGGGATGGAATCGTTATCGCCATCGTCACCGAAGGTGATCATCTGGCACGGGGAAGCGCCGACCACGTCATCGAAGTCCCCTCCGCGCCCGATCTGATTGCCCCCATTCTTGAAATCGTGCCGCTCCAGTTGCTCGCCTACCACATCGCCGTCCGCCGCGGCTGCGACGTAGACCAGCCGCGCAATCTTGCGAAATCGGTTACGGTCGAGTAACAGAAAACACGTTTTGTTCGGTCGCCTAGCTTTTTTAGGGGTTCGGCGCGCAGGGGCTTTCCTTTCGCGGTGCTTTTCCCGCGGACATTCGATGTTCACTCACCCAAATAGGACACTGCCGATTGTCGCTTGGGGCTGGATTGTTTTAGAATCGAACCATGCTCGATCGGTTTCGCCTGCCCGCTGCCGTGTACGCCTTGGTGACTTCCTTGGCGTTAACTTTGCCGCTGCCCGCAAAGGTTCGCGCACAGGCGTCGCAGTCGGCCTCATCTCCACTTGTATCGGTTGACGTTACCGGTTCGGCGCGTTATCCATCCCAGCAAATCGCGGCCGCCACAGATCTCCACGTCGGCGAAGCCATCACCCAGGCCGGCCTGCAAGCCGCGGCAAACCGCTTGGCGCAACTTGGCACTTTCGCTTCCGTGCAATACCGCTATTCCACGATAGCTGCCGGGGTGAAAATCACCTACGAAGTTACCGACGCTCCCGAAATCCCCATTGCCTTTGATAATTTCCCCTGGTTCACCGACGAAGAATTGACCTCCGCGTTGAAAAACTCCCTGCCGCTATTTGACGGAATGGCTCCCGCGCACGGAACGCTGCTCGACGACATTTCCTCTGCAATCCAGAAGCTCCTCGACGCCCGCAACGTCCACGCGCGCGTGGGGCACTCGATCGCCATTGTCGGCGCCGCGAACCAACAGGTTCAGCTCTTCACCGCCGAAGGAACCGACCTCAATATCGGGGCCATCGAGTTCTCGGGCGCACTAGCCAAAACCGACCGCGGCCTTCAGGAGCGCGCCTCAGACCTGATCGGCCAGCCTTTCTCGCGCAGTGGCATCGAGATCTTCGAGCTCGAGCAGGTTCGGCCGGTGTATCTCGCCCACGGCTTTCTTCAAGTGGGCTTCGGCAACCCGAGTGTGCATCTTCCCGATCGCGCGAAACCGCCAGCCAACAAACTCGTGGTGACTATCCCCATCGAGCCCGGGTCAGCCTACACATGGAATGGAATCACCTGGAAAGGCAATTACACCATCCCGCCCGAAGCCCTCGACGATCTGGTTATGCTGAAAACGGGTGATCTGGCCGACGGCATGAAAGTCGAAGGCGGCCTCCAGGCCGTCCGCAACCTTTACGGCGAGCGAGGTTATCTCGACGCGAAGGTTGAAGCGCTCCCGAAATTCGATGAAGCCGCAAAGCTCGTTTCCTATGCAGTCACCGTCGACGAGGGGCCGCAATATCACATGGGCAGCCTGGTTCTCACCGGGCTCTCCCTGGACGGCGAAAAGCGCATCCGCAGCGCCTGGCGAATCGCCCCCGGAACCGTGTTCGACAAAAACGTCTACGACCAGTTCGTCGACACGGGCATCAAGCAGGCTTTTGCCGGCTCCCCGTTCCGCTACGAGAAGATCGGTCGCTTCCTACAGCAAAATTCCCGGGAAGCGAAGGTCGATGTGATGCTTGATTTTCAATAACCGCGATATACTTTTCGCAGTCAAACCGGAAAGCAAATGCTTATGGCTACCGCCGCTCAAATTTCCACCGCGCAGCCCTCATCGCTTCAGAAGCAAAATGATCTGTTCGACCGCTTGCGCGAATGCGACTCGCTGCTCATCGCGTTCTCTGGCGGGGCGGATTCGGCCTTTCTCGCCTGGGCCGCGCACCGGGTTCTCGGCGAACGAACGGTCGCGATCACAGCGCTTTCCGCAAGTTTTTCCGCCTACGATCGCGCCCAAGCTGAAGCATTCGTTCGCGCCTCAGGCGTCCGGCACGAATTCATCGAAACGCAAGAGTTCGATAATCCCCTCTACGTTGCGAACAACGCCGACCGCTGCTACCACTGCAAGGACGAACTCTTCGCTCGCATGGAGTCAGTGGCAAAAGAGAGAGATTTTCGCGCCATCGCCTACGGTATTAATGCCGACGACACGCGCGATTTCCGCCCGGGCCATCGCGCCGCGCAGGAGCGACACGTCCTGGCCCCGTTGCTCGATGCCCGCCTGCATAAAGACGAAATTCGCCAGCTCTCCCGGCTGGCAGGCCTACCCACATGGGACCGCCCTGCTTCGGCCTGCCTTTCTTCACGCATTCCCTACGGAACGAAAGTAACGCCTGAGCTTTTGGGCAAGATCGAGCGCGCCGAGGCAGCTCTACGCGATCTCGGATTCCTTCAATTCCGCGTCCGCGCGCACGGCGAACTGGCCCGAATCGAACTGTCGCCCGGCGAGCTCCCGCGCGGCCTGGAACCTGAAATGGCCCAGCAGATTTCGCTCCGCATCAAGGCGGTCGGCTTTGTGTTCGTTACGCTCGATCTTGAAGGCTACCGCCAGGGCTCGCTCAATTCTGTTTTGAAAACCAAATAGATGTTTGCGCCACTCTGCCGGAGATTCCCGCGTTAAACTAAGAACACATGCGACACTTTCGCTTCGGTCCGACAATCGCTGGCGCGGCCTTGTGTCTTGCGGCGAGCGCGTTCCCGCTGGGGAGCGTTTCAGTTCGCGCCAGCGCCGCTCAGGACGCAAATTCCAAGAAAGATGCCCAGGCCGACTCCGAGCTCCACCAGGCCATCGCCGGTGCCGGCAACGACCGCGCCGCTTTGGTTCGCAGTCTGAAAGATTATCTTAAGCGCTATCCCGCCTCGCCTCGCAGAGCCAACGTGTACCAGGCGCTCGTCGAAGCCTGCCAGCAACTTCGGGACACGAACTGCGCCCTCGATTACGCCGAGCGGTTAATCGCCCTCCAGCCCGATGATTCCGACATGATGATGCTAGCCACGAACCTGCTGCAGCAGCGCGGCGACGAAGCCAGCCTCACGCGCGCTACAGGCTACGTCACCCGCGTCCTTGACCGCATCGAGAAAACTTCGCCCGATCAAAAACCCCCGCAGCAATCGGCTGCGGTCTGGAAACAGGGTCAGGACCAGATGCGCTCCGGCCTTTACGCCCTGCGCGGCAACGTCGAAAAATCACAGCGCAACTACGATGCCGCCCTCAAGGACCTTCGCCAAAGCTATTCCCTAGTGCCCAACGCCGTAGCCGCCATCATGCTCGGCGAGATCGCGGAAACCAAAAATGATGCCTCCACCGCAATCGATCAATACTTGCTGGCGTTCGTACTGCCCGATAGCGGCCCCACCGGTAAAGTCGACCGCCGCGAGGTTCGCGCAAAGTTAGGCAATGTCTGGCGCCAGGTGCACGGCAGCGAGAAAGGACTCGGTGAGGCCATCTTGTCCGCCTACGATCGAACCGCTTCGCATCAGCCAACTGCCAAGACGAACCCGGCTGCGCGCAATCAAGATGCAAAGGAGGTCTTCGATTTTGTCCTCCGCCGCATCGATGGAACTACTGTTCCGCTCGCCTCAAACCGCGGAAAAATCGTCGCCTTCAGTTTTTGGGCAACATGGTGCAGCCCCTGCCGGGTGGTCGAGCCGATTTTCGATCAGGTAGCGAAGGGCTATGCGGGCAATGCCAAGGTGGAATTTGTGGCCGTCAACACCGATGAAGATGAAACCGTCGTCGCCCCATTTATGGCCCGCGAGAAATGGAGTGTTCCGACCGCCTATGCGGACGGTCTCGACGAATTCTTGAAAGTGGAAACACTCCCCACCATCATCGTGTTCGATGCCTCGGGCAACATCGTCTACCGCACCAGTGGCCTTGCCCAGCACGGCTCTGGCTTTGCAGCGTCTCTCACGAGTGCCATCGATACGGCGCTATCCTCCAATCACTAGCCTGATATTCGCTGTGTGGGCACCTGCGAGTCTTTCCTTCTTGCCGCCGCATCCCGTGCAGCAACAATCGTTCCCACGTGAATCTTCACGGTGTCTGCCACCCGCCGCGCATAGCCGCCGGCGAGCGTGATCGCCAAAGGAACCCGGTGCCGCCGCGCGTAGTCACAAACCAGCGCGTCCCGCCGCGCCAGCCCTTCGATTGTCAGCTCGAGTCCGCCCAGTTGATCGTCGCGGTAGGGATCTGCTCCGGCAACATAGAACAGTATCTGGGGCGAGAAATCATGAAACGCCGTATGCAGCTTTTTCTCGAGGATCGCCACATAGTCGTCGTCACCCAGCCCATCTGGCAGATTCACGTCCACCGTTGAGCGCGATTTCGGATAGGGATAGTTGTGTTCCTGGTGCAGCGAAAGCGTGTACACCGTTTCATCCCCGCCAAAAATCTCAGCGCTGCCGTTCCCCTGATGCACATCGGTATCGACAATCAGCGCGTTCTTGATCGCCCCATCGAACTGCAGCCTGCGAATCGCCACCGCCACGTCGTGAACCGCGCAAAACCCCTCCCCGTGGTCCGGGCACGCATGATGAAATCCCCCGCCGATATTCGCCGCCCAGCCATCGGCGAGCGCCCGCTGTCCGGCGAGTATCGATCCGCCTGCGGCGAGCCACACCGCTTCCACCAATTCCTTGGAATAAGGAACTTCCAGCCGCAACGCCTCGCTGTAACTTAAGGTTCCGTTCTTGAGCTTGTAGACGTAATCCTCTGAATGCACGCGCAGTACGTCTTCATCGCTGGCAGGCGCGGGCGAAAGAAAATCCTCTCTCGCTGCCACACTATCCGCCAGCAGCCGATCCTGAATCATCCGGTACTTCTGCGAAGGAAAAACATGCGGCCCAAGATTCAGATCGTAACGCTCGTGATAAATCAACTTGAAGGGCAGCACAATTCACCGAGCCTACCGCGAAGCTTTTTCAAACGCAACGCGCGGCAATTTGTTGGCGCTTTTCGGTTCTCGTCGGCGTTCCCGGCAAATGGCGAGACCACGCATTCCGAAACGCAGGCACTCCGCCACGACCAACGCAATACGCTCAACCTCGGCGCCAATGGCAGGCTTCCTTGGCAGGTCTTTGGCGGTATCAACCTCTACTACGGCACGGGATTCGCCAATGGCTCTCAGGGTATTCCGGGCTCTCCCTACAACGATGCCTACCTCCCCGGCCACGCACAGGTCGATCTATCGCTAGGCAAGGAGTCTCGGGAAAAGTACACCTTCGCGGTGGAACGCGGGGAATGCGGCAAACCGCCCTCTTTTGGCCGACACAGCCTCACTTTTGGCGGCTTTCTATAACCACCCGCGTGAAGTTTACGTGGAATTTCGCTACAAATTTCATTACTGAGATGCAATCGTAGCGTCCGGCAGACCTAGGACCAGATTCGAGCGTAGGCTAAAGGCCCTAACTACGGTCCAAATACATGCGAAGAAGTTATCCGGGGAGAGTAAAATGTCTCGCATGAAAACTAGAAACGTACCCGGCCTGGCCTGTGGCGTTGGCTTTCTGATTCTAGCGGCCGCTGCCGCCCTCGCCGTCGCCGGGTGCAGCTCCAAGCAGCCTGCCCCCGAAGGCAAGCGCTACGCCATGAAAGGCAAAGTCCTTTCGGTCGCCAAAGCCGAAGGCTCCGCCACCATCGACGCCGACACCATTCCCGGCTTCATGGACGCCATGGCCATGCCCTACCCCATCCCCGACGAAAAAACCCTGGCAAGTCTTTCCGCCGGTGACGAAATCACCGCCGATGTCGTGGTCACCAGCGACGGCAAATACCACCTCGAAAATATCGTCGTGACCAAAAAGTCCGACGGAACGGCAAAGCCATCATCGGAAAATCTTCACCAGCCACAACCGGGCGAGCAAGTTCCCGATTTCTCCCTGGTGAATCAGGACGGCAAAACAGTTCGCATGGACTCCTTTAAAGGAAAGGTAACGCTGGTCACCTTCATCTACACGCGCTGCCCGTTCCAAGACTATTGCCCGCTAGTCTCAAACAATTTCGCGCAAATCTACGCCGCCCTCCACTCCAATCCAGCCCTTGGCGCCAAGGTCCGCCTCCTAAGCGTCAGCTTCGATCCCGCTCATGACAAGCCGCAGATCTTGCGCCAGTACGGCGCCACATTCAACAAAACTACCGGCCGCGACCCTTTCGACCGCTGGCAATTCGTTACCGCCACGCCCGAGGAGTTGCAAAAGATCACGAACTTCTTCGGTGTCTTCTACGACCCTAGCCAGCAGCAAATCGTCCATTCGCTGAGCACCAGCGTGATCAGCCCCCAGGGCAAAATCTACAAGTGGTATAGCGGCAGCGACTGGAGGCCCTCCGACCTCTTAGGCGACGCCATCCAGGCCCTGACCCAGAAAAATTCCCTAGCCCAAGCTCCCGCCCGCAAAATTGCAGGATAGACAAGACGGTGTTCTCGATATCCTCAGCCTTCAATAGAGACCTCCCGTCTCATGGGGCTCTGGGAACCGGCGATAACCGCGTGCGGTTATTCTGAGCGGCCGCTGGCTCTCGCAACGCGCTCAGAATCGGCGCGGCCTTGGCCCTGAAGGACCGCTTGACTAGTGGCCAGGGTCAGTTCGTGATGTTCTCGTGTGGCAGGTGCCTTCCTAGAGGCGCCCATCATGCCAAGGCGTCATCGTTTTTCCGCTGTGAGCCCAGTTGCGGCCTAACCCATGAATGTGGTTGTTTCCTGCGCAGGAGAAAGGTAGGATTCCGACCCGGCAGTCCGGTTCAAAAAAGTCCAACGAATTGCTGGTGCTTCCCGAATGAAACGGAGAAAAATGTCCACGCCAATCAGAACTCTGGTCCTTGCTCTCGCAGCATTAAGCATTCCATTGGCGCTCTGCGCTGCGGACGATCCCATGATGGGCACTTGGAAACTGAACGTTCCCAAATCCCAGCTGGGAAACCCCGCTCCCAAAAGCATCATTCGCAAACATATCCCAATTCCGGGCGGCGTTAAGGTCGTGCAAGACCGAGTCGACGCGCAAGGGAAAGCAGGCACCGGAGAATTTACCGTCAAGTTCGACGGCAAGGACTATCCAATCAGCGGCGATCCGTACGTCGACAGATTGTCACTCAAACGCGTGAGCCAGTACGAAGTCGACGGCATCGGCAAGAAAAACGACAAAACTGCCACAACCTTCCAATGGGTAGTCTCCAAGGACGGAAAGCTCCTCACCTACACCACGCAGCGCCTCTACCCGCCCGACCGAGTCGGCACAATTATTCAAATCCTGGACAAACAAGAGTAGAACCGCGCAAGGAGAACTCAGCGAGCATCTTCACGACAGGCAAGAGATCCGTGTTTTTTCTGAAGGTATGTAGCCGCGAAGATTCAATTCTGTCGTTCGAGGATAAAATCCGGTACCGCGAGCAGTGCCTTGCGATATTCGGTGTCAGGTAATTCTTCCAAAGATTGCTTCGCGCGCCCCACATACTCCCGCGCAAGCCTCGTCGCTTGAGCAAGCGCCCCGGTCTGCTGCACCAGCTCGGCAATCTCCTCCGGCCGCACGCTCACAAAATCGCGCTCCTCTAAAACTGTCGCCACCAGCCGCCGCCCATCCGGGTGTGCGTGCCCGTTGCCTTCGCCCTCAACATTACGCGACGCGCCATTCGCCTGCAGCGCAAAAATCAGCGGCAGCGTCATCTTCCCTTCCTTCAAATCGCTCAGCACCGGTTTGCCAAGCTGCTCGGGCGAAGCCGTAAAATCGAGCAGATCATCGACCAGTTGAAAGGCCAGCCCCGCATTCCGCCCATATTCCGCGAGCGCATCTTCGACGCGCGTCGGCTGCTTCCCAAGCACCGCACCCAAGCGCGCGCAACCGCTGAAAAGGCACGCCGTCTTGCGATAAGCCAGCTCGGTCGCTTCTGTCTCGGTCAAATTGATGCGCCCCAGGCGCATCAATTGCAGCAACTCACCCTCAACCATGTTCTGCGTAAGGTCGATCAAAATATCGAGAATCTGAAAATTGCGCTCGCGCAGCGCCATCTCGAACGACTGCATGTACAGCCAGTCCCCCGCGAGCACACTCATATGATTCCCCCAGCGCGCATTCGTGCTCGGCCGCCCGCGCCGCGTGTTCGCGCCATCGATCACATCGTCGTGCACCAGTGTCGCGCTGTGAATCAGCTCGACAACTGCTCCGAGCCGGATCGCGCTGGCTCCGCGGTACCCCGAAGCTCCGGCCGCCAGCAGCAACAGCGCCGGACGTAGTCGCTTTCCGCCGCCCGCGCACAGATAGCTTGAAATCTCGGCTACAGGCTCAATCGCGCCGACGTTCTGCGCCGCAATTTCCTGCTCGACAAGCGACAGGTCGTCCCTGACCAGATCGAATATGCCCTTGATTGTGGGAGCTGCGAAAGACATCCGGTCCCTTGCCTATAGCCGGGCTGCGCTCGGAGAGTTCTAGGCGCCCAGCCGAAAGAATCGGCGAAAGTTCGCCCCTGTAGTAGCTGCAATTTCTTCCGCCGGTAAGTCTCTCACATTCCCCAAGGCTTGCGCTACTTCGACCACGTAGGCCGGCTCGTTGCGCTTGCCGCGCCGCCCCTGGGGAGGTAAGAACGGCGAATCCGTCTCCGTGAGCATTCGCTCGAGCGGCACCTTGTGCGCCACATCCCGAATCCCCTGCGCCTTCGGATAGGTCAGGTTCCCGGCAAACGAAACCATGAATCCCATGTCGAGCCCGCGCCGCGCCTGTTCAATCGTTCCGGTAAAGCAGTGAAAGATCCCGCCCAACCCGGTTGCTCCCCAATCCTGTTCCATAATCTCCAGGCAATCCGGCCAGGCGTCGCGGCAATGAATCACAATTGGCAGTTTAGCCGCTCGCGCCATCTCCAGTTGCCTGCCGAAAACGCGTTTCTGCAAATCGGGCGCCACATGATCGTAGTGATAATCAAGCCCCATCTCGCCCCAGGCAATCACCCGCGGATGCCGCGCGAGCTCCTCCAGCCTCTGAAAAGTTTCCTCGGTAACATCATTCACATCGTGCGGATGAATCCCCACGGTCGCATAAATCCACTCATGCTCTTCCGCAAGTGGAATCGCCGCGTCCAACCTGTTAGTTCCCGTTCCGCTCCCAATTGCCAGCACCATTCGCACGCCCGCCGCCCGCGCCCGCTGCAGCATCGCGTCGCGATCCTCATCAAACTGCGCAAACTCGAGATGCGCATGCGAGTCAACAATTTCCAAGGTAGCCTGCTCTCCTTGTTACTCCGAGGAGCGTTTCAGCGGGCGGCAGCGTGCTAAGCGAGCAGGAGTCTGCGAACCACGGGCTCTTGCACCGGAGAAAGCCGCCCTCGGTCGAAACAGGTGCTTGTGGTGGGAAACAAAGAGACCTCCCTGGTCGCTTCGCTCTGTTTCGGGATGACAACGAAAACCACCGAAAACACAACGCCAGCAGTCTTCACTTCAGCTTCGCGCCCACTGGCACTTCCTCGGTGAAGGTGCACAGCACCGGCTTACCCTCCGCCGTAGACGCCGCCACAAGCATTCCATTCGACTCCACTCCCCGCAATTTCCGCGGCGCCAGATTGGCGACAATCACCACCTTGCGCCCCAGCAACTCCTCCGGCTGGTAGGCCACCGCAATCCCCGCCACAATCTGCCGCACCTCGTCCCCAATATCCACCAGCAGCTTGAGCAGCTTGTCCGCCCCGGCCACCTTTTCTGCGGATTTTACCTGCCCCACCCGCAGCTCCACCTTGGCAAAATCCTCAATCCCAATCTTCGCCGAGCCATCGGCAGCCGCGGCCGGTACAGATGCGCTAGCCGCACCCACCGAAGCCCCCGCCGCCGCAGGCTGCGCACTCCCGGGATTCCGTATTTCCTGTTCCATCGCCTCCATCCTTTCCATCGTTTCTTTTTTATCCACCCGCGGAAACACCGCCTCCGGCTTCGCGATGCGCGTGGCCACCTTCAACCCGCCCCACCTAAGATCCCGGATGTCGTGCTCCGCGAGCCTCCCGCTTTGCCCTAGGCTCTTCCAAATCACCTCGGTCGCCTGAGGAACTGCCGGATGCGCCAGTATGGACACCACTCGCACCGCCTCGACCGCAGAGTAGAGCACATCGGCCAACTCATCGCGCTTGGCCGGATCACTGGCCATCTTCCAGGGAGCCGTCTTTACAAGGTAAGCATCCACTTGCGAAATGAAGCGCCATATTTCCTGCAGTGCCACTGAAAAATCGAACGACTCATAATGCGCAACGATCAAAGGAAAACTCGCTTTGAAAGCGGCCTCCAGGCTGCCCTCGGCACGGGACGGCTCCGGAACAATTCCGCCGAAATAATTCTCAATCATCGCCAGCACACGGCTGGCAAGATTACCCAGGCCGCTGACCAGGTCGGCTTCGTAGCGGGTCAGCAGCGCCTCCCGCGAGAAATTCCCATCCTGGCCAAACACTGTCTCGCGCAACAGGTAATAGCGCAGCGCATCATTCCCCAGCGCTTTTACGATCGGCTCGGGATACGCCACATTCCCCTTCGACTTGCTCATCTTCTCCTGCTCGAACAACAGCCAGCCATGGGCGTGAATCCGTTTCGGCAAGGGCAGCTCCGCTGCCATCAAAAACGCCGGCCAGTAAACCGCATGAAAACGAATAATCTCCTTGCCGATCATGTGCAGGTCCGCCGGCCAATAGGTAAAATCATCCTCGTCGCGCTCGCCGTCAACGAACCCGATCCCGCTCATATAACTTGTTAGCGCGTCATACCAGACATAAAACACGTGCTCCGGATCCTCCGGCCACGGAATTCCCCACTTGATCGACTTGCGGCTGATCGATACATCCTTCAGCCCGGCTTCGACAAAGCTCTTCACCTCGTTCAGCCGGAACTCCGGCCGCACGAAATCCGGCTGCTGGCGATACAGCTTCAGCAGCTTGTCCTGATAAGCCGAAAGCCTGAAAAAATAGTTCTCCTCGGAGATCAACTCCGCCGGCCGGCCGCAAATCGGGCAATCAGCAGGCTCGGGCGAGTCGCTCACATAGAGGTTGTCGTAAATGCAGTAGCGCCCCTCGTATTTCTTCTTGTAAATCGATTCCGGGGACCGCTGCAGCGTCCGCCGCACCAGGTTCTGTACGGCGCGCGCGTGCACGGTCGAAGTCGTGCGGATAAAATGCGTGTATTGAATATCCAGCAGCCTCCACAGGTCGCGGAAAATTTTCTGGTTGCGGTCCACTAACTCCGCGGGCAAAATGCCGAGCTTCTCGGCGGCGCGCTCGATGTTCACACCGTGTTCGTCAGTCCCGGTGAGATATGCCACGTCGTACCCGCACATCCGCTTGTAGCGCGCGATGACGTCGCACACGATCGTCGTGTACGCAGACCCCACGTGCGGCCGCGAGTTGGCATAGTAAATCGGTGTGGTCAGGTAATATTTGGGCTTCGCCATAGATTATTCGGGTTTCTCGTTTCGTCTTTGGAACTCAAAGGCAGCCGCGGCAATCACCCGCTTGAGCGGCACGCCGCGCTCCGCCGCAATTTTTTGGCAATCCTCATATTCCGGAGTCGCATTCAGCACTGAGCCATTCATCCGCGACAGTTTTACATGCACCGGGCCGAATTCGGTCTCCACGGGGACAGATTCCCTCTCGAGCGTCTTCCGGCGCACCTCGTAGGTCCGCACGCCAATGGTGGTCGTCTCGCGAAACAGCAGATCGATTAGCCTAGCTACATCCTGTAGCTCGCACAAAATCGTAATCAGCAGCCCCGGACGGTTCTTCTTCATCTGCGCCGCCGTCGAAAACACGTCGAGCGCCCCGGCCGCCAGCGCACGCTCCGCGAAATAGCCATAAATTTGCGGGCTCATATCATCCACGTTCGTCTCAATCACCGCAACCGGCGACCCCCAATTTTCGCCCCGTTCGCTCGCCGCGTTTTCCCCGACGAGCAATCGCAGTATGTTAGCCTTCTCCGCCAGATCAGCCGTCCCTGCACCGTATCCAATTGCCCGCAGCGTCATGGGCGGAATTTCCGCGTAACGAGTCGACAAAGTCGTCGCGATCGCCGCGCCCGTAGGAGTCACAAGCTCGCGCAAAACCCCACTCGAATAGGTGGGCGCTCCGCGCAAAAGCTCCGCGGTCGCCGGCGCAGGCACGGGAAGCAGCCCGTGCGCCGTTTTCACCTGCCCGCCGCCCACGTCAAGCGCCGAGCATGCAAACTCATCGAGGCCCAGCAATTCAAACCCAACTGCCGCACCCACAATATCGATGATCGCATCCATCGCGCCCACTTCATGGAAGTGAACCTCCTCGAGCGGCATCTGATGTACGGTCGCTTCGGCCTCGCCCAGGCGGGTAAAAATTTTCTTCGCCCGTTCCGCCACACGCGTCGAGAACTCAGCCTCATCAATCATCCGCAAAATCACCGAAAGCCCGCGATGATGATGCGCTTCGCCAGTCGCGACTCTCACATGCGTGGCCCAAATGCCCCGCTTCTTAACCTTCTCCGCGGATATCGCCCACTCCTGCAGTTTCAACTTGCGCAATTCGCTCTCAATTGCCCGCAGATCGGCGCCCGCATCCACGAGCGCGCTCAGCACCATGTCGCCGCTGATGCCCGAAAAGCAATCAAAATAGGCAATCTTGCTGGTCTTCATCCCATTTAACCGCATCTATTCTGTCAACTTTTGCCAAATTTTGCCCGTGAAATACCGATCGTATTCTGGTTTTTCCCAGCTCTGCCGACATTTTTGCGGAAACGTTCAATCGGTTTTTGTGTCCAGCAGCTGTGCCGGGCGTCTGGCGGTCTTTGGAGAGTCGCCGGTACCGGTTCGTAATCGCGAGTCTGGAGTCATGCCGAATCAAGCCGTAGCACAGTGCCCGGGGCGTTGTCAGCAAGGGGCTATCGTGGCGGAAGGCTGCGGCGCTACCTGCAACCACCCCCCTCACCCAACTATATTATCCCCTAGTGGCATCCCCCCAGTTGACGCGCGCGCAGACGCTGGCGTATGGTCTGCCGTGGTCACGGCTCCGAGTGTTGCACAGCCAACCCGGCGTACTCGCGACTGGTTTGCGCGGTATCAAGAGGAAGATTCGATGCAGCTTCGAACCAAAGGATTCCGTTTCTTGGCAGCTTCGGCCGTGTGCCTCGCGATCTTGCCACTGGCGCCTCCGGTTGGCGCGCAAGATACGCCCACCTACAAATACGACGGCTCCTGGCCCAAATTGCCTCTTCCCAACAAGTGGACGATCGAAGGCGTCACCGGAATGTACGTCGACAGAGACGACCACATCTGGGTGCTCCATCGCCCGCACGATTTCGACCTCGACAAAACGGAAAATTTCGCCTCCCTCAGCCCGCCCGTCGCCGAATGCTGCGTGCGCCCACCGGCCGTGCTCGAATTCGATACCGCAGGCAACCTGCTCCGCTCCTGGGGCGGCCCGGATGCCGACCCCAACTGGGCCGTAACGCACACCATCCTGGTCGATTCCAAAGGTACCGTTTGGCTCGGTGCCCCCGGCATGGTGTTGAAATACAGCCCGGACGGGAAATTCATCTCCGCACTAGGAGAGCGTCAGACGCTTCCCCTGAACCAGCAGCCTCAAAATAATCAGTCGCACAGCCTGGCCGGCCAGCCCGCCGCGTTTGCCCTGGACGAAGACGCCCGCGAACTCTACATCGCCGATGGCTACGTCAATAAACGCGTGGTGGTATGGGATTCCGAAAGCGGCGAATTCAAGCGCGCCTGGGGCGCTTACGGCGTCGCAGTCGATCAACTCGACAACAACCCTGCCCCGCCCCACGACCCGAACGGGTCGCCGGCGAAGAATTTCCGCAATCCCGTTCACTGCGTCAAGATTTCGCACGATGGCTTGGTCTACGTCTGCGACCGCGGCGGCGACCGCATCCAGGTGTTTACGAAACAAGGCAAGTTCGTCAAAGAATTTTTCATCGCCAACAACACGCTCGAGCGCGGTTCGGTAGGCTCCATCGATTTCTCGGCCGACACTCAGCAAAAATACATGTTTGTCTCCGATATCATGAACAATGTCGTGTGGATCGTGAACCGCAACGACGGGGCCATCGCCGGCAAAATCGGCGGGCTGGGGCACAGCGGTGGCCTCTTTCACTGGCTCCACGTGGCCACCATGGACTCCCGAGGCAACCTTTACACCGGCGAAGTCGACACCGGTAAACGCGTTCAGAAATTTGTCCCCGTTCACTAAGCGAAGAGGAATCTTAATTTAGTACGCTTCGGAGCCAACGAGCCGCCACGATGCGGCCTCAGGAGGAACGCCAATGGCCATCGCCACCATCAACCCAGCCACCGGGAAAGTGCTGAAGACCTTTGAACCGCATTCCGACGCGCAAATCGAAGAGAAACTCCAGCGTGCGAAAGACGCCTTCTGCAAGTTCCGGAAAACGTCCTTCAGCGAGCGCGCCAAGACGATGCGCAAAGCCGCCGAAATCCTCGAAGGCGAAAAGGAACTTTACGGCCGCATGATGACAACCGAAATGGGCAAGACGTTCCGGTCGGCGGTCGAGGAAGCTGCGAAATGCGCACTGGCCTGCCGCCATTACGCCGACCACGCCGAAAGGTTCCTGGCTGACGAAGTCGTCGATACGGGTGCCAAGAAAAGCTACGTACACTATCAGCCTCTAGGCCCGGTCCTGGCGGTGATGCCTTGGAACTTTCCGTTCTGGCAGGTGATCCGCGCCGCCGCGCCCGCTCTGATGGCCGGAAACGTGATGCTGCTCAAACACGCCTCGAACGTACCGCAATGCGCGCTGATGATCGAAGATCTCTACCGTCGCGCAGGTTTTCCTGAAGGCGTATTCCAAACGCTTCTGGTGGGCTCTTCCAAAGTGGATGCCATCCTCGCCGATCCGCGCATTTTCGCAGCAACCCTCACCGGCAGCGAAGGCGCCGGCATCGAAGTTGGCATGGGCGCCGCCAAACGAGTCAAAAAAGTGGTCCTCGAATTAGGCGGCAGCGATCCCTTCATCGTCATGCCCAGCGCTAAGCTGGACGAAGCCGTCGCTAGCGCCGTCAAATCCCGCATCCTGAACAACGGCCAGTCCTGCATCAACGCCAAGCGCTTCATCATTGCCGAGCCCATCGCCGAAGAATTCCAAAAGCGTTTCGTGCACACCATGGAAGCGCTGAAAGTCGGCGATCCCTTCGACGAAAAGACCGACCTCGGCCCACTCTCCACCGAAAACGGGATAAAAGATATCGAAGACCAAGTCGAGCGCTCGGTAAGAGCCGGGGCCCACATCGTCACTGGCGGTAAACGTCTTGAGCGCCCCGGCTTTTTCTACTCGCCTACGGTGATGACCGACATCCCCAAGAACTCCCCCGCCTACTGCGAAGAATTTTCGGCCCCGTGGCCAACGTCTTCCGCGCCAAAACTATCGACGATGCCATCCGCATCGCCAACGACACACGTTTCGGCCTGGGCGCCAGCGCCTGGACCAACGACCCCGCCGAACGCGACCGCTTCATCAACGACATCGAATCCGGCATGGTCTTCGTCAACCGCATGGTGGCCTCCGACCCGCGCTTGCCCTTCGGCGGCGTGAAATGGTCTGGGTACGGCCGTGAACTAGGAGTCCACGGCATCCGTGAATTCACCGACATAAAAACTGTCTGGATCCAATAGCGGCGCTGCCAGGGTCGCTGCACCGGCAAGAGTCAACCGGCACAGCATCAATCGTGCCGGGGCACCGCAAGGCAGGGCCGATGCGAATTCACCACCACTGCCAACGGTTGAAATGTCGCCGCAACTTGCTACCCTGGCCATTGCAGGTGGCTACGCCCCGGGGCGGCCCGAGGAGAAAACCGAGGCAGGCTTCTCGCACTCCGGAGAATTCCCGGCGCAAATTTCCGGTGCACACATCACTCGACCCATGTGGCGGTTAATTTACGCGATCAGTCACTGCAAACAAAGAATCGCTGGCATGGTTACCCGGTTCAAAACGACTACTGATCGTATTTCGAATTTCCCCCCTGATGAACCCCATTCCGGCACATTTCTTCTCTCTTCCTGGCCCCCCCACCGCCGTCGCAGTTCGCGCTTTTTGACCGCAGCGGACCGATCTCCTATAATCACGGGTCACTTTTACAGGCAAGCAATTCCCAACCATCCCGAGGAACCCCGTGTATAAGGCGGTCGAGGACCGGATCCGCAAGGCGCTGCGCCACCATATCCACGAGCGATACAAAACCGACGTGCCCATCGTGATCGAGCGCCCGCCGAAGCTCTCCATGGGTGAAGCCGCCTCCCCGCTGTGCTTTGAATTGGCCAAGCGCTTGAAGAAGCCACCGCGGGCCCTCGCGCAGGAAATTGCGAATTCGCTCAAGACGATCCCTGGAGTGGCCCGCGTGGAAGTCGCGGGCGGCGGATACCTCAACGCCTTCTTCGACCGCGCCGCCTTTTTCGGCGGCGCTTGCGAGCAGGCTGGACGCCGCGCAACCGAACCGCCTCCCGATACGCTCAAAGTGGTCGTCGAGCACACCAGTATCAATCCCAACAAAGCCGCGCATATCGGCCATCTGCGCAACGCGGTCTTGGGCGACACGTTTGTCCGGCTCCTGCGCTACGCCGGCCGCCGGGTCGAAGTTCAAAACTACATCGACAACACCGGGGTGCAAGTCGCCGACGTGGTTCTCGGATTCCTGCACCTCGAGCCAAAGTCTCTTGATCAGGTGCGCAACCTTGCCGCCGCCCCCCACTTCGACTACCTATGCTGGGACCTCTACACCCGCGTCACGCAGTTTCTTGCCGAAGATAAAGCGCGCCTCGAACTCCGCGGCAAGACTTTGCAAGAAATCGAAGAAGGCCGCGGTGAAGCCGCTCAAATGGCGGAACTCGTTGCCACCGCCCTAGTCGTTCGCCACCTGCAAACTCTCGACCGCCTGGGCATCGACTATGACTTGCTCACGCGCGAGAGTGAAATCCTGCATTTGAAATTCTGGGACGCAGCTTTCGAGATGCTCAAGCAGCGCAACGCCATCGAGCTGGCAACGGCCGGCAAAAACGCAGGTTGCTGGGTCATGCAGCTCCCCTCGGGCAAAGAACCCGTCGAAGGCCAAGAAGAGCCAACCGAGGAAGCTGACGCGAAAATCATCGTCCGCTCAAATGGCACCGTCACCTATGTGGGCAAAGACATAGCAAATCATCTCTGGAAATTCGGGCTGCTGCCGCGCGATTTCTACTACCAGCCTTTCTACCGGCATCCCGACGGCCACCAAGTCTGGACCACCACAAGCGAACCGCGCGAAAACGCCTCGCGCCCCGCATTCGGCCACGCCCACGAAGTCTTCAATGTGATCGACTCCCGCCAGGCCTACCCGCAGCAAGTGGTCGTGGAAGCGCTGCGAGCCCTAGGCTACGCCGAGGAAGCCGACCATCTAAAACACTTCGCCTACAACGTCGTGGCGCTCACCCCGCGCTGCGCTATGGAAATGGGTTACGAAATTCCGCCCGAGGACGCCAAGCGACCCTACGTCGAAGTCAGCGGCCGTAAAGGCCAGGGCGTCAAAGCCGACGACCTGCTCGACCAACTGGAAGCCGGTGCCCGAAAGGAAGTCGACGCGCGGCACTCGGATTTGCCCGACGCGGAGCGTGCGGCCATCTCCCACGCCGTCGCTATCGGCGCGGTGCGTTATTTCTTGCTGCGCTTCACGCGCTCCACGGTCATCGCCTTTGATTTCAAAGACGCGCTCAGCTTTGAAGGCGAAACCGGACCTTACCTGCAATATGCCGTCGTGCGCGTGAACGGAATCCTGCGCAAGGGCGTGGCAAAACATCCGGAATTTGAAGCCGTAGACGCGGAAAATCTGAAAAAAATGGAGCGCGGCGAAATCGACGTAGCCAAATTTCTCGGCGCCCCGGCCGGCGACGATTTGTGGGATTTAACCCTTCTGGCAGGATCGCTCGATGCCAGGCTTGACGCCGCGGTGGCAGCGCAGGAGCCGGCCTTTCTGGCCCGCTACGCCTTTGAGCTGGCACAAGCCTTCAACGTCTTCTACCACAAACACCATATCCTCTCCGAAGAGGATGCCGAAAAGCGCGCTTTTCTCCTGCGCCTCACACAGCTGGTGCGCGAACGGCTGGTGACCGCGCTAGGCCTGCTCGGCATCACCGCCCCCGAGAAAATGTAACCCAGCCGAGAAGAGCAGGATTGCCGAGTGTCACCCGGAGGCAACGGTTCTGCCGCAGCAGCGTGCCAATCGGTTCGCTCTGCTATTACCGATGTCCTACTGCAGTTTTAGCGCGAAATCGACAATCGAACGGATGGCAACGCCCGTCGGCCCCTTCGCCATCCACGGACGCCCTTCGTCGATCCAGCAGGTCGAGGCGATGTCAAGATGGATCCACGGTGTGTCTTCTGCGAACTCCTTGATGAACCACGCGCCGGTACTCGCGCCGCCGCCCTTGCCGCTGCCGGTGTTGCGAATATCCGCGATATGGCTCTTGATCATTTCTTGGTATTCTTCATCCATCGGCATGGGCCACATTTTTTCCCCCACGGCCTTGGTGCTCTCAAGAAACCGGTCGAGATACTCGCGCGGCGTGCCGAATGCACCCACATGCACGTTCGAGAGCGCCACTTCAATCGCGCCAGTAAGCGTCGCGGCGTCGATCAAGTGGGTGCAGCCGAGATGCTTGGCGTAAGTGACGGCATCGGCCAGAATCATCCGGCCCTCCGCATCGGTGTTGATGACTTCGATCGTTTTGCCGGACATTGCTGTTTGCACATCGCCCGGCTTCTGGGCGCGCCCTCCTGGCATGTTCTCAACCGAAGGAATCACCGCAATCACCGAGATGGAAGGCTTGAGGGCCGCAAGCGCGCGTATCGCGCCGAGCATGGTCCCCGCGCCGCCCATGTCGTACTTCATCTTCTCCATGTTGTTTGCCGGTTTGATGGAAATGCCGCCGGTATCAAATGTCACGCCCTTGCCGACAAGCCCGAGCACCGGCCCTTCTGGCCGCCGCGTCTGGGGCTCATAGCGCAGCACGATCATGCGCGGCGGCTCGATGCTTCCCTGCGCCACGGCGATCAGCGCACCCATTTTCAATTCGGCGATCTTCCGTTCATCGAAGACCTCCACTCCGAGGCCCGCTTCCTTGGCCATAGCCTCTGCTTTCAACGCCAGAATGCGCGGCGTCAGCTTGTTCGATGGCTCATTGATCAAATCCCGCGCGAAATTCTGCGATTCGGCAATCACGCGGCCATGATCGAGGGCCGTTCGCAGGCTGTCGCCCAGCCCCGCGTCGAAGCAAGCGAGCGAAACCGACTGGATTTCCCGGCTCTTCTTTTCGGTGCGGTATTTGTCGGAATCGAAATCGGCGGCAACCAGGCCTTCGACCACCGCTTGCGCCGCTTCCGGGCTAGGCTCGCCTTCGCGCGCCAGAAAAACAATCTTCTTCACCCCTCGAGACTTCAGGTAACGCAGCGCCGTTCCGGCGATTTTCCGCAAATCGTTGGTGCTGAACTTGCCGGGCTTGCCCGCTCCCACGAGCAGCAGCCGCTGGGCCGCAAGCCCTTGTGGAAAGTGGATTAAGACCAGCTCGAGCGATTTGCCGGTCAGCTCCCCGCTCGCCGAAAGCGCGCTCAACCGCCCGCTCATCCCAACGTTCATGTCGGCCAGCACGCCATCAAATTTGTCGTCGCGGTCAAACACATAGGTCACAAGCGCGTCGGTCTCAATCGAAGCAAATGGCTGGTTTTCGAGTTGGATCTGCATGTCTCCCTTTCGTGTCGATCTTGGTATCTATCGCCTTCGCGAGCGGTACATGAATTCGTCGGCTTCGCGTTTGGCTTCTTTTTGGCGCTCAGACTCGCGGCGGTCGTGAAACTTCTTGCCTTTGGCCAGGGCCAGTTCGCACTTGGCAATTCCGTCCCGGAAGTAGATTTTCAATGGGACGATCGTCAAACCCTTTTGTTGCGTTTGGATGACCAGTTTGTCCAGCTCGCGGCGGTTCAGAAGCAGTTTTCGCTTCCGCAGTGGATCATGATTTCTCAATCCGCCCGGAAGATATTCGGGAATGTGGCAGTTTACCAGCCAACCCTCGCCGGTGCGAATTTCGGCGTAGGCGTCCCGCAGCGTGCCTTTCCCTTCCCGCAGGCTTTTGACCTCGGTGCCCACCAGAATGAGCCCCGCTTCGAGCTTGTCAAGGAGAGTGTAGTTATAGGACGCCGCGCGGTTTTGGGCGACAATCTTTACGCCTTCCCACTGGTCTTTTCCCTTTTTCGCTTTCACGTTGGTGTTATCATAGCCTTCGCTCGCAAGTAGCCGCAACCCGAGGCGCGATTTCTGTTTCCCTTCCCGAAGCGTGCCCGCTTTCACACAATTGTATGTGAGCGAATCAAGTCCGTGGTAACTGTGGTAACTAATGATCATCGGCAACGCCCGCAAGTGTTGCCGCATCATAGCCCCGATGCTAGACTCCCTAGCGATTCGACGCGTTCGCGGAGGAAAATGTTTTTGCGCCGCAAAGTATACTTGCCGTCCCTAGCATTGACGCTGTTGTTTCTGGCCGGTTGTCCCAAGGCCAATCAGGATTTTGAAGCCGGGCGCAAGGCCGAGGCCGTCCAGGACTACGACACGGCTCTTGTCCACTACGAACGCGCCTATCGCACCGACCCGGGCAATTCCGAGTACAAGCTGCGGGCGACAAAAATGCGCATGGAAGACGGCCAATTCCATGTCGAGGCTGGTGAGAAGGCCTTGAATAAGGGCGACCTGCAACTGGCGCTCGGCGAATTCGAGAAGGCCCAAGCGATTGATCCTTCCAATGCCGCGGCCGAACAAGAAATCCAGAAGACCATGGGCTTGATGGCCGCAAAAAACGCGGCGGACGCGGCCAAAAGAGTGAATCCGAACCCCGAACCGGATGGCGTCCTGCTGCAGGCGCCACCTGAACTCAAGCCCATTTCGGTCGAGCCCATCAACCTCAAAATGACCAATGACGCCCGCGTCGTCTATGAGACGATCGGCAAGCTTGCGGGCCTCAGCGTCATCTTTGACCCGGACTTCACTTCCCGGCGCATCTCGGTCGAACTGCCAAACATCACGCTTGAGCAGGCGCTAGACGCCGTGTCCCTTGAGAGCAAGGCCTTCTGGAAGCCGCTGACCGCCAGTGTAATTTTCGTTGCTCCCGACAATCCACAGAAACGCCGTGACGTGGAAGACGAAGAAGTTCGCACTTTCTATCTTTCCAATACGCTTACGCCGCAGGATTTGACCGAAGTGGTTACCGGCCTTCGCCAGTTGCTCGACTTGCGCCGCGTGCAGCAGGTGAACGCGCAGAATGCCATCGTGATTCGTGATACGCCCGACAAGCTGGTACTGGCATCGAAAATCATTCGCGACATCGACAAGGCGAAGCCGGAGGTGCTGGTGCACGTGCAGGTGCTATCGGCAAACCGCGACCGGCTACGCAATCTCGGAATTCTCCCGGGACAGAGCGCGACGCTGACATTCAATCCGCGTTGCACGGTACAGCCAAACAGCACCTCGAGCAGCAGCGGCTGCACAACGACCAGTTCCAACAGTTCCAGTACCAGCAGTTCGACCACCACCCCCCAAATTACTCTGAACAATTTGAAAAATCTTTCGACGGCCGACTACAGCCTCACCCTGCCCGGCGCGGCGGCTACCGCCATTCTTACCGATAACAACACGCAGATCATTCAGGATCCCGAGGTGCGCGTCAGCGACGGCCAGAAGGCGTCGCTCAAAATCGGCCAGCGCGTGCCGGTTGCGACCGGCAGTTTCCAGGCGGGAGTGGGCGTCGGAGTCGGCGGAGGAGCAGGCGTCGTCAACCCATTGGTCAACACTCAATTTCAATACATCGACGTCGGCGTGAATATCGATGTGACGCCGCGGGTGCATCCAGACGGCGAAGTCAGCATGAAGCTGTCCATCGACGTGTCGCAGTTGGCCGGGACGAGCAACATCGGCGGTATTCAGCAGCCCATCATTAGCCAGCGCAAAATCGAGCACGACATTCGCTTGAAGGATGGCGAAGTGAACGTCCTGGGCGGGCTGATCGAGCGCGACACCAACAAGAATTTGAATGGCATCCCCGGGCTCTCGGAAATTCCGCTGGCCCGCTATTTGTCCTCCGACATCACCAAGGAAGTAATCGATCAGGAGATTCTGATCGTTCTGACGCCGCACATCATCCGCCTGCCGTCGATTTCCCAGGATGATCTTCGCACCATGGCGGCTGGCACCGACACCAACGTTCGCGTGTACCGCGACAGCGACGAAGGCCAAGCGCCGGCCACGATTCCGCGGCCGCCGCAGCCCAGCGGCGCACAGCCCGTGCCAGGGCAAGACCCTCAGTCGCCGGCGATGAATCAGCAGCCTCCCCCAGGAGCAGAAAACCAGGCAGCGCAGCTGCGCTTTGATCCCGCGAACGTCAGACTAAAGCCCGGCGACCGGATGACGCTGGGGCTGGCGGTCGCAAACGTTAAGGATCTCTATTCGATTCCGCTCCTGATTCATTACAACCCCGCGATCGTTCAGGTAGAAGAGGTCCGCGACGGAGGGTTCCTCTCGGGCGGCACGCAGCAAATTGCCATCGTGCAACGGATCGACTCGCAGCGCGGCGAAGTGATCGTTTCGGCCACGCGGCAGCCGAACACTCCGGGCGTGAATGGCTCTGGGACGCTTCTTGGCATCATGATTCGCGGTGTCGCGGCGGGGAATTCCGATCTTCAGATCCTGCAGGTGAACGCTCACGACTCGCAGCAGCGCACCATCCCCGTTGTTTCCGGAGCGGCCACGATTCAGGTGCAGTGAGTGAAATGAGCGGCGCCCGCCACAGTTCGAGAGTCTCGCGAGACTTTTCCCGCCCGTTCGGGAAGCCCTGCCGGCCAAATCGCCGCGTTCGCGCGGCGGCCGCGGGCATGACGCTTCTCGAACTCATTATTGCCTGCGGGATTCTGCTGGTGCTTGCCAGTGTGGCCCTGCCGCTTGAGCGCGTCACCCTGGTGCGGCGCAGAGAAACCGAACTGCGCTACGATTTGCGCCAGATTCGCGACGCCATCGACCGCTACAAGGACGCCTCGGATAAGAACCTCATCAAAGTCGCGGCCGGAACCGAAGGATATCCCCCGGACCTCGACACGCTGGTAAAAGGCATAAAGCTCAGCGGGCCGCAGGAGCGCCAGGTGCGCTTTCTACGCGAGATTCCCGTCGATCCGATGACCAAAACGAAGGATTGGGGAATGCGGTCGGTGCAGGACGATCCCGATTCGACGAGTTGGGGCGGCCAGGATGTTTTCGACGTGTATTCGAAGGCCACTGGCACCGCCCTGGACGGGACCAAATATTCGGAATGGTAATGCGCCACAGAAAACCAGCGCTTGCATCGGCGATGACCCGGATTTTTCAGCGGCCAGACGATCGTGTTTGGTGGCGTCGGCATTCGCACGGCTTTACCTTGCTCGAACTGATGATCGTGATGGCGATCATTCTGATTCTGGCGACACTCGGCGCGGGTCGCTACGAGCAGGCCATCATTCGCTCCCATGAGGCGGCGCTCAAGCAGGACCTATTCGTCATGCGCAACGCGATCCAGCAATACACCCTCGACAAAGAGGCGGGGCCCAATTCGCTCGATGACCTAGTGAGCGCCGGCTATCTTCGCGATGTTCCTCGGGATCCGATCACCAAGCAAAAAGAGTGGACCACGTCAAGCGACGATGTGCTCGCAAGTCCGGATCAAACGGCCACTGGAATTACCGACGTACACTCTGTCTCTGACGCGATTTCGCCTTTCGAGAACACACCTTACAGCTCGTGGTAATCAGCGCCAGCTGGTCACGAGCCTGTCCGACAACAGTGCTTTTCATTGGGGCATGACTTCGGCCATACCCGCACGCCGATAGAACAATCGCTGGCGTCAGGGAAGCCGTGAACTACCTCGCCGAAGGCTGAAGGCCGCGCCACATTCAAGCCCACATGCGGCGGGCCGTGCTGACGACAAGCTCAAGCTTCCGCCACTGATCGTCCATGGACAGCAAATTCCCCGCCGCCACCGACGCGAAGCCGCATTGAGGACTCAGCGCGAGGTTTTCGATCGGCACATATTCGGCGGCTTCTTTGATACGCCGGCAGAGGTCATCCTGAGATTCCAGCTTTGCTTCCTTCGTCGTGACCAGGCCCAGGACCACATTCTTCCCGCGAGGAACCCCGCGCAACGGCTCGAAACCTCCGGAACGCTGCGTGTCGTATTCCAACAGGAATGTATCGGTCTCGAGCGAACCAAAGAGCTTTTCGGCAATCGCGTCGTAGCCCCCTTCCGCATACCAACGGCTCCGGCTGTTTCCGCGGCACACGTGAAACGCCCGCGTGACCTTGCCTTGAGGAATCTCGCGCAAGGCTTCATTATCGGCGGCGACAGACCGTTCAAATTCCTCATCCGGATCGAAGCCCGCGCGGCGCATATGTTCGCGCTCCTGGAGGTCGAGGTAGTGCGAGTAATAAGGCGCGTCGAGCTGGATGTATGTAACCCCCTCAGAAAGCAGCCAGCGGATCTCGTCGCGCACGATATCCACCACGTCGCGCAGCAAGTCCGCATGCGTGGAATAGAACGGCTCGGTAATTCCCTTCTTGTAGCTGGCCAACATGAAGTTGGAAGGGGCTGGCAGGGTGATCTTGAATGGCGCGCAAGCGAACTTTTTCAGAAACGGCAATTCGCGCCCTGTCAACTTCCGGGCCTTGTGCAATTTTGCGCCGACCACGTTTGCCGTGCTGCCCTCGGAGCCGCCGCCCGGGCCCTTCCAGTCGAGCATCACCTTATCAGGCACAAAGCCTTCGACGGCGTCGGCCATGTCGGTGAGCCAGGAGCCGCGGCGTAGTTCCCCATCGCTTAAAATGTCGAGACCAAGTTGTCGCTGCTTTTCGAGAGCGGCGGCTATGGCCCGATCCTCCTCGGCCCCAAGCGCTTCCGGCGAGAGCCGGCCCTGCGAATAAGCGGTACGGGCCTGCAGCAATTCAAGCGGGCGAAGGAGACTTCCGACCTGCTCGGCTCGATATAGGGTGAGCATAACGTTTCCTTAGGCGACGGCAGTGATATATGCCGGACAGAGACTGGTTGTCAACGGGAACTTTGCGCTGGGTTTTGCTTTTCAACGAGCCGCCCGATGTAGAAGTGGAAAAACAGTTCGGGATCAGAACGCAGGCAGACCTGGGCGTTCGCGGCACCCGCCTCGGCGATGGTAAAACCCTTGTCGTCTACACGGATGTGCAGCGGTTCAACCGGACAAAGATTCGGATTCAGGATGTAGGAGATCGTCATGGGGTCATACAGCGTCGGCGTTTCCTGCCCCCACTCGTGGTAGAGCAGCGTCAGTTGATCCGTGATCGGAGTTCCCTGCCGGAACAGGAAGGCGCGCTTCACTTCATCCAGCTTCAGCGGGTGGAATCCAGGGGCATCATGAAAATCGGCACGCCCGAAAGAAACAGCTTTTGGGCCGACCGAATGTCGTTGGCGATATTCCATTCCGCGTCCGGTCCATGCGGCGGAGCGTAACCCAGGTCGTCATAGCCCCGCTCTACCGAGCCGCCCATCAGCACCACGCGCTTGAGCTGCTGGAAGGTTTTTGGGTCCTTGTCAATCGCCGCGCCCAGGTTCATAAGCGGTCCGATCGCGACGAGGGTAATCTCGCCGGGATAGCGGCGAACCTGTTCCAAGATGAAATCAACCGCATTCGCATGCCACGGCTTGGCAAAATGACCGCCTTCGGCATAGGCGAGCTGCGTGAACGGCGCCTTGGGCGGCGTGGGAGCTCCGGCCGCGACCGGAATGTCGCTTCGTCCAACTTCGCCTAGAAAGCGGTCGACAAGCTGTGCGCGCGCGTGAGTATCGCCGAATGTGGTCGTCACGCCGAGAATTTGCAGTTCCGGGCTTTTCACAGCCAGCGCCAGTGCGAATGCGTCGTCGACATCGTCGCCAATGTCGGTATCCATGATGATTTTCTGCAAAGCAGCCGGGGCTCGAGCTGCCTCTTGCCCCCAGACGGGAGCTGCTAGCGCCACAATCCACAAGACCAGCATGGAAAACCCTACCGATCGCCTTCGCGATTTCATCCACAGGCGCTTTTACCGGTGAACACTGCCGAATGTTGCAAGGCCTTGAACCTTTCCGGTTATCTTCCAACGGAAAACTGACTTCGCTGGCAGTGTAGCTGACGGGCATCAGAAAATCCTGTACCCCATGCGTAGCGGGCCTCGCGCCCCAAAAAGACTGGACCTTCGACGGCGCTATAACTCCTCTCCGATCGAGCCATACGACGACCGGAGTGTTTCATGAATTTGCCGAGCCGGAGCGGCTTGTCTCTACCAGCCCCGCCTTGGAGGACGCGCCAGGAAATCCACAGATCGAAGTCCTCCATAGCATTTCACTCCAAGAGCACGCAGGCAAGACCAGGCCGCTTTGAACCCCCAGGGTGGTGAAAACGACGCCGGAAATGGCCCGCCCGCTCGAGGACAGGGAGCAGGGGCTGCAATCAAAGCCTCGATCGTCTCATCGAGAATGTGGAGCGGGCCGCACGCCGCGTAACGCCCGGGGGGAAGATCAAAGCGACGCAGCGGATCAGCTCAACTCCGGCGGCACAACGATCCTGTTAATGCGGGCTTTAGCTTCTGAGGAAGGGATTGACTGTACAACCGCTTAAGCCCACTGCCGCATGGACATCGGCCGAGGCCACGAGCAGGTTCTCCTACGCGCTTGGCGAGTTATAATTCAGGTATCGAGGTCACAACCGATGTGCCGAAACATCAAAACGCTGTTCAATTTCGATCCGCCCGTGACTGCCGAAGAAGCGCGGGCGGCAGCGCTCCAATTCGTGAGAAAAATCAGCGGCTTCAACAAGCCATCGAAGCCCAACGAAGCCCGCGTCTCTTGCAGCCGTCGAGGCCATCACCGCAATTGCAGAGCGCCTGCTTCATACGCTCGAAACGAACTCCCCTCCTCAAGGAACAGAGAGCAAGAGGCTGCCAAAGCAAAACTGCGGGCCGCCGAACGGTTCGGTACCTAGCAACGGCTTGCGGGAATTCGATGTAAGAGTGGTGCCGAAAAGGCTATCATCACCGGACCAGATGGAAATAACCTAAAAATGCCCCACAGCCATTTTCACCCATATCTTCCTTCGCGGCGTAAAATTCTCACGGGTCTGGCGGCCGCGGGCACCGGTTCTCTCTTCCCGCGCCTGCTGCGCGGCGATAACCAAGGTGCCATCGACGTGCACGCGCACTTTGCTTCGCCCGCTTACCTGAAAGCTCAAGCCGCCAAGGAAGGACACCACATCGAGGGATATTCCACACTGGTTCGCGATGCCGACTTGGAAGGATTACTCTCCCGGGCGAATCGTCGAAATCATGGATCAACAGGGCGTCGCGGTCTCCGTGGTTTCCTGTACGACTCCCGGCGTGTGGTTTGGAAAACCCTCCGAAACGCTCGGCTTGTGCCGCGAGATGAACGAATTCGGGGCAAAAATGGTCTCCGACTTCAAGGGGCGCTACGGTCTGTTCGCGGTGCTGCCGCTACCGACAATCGAAGACAGTTTGCGCGAAATCGAATACGCCTTCGACAGGCTCAAAGTCGATGGCGTCGGCCTCATGTCCAGTTACGGCGGGAACTGGCTGGGCGATGAAGTTTTTTCAGCCGGTGTTCGATGAACTCAATCGCCGCAAGGCCGTGGTTTACACACACCCGATCGATGCGGCGTGCTGCAACGATATTCAGGTCAACGTCGGCCCCACGACCATCGAGTACAACACCGATACTGCGCGCACCATCTTCAGCTTGATCAACAAGGATGCGGCCGCGCGCTATTCCGATACTAAATTCATTTTCTCTCACGGCGGCGGCACCATGCCCCTCGCTGATTGAGCGTTTCGGCATCGGCGCTCCGGACACGATTAACTACATTCTGGCTCGTCCAGCCGAACCTAATTCACGTCTGTATCATCTGCGCCGTTTTTTTACGACACCGCGCAATCTCCCAACATCGTGCAGATGCAGGGGCTCAAAACGATCGTAGGAACGGGACAAATCGTTTTTGGCAGCGACTATCCTTTTGGAGCTGGCCCGGGTAAACATCTCACTGGACTGCAGAAGGCCGGCTTCAATGCCGATGAACTTGAGGCCATTCGGCGCGGTAACGCCCTGAAAATTCTGCCGCGTTTCGCCATCGAGAAAGCACCCTTGCCGGAGTCACAATTTGCGCCGTGGCAATTTGAACTTTCGATCGACAACTCGTGTAGAATTTGCTAATCATCAGGTGGAAAGCGTCCATCCTGGCCGCCGGAGGACTTCATGAATTCTAAAAAATCGAGCAGAAGGATTTTTCTGAAGCATGGCGCGACTTTGGCAGCCATGACGGCGGCCGGTGTCCAGGCTGCCTCCGCCCAGGGTTTTGACCAGGACCCCAAGCTACGCACCGATTACGCTCCGGAAGATCAAATTCCCAAAGATCACGTGTGGCGCGATCCCTGGACCGGCGAAATGATGCGCGACGAAGAGGGCAACCTCATTGTCGATTGGACCGGAACGCCGCAATGGGACCGCTACCGAAAGAATGCCCAGGAGATGGGCAAGAAGTACGGGACCATGGAGGTCGACTCGCTGGCTCCATGGGGTTCGTTCCCGTTACGTCAAGACGTACCGCCGGGGACTCGACGGCGGTTCGGCCTTCGGTTTCTCCGGCACGCCGACCGCGCCAAGCGCCAACAAGACCTACTTCTTCTCGTTGTTGTCTCCGATGGAATCCCAGTTGGGCGTAATCACTCCCAGCGCGCTGCACTACGGGGACGAGCATGCCGAAGTTCCCGACATCGATCCTCGCGAGCATCGCCTCACCATTTTTGGAATGGTGGACCGTCCAGTTACGCTGACCATGGACGAGTTGATGGACATGCCCTTGGGTATCTCGAATCCATACTCTTCAACGCAACACCAATGGCGTAACCGGCGGCCTTCGCAACGTGCCCTGGGCTACTCCGGAGTACACCTTCGGTGAAGGCAGTTGCAGCGAGTGGACCGGCGTGCTGATGTCCACCCTTCTCGACGCAGTGGGCGTAAAAAACGAAGCCCGGTGGTCTATGCGTCCGCCGGTGACGAGTACAACCAGACGTGGGCCATTCCGGTGTGGAAGGCGATGGACGATGCCGACGCACCGCTTACGGCCAGAATGGCGAACCGCTCCGGCCTGAACAGGGCTTTCCGATTCGGTTGCTCTGCCCCGGCTTTCAAGGAACCACGAACATCAAGAGAATTCGCCGAATCAAGTTTACCGACGATCTTACGCTGTTTCATCGAATGTACGAGGAAGTGCGTCCAAGCGGCAAAGTGACGTGGTTCCGCCTGGAGATGCCGCCGCAATCGTGCATTCTGCGGCCCTCGGGTGGTCAGCAGCTTACCCGCAAAGGATTTCATGAAATTCGCGGAGTAGCCTGGTCGGGCGCAGGCAAGATCGCCCGGGTCGAAGTGACTGTCGATGGTGGAAGAACCTGGAAGGATGCCGTGATCCAGGGCCCCATCAATTCTGGGGCTCACACGCGCTTTGTTTATCCTTGGACCTGGAACGGAGAGGAAACCGTCATCGCCTCTCGCTGCACGGATGAAAAAGGCTCCACTCAACCGTCGACCGCCGAGGCTGCCAAGAGCCGCGGTATCGATCTTGAAACTTTCAAGAACAAGAATCTGGCGCGTAACAACATTGCTCAGCCCTGGAGGATTGGCCGTGATGGAAAAATCGTCAATGCGATCTTCAGCGTTTAAGCCCCTGGTAGTGGTGTTGCTTTTGGGAGCGGCTGTGGCATTGGTTGCTGCGCGGACGCGGCCTGCTCGATCGGCTTCCGCGACGAAAGCCACGCCTCAGACGACGCCATCTCAGTCCGCGACCCCGGCTTCATCCAACCTGCAAGGGCCCTATAGCGGCCTGGGCACCGTGCCCACTAAAGAGGACATGGGTTTTCTGGCCTTCGCCTCTTGCTTTAAGGGCAAGGACCTCCCCGACGGAAGCGGAACGGCGAAACTGGGTGCGGATATTTTTGCCGGCAAGGTGCGCCATGCGGTCATGGAGTCGATGCGGAAAGGTTAATTCGCGGGAGCCCATGGCTTTTTCTCCTCTTCATGGTCCGCGCCTAGGAGGTGGCAACGGCGTGCCGGTCTTCAACCGTTCTCCTGGCCTGGCGACCACGCTGGCATTCTCTGCTCCGTCGCCCATGGTATTGTTCGATACGATCGCGGTTGAGATGCCTATGTTCAGGGCGGGAACACTCAAGCCCGATCAGGTTTATTCGCTGACGGCGTTCATTCTGTTCAAAAACGGCCTCATCAAAGAAGACGACGTGATGAATCGGGACTCCCTGTCCAAGGTCGAGATGCCCAACGCAAAAACCTTCCCGGCCTCCGATGACGTTTACATGGATATGAACAAGCGTGGCTGTTACCAAAATTACGGAGTCTGTTTAGGTGACTGATCGAGAACTGCGGGATGCCCTCGCCGTTGGCCGCGCACGGAAACTGGTCGATGGTGTTGAATCGCAGTCGTGAGCGACGTCGCCGTCTGAGAAACTTAAGCCTTTAACCTGGGGAACAGCCGCTCAGCGTTTCCACGATTGATGGCGTCAAGTTCTTTGGCGGAAAGCCCGAATTGTGCCAGCGGCTCGACAGTTGACATCATCGGTTCGGCGGGATAGTCGGTGCCGAATAGAATCTGTGATGTGGGCACAAGCTTGGTGAGTGCCGCCAGCGGCGCGGGATATGCGGCATGAGCCACCTCATAGTACAGCTTGTTGATCTCATAGGGCACGCCTTTGGGAACATTGCTCAATTTGTCCTTCGGAAAGCGATCATTTAGACGCCCTGCCAGCACCGGCAAAGTCCCTCCCGAGTGCACCAAGATAAACTTGATGTCCGGGAATTTTGAAAGCGTGCCATTCACCAGAAGGCTCTCGACCGTTCGCGTCGTGTCGAAATCGAACTCCGCCATGGTCGCCGTAATGCCGGGAATCAAATTTTGGCAGCAGCTCGGTCCGTTCGCGTGGACGAAAACCACCGACTTGCGCCGGTTGAGCTCTTCCATCGCCGGAACGAACGCCGGGTCGCCCAGCCACTTGTCCTGATAGCTGGTCAGCAGCCCGATACCGTCGGCCTTCAGCGTGTCGCAGGTATATTCGATTTCCCGCAAGGCGTTGTCTTGATCGGGTAGCGGAATGGCCGCGAAGAAGCCGAATCGCCCAGGATAGTCCTTCACCATTTGCGCCATGTATTCATTGCAGGCCCGCGCCAGACTTTTCGCCTGCTCCGCATCGCCGAACCAGATTCCCGGCTGGGTAATTTAACGAGCGAGGTGGAAACGTCGTACTTCTCCATCTGTTCGATGGACGCGGCGGGCGCCCAGTTCCAGGTTGTGAATCTTCCCGTGGTCTTAACGTAGATCGGCGGGTTCGCATGGTGGTGCATGTTGATGCGGCTGCCTATCGGCCGCCCCATCGCCGGAGTCTGCCCGGCCCATCCCGCCGCCGATAGCATGGCGCCCGCGCCAGCCATGCCCAGGGTGCGAAGAAACTCGCGCCGCGACCGGCACGAAGCGCGAGGCGCGGACTTCAGATTGGTAATTTCAGCCGCTTCGCGATGATTGCTCTTCATCCTCAACTCCGTTGCCACTGCTTGCTGCGATCGAGCGCCCTAATATATCACTCCCTGCAGGGTGTTGTGTCCTCCCTACGAGTCTGGGGAAGGAAATTTAGGGCCGCGGCCGGGACCGACAAGAAGACTTATTGGAAATGTTCCCGCACGCCGGGGCCCCGGGGAAATCGTGTTCACTTGGCCTCCACGCCAATGGCCCGTCTTAAGAACTCCACCCGCTTGACTTGGGTTCGATGCTATTCACCTAAATTGCTTCCCGACTCACCTTTGGGTTTCATTCCTTGCGAAGTAATATCGGTCCGCAAGAATTGATGGAAGAAACACAGTATTGACATTGATAATTTAGGAATGCTACAAGCCTGGCGCTCGGGTTGGAGTGGCCCGCCCGGCATCTGACTAGCTAATTGTTAACCGCAGCCGCGGAGCTGCTTCGCGTGTGCAGTGGGTGTGTCGCGCACTGAATCTATCGAACGGTCGGTCCCCCAAGATGGGTTCCGGCAGCTCCGGGATACGATTTTTCAATGCCTCACTGGAGGGGTGGATATGGAACGTAAGGTTATGAGGGCATTTTGCTTGCTGCTTTTCGGACTCTCTATAGCTTTAGCAAGTTTACTGGCTCCCGCGGCCCTGCGTGCGCAAGTCGCCGGAGCAACCCTTTCCGGCACGGAGCTACTGACGCCCAAGGCGCCGCTGTTCCAAATGCAAAAGTCTCGGCGTCAAACAACGCCACCAACGTCTCAACGAGCACCACCGCCAATTCGGTTGGGGCCTACACGATTCCCAACCTCATTCCTGGGGATTACGAAGCGAGCGCCGAGGCCCCCGGATTCAGCAAGACCGTGTCTAAGGTAACTCTCACCGTGGGCGGCAAGCAGGAAATGAACTTCGCTATGACCGTTGGCCAGGTAACGCAGACGGTCGAGGTGACCGGAGCCGCTCCGCAGGTTGAACTGGCCTCTTCCACGATCTCGGGTGTGGTTGAGAGCACTCAGATCGTCGAGTTGCCTCTGAACGGCCGCGATTGGGCCGCTTTGGCGCAGCTGCAGCCTGGCGTGGCGCAGGTGCGAACTCAGGAAGTCGTCACGCAGCCGGGCGGCGATCTGCGCGGGCTGGGTACGCAAATGACGGTTGACGGGAATCGGCCTACCCAGAACGTCTATCGCCTCAACGGCATCATCATCAACGACTACTCCAATGCCGGTCCAGGAAACGTTCTCGGCGCGAACATGGGCGTGGACGCGATTCAGGAGTTCAGCGTGCTGACGACCAACTACTCCGGTGAATACGGCTACACATCCGGCGGAGTCATCAACGCGGTTATGAAATCAGGGACGGATCAATTCCACGGTGACGCCTACGAATTTCTGGCGCAACAGCGCCCTGGACGCCGCCAACTATTTCCAGGACCTCAACGATCTACCCAAAGGGGAGTTCCGCCGCAATCAGTTCGGAGCATCGTTCGGAGGTCCCATCAAGAAGGACAAGATTTTCATCTTCGGTGATTACGAAGGCCTGCGCCAATAAAAGGCAATGTTTAAATTTCCCACATCCTAACAGCCAACGCGAGGCTCGGAATCATCAACGACAATAGCGGTAATCCGCTTCCCGCGCTCACAGGTCCATGCCCCTTTGCCAATTCGACAAATCTCGCCCCCGGCCAGGCCGCCGTCTGCGTGGACAACACCATTGCCAAACTCATTTCGACCCTGGATCGAACGCCAGCCGCCGGCGCCCCGCTTCTCGGTCCCGCCAATAACTTGCAGGCCTTCTCCTTCAATGGCATTCAAGCGGTGAGCGACAACTTCGGGACGATCCGCGGAGACTGGAACGTCACAGACAAGGACCGCTTGAGCGGCAGTTGGTACCGCGATCACTCGAGCTGGAGCAAGCCGGACGCCCTGAACGAATCCACGAGCGGATTCCTGGTTCCCCACCAAGCCGAGAGCCTTGAGGAAAGCCACGTTTTCAGCCCCGCGTGGGTCAACACGGTCCGCTTGGGCTACAACCAATCCAATCTCGTCAGCCCGGGAATCGCCGCGCTCGTCCCGGGTGCCACCGATACCTCTCTCGGTATTCGCGCGAGGCTTAAGCGCCCCGGGAACCGCAGGCCTTGGCGGCGCTACGGGGATCCCAGGTCTGACGGAATGGTCGGGATTCAATCCCAAGGGCGGCTTCGCTTCCCTCACCGAATCATGGCAAATCTACGATGACGCCGCGTATTCGTTCCGAAACCACAACATAAAGTTCGGGTTGATGTTCCTGCGAGACCACGACAACATGAGGAACTCCTTCACGAATGGCAGCGTATCGTTCGCCACGCTTCCGAACCTGCTTGAAAATATTCCCGCTACGGTCCGAATGCCCACGATTGCTCCGTTCACTCCGCTGGGAACACGATCCATCACAACCGGGCTTCGGTCGTCGCTGGATACGTCAACGACGATTGGAAAATGCGCTCAAACCTCACCCTGAACCTGGGTCTGCGCTACGAAATGTCCACGGTCCCCACCGAGACTCAGGACAAAATTCATTATCTGCCGACGATCTGGTTCAATCCCGCCGGTTCGAGTTCACCGTCAACGGCGATGTCGGATGCAGCAATTTGCGCACCCAGACGTTTGACACCAACCCGACGCTCAAAAACTTCGAGCCGCGAATCGGTTTTGCCTGGGATCCTTTTCATGACGGTAAGACCTCCGTGCGGGCTGGATTCGAAATGTCTGATGTCCTGCCCCTTCCCTACATGACCGGGCTCAACGCACTGCAAACCGCTCCCGATGGGGTCGAGATCGACCTGAGCAATCCGGGCCAGGGCACCTACCCGAATGGACTGGGGGCCATCGCGTTGGCACAGGGATTGCCACCGGCGAGCAACCTGCGGTGGAGCTATATCACACCGGATCCCAAGCGTAACTACGTAATGCAGTGGAACTTAAACGTCCAAAGGCAAGTGACTTCGAGCACGGCCGTAACTGTCGCCTACGCGGGATCCAGGGCGCTCCACAATCCGTTTCAGACCGACACCCTGAACACGGTCTTTCCCTATCAGGTCAATTCGCCGGGAATCGGGAATGCTGGATCAAGCCGCGGCTGGCTGTTCCCCAATCCCGTTGGCAGCGGATGTCTACCCGGGCCGCCCGATTGCAGCGCAACCGATGCGGCGCTCGGCTTGTCGCCCACCTTCAGTTCCAACCCGACGGGCATCGTTCCGGGACTGCTGATCAATCCGAACGTGGCGCTTCTGCAGTCGAGCGCCTTTATCAGCCAGGCTTGGTACAATTCGTTTCAATTGCATGTAGAGCACCGCCTGAGCCATGGCTTCTATCTCGGGACTTCCTTTACGTGGGAGAAAGCAGAAGACACTTCCTCGGGAAGTTTCGCGGGAGACAATTTCTCGGCCGACCTTACCCCTACGATCCCCTGGTGGGATTTAAGAATCATCAAGGGACCGGCGGACTTCAACGTCGGCCGTAATCTGGTAATCAACATTCTCTGGAACATTCCGACTGGATCGCTCGCCGGTCCTTTGAGCGTTGTGGCGAAGGGCTGGCAAGTGGGCGGGATCGTCAGCTTGAGCGACGGCGTTCCAATTTGGCTTTTGGATGGCCTGGAAGGCGACTTGATGGGCCAGCTCAATGGTGAACCTCTGGGAATCCCGGACTTGGCTTCCGGTTGCACTCCCAGAAACTTAGTTGAAAACGTAGTCGAACCAGGGGTGGGCGTCGGATATCTGAAACCTCAGTGTTTTATCAATGCCGTTGCGCCCAGTCTACCTATAAACAACACACCGGCCCCGTTGGGTTGCGATAAATGATTCGCTATCAAGGTGTAACAACCTTTTTGGAAACCTGGGCCGCAACTCGATCACGGGTCCCGGGTTGTTGACATCGTTTCGTTGGTCAAGGATACTCACGTTCCAAGATCCCTGAGGCCTTCGATGTGCAGTTCCGGGCCGAATTTTTCAACGCGATCAATCACCCGAACTTCGCTCCGCCCGTGGACAACCTCGAGCCAATCAGCGCCGGAGGAACGCCGGTTCAGGGTTTTGGCGTGATTGATTCAACCCAGACACCCTCTAGGGAAATCCAGTTCGGGTTGAAGGTTATTTTTTAGCCGCAAGGTCCACGGCTACGTGAGGTGAAATTTCCGCTTCGCCTCATGCGGCTCATAAACTTCGTCGGAGGCGTTCATGAGACGTTGCATACCATCTTTTGTGGTCGTGGCAATTCTATTTAGCATCGCGATTGGCGCGGGAATGCCACAGCTTCAGGCGCAGTTTGGCAACAGCCCGGAGGCTGTGGCCGCAAGGCAGAAGCAGCTTGCTGTTGAGGCAGCCCTCCCAAGTTGCAAATCCCCCAATAAGTGCTTCCCCTCGTGGTCCCCGGCCACACGATCGGTGAAACAGAAGGGGTCTCCAAGAATTCAAAAGGCCACCTGTTCGTGTATTCGCGCACCGGCTACGGCGGTGTCGCGCGGGGCGCCACTGCCGCGGAACTGTTCGAGTTTGACGAAAACCTGAAATTCGTCAAACTTTGGGGGGCCGGACAACTACGCCGCGTCCTTCGCGCACAACGTCCGCGTGGACAAGTCCGACAACGTATGGATGGTTGACGAAGGTTCCGGAATGATCGTTGAGTTCGACCCAAACGCCATGGTCAAAATGGTGCTGGGACGCAAGCCCGAGGCCGTCGACTACTTGCAGCGCTACGTCGAACGCGATGAAAAGGTGACCGATCTTCATCCGCTCGGAACCATGGGCACATTCAACCGCGAAACCGACATAGCCTGGGATTCCCAGGGCAATATGTACGTAAGCGATGGCTACGGCAATTCGCGTATCGCCAAGATATCCAACGAGGGCGTCTGGCTGAAGACCGTGGGAACCTATGGTAGCGGCCAGGATCAGTTCAACACACCGCACGGCATCGCCGTGGATGGACAGGGCGACGTCTATGTCGCCGACCGCGGCAACCTTCGCATCCAGGTCTATGACTACGATCTGAACTTCAAGAAAACCATCACCGGTGTAGGCATGCCATGGAGCGTGCAGGTCACACCCCAGTATCTATACAGTGGCGATGGAACTGGCAAACTCTACCGACTCGATCATAACGGAAAGCTACTCGGTTGGGCCCAGACCGGCCTGGGCTATGGCCAGACCGGCTGCATAATCCATGAGCTGCATGCTGAGTCCGACCACGTCCTTTATAGGGGCTCTTGCTCGGAATGGAACGTGGAAAAGATTGCCCGTCAAGTAAGAGATCGATTCGGAGTTTGCTTGCGCACCGCGGTGCGCATCACGCAGATCAGCGGTCGCGATCTCTGGAAGTGGGACCGGGGTGCATCGGGCCCCTTCGGCTAGGGCGCGGGAGGGAACCGGCCGCTTTTTGCCCGCGAACCCAGGCTTCCATGTTCTTCCAATCCGGGTCGGACTGGGATGCAAATTGCCTCCCTCCTTGGTGGGTGTCGGCGAGGCCGCCCGCTTCCGGCGCCAGCGGCATTCGCAGAAGCAGGCTCAATTGGGGGTTCCCAGGAACCACCGATTTCGAGACGACCTCGAAATTTCGGCGAGACTGTTCCTCGGTCCAGAAGCTCATACCGGGGGACAGCATCTCCAGACTGAAAGGGCCCCCACCGTGGTGAGCCACCTGGTGGCAAACGTAGCAGCGGGCGTGATCCGCCGATCGCTTTTCCAGGAAAATGGGCTCGACGCGGGTCTTGAAAAATTCATAATCAAGTTGTGGTGGTTGCGTGTCGGGATTCCCGGGGGTCTGCGCCGTGGCAAAGGAGGGAGCCGATCCGTAGAGTACGGCGGCAGCCGCTACCAGGAAACCAGCCGAAATTGTCTTTGACAGAACCCTTGAAATCATAGTCGCCTCGCTTGGCTAGGTCGATGTGCGTTCGAAAACCGGCAGCTCCTTACCTGTGATCGAGCGTCCGACTTGCGGAAAATGCCCACAACTCGGGGCAGAACCAATTCAGGGCAGGACCAACGTGCTGATCCGGTCGGGCATCTCTCCAACTGGGATGCGCGTGATCTCTTTCATCGCCTCCACATCGATAGCGGTCACCGACTTGGTTCCGCAAGTGGAAACGTAGACTGTTTTGCTGTCGGGAGTGAAAGTGACCCAGGCCGGTCCTCCACCCCGAGGAGTCTTTCCCGGCACAGGGGTCTCAGGCAAGGAGACATGTCCCAACAGTCGAAGATCAGGAAGCGAGTAAGCGAAAACAGCATTCGCCGGCCTACTATTGGCCCACAGAGTTTTATTGTCCGGCGCTATGCCGATACCGTGGCTGATGCCCTCGCACCCGGGGGGAAACCCTTTGGGTTGGTATGAGGGAAGTTGATTCTATCAACCTCTTTGTGCGTCGCAAAATCCACCAGCCGGAGTCCGACTCATTGGTAGCTGAGAAGAGATCCACGACCCAGACGGGGGCGTACAGTTCAATTGTTAAGGGCAACACTCCCTGGTCGTAGTCAACCTCCCAAGCGATTTCCATGCGCTGGAGATCAAAGACGGTTATGAATTTGCCCCCGGGCGACCCGGCGGCCACATACTTGCCGTCTCCGGTCAGTGCTAAATCGTGCAGCCCTCTTTTCACCGGAATACTCTTGACCTTCTGCAGGGATTTGGCGTCGATGATATCCAGCGCGCCGATGTCCTCCGCCTCTGTGCCGGTATTCCGGATGCAGATCAGAATCAGCTTTCCATCGTTCGTGGCTGCTGCGTCGTTTAGCCAGCCGCTGAGCGGCACCTTTTTAATATACTTTCCGCTCTTTCGATCCATGACGTAGAGCACATCCTCGCTCCTGGTGGCGATATCAATCCGGCTTCCGTCGGGAGAGAATCGCACTACCTCGGGCGATTCAATGCCTTTGATTACTTCCACGACCTTGTTCGTTGCAGGGTCGATCACACTGATGGTGGTTCCGCCTGAGATCATAACATCAATCCGTGCCGTAGCTGCCGCTAAGGGCATCGCTAGGAATATCGTCACAAGCAGTAGCCACACGTCCCTGCGCCTGGGCAAATGTCCTTCCATGGTCGTTGAGTTCATAGTGCGAAGTCCCTCCCTATCCTTTGGCGCAGAGGGTAGAGCCATGCAGGCCAACAAGTCAAGCTACTTAGCGTGAAGTGTCGGTAGCACATGATATGTCCGGTTGAGATAGCAAGTGATATGTCCGCTTTTCGGGCGGTGGTAGGAGATCATGCGAGGCATGAACTCCTACACGCAAGCCGCCATGGAGCGGGCTATGAAAGTACAGGAAGTGATGTTGCAGGCGATGGCCAAGAAGATCAGCTGGTGGCAAGCCAGCGGAGATCCTGGGCATCAGCGACCGGCATATGCGGCGCTGGCGGGAGCGTTATGAGGAGTTCGGATTCCGCGGGTTGTTCGACCGCAGGCGAGGACGACCGTCGCCCAAGCGGGTGCCAGTAGCCACGGTGGAGCGAGTGCTGGGGCTGTACCGAGATCGTTATTTCGATCTGAATGTGCAGCACTTTCACGAAAAGCTGGGGGCCGAGCACCCGATTCAGCTCAGCTACAGTTGGGTGAAAGGGATTCTGCAAGGTGCGGGGTTGGTGGCCCGAAGGCGCAAGCAGAGAGAACGCACCGTAAACGACGGCCGCGACGGCCCTTGCCGGGGATGCTGCTGCACATCGACGGCAGCCGGCATCGTTGGTTGGGAGACGAGCGCTGGCACGATCTGATCGTAATTCTGGACGATGCCACCAGTGAGATCTACTACGCGCAACTAGTCCAGGAAGAATCGACGCAGACGGTGATGGCCGCGCTGCGAGAGGTCATCGAGCAGCGGGGGCTGTTTTGCGCCTTGTATAGCGACCGGGGGAGCCATTTTTGGCTGACGTCTAAGGCGGGCGAGAGAGTCAACCACGAGCGAGTGACGCAGGTAGGACGGGCGCTTCGGGAGTTGGGAGTGCGGATGATTCCGGCCTACTCGCCACAGGCGCGGGGACGCAGCGAGCGTAATTGCGGGACTTGGCAGGGACGGCTGCCGCAAGAGTTGCGCTTGCGGTCTATTACCACGGTGGAGGCGGCGAACGGTTTTCTGCGGGAACACTACATCGCAGCGTTCAACGTGCGGTTGCCGGGTAGAGGCGGCTCCGCGAGGCAGTGCCTTTACGGCGTGTCGGCAGCGGGATTTGGAACGGGTCTTTTCGCTGCAGTTTGAACGCACGGTGAACCGCGACAACACGGTGAGTTTTTCAAAATCTGTCTTTGCAGATCCAGCCGGTACGCTGGCGAGCCACGCTGGCGGGCTGCACGGTGATCTTGCATCAGCACCTGGATGGAACGCTGAGCCTCCGCTATGGGCTGCATTGCGTGGGGCGCTACAACGCCGAGGGTCGGCCTTCGAACAGCAGCGATCGGCAAGCGGCTGTGGACAAGCCGGGGCCACAGCCTCGACGGCGGCGGGTAAATAACTATCAACCGGACATTTCACCTGCTACAAAAACCGGACCTTTTAACTTGCTACGAACAGCTACTTAGCGTGAAGAACAACTCTGGGACGGCGTCGTCTATGTGCGCCCCTGGTGGGCACTTCAAAATCGGCCAATGGAGTTGTGGAGTTATCGCCTCGGTCAAAAAGAAAGTTCTCAACCCACTCGGGAGCCAGGGCGGCGGTCGACATGCCTTCCGTCACGCTAACGCAGCAATTCCCGAGCGGCCCGTGGGACTGTCAAGCAGTTGGCAAACTGCTGGTGTTGTCCCCCTGAAATTCGTTGAATATCTTGGCAAACGGAAGAAGCTTGGGGGGTAAGAACTTGCCTGAGAGGAGTTATTCAACAAATTGGCGGGACGGCACACTGGCTAATTTTTTTGCCCAGCATGGTTACTTACCAGTTGAGGATGTGAGCCGACTTTGAGCGCCACCGCCGTCATGTCGTCGTGCTGTATGGCTCCGGTGAACTGTTCGATCCCCTCGAAAACCGAGCGTAGGAACAGGTCGGCGCTGGCGCCGATTCCTATCTTTGCGCAGAGGTCAACAAGCCGATCCATTCCGAAGAAATCTCCGTGCTGATCTGTTGCCTCGGAGAGCCCGTCTGTGGCGAACAAAATAATGTCCCCTGGATCCAGTTGAATGGTTACTTGGTCATAGATTACGAATTCGAAGAGCCCTGCGGGCAAACCACCAGTGCCCACAGGTCGACAGCCGCCTGTTGAAAGGTGCAGCGGAAGCGGGAGCCCCGCATTGGCAAGCGAAAGCACGAGGTTCATGGGATCAAATACCGCATACTGAATCGCACAATATCGGGACGGATTCGGCCGGACCTGTAATCGACTGTTGAAAAGCTTCAGGACGGCCGCAGCCTCCTCCCCGGTCTTGTTAACCGAACGCAACACGCCCATCGAAAGCGCGGCGTACATCGCTGCGGGCAAACCTTTGCCTACTACATCACCCAAGTAAATCCCGATCTTCTGGTCGGAGAGGCAGAAGTAATCGAGAAAATCCCCGCCGACATCGCTGTAGCTACGGATCATGTGAGAAACGTCACAGGTCGGCGTGTGCAGGGGCTCTCGGGGGACCAGGAACGATTGGATGAGGCACGCCTCGCAAGTGCGGCCTGGGAAAACCCTAAAGCCTCGTCGGTTGTTATCACGTGGAAACCTCTATTTTCGAAAGGCCCTGTGACAATACTGGGCTGCCCCTTTGGGCGTTGCAAGTGCACATCAAGACACGCCTGGCTCCCTGATAGGTTCAACATCAGGAAACACCCTGGCCAGATTTCAGATATTTTCTCGTGTCAAATGGAATTAAGCCATTCTAGCCACAGAGATAGGGCCAGATACCATAGCTATGATTTCTGAGGTCGCGAGGTATCTCCAATCTGCCTCCTGGACGTCCTATGCTTATTTAGGAGTTTTCTACCCGACCTGCTACTGAGTCGACAAGTACACATCCAGTTTTAGCACCGGGCACTTTCAAGTGTCTGCCCAGTGCAGGCATTTGCTCGCAAAAGGATGTATACGCTACAGAAACAGTCATGGACTATTACTTACGAATAAATCATAAAGAGAATAACATTTTGATTGAAGCGCCCTCATCTGAATAGACATAGGCTTGCGCCGTAACTGCGACCGTGCGACGACATACCGAACTGACCAGGGCGCACTCACGATCAGGCACACGGCAAGATTCCCAGCAACGAATGTCACTCCCAAAGAAGACAAAATGAGACCCGTTCAACTCCAAGGGCAATCTGCGAGCGGAATGGTTCATTCTTGGGATTCTACTACCCTTCAAAGAGTGGGCCCCGAATCGTTGTTGACCGAACTCAACCGCGCCGAACGGCGTCAATGGTGGCTCTCATTTTCTGGGGCCCTTGTCACGCTGATATTGACTCTGGGAATCCTCTCGCTTTCTTTCTCTGTATTTGTTATTCGCCAGGACTTCTCCGAGGCGCTCAACTTTCAGACTGAGATCCGAGCGTTGGTGGCGATGATTCTGCTGTTCCTGATCTTCGCAATTTATCAACAACTCCAGATTTACCGCTTTCGTATGCATGCTGTAGCGCGGGAAGAATTATTCCGCCTGATTGGCGAAAACGCAGAGGATATGATTGCGGTCGTGACCGTTGACGGTCAGCGCCTTTACAACAGCCCGTCGTATCAGAAAGTTCTCGGTTACTCTCCTGAAGAACTGGGGCGAACGTCGGCTTATGACCAGATCCATCCAGACGACCGAGAGGCAGTGTTGGCAGCGGCGAGGGAGGCTCGGAGTACCGCGGTGGGTCGGCGCGTAGAGTACCGCATCCGACACAAAAACGGTGATTGGCATATCTTGGAATCCACCGCGAGCGCGGTTCGGAATGCCGAAGGGAAAGCCGAAAAGCTGGTCATCGTGAATCGAGACATCACAGAACGGAGGCGACTCGAACAGCAACTCGTTCTGTCACAAAAATTGGATGCGATCGGAAGACTTTCCGGCGGAGTCGCGCATGACTTTAATAATATATTGGGCGTGATCATTGGATATAGCGAAGCCCTACACCAGAAAATCGGGCCTGACGACCCCTATCGAGAGGCAATCGACGAAATACTAAAGGCCGGTAAACGGGCGGCCTCACTGACCCAACAGCTCTTGGCATTCAGTCGAAAACAAGTGCTCGAACCCAAAGTCTTGGACCTCAACTTGGTTGTAGTCGACGTCGAAAAGATGCTTCGCCGACTCATTGGTGAGGATATCGAGCTGAAAATCGCAGCGAGTCCAGAATTAGGAAGGGTGAAAACAGACCGCGGGCAGATTGAACAGGTCATTTTGAACCTCGCTGTAAACGCACGTGACGCAATGCCTAGTGGTGGGGAGTTGAGGATCGAAACGGCCAATGTCGAGTTAACCGAAAACGATGCTAAGCGCTATCGCTACGTTGTGCCCGGGCAGTACGTTCGGTTGCAGATGACTGACACTGGATGCGGAATGGACGAGGAGCTGCAGTCCCACATTTTTGAGCCATTTTTCACCACAAAAGAACAAGGGAAAGGGACCGGGCTCGGGTTGGCAACCGTCTACGGGGTCATCAAGCAAAGTGGCGGCTATATTTGGCTTGAAAGCCAGCCGGGAAGGGATCCCGATTCAACATCTATCTTCGAAGGGTAGAAGAATCGGTGGAGGAAGTCCGCGAAGACAAGAACTCGGCCAAGCGAACTCGCGGGCCGCAAACAATCCTGCTTGTGGAAGATGAAGCGTCTCTTCGAACGCTCACTCGTAATACCTTAAAAGAAATCGGCTTCACAATTCTCGAAGCGCAGGATGCCTTCCAGGCCGTCAAGATTGCAAATGAGAGCAACTCTGTTATTGACCTTTTGCTAACCGACGTCGTGATGCCGGGCAAAAGCGGCCCCGAACTGGCGCGGGACTTGGCTCCAGGGCGCCCGCGAATGAAAGTGTTGTTCATGTCCGGATACACCGATGGAGCAATTGCAGCCCATGGATTTCTGGAATCGGGAATTATGATCCTTCGCAAACCCTTTACACGGCAACAGCTGACACAGACCATAGAAGAGGTGCTAGCACGGACAGAGTCCGAGAGCACACTCGCAAAGGGTGTCCATTAGGCTGAATGTCCGGAAGTGCCAGCTGAATAGGAAAGTGGGATCCCCATGCCAACAATTTTGATCGTCGACGATGACGATTCGCTGAGGAAGGTTCTCCGATTCCGATTGAAAGACTCCTATGAAATCATAGATACGGCCTCTCCCGAAGAAGCACTGGTACTGGCGCTGCAGCACAAGCCCGACGCGATCTTGCTGGACCTGATGATGCCCAGATATTCGGGTTTCGAGGTTTGCCAGACGCTTTCTTCATTGAGTTTTACACAACACATTCCAGTCCTCATCGTTTCGGGAGAATCCAGCGCGCATTATAAAGATTTCTGCGAGAATCTTGGGGCGAAGGGCTTCTTCCAGAAGCCAGTTGACATCGAAGCTTTAAAAACAACATTGGACCAATTGATTGACGCCGGCCGCCATCGCGACCATGCCGAACCACGAGTTCGTTTGAGGATCTTGCTTGAGCTCCGCTGGATTGACTCCAAAGGGTCATCGTTCGAGTTGGTCACCGTAACTGATAACGTGAGTAAAAATGGATTCTTGTGCGGGTTTCCACCGATGATGAAAGAGAGCGCAATCGTGGACGTATATCTGGCAAAAAACGAACATCGATTCGTTGGGAAGGCGCGTGTCATTCGCGTGGATTGGCCCGGAACACCCGGGCAAAGATGCGACTTCCAGTTCGAGCAAAAGCCCGACGAGTGGATCTTATTCTAGCTCGGCTATCGGCAGTTCCTGTTCTTGTCCATTCCCAGCACGGCCGCTGTTATGGCAATCTGCTTCTGAATCCTCCACCGCTCGTGTCGGGAATTCCATCAAGAAATTCAGGGGCCACGCTGAACAGTGCGACTGCAATAATGATGAGCCCGCTGACGTGCTCGGGATTTGTGAAGAAACCGCAAAAGCCGAACAGCGCAGCAAAGCGAGATTCCCGGACCAGGCTGTTGCGGCCATAAAGACGCAAGCGCCGGCTGGCCTCTCCGGTCCTGAACCCTGCGGAAGTTGCCTGCAATAGTTGGGACAGTTCCCTGCAGAGGGCTATCCCAGTACCCTGCGAAACGCATTGTTGGTCCTCCCGTCTGCAGCCACTCCCAGGCAAGCTGCCCCACCGCATTGTCCTATGAGCCGGCTGTTGCACGAGTGTCCGTAATTGGACAGTTTAGAGGACGCGGGAGGTCTAAGATGGACCGGTGAGGCGGGATGGGAATTAAATATGCCAAATGACTCGCACCAAAGAGCTGCCGAATTCCACGAACTTGCTGCACACGCCCACCGTGCTGCCGCCGTGCACCACGGAAAAGGAGATCACCAAACCGGGCACGAACACTCCAAACAGGCGCTGGAACATGCCACTAAAGCCTTCCAGTTCTCGCAAGAAGCTCATCGGGATTCAACGAAGTCAACGGGTAAGCCCTAAGCGGTGTGGACCCGCAGCGGCGACTCGGGAAAGTAGAACGGAATTATGAAACCCACGAAGCAAACCGGTTCTCACCTTGGTGGTTTCTTCTCGGGAGCCACCCTGGGAGGCAAGGTTTCGCACTATCGGGAAAAGCAAAACATCTATATGCAAGGTGCGCGTGCTTACACGCTTTTCTATATTCAAGAAGGAGGGGTGCGCCTCACGACCCGAACCAAAAACCAACCATCGGCAGTTACCGCGATCCTGGGCGCGAACGATTTCTTTGGCGAACTTTGTCTCGCGGGTTATCCCCTTCGTATGTCCACGGCCGTTGCCTTGACCGCCAGCTCCATACGTACCATCAGGAAAGAAAAGATGCTTCAAATTCTTCGCAAAAAGAATAAGACGTCCAATTCCCTGGTGGCCTATCTGCTCTCCTGCATCAAGACGTATCAAGACCATGTAGCAGAATTACTGACTTCTTCCGCCGAACAACGGCTGGCGCGCGTGCTTCTGCGACTAGCCCAGTTGGACCGAAGAGGTCCGCCAGTTGCTGAACTTCCCCATCTAAGTCACGAAGTGCTGGCAGAAATGGTTGGCACTACGCGACCACGAGTCAATCTATTCATGAATCGATTCAGGAGGCGGGGATTCATTAGCTACGATGGGGGATTAGAAGTGCACCAGTCGTTGCGAAACGTCCTGCGGCGGGACTAGGAGCCAGCAATCGTCACCGCTGGGCACTGTTCGATATTGTACAGCGGGCCGTGCGATGGTATTGTGCAGGGTATTATCCCGCCTCTTTCCCGAGGACGTGCATCCCCAACTCCTCAAAAGAATCTGCCAAGTGGAAAGAGGGCTCAGACCATAGCGGTACGGCTCCGGCGCGGGACAGGAGCCCGATTCAAAATAATTTATGTCAGATATCTATCAATACCACCAAAGCCGAAGGATTGAATTCGTGTTTCCGCCTGGCGGAACATGGTTTGCGAGAGTTTGCGCATTCGTGCTGGCGCTTCTCCTATTTCTGGGCTGGCCAGCCCAGACCAATGCCTACGCCGTCCTTGCGCATGAAGCCATCATCGACAGCGCATGGGATGCAAACATACGCCCGGTACTCTTGAAGCGTTTTCCCGACGCAACGCGGGAAGAAATCAAAGAAGCGCACGGCTACGCATATGGCGGCGCCATTATCCAGGACATGGGTTATTACCCTCACGGGAGTCATTTTTTCAGCGATTTGACGCACTACGTGCGAAGCGGGGACTTTATTCTGGCTCTGCTGCACGATTCCAAGGACCTTGACGGCTACGCGTTTGCGCTCGGGGCGCTTTCTCACTACGCCTCGGATAACGAAGGCCACCTCATCGGCGTGAATCGCGCGGTCCCCGTCCTGTATCCAAAGTTGAAAAAGAAGTACGGCGACTCGGTTACATATGAACAAAACCCGTTGGCGCATGTAAAGACGGAGTTCGGATTCGACGTTCTGGAAGTAGCCCAGGGACGCTATGCCCCGGATAACTACCATGACTTCATCGGCTTTGGGATTTCAGTTCCTCTTCTGGAGCAGGCCTTTCAGGAAACTTATGGCTTGGACCTCAAGAGCGTCCTCGCTGACGAAGAAAAGGTGCTCGGTTCTTACCGCCACGATGTCAGCCAGCTTCTCCCCAAGGCGACGCGCATCGCCTGGAGCCTGAAGAAAGACGAAATTATGAAGGACCAGCCTGGCATTACGAAAAGGAGGTTTCTCTACAATCTTTCGCAGGCGAGTTATCAAAAGAACTGGGGAAAGAAGTATCAGCCGCCCACTTTTGGCGAACGATTTCTCGCCTTTCTGACCAGAATTATCCCGAAGATCGGTCCGCTAAGAGTGCTGCAGCTCCGGACGCCAACGCCGGAAGCGGAGAAGATGTTCGAAGCTAGCTTCAATGCGACTCTGGATCGCTACCGGAAGCTGCTAGACCAGGTGGGCACCGGTCAGCCGAACTTGCCAAACGACAATTTTGACACCGGTGACGCAACGGGTCCCGGGCAATATCGACTCAACGATGAGGCGCACGCAGAGCTGCTCGGCGCGCTTGCGAAGGCGAACTTTAGTGGTGCTTCTAAGGAGCTTCGGGCCGAAATCCTGGAATTCTACGGGCATCCGGACGCTCCCTATTCGACCAAGCAAAAGCCAGAAGTGTGGGCGGAAGTTCAGGCCCAACTTGAACAATTGAAGATGGCAACTCCGCCGGTGGTTATGGAGGGTGCGGACAACCCTTCTCTATCAGGCCGGTCTTCGGAGTGAGGTCTTATATCTCGGGGATGTCGCTAAATGACGCGAGGGAAGGATGACGCGCGCTCTCCGGGAGACCGATGGCATGATCGGCGTAGCCCATCCGCGAAAGAATCCCTAGAAGGTCTCGGTTCGGTGACCGTGGCCTCTTAGGAAGCCGCCAAACCACAAAAGCGCCGAAGCCCTGTATTCTGAAACCTGGCCAAATGCATCGTTTTACGAATTCTTGTCCAGAGCCGGAAAATCAGAAAGAGAGCAGGGATAGATCGACACCTCTAAGGTTGGCTACCGCATTTGATGTATTGACCGGAAACCGAGCTCGATTCTAATTTTGATGCGCATAGCAAGGACACTAACACCACCGGACGAGGGCCGGAAATGACGCGACATCCGGCCCTCCTTCCTCAAGTCTTTTTCGGCATCCCTGATTTTAGTATTCAGCCGCACAGACTTTCATGCTCTCCAAACGGAGCTGCTGACGAACGAACAGGTACTAGATGAGGAGCATATAGCGCCTCGCTGGACGCGAAAATCAAGCGGCTCAATTTCACAAAGATCTAAGCGACAAGAAAAACCATTATCTGCTGCGCCGTCCTGCAACTGAAAAGCCTTGCGGTTATTTGGGCCCCACCGTTTCTTTCTTCTCGAAACCGAGGAAGCTGACGTTGTCCATGCAGACCTGCTCCATGATGTTCCAGGTCGACTTCAGCTCGAAATACATCGTCGAGTCGATCGGCTTTGTGTACGCCTTCGGGTCCTCGATGTGAAAGTCGATCTGTAATGTGTCGTGGTCCGGCCGCCGCATCCGCTCGACCACGTGCAGTTCTGAGCTGTGAGGATGCCCGATTCGGTCTAGCCAGGTCTTATCGTTGAACCCGATCGTGTCCACCACCAACGTATCACCTTCCCAGTGCCCGATCGAATTGCCCATCCAGGTCGGGTCGGTCTCCTTGGGATGCTCGCGCCCGTCGGTAAAAATATGGCGGACCGTGTGATCGTACTCGAAGAGCATCACCACTTCAGTGGGAAGTTGAATGATTTGCATGGGAAACGGGTGCAGGTACACACGCGGCATCCCGGGAGGAAAGCACTGATAAACGGGATCGTTCGTCTGCTCCATGGTAACGCTGTGAGGGCCAAATGAGGGCTTGGCGGACTTGTATAAGGTCTCAGCCCAGGGCGTCATCCCCGGCTCGCCCTTTCCGAATGTAGAAAAGTAGGCGATCAGGTCCGACAACTGTGCGTGGGCAGGGGGGCGGGCGTTCCAGACTCCTGATATCTCAGGCCCGGTGGTCTTTGTTTCCGCTGGCGGCTGCCGGGCCTCTTGCGCGCGCATCCAAGGGGCCAGCGCGAGCGCCAGCAGCAGAGTAACAAGCGAATACGGATGACGTTTCACGTCGAAACTCCCTTTCGCGGTCCAATACCACACTCGATGCCGCTCGATGAAAACTTCGTCAATTCCCGAGCCCTGCGCTGAGCGGAGTACCATCCGCCAGCAAGACCTTTGAAATCCACATCGAAGTGGCGCCCGACTTCGCCGGGTAGCCCGCAATCGTGATCTCGTCGCCAACCCTGATGGAGCTACGCGTCCATCCAGCGCGCTCCAGATGGTTAGGGCTGGTCAGCTCTCCCTGCCATTTCTGCAGGTTTCCCTTGTCGTCTTTCAGGTCCATGAAGATCAGCACGTGGGGATTGATGAACTGAAACTCGGTTACTGTGCCCTTCACCGTGACGGTCTTCGACGTGTCGTAGGACGCCGTGCCGTGGTGCGCCAGCAATGGCGCCGAAATCGTCACAAGGGCGACCGCCGTCGCTGCCAAAGTTAGGAATTTGCTGCTCATCTCACCTCTCCGCCATCAGGTCTATAAACGAGCCCCGCGCACGGCCGCTTGAACCTCTTTGTCCACATCACCATACCTTAATTTAACATCGTTAAATCTAACAGCGTTAAGGAGCTTACTCACGCTATACTTGTCTGTCAAGCGCATTGTTTCATACAAGGAGAACCGTGGCCCTGGAACGGGAAGCCGTCGTTCGAACGGCACTTCGACTGCTGGACGAGGTTGGTCTCGACGGACTGACCGTCCGCAAACTGGCCGGCGAGCTGGGCGTCCAGGCCCCGGCGCTCTACTGGCATTTCCATAGCAAGCAAGCTCTGCTCGACGAGATGGCCACAGCCGTGTTTGCCGATGCGGTCCGTGAGTTCGGGCTCGCGGATCAGAGCACAACCTGGTCGGGTTGGGCCGCCGCGTATGGCAGGCAGTTGCGCCGCATGCTGCTCCGTTACCGCGACGGCGCCCGTATGTTTAGCGGCAGATATCTTACCGATAGCGCGCTGTTCGCGGCTACGGAATCAGCACTGTGCAAGTTCACTGCGGCGGGATTTTCGCTCGCGGACGCGGCGTCGGGCCTGCTGACTATCTATTGCTACGTCGTCGGCTTCACCATCGAAGAGCAGGTGGTGTACCCGCGACCCGGAGAACGAAGCGAGCAATACGATTTGGACAAAAGGGCGGAGCGCATTGACGCCGCGAAGTTCCCGCTGTCGCTCGCGGCGGGCAAGGTGGCGCTTTCTGGCTTCGAGGAACGCTTCGAGCAGGGCCTGCACACCATCATCGCCGGCCTGCACGGCGAAGCTTGAGGCTGCCCTTCAAGCGCCGGATCGTGATTGCGCCGTTCTTCAGATCGATGTCGGATAGCTTCAGGCCGCAGACTTCCGAGGCCCGCATCCCATGGAATAAGCCCATAGAATCATAGGGAGATTACGTTTGGAATTGCTCAATAGCAACGTTACGGATGAAGTGTTGCATCCCAGCGGAGTGTTAAGCGACGCCGATGCAAAGCACGGCTTACCGGAAGCGATGCGAACAATTCTTGTCGAGGCTGCGAAACAGTGTCACCGTCAATACACCATTCGTATCTGAAAAACTTGACTGGCTGATTAGGCCCCATACCATCGATGCCATATCGGGTATCAACGGGTCCCATATCCGCTGAGCGCGTGTGGGGACACACATTTTCATTTTAGGGCCGCGGACCTTTCCGGCCCCCGTCAGAACCACCCCAGCGCGGCGCGCCTTCCCCTCCTGCAGTTTTGCCCCGCGCGAACCTTCGCATCCTAACTTCGGGCTTGCCCGGTGTAAACTGTGCGCACCCAAGCCGACAACCTGCGGGCGTTTCAGCGGAAGTCCCCCGCGCAAGGACAATATGGATTGGGGCAAACTGCTGTTCCCTCGCCGGAGCAAGTTTGGCCGCAAGACAAGCGGCGTCGGCAAACCGCCCTACATTGAACGGCGGCGCGGGCACCGCGTCCTGGCCGCCATGCCGGTCTTTATTTACGGGCACACGCTGGGCATGCCGTTCTTTCAGCACACCGAGACCGCCAATATCAGCGTCCAGGGTGGATTGTTCTCGCTTTCGGTCAAAGTCGCCCGCTCGCAAAAGCTCCTGGTCACCAACGTGCAAACCAATGAAGACCTGGTTTGCCGCGTGGTTCGATTCGCTAAAAGCGAACAGGGCCAACCTCTCATTGGGGTGGAATTTCTCCAGCCGTCGCCGCAATTCTGGTCGGTCGAGTTCGGTTCGTGAGCCAGTTGCGATCTCGATCCGCGCTGCACAACGTGAAGCCGAAACCCTCTTCGGACTGAAAACGCTGTGGCGCGGCTGTAGTCGATAGGATCGCCGCGGCGGAAGTGGGCGGTGGCATCGACCATGTAGCTGATAGCTTGAGCGCGTATCTCGAAACTAAGACTGCTGATCGCGATTTGTTGATCCGCTATGCCAAGAACTTTGACAACGGCGTCATCTTCAAGCGACTAGGATATCTTGCAGAAACACGGTTGGCGGATGACAAGACTCGTTGCGGAGTGCCGATCCCGATTGACGCGGGGCTATGCTCGGTTTGATCCTGCGCTTCCCTTGAAAAAAACTCGCCACCGCATGGCATCTTTGGTTGCCGGAATAGGTTCAAAGGTTCGGGGGTTGGTGAATCTACCTTAGCCTTCGGGCTATCAATTTGGGCTTGGGGGAGAGCTTAACCCTCAATCCAGAGATTGCTTTCGACGGCGCAATAGAGGGACCAGTATCACAACTACTACTGCCGCCGGCAGAAGATGGATGTAACCATGAAGCGTAGACGGGGTCCCAACTCCGACCAACCAAACACTGAGAAGAATCACGGAAATCGTCCAAACCATGCGTCCTCCTGAAGGAAGAAGACCTGGGGCGACTACGCGTCAAACAGGCTCAACCGATCCGCTTTGTTCGGAATAAACGAAATAATCATTCGGGGCAATGAGAGTCAGCTCGTGAACTCGCTTGTTCGTTTTTTCCAATCCCTCGACGGATTCCATCCAGATGGGTTTGCCATCGGGAAGCCTTGCGAAGATGTCAAAAGTGGTTTCCATGACGTACTCCAGTGAGAACAGCTCGAATCGGAGTGCATTTCATTTACCAACTTCTAGGAGAAGAAAACCTCTTAGGAATCAAGCAGGTTCCGTTCTGTTAGGGGGCCGGCACCCTGGGTCACGTGTGTAATTTTTCCATTCAAGTGCGTACAGGTGGTGAGCTGCCTTCCGGGTTTGCTTGCACCTGCGAATCGTAAACTTGAGTTTCGGCGTGCGAACAAATGCCTGGACGTGGCCGGAAGCGGCGCTCGCATCGTCGTGGAAACACCTCCGGCAGTGAGATGAATCGGCCAGTTCGCCACTGGAAGTTCCCCAGTCAGAAACGCCCGATTCGTCATCTACGGGGCGTACCTGAACCTCCCCGGAACGAAGGACGAACGCGCCAGATTGTTTGAAGTTGTGATCCATGTTTTCCCAAACGGTGGTTAACACATTTGGGTCGATCAAAGGTTAATAGACGATGAAGACTCTCTAGGGGCAGTAGACTGGAGAGAAGTGCGGTTGAGCGAATCGCCCTGGGCTCCAGCGGACAAAAACATGCACAGCAAACACCCGAAGGCTTGGCAGGCCGAACGCCGCAAAATGGTTCGGCTAGTCTCGACAGAGGTCGCCGAAGTAATCGCACTTGCTACAGGAATGCACTTTACGATGCATTTGAGCGACATCGGAGTCGGAGGCTGCTTCATTGGTACGTTGTTTCCGTTCGCCGTGGATGCCCGCGTGCGTATCAGGCTCAGCTATGGACTTGTAGATTTCGAGACTGAAGGGCGGGTTGTTTACTCCCAACCCAAAATTGGGATGGGCATTGCTTTTGATGAACTGAACGATGTCCAACGGTTTACGCTGACTTTGCTTGCTTGATTCACTTCAAACGGATTTTCGTTGTGCGCACCACCACGTGAGCACTTTTGCTCATCTAGACGGAGTGATCCTATCAGTCTACGATCACTCACCCATGCGAAGCAGAAACCTGACCAAGAAGCAGTCGTCCTCAGTCCCTTGTCCAGTCTGCGGCGTTCCTGCCGGGCACCGTTGTTTAGTGCAAGCAGGCGGTTTACGCGTTGAACCGCACATGAGCCGGAAGGTTGCTGCGGTAGAGGCGATGGAACAAAAAAAGAGTCTTCCCAGGCCCCTGAGGTCGAAGACCTTATAGAACGTAAGTCGCTAGCACAGAGATTGAGTTGATGACAGTCGAATTGCCGTACCCTAAATGGCAGCGCCCATGTGCTGATGCAGTGATGGAATTGGACGTTAGCAAGCTGTTAGATCGTGTCACGGCCGCAGAAGCGGCGATATTCTTACGGTTGCAAGAATTGAAAACCGCGCCTGATGGCGCTGAAGAGCGGTCGGCATTAGCAGACGCGATGAAGACCTTGCGAGCCCTAAAGAGAGGCAAGCTCAATTTGCCATATTGAGCACCTCGATCTACGGGGGTAGGACGCCGAACATATCGCCTCAATATATACGGTATTCACCCGATTCTGTTGGAACGTGCGTTCGGTACCCTACATACCCAGAAGATGCCAGCACCGACTCCAAGATCGCGGTTGGATTGTAAAACTTGCTCGGAGATTTTGACCCATTCCCCAGTCGGTAAATCCAGAAAGCTCGCGTTTTCAGCACGTGGGCTTATGGCACATTGGGAGGTTAGTTATGGACGAGCTGCGGATGCGGAACAAACCCAGAGTAATTCTTGTTTTATTGATTTTAGGCAGCATCCTAGCGTTAATGGCCAGTTGGCATTCTCCCCACGACGAGTCGGAAAACACTCAATGATGGTGCCGGCTTGCTAGCCTAAGGATGGCTACCCGATCCGATGTATTGACCGGGCACGAGAGCAGATTTACTTTTTATCTCGCAGAGTAGTAGAAGACATATTCCCACGAAAGAAGGGGCCGGAAGCAGTGTCGACCTCCGGCCCCTATTTTTTCGCCTGCCCGAATTCGCCCTCTTGTGCCAAGCCCTCGACGGATGTCTTGCCACACCACCTGTCCCATCCACCACGGCCTGTGCAGGATTGGGTGCGTTCAATACCGGGATCGTTCCGCACTGCGCCGCGATCGCTGTGATCAGGATCGCAGATAGACTGTCAATCCAAGGTACGCTTTAGGCGTCACTCCAGGGAGAAATGAATCCCCTGAATTGGGAGAAGTGACATGATGATCCCAGCTTTTACGCAGAACGTGCCGGCAGCGTCCGAACATAGGCTGAAACGGTCGCCAAGGGCCACGTTCTACTTCCCGCTTTGGAGAGAGGCCATGATTATTCAGGAGCAGGCGATCCTGCTTGTGGAGGACAACGACGAGGATGCGGAATTGATAGTGATGGCGTTTAAGCGCGCTAAAATCACCAATCCGGTGATTCGCGTGCGAGATGGCGAAGAGGCCCTCGACTATCTGTTCGGCGGTGGACAGCAAAAGGGTTTGCCAGCAGTCGTCTTACTGGACCTTGGACTCCCAAGGATCAGCGGCCTTGAGCTGCTGAGGACGATCCGCAAGGATAGGCGCACGGAGAATCTTCCGGCTGTCATTCTGACTTCTTCAGACCACGACAGAGATCGTTTACGTGCATACGATGATCTTGCAAATAGTTATGTGCTGAAATCCGTGAATAAAGATCAATTTGTACTAACCGCCGATCAATTAGTAAGAAATTTGATGAAAAACCTGGCGCGCTCCGCTGCCCTCCAAGAAAAGCTGACTCGCCCATGATATTGCCTGCGATCCTGTCGTTCACGAGTACCTTCAAGTGGGCGTGACGTTATCTCGAACGGCGACCGGACGGGTTTGAGATCGAAAGCCGTTCTATCTTCGCCGTCGACCTTGTCCGCTTCATCGCTGGTGGGCTTCAAGTCTCTTCACGGTATATGGGGACTGACTGATACTTCGCCTTTGCCTAGAACGACATGACCCTTCCGACCGCCCGGTAAAACAGGATTAACAATATCGCCACACCTATAACGCTGCTGGGATAGTAGCCCCATTTCTTGCTATGCGGCCAAGTTGGAAGACTTCCTACCAGCGCAACGATAACAACTATCGTGAGGATGAACATTAGTGTCATGTCTGGACCTTTGGTTTGTGCATCCTATTGCTTCTCGTGCACTGGACAAACGAACTTGCCTGCTCCCAAGCTCTCTGGTTCCACGACATCGCGACGAATGCGATGGTGCTGCTCCCGGTATTGTCATTGACCGGGATGGAGTTGAAATTCGATCGTTCGCCGACGAAAGATTAGCGGGAGTCCGAAGTCTCGGAAAACTTCCAACAACTAACTCCAACTGATCAGATTTGGCTGTGTCGCCAAGCTGTTTCACGTTTGAGCGGCAGCGGCTTGCCCATGATTCCGTAAGCAAGCCAGAGAGCCACACCGATGCCCAGCATCAACAACATGCGGAAGGACAGGCCCTCGCCAGATTTGTTGCGATAAGTCTTACATACTGGGAGAGATTTGCCATCGTGGTTACCACCCCAGCGATAAATCCCACAATGGTGGGAGTTGGGCCATCGGACAGAGCCCTCCATGCGGTCGCGGCCCAATGATCTAAAGCACACCGTGGCACTTCTTCACAAAGTCGGAGCACAAGCAGCTAATCGAAAGATGGCCAAGGACGACTTCCACGCAGTCAAACTACAAAGGCCTGCCCGGATCGCCGTGTGCAGTCACTCCCCTCGCAGGGACGTGGCCGTCGGTCGACTAGAAAGCATTCCAGAGGAATATATGTTAGACGTTTAGAGAGGATCGATATCTGTTCCATTGCGGACAGAGATGCGACTACTCCGAGCTTACAGGGCCCTGACAAGCCAAACTATCAAACAGACAAAGAGTATCGTGCCAAGTATTCCGTATCCAAACATTGTTGTCTCCTTCGACTTTCTGTCCGCAGACCGAGTTACTTGAAGGTTTGCGGAACTTATGGGCCGGACGGCTCCACGTCCATCATGCTGCTGCAGCTGATGCAGCCGTGCTCGCCACGGACGTGAACTGGTTGTCCAACCACGTTTCGTGGCATTCCCCTGAACAAAACGCCAACGGTTTGGCCTCGAGATCCTGCGTCAAGAGCACCTGCTCAAAAGCGACTTCTTTCTTACAGTGGCTGCACAGCATTCGGGTACCTCCGCCTACCTCCCCATTCTGTCCTGACTCTGATTTGCATGCTGTCTTGTAACGGACACCCCTTCGTTTCCATCGCAGACGCGGCCTTCACTATGCTAGTGAGGATCTCTTTGAGTTTGGACTTCAGAATCCGATTCTCGACCGGCCTCGATCATCCGTTTGCACCTTCAGGCCACGAGCGCGCATCAAAATACCGTAGCTGCATCGGATGAAGAAATTACTACAAATAAAGCCGCTGATTCTCAGCCGTTTGCGCAAACCCTTCGACCACCCCGAGTGGATCTTCGAACTCAAACACGGCGGTTTGCGGGGCGTCGCGTACGTGTCCGACGGCGACTGCAAACTGATCTCACGTAATGCGACCGTGTTCCGACGCTTCCCGCAGCTGAGCGAATCGCTGAGCAAAGTGCCGGTCCGCAACGCAATCCTCGATGGCGAGATCATCTGCATGGACGGTGATGACGTGAGCGTTTTCGATCAGCTGATGTTCCGCCGCGGCGTGCCGTATTTCTACGCTTTCGACTTGATGTGGCTCAACGGCTACGATTTGCGGGCCATGCGCCTCGTCGAACGGAAGGAGCGGCTGAAGAAGCTGATCCTGAAGAGCAGCGATCCGGCTTTACTGTATGCCGATCACGTCGATGGCTATGGCGTTGATTTCTTTCGTATCATCTGCGAACGGAACCTGGAGGGGATCGTGGCGAAGCACCGAGCGAGCCCGTACTCCTCCGCAGCGAAGTGGATCAAAATCAAGAATCCCGCTTACACGCAAGCGGAGCGCCGCCACGAGCTGTTCGAGAAGGCCGAGCATCGGCGTACAATCGCATCAGGCGGAACAGGTTCTGGTGAGGTCGACAGTGTTCATCGTCTCGAGGAAAGAGGGCGATCGGTTGATCGAGGTGGCGACGACGGAAGAGAAGGCATCCGCCGAAAGGCTTATAACGTCCCTCACTAAACATTGGCCAGCCGAGTACAGCATTCGAGAACCCGCGTCGGGCAGCGACGAGAAGAGCTGACGCAGGAAATTCACCTCAAGCGATCATTGCTACCGTAATTCAGACGCCAGACTCTCCAGATAGTTCGCGAAGCCCGCACGGGGCCTCCCCCTGGAACCACCAAATTATCCTGCCCGATAGGAAGCTTACGTCCGAGCGTGCCTAACATCACGTCGCGAGCTTTGAGTCCTCGCCCGACTTGAATCTAGTGTGCCGTCTCTAAAGTCTCTTTATAATTCTTGACCTTTCGCAGGATCGATCGTGCGGTAGCTGTCCAAACGAAAGGCTTCGGATTTCTGTTGTGATCGCGGATATAGGCCTCGATGGCCCGAGTGAGTTCCTTGATGCTGCGAAAGGTGCCACGGCGAATCCGCTTCGCAGTAATTTTTGCAAACCAACGTTCAATCTGATTCAACCAGGATGATCCGGTGGGAGTGAAGTGAATGTGATAGCGGGGATGGGCAGCAAACCATTTTTTCACCTCGGGGGCCTTGTGTGTTCCGTAATTGTCCATGATGATGTGCACATCCTGCTCTGGATCTGTCAGGGATGCATCTAATCGCTCGAGAAAAGTGCGGAACTCTTGGTGACGGTGCCTGGGTTGGCAGTGTCCGATCACAGTTCCCTCTAAGACGTTAAGGGCCGCAAACAGAGTGGTCGTTCCATGGCGTCGGTAATCATGGGTCTGTCGCTCGGGGAGTCCCGGGCGTAACGGCAGAATGGGTTGGGTGCGATCCAGAGCCTGGATCTGGCTTTTTTCGTCGAGGCTGAATACCACAGCTTGATCCGGAGGATTCAGATATAAGCCGACGATGTCGCGGACCTTGCGCACAAATTCAGGATCGGTACTGAACTTAAAGTGTTCGACGCGGTGCGGCTGCAGGTGATACGCCTTCCAGATGCGCTGGATGCTTGCGGAGCTCACTCCCTGGGACCGTGCCATGCTGCGCACGCTCCAGTGGGTTGCATTGGGGGGCTTGGTGTTTCGGGTGGTCTCCACAATCGCGGCTTCCTTTTCTGGAGTGAGGGAGCGGGGACGTCCCGAGCGATGCTTGTCCTCGAGGATGGCGAGCAATCCTTGTTGTTGAAAGCGACGGCGCCAGAGCAGTACGGTGGGCAAGCTAGTGCAAAGTTGTCGTGCCAACTCGTTATTGGCAATTCCCTTGGCCGCGCCCAACACCACACGGCAACGGAGCACGATGGCTTGCGGGGTGCTGGGATGGTCAGTGATTTTCTTCAGTTCCAGGTGTTGCGATGGACTCAGTCGGAGCGCAGGAGCAGGGGGTAGCGGCATGATGCAGTCAGTATGCCGCAACTCTGTTTATTAGTAAAGATATTTATGATACATAACACTAGCCGGAAAGTTGGCCGGGGTAAGACATTGGATTCGTTCGGGGTGGTCCCACAGCCAGGCTGCGCTGTCATCGCGTGCCTCCAAATGCGTACGCTACGCCGAGCACAAGACAGAGAGGGCTCTGACCTTACAGTTACGGCCACCGCCCGAAAACTACGGGCGAATCGCCGTGGACGTAGGGCCTACCTTGAGGTTTTTGGGCTAAACGGAATGGGTGCCCGGAAACGTGGGCCTTCATTGCGACTCGGAATAACTCCTTGTCGCAATCGTCACCAAGAAGAATAGCACCGCGCCGACAAGAAACGTGCGATAGCTAACTGGGTTGCCTTTGGTAAGTATCTGTGAAAACGATACGCCCGCCAAATTGGCGATTCGCATTACAACAGCCAACGCCACGCAGGCGATTCCTAGCCAGTAGCTAAACCACCCAATTTGCTTTTCCATTTGTTCCTCCTTAGACCTGGGGCTGATAAAGCGGGCCAAACGTACGCCCGCTGAATCCTAGAGTCAACATTCACCAGTTGAGTGATCCGTATTTTCCCGCAGGCCCGAGTGAGTCAAGTCATGAAAATTAAAATCGTGTGCATACACGCAGGGAAGATAGCTTGTTCTATCTGCAGTGGAAATCCGATCACGGCACCCGCTGGCACGACAGAACGGACCAAATTCGTTTGCCGATGCTGTTCCGCCGTTGCAGAGCGCGAGCGTCACGAAGCCGAAGCCCGCATGACATCCTGGTTAGATGCTCCCGGACCGCTCAAGTCCACGTCACGAAAGAAAGGCGCCGCAGGCGCGCCGTTCTTGAGTGCGGCCCCCCTTCGTTTCGGATTTACAAACCGAGCAGTTTCAGCAGCCGATTGAGAGCAAATCCAAGGGGGGGCAACTTCATCGCGAGCCGGGCGAATTCAACTCGGAGCGCCCTGAATTTAGGCGCGACAACTGCATTAAGAAGCGTTCCGGTGGCACTGCCAAATAGGCTTCCGTCGAAGTCAGGCTCGCGCGTCCAAGGTAAGTCCCGAGGAGCAGCAGCCATTCCGACCAGCAACCCGCATTGACGCAGGTGGGGATTTTCTCCGCAAGCCCTGATGTACAAGTTATTTTCGGCGAAGAACTTTCCTGCGAATGTCCGGCCAGAATTCCTGAAAGACGTGATTCAGGACAGCGGATTCCATCTGTGTTACCCAGTTCCCGGCGGTTTGACTCAGGCCGCGTTCCTGAGGCGGATAATAGGCGTTGGACAAGGCAGCTTCCAGTCCATTGCCCGCTACCTCAGACCAGTTAAAGGTCGTGCCTCCGGAATCCGTCTTAGTGACGAAGGCGCGGGATATCGCGTAACCCGTTCGACGAAAAAAACCTCCCTCGCCCATGGTGTAATAACGCGGGTCCTCGTGGGTGATCGCGGGGACAATGGCCTCGGTGAAAAAAGTCCCCGACACTCCGTCCGTGAAGGTGCGCCAATAATACCGTCCATAACCGGCGATTCCGTGGCCCAACTCCGGATCGGAATTTAGCGGCCATGGCTTGCGCAGCTAAGATTCCGGCCCACGTGAACGAGGAGTAATCCACGACGCTATCGCGGGAGGCGAGTGCGAATTTCTCGCGAGTTGACAGTGGTGGGAGCTGCGTATTAGCGTTCACGGCCGCAAAATTGGGAACGAGCCCGAATATGCGCTTGGTCTGCTGGCCGTGGGAATCCTCCTCTTTATTTTGGAGAGCCGAAGTCTGGTCCGGCGACGAAACGGTGCCGCTGTCCGTTGGCGGTGCGGGAGCCGGATTGCTTTGTGCTGTCGGGCTTTGCAGGGCATATTCAAGAGGATTGGATTGGTCCGTAACTTGTGTCTGGGACCACGTGATGGTGGGGGAGAAAAGAATGACGAGAGCTAAAACGGCCTTTATGATTTCGCGCACGGCTTCTCTTCGAATCAGGTGCAAGGGCGGGCTTCCCCCCGAGCCTATCCACACACAGCACTCGTGGAAGATAAGCGCGCGACCATATCGAACTCGTCCCTTCCTAGCGTGCTATGGAGACCACTCCAGCGACAATAATGGAGAGTCCCAGTGTGATGAAGGCCAGCATGGACATGTAATCCTGCTATGGTTTGCATGCGTCACTTCCTGTCCGACACGATGGCCGGAAAGGCAAAGAGCCAAACCGGATTCCCCTACTCTGAGACGGCAATTTCCATTCGCTGATTCTGGGTCACGGCTGTTGTGATTGATTTGGACGGCCTCGGCGGAACCGGCTACCATCAGAAGCCCGAGTAGTCCTGGCCTTTACAGTGCTGTTACTGGCCTCACGATCGAGTCTATCGCAAGGCTTGATCTGAATTCTGTCCCGTACAACACACTCGGCTAAATCCCGTGTATAACGTCGTCGGCATTGTCAAGAAGAGTGATTTGAGTCAGGTCACATCTGGTGATCGCGTAACCAGCCGTATGACTTTTCGATTCAAGGATGGTTCAATTGAAGATGAAACAACAGTATTTTCCCAGCACCGCACCTTCCGCCTATTGAGCGACCGCGTTCCTCAGAAGGGACCGGCATTCAAGCTTCCGATGGAGACCCCCATTGACGCTATGTCGGGCCGTGTAACGGTTCGCTATAGGGGCGATGATGGAAAGGAGAAAGTGGTAACTGAAAAGCTCGATCTGCCATCCGATCTTTCCAACCGTCTGTTGCTCACCTTGTTTAAAAATGTTCAACCGAATATACCGAGAACGACAGTTTCCTATGTCGCCGCGACACCAAAACCGCGAATCGTCCACCTCGTGATCAGCCCACAAGGAGAGGAAGCGTTCTCGACTGGAATCTTCAAACACAAAGCCATCGATTACGATGTGAAAGTGGAAATTGGGGGGCTTGGCCGGTGTCATGGCACATATACTAGGAAAGCGACCTCCCGACACCAACGTGTGGGTTCTTCTCGGCGATGCTCCAACCTCTGCGGGCTTAGAAGGTCCCTTCTACGAAGAAGGACCAATCTGGCGCGTCGATCTCGCGAGTCCAGTCCGAAAAGGGCCGGTGCCAAACAAATAGCATCGGCGAGACTTTCTATTTTCTTCGCCTGCTCTTCCGCTGCTCTGGAACTCTTGGCGCTTCTCTTTTTAGTTCCGGCGGATTGCTAAGTTAGAGAGTGATAATCGCCCGTTGGAGGGGATGTCATTTAGTTTGAGAACCCGTACCCGAGTAGTGCCGCACTGTGCAGAAGGCGTTTAGCGTCCAAGTAAGTCACGTGGGCGCCCTTTTCGATAGTCTCCTGCAAAAGGAGTTCCAATCGCTCCCCAAACGGCAAGGGATCGGAAGTGCATTTTCCCAACATCTCGCACGATTTCTCAGCTTCGTCAACGTAAGCATGCATCGCAACGACGCAGTCTGCGTGCACTTGGAGAAATTCGTTATTATTCATTGGTATCCCCCGAGTGAAGAGTATGCCGTCCGTCGTAATGTTACTGTCCTGAATAACACTCGGCCCTTCCGATGGCGTTGTCAGCGACAAATCGGGGCGATGAGGATGATAAGGCACGAAAGTCTCGGCCAAATCACGGACTATGCGGTACGAAGATTACGAACGTGCTCGGCTTGAATACGGATCACAGGTATAGACAGCACATCCAGAGTAGCTCTCTCTGCGACACATGCTTGTTTATGTCTATTTCGGCGTGTCTTCTATTGCTCGATCTATCGCGTCTCGAGCTTCTTGCAAGGCATACTCCTTAGCTTGGTCCATCGTCGGAAACTGCTTATCACCGTGATGGAGCGTTTCGGTTCTTTGTGGGTGCTTGATCAGCGTGTAATCGCACTTCCAGTTGTCGTGCGCTTGCTGACGAAGCTCCAGTTCGATTTCTATGCCTTTGTATATAGCTTGAATCATGTACCAACTTATACTCCCCGCAGTGCTTTCGGTCTAGACTAAAGCGAACTGCGGACACTGATGGCCTAATCAAGTGCAGCCACCAGGGGTAAATCCGATCCGACAGACATAACAAAACCGGGATGTCTTAATTAGAACGATGCCAACCAAACGAATCGAGGCTGTGGGAAACTGCGGGAGTCATCTGTTAACGGACAGTTCCAAAACGTCTTCTGCCCAATCGGAAGCATTGGAGGCAACTCCATACCCCTGGAAATCAGCCCAAATGCTTACCTCGTACATCGTGATACCACTTGATTCACAAACTCTTACTACCCTTCCCTTTTCCTTGGTGTCACGGTTGAAGAGAACTTCCCCGACGCTAAATTTCGGAGTCATCTGGCTCCTCCTCATGCTTCGCTAATCGTGGAGGACAACGCCCAAGAGCGAACTGTCAACGTGAAGCCGCCGTTGTACCTGATGAAACCTCAGTGCCCGCGTAAGTGGCCAGCAAAGAACAAAATCAGGATTAACAAGATCACCACACCTATAACGCCGCTGGGGTAGTAGCCCCACTTCTTGCTATGCGGCCAAGTTGGAAGACTTCCTACCAGCGCAACGATAACAACTATCGTGAGGATGAACATTAGTGTCATGTCTGGACCTTTGATTTGAGCATCCTATGCTTCTCCTGGACTGGACAAAACGAACTTGCCGCAGACCCCACAAGGATTCCCACGATTAGGCGCGTGAGGAGGGTTACCGAAAATCTGACCCCTTTCACGTTTCTGGGGCAAACAAGTTTGAAAACGGGCTTCGACTCGCACCCAGCCCAGCCATCCAAGCAAAGCTATTGTCCAAGCACTTTCTCCACCTGGCCGACTTTCTTTTGGGCTTTCCCATCTATCTTTTCATCCCGGCCTTCGTCTTCCAAGTCACGATTGTGCGTAATTTGTCCTGCCTTCTCCTTAACCTTGCCCTTGACTTCGTGAACCTTGCCCTCTACCTCGTCGTTAGTACTTGGCTTCATTTTGGTACCTCCCTTGGAAAGGATTTGGATTCCGGTACGCGGCTAAATGCACCGCAAATTGCCAGCTCCGAAAACTTCTCGTTCCACGACCACGTTTAGACGTTGCTCAGTCGTGATCGCGTCCTGACCCCAGGAGACGCTACCCGCGCCAGCGGGAATATCCCCAGCCCCCGCCGCCCAGCAAAAACACAATTAGAACCACGATCAGTATGGTTTCCATGTCTCTACCTCGCTTCTCGGAGGAGTTCCTCCGCAGACCTCATTGTGAAAGAGACGAGACTGGATATCTGTCCGCTTCGGGACATAGTCGTGTGTGGTGGGTTTTTTCCGTGGCGCGGAAAACAATTTAGTCGTGTAATACAACACTCAGGAGGGAATCGTTGATGTGGATCTCGCCGTTGTATTTGATGAAGCCTAGTTTCTTGAATTTGTTCATGAACAAGTTGACCCGGGACCGCGTTGTGCCAATAATCTCCGCCAGCATTTCCTGCGATACTTTGGGTAGCGTCTTTTGCGGATTGCCCGACGTGCCGTAGCGCGCGAGTAGCAGCAGAGTGCGCGCGAGGCGTTTTTCGGTGGAGTTGAAAAGCTGATCGACGAGATCTGCTTCGACTCGGATGTTTCGCGCTAGCATATGAGCGATGAAGCGATCTGAGAACTCGTGTTCCCCGTGGAGCACGCGAATCATCTCGTCTTTCTCAATGACGAGCACGGTGGTGGGTACAATTGTGGTGGCAGTCACCATGCAAATGGACTGGCCCGCGAGGCACCCTTCCCCGAAAAAATCGCCCGGTCCAAGGATCGCCACGACAGCTTCTTTGCCGGTCTCATTGACCACAGTAAGCTTCACGGCACCGTCCTGAATGTACATTACCGTCTTTGCAGGAGCGCCCTGCGCGAAGACGGTTTGTTTTTTTTGAAATGTGTCGACCTTTCTCCCCAGGCCGGCCGACTCGAGAAACAATTTCACGTCGAAAGCAGGGATTTTTGAATTCGGGGACGTGGCCGTCAGTAGACTAGAAAGCATTCCAGAGGAATATGTTAGACGTTTAGAGGTATAGATATCTGTTCCATTGCGGACAGAGACGCGACTACTCCGAGCTTATAGGGCCCTGACAAGCCAAACTATCAAACAGACAAATAGTATCGTGCCAAGTATTCCGTATCCAAACATTGTTGCCTCCTTACTCTCATGCGCGACTTTCTGTATTTCACCCGATTCTATTCGAAGGCTGATATCAGTTCTGCCCTTTACAGCACATGCGATTAACTCCGATTAGTCCTGATGCTGTCGCGTTCAGCCTTGCGTCGTTCGCGCAGCTCGACCAACATGCTGTGGCATTTGTCTCCCTGGACTTTCACTTCCTGCCAAAGCTTCACCTGATCGTCAAAAAGACGGCTGTGGGTCGCGTGCGCAATCTCAGCCTCAAGTGCATGCCATTTTCGGCAACACTCGGTCCAATCAGAAAGAAGCTGCTCTTCCTGTCGTGGGGTCAATGCGGTGTCGAGATTTCTTATGACCATTTGTGAAACGTTGGCCCCTGATTGGGGCTGAGTCAACTGCGGGCGAGTCTTGTTCAGACTCGATCCGATTTGACGCCAGCGGCACGGCAACTCGTACGCGTCTAGCTGCACCGGCATCCTGGAGTAAGCGGTGTGTCCTGAACACGATGGGCAGGAAGCGATTCCTGAGGTCAGCTAGGGATTCGTTGTATTTGTAAAGCGCCTGTTCAAATTCTTTGTTGCAATGGCCGCATGGCATTAGGGTACCTCCGCCTACCGCCCATCCTGAATCCGACCAGGTTATGAATGCTGTCCTGTAAAGCACAGGCCCGTCGACGCTGGCAGTGGTGAACGGAACTGTATTGTTTCGCACCTGGTGCCATCGTATGGTTATGACCAGGGAAAAACGACATGAAAGGTAACGCGCGATGGATGCTGACCTGTGATAAATGCAACTCCGAATTCCCATACAGCGATGCAGTAGAAAGACACTCACGGCGTGATCCTTTCACGGGCCATCTGCACAAGCCGGAGTTTCCAAGTGATGGGCTGAGCGTAGAATGCCCGAACTGCGAGAAGTCTTCTGTTTATCAGAGTCACCAACTTTTCTATCGGGATTAGCTTGTGCAGACTGCCTTTCCCGAGCACAATCGGTTCCGCTTATGTCTTCAACTCCCTTGAGTGTTGTTCGCCGATGCTTACCGCTACTGGTTACAATTGCGCTATTCTCGTGCGCCAGCACTCCGTTACCTCACGAAATCGCGATTCAGGTTCCTGAGGGATACACCGGAGATTTACACGTAACGCCGTGCGCTGTCCCGCCGGTCAGCATCGACCAGTACGGAAATGTCTGGGTTGCGGATTGCTCGTTGCCCAGGGAGAAACCTCAATTGGTCGTGACGCAGGGCGGCAGGGTGTACAGGATCACGCCCGAGAAGCTGACCGTAATTCGAACGGGAGATGGAATTATCGTTGGGATCGATACGCACGTGCCTTAAACAAGCCCTCCACGGGTGCCGTTCACAGCTTTATTTCAGCCTTCGACCACCTAGTGCTGGACTCCGGATCAAGAATCGGCCTTTCTTGCTACAGTCCCGCATGGTTCAGCGGCCAGGCGCACATTCCCACCCCGCACCTCGACGTCTGGCTGCTTATTTAATTCGCTGTTAGCAGAGGGTTGCCACTTCGTGCGGTCTACGCCGTACGAATCGGCGCTGGCGGCACGACGATCTCGACAAGTCCGTTCACTTCGACAAACTAGCGATCCGCCTAAGAAGCCGACACTGAGCGATTCGGGCACAAACTGAATGTCATACGACACCTCGCGCGAACGTAACGGCGCTTTGCCGACCCGTTCCAACAAATAGCACTTCGACAATGGGCTTTTCTGCGGTGGACCCTATAGTCAAGACCATTTTTCTGTTGCAATAAGTTAATATCGGACAAGGTCGGGGGTTTGGTTTTTCGGTTCTCTTGCTTCTCGAATAAAAGGCCATCCGTCGCCGTCGTGGCTGTGGAAAAGTGGGAATCCGCTGGTTTTGCGGATTTCCAAGCGAGGTGGGAAAGTCCGTTCTGTGGACTTTTCCACGGAGCGGCTTTCCCACAGCCTGAGAGCCGCGCTTCAATCTTCTTTTCGGTCTTACGCCTCATAGATTGCTGCTGGCGTCTGATAATCCAGACTCTGATGCAATCGTTCGTAGTTGTAAAACTGAAAGTATTTGTCGATTCCCGTGCGCGCTTCCGAAACCAATTGGTAGTCCTTCAGATACACCTCCTCGTATTTCAGCGAGCGCCACAAGCGTTCGATGAAAATGTTGTCCAGGCATCGTCCCCGTCCATCCATGCTGATCGCGATGTTGCGCCTTTCTAGCTCACCTTGAAATTGCTCGCTGGTGAACTGCGACCCTTGATCGCTATTGAAAATTTCCGGGCAGCCCCGACTTAGTGCGCCTCGCAGGGCCTCCAGGCAGAATGCCAGCTCCATCGTCAACGACAGCGCCCAGCTCAATACAAACCGACTGAACCAATCCATCACCGCTACCAGGTATAGAAATCCCTGGGCCATCGGGATGTAGGTGATATCTGTACACCAGACTTGGTCGGGCCGCTCGATCCTCAGCCTTTTCAATAGGTAGGGATAGATCTTGTGCCCTTTCCCAGGCTGGCTCAGTTTCGGCTTCGCGTACACCGCCTCGATGCCCATCACCCGCATCAGCCGTACCACCCGCTTGCGATTCACCGCATACCCCAGCGATTGCAACCAGGCCGTCATTCGTCGACTCCCGTAGAAAGGTGCTCGCGTGTACTGCTGATCGATCAACTTCATCAGCCCGAGATTTTCCTGGCTCTCTTCCACCGGCTCGTAATACAAGCTCGCCCGGCTAACCCCCAACAAGGCACACTGCCGCCTTATGCTGATGATTGGATGTTCTGGTTCTACCCAGTTGCGCCGATCCTCACCCGAGAATCCCAGCTTTTTTTTTCACCCACTCCAGCTCCATCTTGAGCCGGCCGATCTGCTCGTACAGCGCCTCGGAGTCAAATTCATCGTCGCGAGCTTTCCGGGTACGACCATCCACAAAGGATTCTTGCAGTTGCTCCAGGGCCGCCTTCCTCCACTGCGCAATCTGCACGGGGTGCACCTGAAACTGTGAACCCAATTGGCTCAGCGTCTTCTCTCCACGGATTGCTTCCAATGCCACCCGCGCTTTGAATTTTGCGCTGTAGCGTTTCCTCGTCGTTGTCATCGCTCTCCTCTGCGTCAACGACTTCGTCAAAATCTTAACTTATCGGGTGGTCTAAATTTCGGGGTCCACCATATTCGGCAAAGTTATCGAGGAGATACTTACGATCCGTGATCCAAAGGTAGTTGATAACGGCTTTGATCTACGGGGTGACTAGACGCATAGAGCTGTCTGCCTTTGTTTTCGTATCACCCTCGTTGATCTCCGACGCCGTTTTGGGGCATGCCAAATGGCCGGACCAATTGCCAGACACAACTTGGGAGCACGGTGCGGACATCGGTACGATGCGCAAGCTCGCTGACTACTGGGAGAAGAAGTATGACTGGCGCGCGCAGGAAGCAGGGATCAATCGCTTCGACCAGTGCGACACCGGCGGAGCATGACGGCATCCTTGCGACTCGGTTCCTTGACAGGCGAACTCGAAATGCTTGGAGAAACGCGATAATTTCCAGGTATGAGCGCCGGGCACGAACTCTTCGCTAAGCCTAGACTTGGAGCTGAGCCAAGCACCGTCGCTTTCTCGCCTGCCTCTGAAGCCAACAACAACGTTACCGATTACTGGGTTTGTTTTCCAGCCGATTTCGTTTCTCGTCCAGCAGGCGATTGACTTCCTGAACTAACTCAAGCAGTTTTTGTGAATCCTGCTCCACGGCCGCTCGCTCGCAGAGTTCCTGCCATCGCACTTTCATTAAACCTTGCATATCCCGCCGTCAGGCTGCTTGCCGACACGGTCGTATCGTCACTTCAACGCTCTTGCCGACCTCCCATTTATGAACGTTGGCGATTCGAACCTCGTCGTAAAGGTGGTCAGCGCCTGACAGAGAGATTTGCGCCTGCTGAGGCTCATTGACGATGGATCGATCATCAGTTTCTGAACAACACCAGCCAATGTGATTGTGCCTTGTGTGTCCATTTAATTCTCCTGGGCGGGGTTTCAAACGACGCCACTGTACACCGTCGCTCGCACCTAAAACTGTGCAAAACAACACACCCGGTGGAAATCGCGGCGTGGTCAAACTAGAACGGTTCGGCCCCTGACGCAGGCGGAGTGCAACCTACGCTGTGAGCACTGGTTTGCTGTGTCAAACGACACCGTCACCTTGCCCACCCAAGGCCCTCTGTGCTGAACGGCACTGTATTGTTTCGCAACGTGGTTTCATGATGTGGTTATGACCAAAGGGAAAAACGATATGAAGGGTAACCCGCGATGGGTATTGATCTGTGCTAATTGCAAATCAGAATTCCCACATAGTGATGTCGTAGACAGACCACCATCACAGCGTGATCCCTTTACCGGCTATGTGCACAAGCCGGAGTTTCCAAGTGATGGACTCAGCATAGAATGCCCGCACTGCAAGAAGTCTTCCGTTTATCAACGTCACCAACTAATCTATCGACCAGCGTAAATTGTATTCCGGCCTCGGAGTCATCCCATCACGCTCGCAATCCAATAAGTAGCCGTTTCGCGGTCAACGTCGTGCATCTGCATCAACGACGTGATAGCCGTATCGACCAGCACCTTCGCCGTTTCCCATATGGCATCTTCCTTCTGACAGCGCTCAATTTTCTTGCCGCGCCGCGGCTTCCGTCGCGTATCGATTCACATGGTCGCCATCACCATCGATCACGATGAAATGATTTCCGCAAGGCAGTCGTTGCGTAGCCATCATCCAAACCGTGATGATTGAGACCGGTAAGCGACTGCGTTACACTCCCGAACAAGCGAGGAACGTATGGGTGGATACCGCATCGAGCCTGCTGCACAGCACCGCGCGGAATGTTAATTGTCCTGGATAAAATTAACTTATCGAAGCAATCAATGTATATGGCAGTGTTGGATTGTACTGCTTTTGTATATAAAGGTGGGTTAACATGAGCAGTATTCCTTTGCGATAAGTCATAGATTCGACTCGTTGACCCCGGGCTCGGTCGAGGCTGCAATGACGAACAGCATTGGGGATATAGTTGAGGGACTGATTGCAGCCGAAAACCGCCTTCGGCAAATTACACTCGATAAGAAGCCGGTTCCAGGTGGCGTATTCGAGGCCCATGCATTGGTTCGGCAATCCAAGTTCTATCGAGAGAGGTCAAGGCAAAATCCGCAGGTTAATGCGCTTGACGAGTGACATGTCCTCGTCCCTCACGCGCAGATGACCTCGACCAATTGCGCGAAAGCCTTCGTAAAATGTCCGATGATGAGCTCCTGCGATTCGGCAAGGCCGCACACGTATTGCTCTGCGTCTCAGCGTCCCCGGCAGACTCATAACAAATCATTCAGGAATTCGGTTCCCAAACACAGGCCGGATACTTTACGATTCGTAAACGAGGTGATCCCTGATGATTGAAAGCGAGTACATCGGACAGGCTCCGCCGACGCTTCTGGACCTCTACGAGTCTGGTAAGGCGATCCAACAATCGCCCGGTACCCGCGAAGAAATCGCACGGCGCCTGGTCAACAATTCAAACCTTCCCCCTTTTGTCTACCTTCCCTTATTAAAGGGAAAATTCAACCCTGAATCCGACAACGATCTACGTACATTGGCGTCGGCGGTGAGTGTTCCGGGATGGTTCGATAAGGATCAGCGGAACAAGGACGCAGTAGCCCAGATTGAGAAGTACTTTCTACAGATTGGCAAGGAAACGGACGCCGCGAGCATCGGAGAATCCCTCAAGCGGTTGAAAATCGAGTTTTAATGGCCGAAATTACGAATCGTAAAATGGGGAACAAGCTAAGGAAAAAGACCCTCGGGCGGTGGCGCGAGGAAACGCGCGATGGAAATCGGTGCCCGCGGAAGATCGGTCGGTGCTCGCTTCAAAAACAATTAGAAGTCGCTGGGCCAAGATTCCAAAATCGATGCGTTCGCGGATGGTCCCTCGAACCGGAGGTCGGGCCTGTTGGTCGCTAACAAGGCCGGCGTGAAGTTCGCACAGGAAAGACTTGGGCACGCGTCCGCGCTCACAACCCTTAACATCTACAGCCACGCAATCACGAAGCAAGGTCGCGAATACGCCGAGGCGATCGAAGCGGAATTTCCTTTTGTTAGCAATTTGTTAGCAAACGGGGTCGCGGAAAAGTTGGAAGTAAAGCAACCGAATTATAAAAGTGATGGGCGCTCAAGCAGTTACGCCGAGCGCCCATGGTTGCGGGGGTTGGATTTGAACCAACGACCTCCGGGTTATGAGCCCGACGAGCTACCAGGCTGCTCCACCCCGCGCTTTAGATACTACGCGACTTGCCTCTGTTCTGCAAATACTCAGGTGCCCGATAAGTCTGCAATTTGGCGGTAGGGCCATCATTTGACTGGAGATCGAATGTCGGGCGACGAATCTGTCGGGCATTTGCCCGACGAGCAACCAAGTCGGCCCACAGTGAGTAGAGCGCGCCTGCCTGGTGAGCAGGCGAACACGCACTCACCGTGCGGCTCAATCCGCTAAGCGAGGGTGGTGCTTTTCGTCTCTTGAATGGGCGCAAACTGCGGAAGCCTCAACAGACAAACAACGTGATTGACGCGGCGTGGCAGGGCTCAAACAGACGCGTTAGTTAGCAAATCTTAAGAGGCTTCCCACGGCATTGAGGCCCCGCCGTGGAGATGGTGTTCATAGGCTCGCCAGATAACGATAATAAGCATCTGTCAAAACGGAGATTTTGCACTACCGCGCTCCTGCACCGCGCTTGGCGTGTTGCTTGGTAGCGGGTTTTAGCACCACTTTAGTCCAGCCATTTTCTCGCTTGTCGAAATGCTCGTAAGCGTCGGCTGCTTCGTCCAGCGGCAATTCTTGTGAGACCAGGAACGAAGGTTTCGCTTTTCCACTCTCGATTAGGGCGCAAAGGTGTCGATTATATTGCTTTACGTTGGTTTGCCCAGAGCCCATCGTCAGCCCTTTTTCGAAAAACTTTCCAAGATCGAACGCGATCTGGCCTTTCTTTGCAAGTGCATCGTGGCTCTTGGGATCTTCGGACGTGAAAACTCCGACAACACCGATCCGGCCTGTCGGTTTCACCGATGCCACCAGATTGTTCATGGTGACGTTCGGATGTTCATGTCCCTTCGGGTCATGGGCCTGATACCCGACGCACTCACATCCTTTATCCGCGCCGTCTCCGTCCGTTAATTCGAGGACATGATCCACGGCGGATTCGGTTGAATCATCGATCGAGATCGCCCCGATCGACTCGGCGAGGGCAAGCCTGTCCTTCAGCCTGTCAACAATCATCACTTTGCTCGCGCCCTTGAGGATGGCGGAGTATGCCGCAAACAGTCCAACCGGTCCGGCGCCATAAACAACGACCGATTCGCCCGGGAGGACGCAGGCTAGCTCGGTTGCGTGATAGCCCGTGGGCCATATATCCGCGAGCATGACATAGTCGCTCTCCTTCTCTTCGGCACCCTCGGGGAGGACCAGACAATTGAAATCGGCGAAAGGCACGCGCAGGTATTCCGCTTGGCCGCCCTGGTAAGGCCCCATGCCAGCGTGACCATAGGCACCGCCGGCATTGCCCGGGTTCACAGTCAGGCAAAAGCCCGTATAACCGCGCTCGCAGTTTTTGCAGAACCCGCAGCTCACGTTGAAAGGCAGGCAAACGTGGTCGCCCAGTTTCACAACGGAGACGCTCTTTCCGACTTCAATAACTTCTCCCAGATTTTCATGCCCGAGTATTTTGCCAGACTCCACATCGGTGCGGCCTTCATACATATGGAGATCGGAGCCGCAAATATTCGTCGTGGTTATTTTTATAAGCGCGTCGGTAGGCTTTTCGATTTTGGCGTCGGGCACATTCTTGACGCTTACGTCCTTTGGTCCGTTATAAACCAGGGCTTTCACGACTCCTCCTGAGGCTTCGCTTTTACTTGCTTATTGAAATCTGCGCCTATCTTGTTCAGCGATAAATAGGACGATGCTGCTAGAAAGATCGAAAAATGAGTGTACGAATCCATCATTGAGCTGCTTTTTCAGGTGTTTCCATGATGGGCTTAATGTTCCGGAAATCGTAGTCTTTAATGACGGTTGGGTGCCTCCAGGAGAGCGCTACGGACCAAGGCAGAAACCTCGAATGTCTCACCATTGGCCGGAACTGCCCTTATACCGGAAGCGCAGTAATAGCCGTATTAACGATTTGTGATGCCATTTCTGGTTGGATGAAGGAGGGATAGCTATGCGAAGAGCTCAGGGATCGCTAAAAACAGGAAACGGGCGTAATCGGCAGCATCCCAAGAAGGTAAGGTATGCGGTTGTAGGTCTAGGCTACATTGCTCAAATAGCGGTCCTTCCCGCCTTCGCGCACGCGCGAGAAAACTCGGAATTGACGGCTCTGGTATCCAGCGACCCCCAAAAGCTGAGAGCGCTTTCGCGCAAGTACAAAGTCGATCGGACATATTCCTACGAAGCTTTTGGGGATTGCCTCAAGAGCGGTGCCGTGGACGCGGTCTATATTGCGCTCCCTAATCATATGCATCGTGCCTACACAGAAAGCGCCGCTGCTGCCGGCGCCCATGTTTTATGCGAGAAGCCGATGTCCTTCAGCGAAGCCGATTGCGAAGCCATGATCGATGCGGTCGAGAGCGCGGGCGTGAAGTTGATGGTTGCGTACCGGCTGCATCTTGAGCGCGGGAATCTTGAAGCCATCGAAATCGTTAAGTCCGGGAAGATCGGCGAGCCCAGGATTTTCACGTCGGTTTTCTCGCAGCAGGTTAAGAAAGGAAACTCTCGCCTGAAGAAGGATATCGGAGGTGGCGCTCTATATGACATGGGCACGTATTGCATCAATGCGGCCCGCTATCTGTTCGGTTCCGATCCGGTGGAAGTTTTTGGCTGGAACATCGGTTCGGACGCCGCGCGCTTTAATGAAGTTCCTGAAATGACGTCAGGCATTATGAGATTCCCGGGCGACCGGATCGCTAGTTTTACGTCAAGTTTCGGGGCTACGGACCGCTCTGTGTTTGAAGTCATCGGCACGAAAGGCGTCGTAAAAATGGATCCCGCTTATGAAATGGTCGAAGACCTGAAGACGGAAATCACGGTGAACGATAAAACCGTCAAGAGGACATACAAGAAGCGCGACCAGTTTTCGCCGGAACTGATCTATTTCTCCGACTGCATCCTCAACAACAGGGAGCCACAGCCTTCAGGCCGGGAAGGATTGGCGGACGTGCGCGTGATCGAAGCCCTGATAAAGTCGGCCACATCCAATCGTCCCGTCGAAATTCCGCCGGCGGATGTGCGGAGGCGGCCTTCGATCCAGCGTGAAATTTCACGGCCGCCCCTTGCCAAGCCTCCGGCGCTCGTGAATGCCGTCGCTCCCGGCGCGGGCAATTAGATCTCTGTGGCTCGAACAGCAACCGACGCGATCATCATTGGGGCCGGCGCGGCGGGCCTGGCCGCAGCACGCGAACTCTCGCAAAAAGGATTGCGTCTCGCCATTATTGAAGCGCGGGACAGGCTCGGGGGAAGGATACATACCCTCCATGATCCGCATTCGCCATAGCCTATCGAACTGGGAGCTGAATTCGTCCATGGCGAGCCCGAGGAAACGCTGACTATCGTCCGAAGCGCTCGCCTCAATCTCGACCGTCTGCCGGACAGCCATTTCCGTTCGCGCAAGGGGCGGATTTCTCTGATTACTGATTTTTGGGGCACGTTGAAAGAACTGCGTCAGGATATTACGCGAAGCACGGCGCGGGCCCGTGTCGATATTTCCCTAACGAAGTACCTCGAACGCAAGAAGCTGAGCGCGGACGCAGCGAAGTTGCTGATGAATTATGCGCAAGGGTATGACGCCGCCGATCCTGACAAAATCAGTATTCGCTCCTTGGCCTGGGAATCGGATGAAGACGACAAACAATTTCGCATCGCGGGAGGATACGATCAGGTCATTAATTGGCTGTGGGCAGGTCTTGATCCTGGAAGAACGGAAATAAGACTGAATACACTTGTTACCGAAATCCGGTGGAAACGCGGCGAAGTGGTCGTTCGATGCAAAAGCCGCGCAGGCGTTGAACTTGAACCCTTTCGCTCGCGTGTGGCTATTATCACGGTGCCCGTTGCCCTACTGCGCGCGAAGAGTCCGCGGATTGTCCCCGATCTGTCCGACAAGGAACGAGCCCTTCAAGGCCTAGAGCCGGGCCAGATCTGCAAAACGGTGCTGCGATTCCGGGATGCGTTCTGGCAAGGAGATCGCTTTCTCTCAAAGCATCGTTTGACTCATGGCGCCGCTAACGCTCTCAACTTTGTCCATGCCGAGGAGCAGGATGTGCCGGTGTGGTGGACAGCCGAGCCATCGCAGGCGCCCTTGTTAACAGCATGGGCGGGCGGCCCGAAAGCTGAGGCCCAGTTCTCGGACGGCGCCGACGAGCGGATAAACCGCATCATCGCCGCGCTGTCCAGCGTCTTCGGCGTATCCCGGCAAACCTTGGACGAATCCCTTCAATCGTGGTCTAGCCATGATTGGCGCAGCGATCCTTTCAGCCGTCAGGCCTACACTTATGTGGCCGTAGGAGGCCTCTCAGCGGCGGAATCGCTCGCCAAGCCCGTCCAGGGCACTCTGTTTTTCGCCGGGGAAGCAACGGACCTGGATGAAATGGGCACTGTTGCGGGAGCTCTTAAAAGTGGTCTGCGGGCGGCCCGTTAGATATCAAAACGCGAGAATTAGCGCACAAGGTGCGCTGACCGAATATGGACAACACGAGATTTTCCAAACAGCCGAAACCAAAGTTCGTTCCGCACGACAAAGTGGCAGCTTCCAGCCTGAACCATGGCCAACTGATCATTCGTAACGTTCATTTGCTTTCGTTAATGAAGGCAGAAAGCCCTCAGTGTTTGTGCGGACCCGTCGGAAGATCCTTTGAAAGGGCGTTGATGATGCTATCGGGAACCATTCCGCCCTTGCACGATGGATGGCCAAAACCGCTAGGGCTGCTGTCAGCATGCCAGTCCAGAATCATATTGTCGTTGTGTTCCGGACTCGGTCCCATTGGTACGACGTCGAGCTGCAGCTCATGCCGTACTTTCCAAGCGATTACATGATCGGCGCAGGAGGTGTCGCCGCTCAGACCGAGACCGCCGACAATACGGCCATCGCTGGAATAGAGGGCGAGGCCTCCGCCAAAGACGATGACGCCGCCAATCGCCTTTCCGACCATCGGATCGCTTGGCGTCCCGAAAGTCGCGGGATCGCCAAAAACCGCGTTCGCATTGGGCGGCGCGCTTGTGGTCAGGCTATAAAGACTTTGACCCGGTTGAGCGGCGGCAAAAAGATTTGCGGTGGAAAGCGCGTAGTCTCTGCCGCTCAGAGCGTTGGCGGTGTTCGCTTTCTCGCCCGCAATGACGCGACTGCCCGGCCATTGGTCGCCGCGCGCCGTGCCGCTGAAAACGATGGAGCAAACAACGCCGTCGCGGTTCACGACGGCGGCCCATTCCTGGTTGCCGAGGCCGCTGTTCTTGGCTGCTCCCTGACGGACGACCGATTGGAGAACCGATTTCAAGCGACCGGCATCGGGAAGAGCCGAGCAGTCCGGTTTCGTTTGAGCAGATGCCGGGATCGCGCAAGCGCAAGAAAGGACAAAACAGCAAAAAAACGGACCTCGGCACCTGCGTGCGAAAAAATATTTGATGGCTAGGAACATTTGCATTCTCCTGAGATTCATTGCAGTCCCCGCAGATAGGCGACCAGATTTTGCAGCTGGCTGCCGGTGAACTGGGCGAGATCCGGCATCTGCACTTCCGGCTTAAGCGATTGAGCATGCGTCACCCAGGCGGAAAGATAAGCGTCATTGTTCGGATATGAATCCGCGGCAATGTACTGGCGACTGCCAATATGGGTCAGATCGGGCGCGACCCGTCCGCCGGCTGCCGTTCCCCGGATTTGATGGCAGAGAGCGCAGGGGCCGGACATGAAAACGCGCTGCCCGGCGATTTCTTCCGGTGTTTCAGGCTCCGTAGCTGGTTGGCGTTGCGCTGCAAGCCAGGCGTTGTATTCCTCCGTCGGCTGAACCACGGCAAGGATGCGCATCCGAGCATGCGGTCCGCCGCAGAACTCCGCGCACTGGCCATCAAAACTTCCCGCCTGCGAGGCATCGATGCGGATGTAATTCTCAAGCCCCGGAACGAGATCGACTTTGCCGTGAAGTTCGGGAATCCAAAGGGAATGCATGACATCGGCGGTGACGACCTGGATGTCGACTGGACGGCCGATGGGAAGGTGTAGTTCGTTGGCGGTGGTGAATTCCAGGGCGGGATCGGTATTGAGATAATCGATTTGCCACCACCATTGATGACCGGTGATGCGGATTTCTGGGCGCATGGCGCGCATTTCAGCCCCCATTGCGCCCGCCATGCCGTGAATCGGGAAATCCGTCAGCAAGCTCAGGCCGAGTACGAAAAACACGGTGAGTACGACGATGGGGACGGCCAATCCGCCAATGGCGATCCATATTTGCCCGTCCTCCGCATCGATCGGCGCATGCTCCTCCAAACTACCCCGACGCTTGGCGAAGCCCCAGGCGATTAGAACCCACATGACAATCGTGACCGCGAGAAAGACCCCTGTCATCCACCACGACAAGCTGGCGATGCGCAGCGCTGCGGGGCCGTGGCCTTCGAGCGTCGATTGGGGCGTGTTACATCCCACCATAAGCCCGATGGCGCAGGTGAAGACGCAAGCACAACGGACCTTCGAAGCAGTCATCGATGCTCCTCGATCTCGGAAGCGGTGGTTTGGGTCCCGATGCCAGAGACGGTGTCATTGTCGGGGTTGGGCACCATTTCGTCTGCGGGCTCGACAGGAGGATCGGGCTCCTGCGGCGTTCGCAGCGATTTTATGTATGACACGAGTTCCCATATCTGGACTTCGGGAATCTTCGAGCCCCAGGACGGCATGCCGTTAGCACGGCCCTGCGCTATCGAATCGTAGATCTGGTCGTCGCGGTCGCCATAAATCCATACGCGGTCTCTCAGGCTTGGGCCCATGCCCCCGCCCGCGTGGCCCCCATGGCAACCGGAACAGTTGTACCAGTCGAAAAGCCGACGCCCGTCTTGAAGCGCCACAGCATCGGTCGCCAGAGGGTCGGTGCGATAACTCGTGGGTTGCAACGCTCCAGGTATAGGCCCTACTGCAATGGCGGAAACGGTGGCGGAGCTCTCGCTCGCTGGCGACTGGCGGCCGCAGCCGGTAAGCATAAACAACATGAGAATGGCAAAGCTGCTCAAACGCATGGTCAGTTCTCCTGCGGCCTCGGCTGCGCGGCATTCGCTGTCGGAAGACCAAATGAGCGCAACATCCGCTGAATCTCCAGCCGACGGCGGAGAAGAGTTGCATTCAGTTGCTTTTCAAGCAGCCCATTGCCCTTGCGGACACCGATGGCAATGTCAAAGGCGAGCGGCAGATCCGGATGGGCCGAGTCGCGTCCTACCGGGGTTACCGTCAGAGGCGTTGCGGCACGTCTAGCGAAATAACCGGCCATGGGACCCCAGGCGACGGCTATATCTATTTTTCCTTCGACAACCGCGTTAATGAGATCCTGCTGCGGATTGGATGAATCAAGCCGCTTTCCGAAAATGCTGAAACCCTGGACATTGCGAATGATGCCGCGGCTGTTCAGCGCGAAGACCGGTGGCAGGTTGTCGTCGCCGTCGCCCAGTATCTGAACACCAATGCGCAACGATCTTAAATGGGCATCGTCGAATGAAGTCACATTCAAGCTCCGGTCGCGGCGCGAGACGAAAACATAGCTTGAACGGTAATAGGGGGCTGTCGCCGTCACATCGTCGAAACCTGCGGGAACGCTCATGACGGCATCGCAGAGACCCGCATTCAGAGTTTTGTCAAAAAAGTTCTCGCGCTGCGGGAACCACTCATAGGACAGAGGCCTGCCAAGATCCTTGGCAACGATTTCGGCGAGACGGTTTTCGAAACCCTGTTGCTCGCGGCTGGAGTAGGGCATGTTATTCGGGTCCGCGCAGACCTTGAAAGGAGCGGGCCCGGCTTGCAGCGCGACCGGAACGCACAAAAGAAGCGCGATCGGGAGTGTCTTAGTAGCCGAAAACATACATAAGGTCTCCCGGCGCGGTCTTCGTCTTGATTTTTTTCATGGCACCCACGACGCCGAGCGCGGCATAAGGATCGTCGGTCGAGATAGAGGGCAGCGCGGTGGCGCCCATCCAGCCGCCGACGCCGGAATAGATCGCCACATATTGCTTGTGGTCGGGGCCTAGAAAGGTGATGGGATCGCCCACAATGCCCGATGCCGTTTTTACCTGCCACAGGATTTTGCCGGTGTGCGCATCGAGAGCGCGGAACCAGCCCTCAAGCGTTCCGTAGAAGACAAGATCGCCACCGGTTGAAAGGACGCCGCTGTAGACCGGAAGGTCGTCATCTTTGACGCTCCAGACTTTCTGCGCTTTCTCGACATCCCAGGCGATCAGCTCGCCCTGATAACCGCCCGGACCCGGATACATACGAACGCTGGCACCCAGGTATGGGGTGCCCGCTATATAGTTGACCGCCGTAGCCTCGTAATCCATGCATGTGTTGTGAGCGGGAATATAAAGGTAGCCGGTGCGCGGCGAAAATGACGAGGGTACGAACTCCTTGCCGCCGGTGGAGGAGGGACAAATTTTGGTCGCGTACTTCCCGTAATGAGTTTGCTTGTCCTGGTTAACATCCGGCAGGCCGGTTTTGAGGTCAAAGCTGTTGGCCCATGTGACAGGCTCGAACTTTTCCGCCGAGAGGACCTCGCCGGTTTCGCGATCCATCACGAACATAAATCCGGTCCGGCCCGGGTGAAGAAGCAGATGCCGCTGTCGCCCCTGCCACGGCATGTCGACCAGAATGTTTTCCATGATTTCGTCATAGTCGAAACCGTCGTGCGGCTCGATCTGATAAGCCCATTTCGCATAGCCGTTCTCAGGATTGCGGGCCCAGAGCGTGATCGACCACTTGTTGTCGCCGGGACGCATGTCGGCGTTCCAGACGCCGGGATTGCCGGTGCCGTAATAGATAAGATCAAGCGTCGGGTCATAGGAAATCCATCCCCAAACCGTGCCGCCGCCCAGTTTCCATTGGCCCGGCGTCCAGGTTGACACACCGAGGTCCTTGCCACGATCCTTGGCATAGAAGGGCTTAAAGTCCGGGCCGATGCGGACATCTTCATCCGGCCCGCTATTGAAGGCGCGCCACAGAATTTTCCCAGTCTTGACGTCAAGGGCCGTCAGCCGCCCCCGCACGCCAAGTTCGGCACCGCTGTCGCCGACCAGAACGACGTTTTTGACGACGACGGGCGCCATCGTTGTCGTTTCTCCTAAATGAATGTCGCCGACTTGCGTTTTCCATACGGGTTTGCCGGTCTCGGCATCGACGGCGACCGTGTGCGCGTCAAGCGTGTTGTAAATGATCTTTCCATCCGCATAGCTCGCGCCCCGGTTCACGACATCGCAGCAGGCGACTCCGACCGATTCGGGATCGGGGTTGGGACGATAGATCCATTTGAGTGGGAAATCGGGCTGGCTCAGGTCGTAGGCGACGAGGTTATTGGGAAACGGCGTCACCATGTAAAGCGTCGATCCCACTACAAGCGGCTGTCCTTCGTGGCCATGCGGGATTCCCGTCGACATGGTCGCCACAATATGGAGATTCGCGACATTTCCTGTATTTATGTTGCTAAGCGGGGTGTAACGCGTGTTGCCGTAATCGCCCGCAGGCATAGTCCACTGACCATTCGCCACCGGCGCTATCAGATGGATGCCGGCAAGGGCGCCCGGGATATCGTTTGCGGCGTTCTGCGGAGCTTGTGAGCGCACTGCGAGCCCGCAAGCCATAACGATCAACAGCCCGCCGCAAATCCGGCATGACCAGGTGCGGGCCACTTCCGATTTCTTCGCCATTTTCAATCGCTCCTCAACGCAGCGTATAGAGATAGGCCGTGATATCGGCGGCCTGGGCGGCGTTCAAGCCCAGATCCGGCATCGCCGTGCGAGGCTCGACCGCGCGCGGATTCTCGATCCATAGTTCCAGGTTCTCGGGAGTATTAGGCAACTCGCCCGCGATCATGGTCCGCGCGCCGAACAGGATTAGGGGCGGCCCGACGAGTCCTTTTGCCGCGTGCACGCCAGGAATGATGTGGCATGCGCCGCACCCGTAAGCCTCGATCAGTTGACGACCATGCTGGGCGTCGCCGTTGACGGGCGCGTTATATGCGCGCACAACTTCGCCGCCAGTGCAGGCCGTCACGACTAAGCAGATAAAAATGAGCATCGGCATCGCGACAAATCGAACGAACCCGTTCATTTCGCCCTCGCGCAAAATTCGATGATGAGGGGAGGCAACGACAGCCATACGATTCCGGCGCCGAGCGTGATGCTGACAACAACACCGACAAAGGCCATGAATTCGCGCCGTCCATCCACTCGCGCGTTCAGCAGGCGGCCATCACGGGATAGGGTGCGCCAGTTCTGAAAAGAAGTAACGCCGGCGATGGCAGCGACCGCGAGCGACACCACAGCCAAAATAAAGCAAGCCGTCCGCGCGCCGGGATGCGCTTCGACCTGCATGTATTGCTCTTCATAGGCGCATTCGAGCCAGACGATAAGGAGATCGATAAAACCCAAAGCCAACCATGCCGCGGCCGAGCCGGTCAGCCCGAACCACAGCCGGGACGGCCGAACATCGGCAATCTCCTGTGTGTCAGTGACCATAGGCGTGAGCCTGAAAGTGCGGAAGCACATACAGCAGCAGAACGATCCAGATCCAAACGAAATCGACGAAGTGCCAGTAAAGCGCCACAGTCTGATACGGCCCATGAGGCGAGCGGAGAGTGTCGCCATAACGGGGCAAGATGCCGACATAGGCCAGCAACAGCAGTCCGGCGATCACATGCAGGCCATGAAGAGCCGTGATCGCGTAAAAAATTGATCCATAAGAGTCGCTGTAAGGGGTGAGGTGTCGCCAATGGCTGACATATTCAAATGACTGGAGAACCATGAAACCTATACCGATCGCCACGGTGATCCACAGGGCAGCTCGCGCGGCACCGAACGCGCGGCGCTCGACCAGGGCCTTGCCCCGTTCCAGGACAAAACTGCTGATGAGGAGAATAGCGAGAAGGAAGAAGGGATACTTGAGGCTTGGCGGCATGTCGACCGCCCAACGATCCTTATTGGTGCCGAGATAGTAGTAGCTGCCGAACATGCAAACGAAGAGCATTAATTCGGTGGCGATGACGCACCACATCGCCCACTCGCCGCGGTGTTGATCGACAGGTAATTTGTTAAGGGCAATATTCGCGGGCGGCGGTTCAATGCTATGAACAGCCGCTATCGCATCCGGCGGCGCCGAAGTCGAAGCGAGCGCGCTCATGCGATCTCTTTGCCCAGCCGCGGCCACATCCACCAACAACCGCTCAGGAAGGTCAACGCCAGCGCAACAAGCGCGATCCATATCATCTGAAAGGTCAGCGTCGCGAAAAACACGAACATGACGAGGGCGAGAATCAACGGCATCAGCGAATCCTCGGGTATGGTCGCGATGCCTGTCGGGCGCGCATCGAGCCATGAGGTGGTGGGCGTCAGGCGTCCGCCATCCAGCACGCGCTCATCGTTCGGATCGGCTTGCTCATCGAAATCGTCCCAGAGCGGGTGGCGTGTCGCGACGACAGGAATATGCACAGTCCCGTAGGGAGCGGGAGGCGATTCGACGTCCCATTCCAGGCCGTCAGCGTTCCAGGGATTTTTGCCAGCGAGACGCCCGGAGCGCAGGCTTGAAAGGAAATTAATAAGGCTAACCAAAATTCCAACGCCGAGAATGAAGGCTCCGGCAGTGACAACTACGTTAAGCGAATCAAAACCGAGGCCTTCGCCGTAGGTATAAACCCGGCGCGGCATGCCGATCAGACCCAGGATATGCATTGGGAAGAAGCCAATATTGAAACCGATGAACATAATCCAGAAACTCCACTTGCCCAGGGTCTCATTCAGCATGCGGCCGGTCATTTTTGGCAACCAATAATAAAAGGCGGCAAAAACGGGAAAGACATTCGCCCCGATCAGGACATAGTGGATGTGGGCCACGACGTAGTATGTGTTGTGAACCTGCCAGTCGACCGGTATGACGCCGGTGAAAACACCGCTGAGGCCGCCGATAACCAGCAGTGCGATCGAACCAAGCGCGTAGTACATCGACGCGGTGGGCACGGGCCGCCCTCTCCATAGAGTCGCAACCCATGCAAAGACCTGGACCGTCGTGAAAAGGGCAATCGTCATACTGCCGGCGCTAAAGAAGCTCATGGCCATATTTGACATGCCGACAGTGAACATATGATGGAGCCATACGCCGAATCCGACGAGTCCGGTGAGAACCGTCGAGACGGCAACGAACGGATAGCCGACGATCGGACGGCGCGAAAAAACGGGCACGATCATCGACAGCATTCCGGTGGCCGGAAGAAAAATCACGTAAACCCAGGGATGGCCGAAGAACCAGAAGAGCTGCTGCCACAGAAAAGTGTCGCCGCCGGACGCGACGCCGAAAAAATGCGTGCCCCAGCGGCGGTCAAGTTCGAGAAAGATGCAGGCGGCCGTCAAAGCAGGCAGGGCAAACAGGATGACCAGCGAGACAGTGAGCGTGCTGTAGAGAAACAGCGGCATGCGGCTGATGGTCATGCCCGGCGCCCGCAGGCGCAGGATTGTGACGATAAAATTGACGGCGCCGCCGGTCGTGGAAATGGTGAGAAAAATCAACGCCAACGCGTAGAAATCCATCCCGACGCCGGGTGAATAAGTCGAGAGAGTGTACGGCACATAGGCAAACCAGCCGGCGTGCGGCGCCTGGCCGAACAATGGAGAGATATAGAGAAAAATTCCGGACAGCAGATATGCCCAGTATGTGAATGCGTTCAGTCGCGGGAAAGCCATGTCGCGCGCACCGATCATGAGCGGCACAAGATAGACTGCAAACCCGGACAGAATGGGCGACGCGTACCAGAAAATCATGGTCGCGCCATGCATCGTAAAGATCTGGTTGTAAGTTTCAGGAGAAAGCAGCGTCATGTCAGCCCGGGAGAGCTGAATGCGCATAACCAGCGCCTCCAGGCCCCCGACAGCCAGGAAAGCCACGGCGGTTGCGATATAGCGGATGCCAAGTTCCTTATGGTCGACGGTCGAAAACCAACCATGCAGGGTCTCCGGCGTCTCCCATAGTTCCGTCAGGCGAGCTTCTATCGCAGCGCTCATCGTTCTGTCTAGAATCCAGAAATCTGACCCACGCTTGAGGCGAGCGCTCTATGCGATGAAGGTTGTTCCGCTCTACCGGCAGCGATTAGAGCCGCCCCGTTAGTCTGTCCGCTTCACGGCGACTTTAGAATCAGGCCTAATCCGTATTTCGAATACGGAACGAATGTATCGTGCTCCGATAATTCGCCAAACCGGTTAGCCACCATTCCGGAAATCGCGCACGCCTCGCCGTTCTCAGGCGCCATTCAACGGGATTTCCGGAAAACGCTTGATTGTAGGAGACGGGAGGGCTGATCGAATATTTTAGCCTCCTTCGCCTATTCGGTGCCTAAGCCGGCGGCATAGCGGGAATTTTAGTGATACTAGGGCCTTATCGGTAAAAGCGGCAGCGAAATCATCAGCGCAACTCGCCCAATCGTCCTTGGGGGGAGTATTAAATGGTCAGGAACATGGCGCCTGGGATATTGAAACCGCTTCGGAGCGTAGAGGGCGGAAGGGGGCGAGATGAGCGATCCATTACAGACCTATCTGGCCGATCACTTGGCCGGCGCTGTACACGCCATCGAATTGGTGAAGAATCTCCAGGACAAATACCGAAACGAAACACTTGGGCAATTCGCCGGTAACCTGTTGTCCGCCATCGAAGCCGATAAGAAGGTCTTGGAAGATCTGGCGAAGCAGATCGGGGGCGGCCCGAGCACGGTCAAGGACGCGATCAGCTGGGCGGGGGAGAGGTTCAGCCGCCTGAAACTGCGGCACGACGACGAAGAAAGCCTTGGAACTTTCCAGGCACTCGAGCATCTTTCACTCGGTATCCAGGGCAAGCTGGCACTGTGGCGCGGCCTGGCGCTCGTCGCCGCCGGCGAGAACCGGCTGCAGGGGCCTGACTACCATGCTCTCGAAGCGCGCGCCGAACAGCAATATCAAGAGGTCGAGCAAAAACGCCTGGAATTGGCGCCCAAGGCCTTGCGACGAAAGGAATGATGACCCGATTTACAGCAATGACCTGTGGGTCCGCTGGTTCATCCATGGCCGGTACGGATTTAGATGGCGCTGCCCATGGCAGTAAAATAGCAGAGCCGGCGCTCTTCCGCGACCGCAACATTCCTGTCTAGAAACTCGGAGAAATCTGCAGAAAGAGATCAATTGAGTCTATTTCTGTTTTGCACGATGCTGTATGGTTCGCACAATTCCCGCAATATTGCGATTATCTTGCGGGCGCGCAAGCGGAATAAGCGCTTCTCCGCGAAGCTGGGGACGGTAGGCTTCAAAACAAGCTGGGTTTGAGATTTAACCAGGCTGATCAGTTCACTTTCCCCTTTTGGAGAAGTCACTCTGATTGTTCATGAAGCCAGGCTAAATCTTTTGTGCAATTAGAAGTCCCTCTCAATGGCCTAGATGGAACCGCCTATCGACTAAGATGGTTTTTACCATACTATGACGCTGGAAGAATACAGACGAAAACGGGACTTTTCGAAAACTCCGGAACCGCGCGCTCCAAAATCGCCAGCTCCTTCCGCACACTCCTACCTGATTCAGAAACACGATGCGACCAGGCTTCACTACGACCTTCGGCTCGAACTCGACGGCGTCCTCCTGAGCTGGGCAGTCACGAAAGGACCGAGCCTCGATCCCGCTGACAAGCGGCTGGCGGTCCACACGGAAGATCATCCCTTGTCATATGGGACTTTTGAGGGAACCATTCCCGAGGGCGAATATGGCGGCGGCACGGTCATGCTCTGGGATCGCGGCAGTTGGGAGCCGGTTTCCGATCCGCATGCGGGACTGAAAAAAGGACACCTCAGCTTCATTCTGCACGGAGAACGCCTGACGGGCGGCTGGGACCTCGTTCGCATGGGCAAGGAAGGCAAGAAGGAAAACTGGCTGCTTATCAAGAAGAAGGACGAGGCGGCCCGACCAAATGGCGACGCTGCCGGTCTTCTCGTGGATGAAAAGCTCAGTGTCAAAACCGGCCGCTCTATGGACGAAATTGCGCTTGGCGCTCATGCGCCTACGGAAAATTCAAAGAAGAGCGCGGCCCTGAAGGATCTTGTCCGTGCTTATGGATCGGTCGAGTTGGCGACGCTCGTCGACCGCCCACCGGAGGGCGACGCATGGATTCACGAAATCAAGTTTGATGGTTATCGCCTGCTGGGCTTTGTTGCCGGCGGCGAGGCGCGCCTGGTTACCCGCAACGGCAATGACTGGACGCGAAGTTTTCCGGGTATTTACGCGGCTGTGTCGAAGCTGAAGGCGAGGGCCGCCGTCATCGATATGGAAGCCGTTGTTCTCGACGCCGCCGGAAAAAGCAACTTCCAGTCAATGCAGCAGGCCCTGGGCGAGGGCGGAAATTCCCAAGCGATCCAGGCCTATGTTTTCGATCTTCTTCATCTGGACGGCAAGGATTTGCGCGGCGAGGAGTTGCTCGCCCGGAAAGCGGCGCTGGAAAAGCTCCTGAAGAAATCGAGGCAGGACAAATTCCTGTATTACAGCGACCATGTCGCCGGGCTAGGCGCCGACATGCTGGCGAAAGCCTGCGCGATGGGTTTAGAGGGCATTTATCTCGAAGCGGGCTGATTCGCCTTATTCACCGGGCCGACAGAAATCCTGGCTGAAATCGAAATGCATCAAGCGCCAGGAATTCGTCATCATCGGTTACACGGCGGCGAAATCAGGACCGCGCGCGATCGGAGCGCTCCATGTCGGATATCACGATAAAGGCGAGATGAAGTATGCCGGCAGGGTCGGGACCGGCTTCGGCATGAAGGCCGCAAAGGACCTGTATGACCGGCTGAGTACGCTTAAGATCGATGAGCCCGCGGTCAAAGGTTTACCACGTGGCCTGGTGAAAAAAAGCCCAATGGGTCAAACCGGCTCTTTTGTGCGAGGTGGCATTCACAGAATGGACCGGGGATGGCCACATTCGCCATCCTTCCTTTCAGGGCCTGCGCGAGGATAAAACGCCGCGGGAGGTGACCATGGAAAAACCTGTTGCGGTGGCCAAGGCAGCCAAGGAAAAAAAGAATGACCGGCTGGATGTTCTCGGCGTCAGCATTTCGCATCCGGACCGCGTGATTTTTGAGAATACTGGCGAAACCAAGGGCCAGCTCGCCGAGTTTTACGCGGCCGCATCGCCTTGGATGCTGAAGGATCTGGCTGACCATCCGATCAGCCTATTGCGGTGCCCTGAAGGAACGAAAGGCGATTGGTTCTATCAACGCAGTCCCGGCATGGGCTTGGGAAAAGACATCAAGCCCTTCCGCTGGAAACACAAGGGAAAGAGCTATGAATATCTCTATATAGAGGATGCCGAGGGGCTGATCGAGCTGGCGCAGATGGGCGCGATCGAGCTACACCCCTGGGGCGCCAAAGTCGGGAAGATCGATTATCCCGACCGCCTGATCTTCGATCTCGACCCGGACGAAGCGGTGCCTTTCGAGGCCGTGAAGCTAGCGGCCAAGGATTTGCGGCGGCGGTTAAAGGAGAAGGGGCTCGAAAGTTATCTCAAATGCACAGGCGGAAAAGGCCTGCATGTCAGCGTGCCGTTGGCTGAGAAGAACAATTGGGAGGAAGTGAAGGGCTTCTGTGCGGACATCGCTGAAACCATGGTGAGAGAAGTGCCGGCCGCCTATGTCGCGACGATGAGCAAGGCCAAGCGCAAGGGCAAAATATTCGTGGATTATTTTCGTAACGACTGCACAGCTACGGCGATTGCCGATTACTCGGTGCGGGCGAGGGCGGGAGCGCCGGTGGCCGTGCCACTGGAATGGCGCGAACTGGACCGGCTGCGAGCCGCAAATCAATTCACGATGCCGGATGTTTTGAAACGGCTGAAAAAGCGGAAGCCGGATTCCGCTCGATACGAAAATAGACAGACTTTGCCGCTCTGATCGAAAGCTCGCAGGGTAGTGGGCATCCTTGAGCAGCTATCGAATGTCTTTCGCGCTTGCCCGAGTCTTAAGGGAATTAACCTTGCAATCGTGGCTGTCGAACTCTGCCTCAATATCGCTGAAGGTCACGTCTCGCGGAACGCGCAATAACCAGGCGCAGCAATCACATTCGTAGACCTGCTCGTCTTCCGTCGACATGACTTCGATTTTCCGGAGTTTTCTCTTGCCGCGCATCGCTGGAGTCTCAGATTGTATCAGGACGTGATTTCTCGCTCCCGTACTTCGGATTGATAATGGACTTATGAAAGCATCCGGAACTGCTGACCTTCCACTGCACGGCGGCCGCGTGCCCGCGTGGCTCGCGCACCGCATGACCGCTCTCGGCACCGCTATTGCCGAGCATGTGGTGCTCGACTACGGCGCGCCCGCATTCCTCGCGCGGCTAAGCGATCCGTTCTGGTTCCAGGCTCTGGGATGCGTGATGGGAATGGACTGGCATTCATCGGGGATCACGACCTCCGTCATGGGCTCGTTGAAACGCGGCCTCAACCCGCGCTTTTCGGAGCTTGGCATTGCCGTTTGCGGTGGCCGCGGACGGCACTCGCGAGCGACTCCTGGCGAGCTTTGCGAGTTTGGCATGCGCACAGGCCTGGATGGGGATGATCTGGCGCGCGCTAGCCGGCTGGTCGCGCGCGTGGACAACAATGCCGTGGTGGACGGTTTTCAGCTTTATCTGCATTCTTTCGTGGTTTTGAAATCGGGTGCGTGGGCTGTGGTGCAGCAAGGCATGAATCCGGTTTCCGGGCTGGCGCGGCGCTATCACTGGCACTCACCGGAGGTGCAAGATTTTACGAGCGACCCTCAAAGCGCCATTGTCGGACAGGATCAGGGGACCATCCTTAATCTTGTCGACGGCCGGGCCTCGCGGGCCCGCTCCGTGTTGCTCGACATCACGCGACAGCCGGTCGATACCTCCCTGAACGAATTCAGGAAACTTGTGATGCCGGCCGACCACGACGTGCGTGTGAAAGATGTCGACCTCAAGCGTCTCGGCGCCGTGCTCGCGGATGGCCTACGATCAAGACCTGCGCGATTTCGCGTCGCTGCTGCTGGTTGAAGGACTCGGCCCGCGGACGCTCCAGTCCCTGGCGCTTGTCGCCGAAGTAATCCACGGCGCGCCGGCGCGCTTTGCCGATCCCGCGCGCTTCTCCATGGCCCATGGCGGTAAAGACGGCCATCCGTTTCCCGTACCTCTGAAAACCTACGACGAAACCTTATCGGTGCTTCGGCGCTCGCTGCAGGCGGCACGAATCGGTGACCGAGAAAGAACAGACGGTTTCCGCAGGCTGGATCGCCTGACGCGAGCGGTTGAGGAGAGGTTTAATCCGTCGGCAGACTTCGGCGCATTGCTAGAACACGAACACGCTATATCAAAATCGCTGGATGGCAGGTCTGTGGGTTCGAAGGGGCGGCGTGATCTGAAGCAAACGGCATTTGATTTTACGAAAGATAGCGACAGTTAAATCGCGAGCGATGGACACCGTCTACCGAATTTATACCGAGGATTCGAACCGAGAGGCGGTGATCAGCGTCGTCTCGGAAAGGTTTGAGAGCTTTACGCTGCACGAGACTACGGGCTATTTTAAGGGTCAGACTGAAAAATCCATTGTCATTGAAATTGTCGAGGCCCGTGTAGAGGACATCGAGGCGGTGGCGCATGCGATTCGCGCGATTAACGGTCAGAAAACTGTTCTGGTGATGGGGCTGCGTGGACAGGCTCGAAAAATCAGCGAGCAGGCGGCCGAGCCAAGTTCCTGAGTTTGAGCTGGCGCGAGCGCGTCGTGACCGCGCGGAAGCTGATCCTCATAAGATCAAGCGCGTTGCGATGGTCTTTGGTGCGCAGCCCTGCCACGCAATCGGCGGGAACATAAAGTTTGACGTCTCGGACGTAAATTTCGCCGGCGGTCAGGAGGATACACGCGGCAGTCGTCAGTCCGGTCAGTATGATTGCTTTGGTTTTGAGATAAGACAGGATTGTATCGAGAGGTGTCGCATAGAAGGCGGAGTGCTTGGGTTTGAGCACGATGTAGTCCTCCGCGTCAGGCACCAAGGCTTCGACGAGCGGACGGCCAGGTGAATTCGCCTGGCGGCAATGCGAAACCACCGCCCGAAAATCTGACCGCCACTTGTCTCGATTATCATTCACATAAATTGCGGGAATGCCCGCATTGCGGCAGCGCGTTTTCAGTGCGGAGATGGTTCTTCCCAAAGAGGCTGCGTGTCGGACAAGTTCTTCATTTCCCGGAAAATCCAGGTCATTAATTACGTCGACGAGCATCAGCACGGCTGCGGCGTTATCCGGCACGTTGCCATGAAGGTTCCCAGATTTGCGCCGGCTAGGCGGCACTAATGCGAACCTCGCGCCATGCTCGCTAGAAACGCGATCGATGCGATAAACATCACAGCGGTCGCAGCCCAGCCGACGACCCGCAAATAGCGAGGGAGCGTAAATTCCCGGACGACGGCGGTATTGGCGGACATGACCATGAGCATTGCCATGAGCGGCGCCGCCGCTATGCCGTTGACGATCGCGGACCAATAGAGGGCGCGGATGGGATCGAGCCCGACAAAATTCAGCCCCAGGCCAATGATGGTCGCCGCCGCGATCATGAAATAAAATTTCGGAGCTTGGGACGGCTTGCTTTCCAGGCTGGCGCGCCAGCGAAAAGCCTCGGCGATGCCGTAGGCGGCCGACCCGGCGAGGACCGGGATCGCCAGGAGGCCGGTGCCGATGATGCCGACGGCGAAGAGTAAGAAAGCGAAGTGGCCGGCAACGGGTTCGAGAGCCTTGGCAGCGTCGGCGGCTGTATGGATTTGATCGTCCGCACCTTTTCCGTGAATCGTCACCGCTGTGGTCAGGATGATAAAAAAGGCGATGAGATTGGAAAGCGCCATGCCGACGCGCGTGTCGAAGGCGATGCGGCGAAATTGCGCGAAAGCCTGCCAGGGTTTTCTTTTGAGGGGCGATTCGTCCCGCGTCGTGCGCACCTCTTCGGCTTCCTGCGACGCCTGCCAGAAAAAGAGATAAGGGCTGATGGTCGTTCCGAGGACGGCCACGAGCGCCATCCAATAATCCGTCGTGCTGGAAAGCGCCGGCACGAACGTGGCGTGAATCACGGAGCCCCAGGGTACATGGACGACAAAGACGGTGCCGACATAAGCGAACAAGGCGAACGTCAGCCATTTCAGATAGCGCACGTAACGGCTGTAAGGCACATAAATCTGGAGAAAGATCGAGAGAAGCCCGAAGGCTACGGCATAGACATTCAGGTTGCCGCCGAGGATCAGTTGCGCCGCCGCGCCAATGGCAGCGATATCGGCGCCGAGGTTGAAGATATTGGCAGCGCACAGCAGTGCTAGGGCTCCGAACAAAAGCGGCTTCGGATAGTTCCGGCGCAGGTTCGCGGCGATGCCGGCACCCGTGATGCGCCCCAGCCGCGCGCAGATTTCCTGAATGGCGGCCATCAGAGGAAAGGAAAACAGCATCGTCCAGAGCAGGCCGGTTCCGAACTGGGCGCCGACTTGGGAATATGTCGCAATACCGCTCGGGTCGTCATCGGCCGCGCCGGTAATGAGTCCCGGTCCGAGCCTCCTAATCAGCTCCGTGCCTGAGGGCTGCGGGACCGATTTTTTTTCTTCTACGGCGCTCGGCGTCATGCGATTGTTGTCTCCCGGCGGCCAGAAACCCGCGACGGCAGGCCGGGGTTCGATCCGGGCACGATGGCCGGAGATTTGAAGTCATGCAGCTTGTATTCCGATTTATTGTCGGCGGACTGGTTGTCTCTTTGTTCGCAGTCATCGGAGACGGCCTTAAACCGAAAAGTTTTGCCGGGCTGTTCGGCGCGGCCCCATCGGTCGCCCTCGCTACGCTCGCGCTGACGATCTTCTCCAATGGAAAAGATTATGCGGCGCTTGAAGCGCGCTCGATGATCGTGGGCGCGGGCGCTTTTCTTATCTATTGTTTCGTGTGCATGCGCGTGATGGCCAAGTGGCGCGCGCAGGCCGCAACCGTTACCATCGCCGCGCTTTTCCTGTGGCTCGCGGTCGCGGTCGGCGGATGGTTCTTCTTTCTGAGATAAATTAGGGTGCTGATCAAATTCGACATCTCGGCTCTGCGGCGCACACGCTGGTACGAATATGCGCTCCGCTTCTTCTTCGGCGGCGCTATCACTGTTGCGGCGGGGTTGATCGCGAAATTCTATGGTCCGGTTTTCGGGGGCCTGTTTCTGGCCTTTCCTGCGATTTTTCCGGCAAGCGCGACGCTCGTGCAAAAGCATGAAACGGAAAAGAAGCGCAGAGTCGGGATTATCGATAACGACCGTGGCCGCAAGGCGGCGGCGCTCGACGCCCGTGGGGCAGCCCTGGGCTGCGTGGCCCTTAGTTGCTTCGGAGCCCTTCTGTGGCGTTGCTTGCCCGGCTGGAACGCGGGGTTGGGCCTCTTGGTGGCACTGACCATATGGCTCGTGGTCGCCCTGCTGGGCTGGCGGCTGTTGAGACTGCGCTACGGAAACTGATCTGTAGTCAGTGCGCATCGATTCCGATTTCCGCAAGATGGTCGAGCAGATCGGCCGGGTGTTTGTACACGCGGTAAGCTCCGGCTTGCGTCAGTTCTACCGCGCCGTAACCGCCGCAGAGCAATCCCACGCCGAGCGCCTTGGCGCGTCGGGCGCCCAGCAGGTCCCATACGCTGTCGCCAACCACGATGCAATCGCTGAGCGCCACGCCGATCCGTTTCGCCGCGACCAGAAAAACATCGGGCTCGGGCTTGGCCTGCTCGACATCGTCTGCGGTGATGACTATCGCCGAACGAGCCATACCTAGAGGCCGGGTCATTTTAAAAACGGTACTTTTGTCGCCGCCTGTGGCGATCGCCCAGGGAACCTTTCGTCGGTTGAGGGCTTTCAGCAGTGCGGCGGCGCCGGACAGGGGCTTCACGGACGGCAAGGTTTTCTCAAAGTATGTCTTATGAAGTTTTTCGAGTTTTGCGACGGTTTCTTTGGCAAACCTCCTGCCAATTTCCTTATATGCAGCACGCACCAGCAAGTCGCCGCGCATCCCGATGCAGCGGTGGATAAAAGCATTCGGAATTTCGATGTTTGCACGACGCAATGCCAGCCGCCATGCGGCGACGTGCTCGTAATTGCTGTCCATCAGGGTGCCATCGAGGTCGAACAAGATGGCTGGCGCTTTGGTCGGAAATGCTTGCCGGGCCGGATTTGTGGGCATCATCCGTCAGGATTTCCTTTTGCGCGTTTTTTTCATGCCATCCTCGAGTCGGCGGCGGGCTTCGGCGGGACCTTTCATGTCGAGAATTCTGTACTTCTTGCCTTCCATGTCGTGATAGTTGACAAAGAACTTCTCCAGCTCATTCACAAATTTCTTGCCGAGATCCTTGACGTGGCGCACGTTAGCATAGCTGTGATTAGCTTCCTCGATGGCGATAATGCGGTCGTTTCGCTCGCCGTTTTTCTTCTTGCCCTGTTCTCCCTCCATAACGCCAATCATCCGGCATTTTAGGAGGCAGCCGGGAAAGGCCGGTTCATCCATAAGTAAGAGCACATCAGTCGGATCGCCGTCCTCTGCTTTCGTCGACGGCACAAACCCGAAGTCGTAGGGGAATGTCATTCCCGCAGGAAGAACCTTTTTAAGGGAGAAAATTCTTAGTTCGGGATCGAAGGAATACTTGTTGCGGCTGCCTTTGGGTGTTTCAATCACGACCTGGGTCATACCGTCGCCATCGAGCGGCGGGAGGTCGAAAAGGGTCTGTCAGGGAGCGCCTACGGCCGTTCTTTTTCGACATTTTGATTTTCCTTATTTTCAAACTCCCGCGCACTTCCGCACGGAGCGAACCCAATTGAGGAGTTCCTCCCGGTTCATAAAATTGAGAATGCGGTCGCGGGCAATGTCGGCCCGCAGTGCGGAGGCCGCGGTATATACCATGAATCGTAACTGCGTAGGCCCGTGCGAATCCGTGCCGAAGGAAATCCGGCAATGCGCCTTCTTGGCTTGAACGAGCAAATCCGGACTGAGGTCCTGGCGATCGGGGTAGGCATCGATTTCAACAGCTTTATCAAGTTCAGCGGCGAGGGCAAAAACGCGCGGCCACTCAGCCGACAAACCCACCCGGTAGTTGTAAATACGTCCGCGTGGATGCCCGAGTACCTGGATAGCGGGATTGCGCAGTGCTGCGAGATAACGCTCGGTCTGGTCCTCCTTGCGTCGCAAGGACGAATGAAAACAGCCGATGACGATATCGAGCTTTTCGAGCGCATGCGCCTCCATATCGCCCGCGCCGGCGGGATTGAGGTTCAGTTCGATCGAACGCAATACCTGGAGTTTCTTGCCCGCAGCCGCGAGCGAACTATTGAGAGCCTGGATCTCAGCGCCTTGCTCTTGCAGCTGCGCTTCGTCGATCCCTCCGGCGATTTTCAACCCTTTGGCATGGTCCGTGATGGCGATGTATTGATCCTCGCGCTCGCCATTGGCGACCTTGGCGACCAGAATCGATTTCTTCGCGACAATCGTGAAAACGCCTTTCCCCGGACTGCTAATATGTCGCTCCTAAAAGTGACTGAACAAACCGATCAGAATAATGATCGGGATCGGTACGCCCAGCAACAACAGCAAAATCGAGCGCATATTACCCCCTGAAAAGCGTCATCGCGAGACTGGAACGTTGTCACGCTGTCGGCCGCCAATTGTAGCCGCATAGCTGGAGCAGAACGCGCCGATCAGAAACGCCAGGAACAGCCAATAGAGCGAATGAGCGATTGCTTTTCGGGTGGCGTCTGCAGCCTCGCGGTCGCTGGCGACTGTCTCTGTTACCCTGCGCTCGGCCTCCGGCCGACTCAACCCAGTCGCCGTCGTGACCATATCGGTCAGATAGCCTTGGTCTTGGGATGCTGTCTCGGGATGCCCAAGCGCATTGAGCAATACGGCGGCGGCATCGTTTCGGATGTTTTGATCGGCGGCTCCCGCATGCGCACCGAGAAACAGCCGCCCCACGAAATAGTTGGACGATTGATCTGTCGCCGCGTTCATGGGACGCGGCGCGAGAGATACCGCGTAACCTGCGAACAGAATGGTCGTGAAAACAAGGGCCACGCACCAGGCGACGAAACCGTGCGCGGTATCGCGAAAGAAAACTTCATGGGTATGCAGCGCAACCCATTTCGTGCGGAGCCGTCCCGCAAGATAGCCGCCAAGTGCCGAGGCAGCCAATTGAACGAATATTACCCAAATGACAGCGCCGGCAGAAATCCGGGAAACGTCGGCTCCAGATTGCGGCCAAGGAGAAACCGCCGATAAGCCAAATCCGGCCCCCAGCATCATTAGGATGAGCCCGAGCGCACCCATACCAAAAGCGCCGGCGAAGACGGCAGGCCACGAAACACCGGTGCCCCTCGATTCATCCGCGGGCGAAACAGAAAGAAATTCCTCCCGTGTCACTGCTGGTTTGGCGGAAGCCATGGCCACCTCCTTTTGCAGAAATATCAGGCTCGTGCCGACTTGGTCCTTAGTCTACGGCCTTTTTCTTGCTCTTCGCCTTCCTCTTGCTCGGCCTCAACGTTGATCTTTTCGGCCAATTTCGTAAGCTTCTGGTCGGTCTCTTTCTCTTCTTTGAGGGTTTGTTCAAGAAGTTCGGCCGCATCATCTTCACCGAGAAGGTTGGCGTAAGTACGAACGCATCCATACGCCGCTATTTCATAATGCTCGACGCGCTGCGCCGCGGAAATCAATCCCGCGTCCAAGGTTTCACCCTCCTGCTCGTCGATCATCTCCTTGCCTTCCTCTACGAGGCCTTCCATGCCCTTGCACTTCTTGCCGGTAGGTTTCTCGCCCAATTCCTTGAAAATTTGCTCCAGCCGCGCGACATGACCCTTCGTCTGTTCGAGGTGTTCTTCAAAGCCAGACTGCAACTCCTTCGATGTCGACGCCTTTGCCATCTTTGGCAGGGCCTTCGTCAGCTGGTTCTCAGCGTTATAAATGTCACGCAACTCATCGATGTAAAGCTCTTTCAGCGCACTTTCCTTCATTTGGTGACCTCCGCGATTAGACACACTTTCCTCTGCGAATATGCCTACGGTCTTGTGCCGTTTCTTTACCGGTTTTCCTGTAATAGCGCCGCGATTATCCATCAGGAGTGGCCGCAGGCAGGTTACTGTACCGGCTTTTCGCTGAATCCCCTCCAAACGCTGATGCGAGTGGTCACTCATCCATGGTTGATAGGTCGTAAAAGGTAGGGATGAATGCCGGCCGCGTAGACTCCGCAAGAGACTTGTCTCGGTGGCATCCAGAATCGGACCCGCGGCACTCCTGACAATAGACATGCCCATGTCACCGCTTGAGCCCAGAACCGCTTGAGCAGGAAGTCCCCGAAAGCGAACCGCTTCGGTCACGCGGAACGGAGTGTTTCGATCTGCACTGAAGAACATCCGAAAAGTTCATCGCGAGCCGTGCCCTGAGGGCGACTCTAGCCCCCCAGGCCAAAATCAACGAGGAATACTACCCCCGCTGTATGTACCTCTTCGCTTTGCCGGCTCCTAATATTGAGTTATGGCTGAGACTGGGATGCATTTCCGCGAGGCCGAAAGTCCGATCCGGATTCTCATCGCCGATGATCATCCGGCCATAAGAAAAACCGTCCGTTCAATATTTGAACAAGCGAGCGGCTTTGAGGTTTGTGGCGAAGCGCCCGACGGCGCACGAGCGATCGAGGAAGCGCAGAGGTTGAAGCCGGATGTCGTGATTTTAAACGTGAACATGCCTGTTATGGGCGGATTTCAAGCAGCCCGCCATATCAAGGCCACCTTTCCCGAATTAGCTATCGTTATCCTCTCTTCGGATGCCGATCAGCGCCTCATTGATGAAGCAAAGAAAATCGGTGTTCGTGCATATGTTGCAAAGACGAAAGCTGGCGACGAACTGATTAGGACGATCCAAGCAGCCGTCGCGGGCAGCGATTTTGTTCTCGTTCGTTAAACGCTGCCATTTTCTGCATTAAGGACAATTCCGTGCATTCAGGCCGACGGCATTTAGAATGCTCCAAGTCTAGCCGACCGTTCGTACCATCCCCATATATTCCTACAAATCCCAAAGCATAAACTTCTTCTCGCAAGGAGGCAGGATGCCTAAAGGGGGAAACAATGCCGTCGTAGATGGCAATCCTCTCGAAGAGCTCAATCACATGAGAGAGCACATTGACATTAAGAAGCCGCCGTAAATTCTGAAGTCTGGATGCGCAAATGCGGGCTGATCGTTCATACCGAATTGATTCATAACACGCCAGAATGAGTTTTTTGTTAATTGTTCCGCGGAATATATTATCGATAGGCACAACGATGGCCTGAAGTGTGGTCCGACTCGATAGAGCTGTCGTCACACGAAGGGTTACGACGCGACGCTGGCCGGAGATTCACTATCTGCGCTCTGTGCAGCGGAAAGCTCTTGAAGGATTGCTAACGGAAGAAATCAGGCTGTGTAACATTCCAGCGGATTCGAGACGACACATAGAATTCTAGCTGCCTTTGCGGTGGGCTCCAGCTCCTCGCGTTGACGCCCGTGAAAATTAATATCGAACCGTCGCTCCACAGACTGTGCATCTGGAGATCGCCCTTCAGGTCCGCCATCCACTCGGACCGACCTAGCCTCAGGACGGCAGTTCCGGATCATCTTTTCGAAATAAGGGCCGATGCCTGCAATTCGGTCCGTGAGCGGCCGGTCTTTTGCAATGAAGACTACTCGCCGGCAACCGCAAGAATCCACCCGCCGTTAAGGCGCCAGGCCCGACACGCTTCCGGAGTTCACCTCGACAACAACGATCGTGGTCTGTCCCAATCGAGCGTGCCGTCGGATTCGGGGAAGTCTGTGGGGATTGTCGCTGCCGTAACGGCGAGCCGGTTAATCAGAGCGCTGGCGGATTTGGTTGTGAGACTCATTATGGGGTGGCGACAGTCAATCCGAAGCCGGATAAGCAGTGGTGCTTAGGAGGGCGAGTGCTTCTTGGCGCGAATCGAGCCGAGTATGCTGGACGACTACGGGCACGTCGGACTCGATGACCCTCGAAGATGCGGTGCCTCGTGGAATCCCTGCTGCTGCTTCAAATCGTTGAAGCGAACATGCTTGGTCCGTCTCGCCGGCACTGTGATTTCATACGGGCCGGCCGACTCCACGTCGGCAAAGAACACGGTTATCCGGACATGAGCATCCTGATCGCCAGCGTTGAGGATGCAGGCAGTTTCGTGGCTCGTCAATTCCCGTTGGGGACCGTGGCTCGAACTGGGAATATAGCCTTCGGCGATGGCCCACCTCCGTTTGCCAATAGGTTTCATCAACTCTTCTCCTTCTTAATTCGCGGCCTGACCGGTTTTGGTCCCCCCCGTCGAGGTTTCCGCGATGCCGAAGAAAAAATCCGAGTGCCAGCGCCGATAATCCGATGCTGGCCGCAATCTTGGTGCGTCGCAAATCCATCCAGTAATGGACGCTATACGGGCGTGCCCGCGTGTCGAAAGACCCATGCGCGCCAAAGTCATGCTCTGCATCAAGAGGCTGCCAAAGATTATCGGCACGCTCCGGATCCTCTGGCTCATCGGTTTGCTGCGATTCGTAGCCTGTACGCCCGAGATAGCGGTCGAGCAGGCGCGGCGCGATCTTGTTGCCGACAATTGCTTCCACCGTTGACCCTCCGACGTAGACTTCGCCCCGATCATGATGGGCTGCCCAGAACACGGCTCGGGCGCCGACCTCCGGATCGAATATCGGTGGCACCGGTTGCGCCTTCTTGGGCAGGCGACTCTTCGTCCAGCCGAATTGCGGAGTATTCAGTGCCGGCATGTGAACGACCGTCACGCGCACACGGCTGCCGTCGTGGATAAGTTCGCAGCGCAGGGAATCCGTGAATCCGACAATCGCGTGCTTGGCAGCGCAATAGGCAGATTGCAGAGGAATGCTGCGGTAGGCGAGGGCCGAACCGACCTGTATGATCCGTCCCAGGTTGCGCGGCAACATACGCTTCAGAGCGGCCAGGCTGCCATTCACCACTCCCAGATACGTGACATCCGTCACACGCTTGTATTCGGAGGCCTGCATCTCACTGACCGGCGAGAATACGGAGACAATGGCGTTATTGACCCACACATCAATCGGCCCGAGTCGCGATTCCACCGTAGCAGCGGCACTTTCGACGGCATCGGCGTCAGAAACATCAGCCTCCAGTATTAGTGGGGCACCCCCTGCCGCCTTTACATCCTCAAACGCAGCCTCAAGGCCCTTTCTACCGCGCGCGAGCAGGCCGATCCGCGCGCCGCGCTTAGCGAATTCGCAGGCAATTGCGCGACCCAAACCGGCTGACGCGCCGGTGATCACGACGGTTTCTCTTCTATCGTGCATCCCGGAACACTACTTTCTCCGACCTATGAAGAACGCTAAGGCGGCGATGCCAACCACACTAGCCGTGACAACGGCGGCCTTCAGCATCGATTGTTTGCGCGCGGCTTCGCGTCGCTGAACGATAGCGCTCTCCGGCAACAGATGATTCCCAATCTCTGATTGATTCATCGCCAGCGATAAGACTTCGGCCGTATGAAGGGCATGTCTCGCGGTGAGCTGTGAAATCTGCTCCCGGCAACTGAATCCGTCGGCGACTAGAAGAGTTGACGGCTCTGTTTTCCGAACAGCAGGCAGTAAGACTCGTTCGCCCACCTTGACTGACAGGTCATACTTGTCACTTTCAAAGCCGAAAGAGCCTGCCATGCCGCAGCAGCCAATCGAGCAGTGTGTAATCGAGTCCCAACTTCTTGTATACCGACTCCTCAGCTTTCATGCGCATCACTGCCTTGTGGTGGCAATGCCCATGAATCACCGCTTTTCGTTTCAGCGTCGGCGTCGCGAACGCGTGCTCTTGTTCCAGGAACTCCGCCAGCGTGAATGTCTGTTTCTTCAGTCTTTCTGCTCTCGGAAGACCGGGAAATAAATTGGTGAGTTCGTCTCGGAAAACTGAACAGCAGCTGGGCTCAAGCACCACAACCGGTGCGCCCCGATCGATTTCCTTACCAAGTCCAGCAAGAATGCGCCGCAGGTATTGCTTGCCATGCCAAGGAAGCCGTAGTCGTAGAGCGGACGGCCACAACAAAAATGAGTATTGGGAACCACAACTTCGAAGTCGGCAGCCCTAAGCACTTCTGCTGCCGCGATGGCCGTATCTGGGAAAAAGAAATCATTGAAGGTGTCCGGCCAAAGAATCACGCGCTGGTGTCCGGCTCGCGCGAAAGTCTCCCTGCGTTTTCGGAACCACGCCTGAAATGTCTCTGGTGCGAAAGCCGGAATGGTTCTCTCAGGAGGAATGCCAGCAGCTAGTTTCGCCACATCGCGCAGAATGGGAAGCTGAGTACAGAGATTGACGAAACCCGGTACAACCGAAGCTGCTTGCGCCCACTTGTCGATCCATCCGAAGGCGTAGGCGGAACGCGGACGCAATCTTCCTTCCCAGTGATGCGATAGGAATTCGGCCTTGTAAGTAGCCATGTCGACATTCACCGGGCAATCACCTTTGCAACCCTTGCAGGCGGGCACAGATCGAGGGTCTGCTTCACTCCTTCATCGTGCCAGCCCTCCTTGATAACATCGCCTTGCAGCATTTCGAATAGCGCATGCGCTCGCCCGCGGGTCGAATCGCGTTCCTCACGAGTCACCATGAAACTGGGACACATGGTTGCCTGTTCCCCCGTGCCGGATAGCCTTCGGCATTTGCCGACGCCGACGCAACGCAGGGCCGCTCGCGCAAAGCTGCCGCGATCGTCTGGAAATTGAAAATACGTTTCGGGCTGGTGGGGAGCGTAGGTCGGACCAAGCCGGAGGTTCTCGTCAATCCGATAGGGATCGACAATTTTGCCAGGATTCATCTTCCAGTCCGGGTCCCAGATCGATTTGAATTCCCGGAACGCCTCTATCAGCTCGGGACCGAACATTTTTCCAAGAAACTCCGCTCGGGACTGGCCGTCGCCATGCTCGCCCGAGAAGGAACCGTGGTATTGCACGATGAGATCGGTCGCTTCCTCCATGAACGCGCGATACGTTTTCATGCCCGCCTCAGTGTAGAGATCGAAATCGACTCGGCAGTGGATGCAGCCCTGTCCGAAGTGCCCGTAAAGGGAGGGTTGTAGCCATACTTGTCATAGAGTGTCCGCAGGTCGCGCAAATAACCGCCGACTTGTTCCGGCGCCACGGCCGAATCTTCCCAGCCGGGCCAGGTGTCGTTCTCGCCGGGAACAAAAGCGGTCGCCCCGAGGCCTGCTTCGCGCACGTCCCAGAGATTAGCCTGCTGATGCTTATCGATAAGCAACCGCATGCTCGGCGGATGGGGATGTTTCCGGAGTTCAGCGCACAGCTGTTCGGCCGTTTCCTTGGATTTCTCTCGAGTGGCTGCACCAAATTGGACGATAAGCCAGCCCCTTCCCTCGGGAAGCAGGCTTAAATGCTCACTGTGCAATCCACCTTTTTTCTCAACATTTTTGTAAAGCCGGTAATCGATTCCTTCTAGAGCGATTGGCTTAAATGGCAAAATTTCCATCAAGTGGTCAGCGGCTTGATAAACGTCGGGATAGCCGAGCACAACAAAGACGCGCTCCGGCTGGTTATATACGAGCGTAACCTTGGCCTCTAGAATCGTGACGCACGTGCCTTCGCTGCCGATCAGAGCCCGGGCGATATTGACCATGCCTTTTTCGTTGGGAATAAGCTGGTCGAGGTTATAACCAGAAATGCGGCGGATGATTTTCGGATAGCGGGAGTCGATCAGGCTCTGATAACGCTGGCGCAACGACATCAATTTGGCGTAGATCTCGGCCTCGCGCCCGTCACCGGCGATGCGACTCCGCCACTCTGCCTCGGTCATCCAGCCGACTGTCATTCGCGTGCCGTCGTAAAGCATAATTTCTAGAGACTCAACATTGTTAACAGCGGGACCGTTCATCTGAGCATGCGCGCCGCAGGAGTTGTTTCCGAGCATCCCCCCGAAACAGCAATGATCGTGCGTCGCCGGGTCGGGAGCATAAGTCAAATTGTGCGGTTTGCCCGCTTTAACGACGTCGTCGCAAGCTGTTCCCGGCTCGACGCGGGCAAAGCGTTCGCCGACGTTCAGTTCGATGATGTGGTTTAAGTATTTTGACCAATCGATGACGACTGCTGCGTTGCAACACTGACCCGCCAAGCTCGTGCCGCCCGCGCGAGAAAGGAGAGGCGCCGAGAACTGGCGACAGACAGAAATGGTCTCCACGACATCTTGTACGGTCCTTGGAACGACGACGCCGATGGGCACTTGGCGGTAGTTCGACGCATCGGTCGCATAAATCGCTCGGCTCGCCGTATCGAAGCGCACTTCGCCCGAAATTCGCCGTGACAGCTCCGCCTGAAGCGCTGCGTCCTCGGAGAAGGTCGTGTCCGAGCGTTTGCCCGAAAGGGTTTCGTGAGCAGGCGTGGAAAAATCCTGAACGGACATAGCGTGGTTACCGGATATAACAATCGTTCAATTGACTCAAACCAACTCGCGCACTTTGTCCGAGGCAATCGTCAGTGCAATTTCCTTGCGGTTCGGCGTACCCTTTGCCAGTGCTTTGGCAAGCTTCTCGGCCTGATCGATTGTCACTTTGGGCGGCATGGGGGGTTCGTGGGGATCAACCACCGCCTCAATAAGAACCGGGCCCTTAACCGCCAGAGCCTGGTCGAGAATGGCTCCGCAGGTCGCGGGGTCCTCGATCCGAAAACCGGTGCCGCCGCACGCTTGCGCGAATGCGCAAAAATCAATCGGGTTAAGATCGCAGCCATATTCAGGGTTCCCCCAGAAAAACCATCTGTTCCCATTTGATCTGACCAAGGGTATTGTTCTTGACGACCACAATCTTGATCGGCAACTGATATTTCACCGCAGTTGCAAACTCTCCCATGAGCATCGTAAATCCGCCGTCACCGACAAAACCTACACATTGGCGGTCCGGATAGGCAATCTGAGCGGCAATGGTGTATGGGAGACCGTTGGCCATGGTGGCCAAAGTTCCGGAGAGCGAATGCTTCTGGCCGCTTTTTACGGGAATGTGACGGGCGAACCAAGTGGAAATGGTCCCGGAATCACTCGAAATGATCGCGTTGTCGGCAAGCCGCTTGCCGAGCTCCCAAGCGACGACCTGCGGCTTCATTGGCTTATCCTGTCGCGAGCTTCGCTCACGCATGATCTCGTCCCACTTCTTCATCTCTTTGCGCGCATCGTCGAGGAAATCCCGGTTCTCGTTGTGTCGAAGCTTCGGCAACAGTGCCGAAAGGGCCTTAGCGCAATCTGCCACGATGCCAACTTCAGCCGGGTAGCGCAGGCCGATCCGGGACGGATCAATATCGATCTGGACGCAACGCGCTTTACCCGGTTTGGGATAAACTCAATATAAGGAAAGGAGGAACCAGCAATGAGCAAAGTGTCGCACTCTTCGAGTGCTTCCTGCGATGCCTTGGTCCCAAGCAAGCCGATACCGCCGGTGGTGTAAGGACAGTCATCCGGTACTACCGTCTTGCCTAGCAAGGCCTTAATAATCGGAGCCTCGAGACGTTCGGCGACGGCGATAATTTCGTTTCGTGCATTCAAGGCACCCTGGCCTGCGAGAATGGCAATTTTCTTCCCGTCGTTCAGCAGAGATGCAGCCCGCAAAAGATCGTCTTCACCCGGAAGTCTCGCACTCGCCGCTGGAACTTCCGTGGTGTGCTGGGGGACGTTTCGCTTCGAACGCTCGTCGCTTTTTTCATCCTGAATGTCAGTGGGGATGTTGAGATGGGCGACCCCACGGAAATTTAAAGCGGTGCGGCACGCCAGGTCGGTGACATTGGCGACATGCGCGCAACCCATCACGCGCGTGTTGTGACAGCTACATCCGAAAACAGACGGTCGAGATCGACATCCTGCTGCGTGTGAGTATCAATCAAATCATGGAAGGCATGCCCGGTAATGGCCAGTACCGGCTGGCCGTCTAGTTTGCATCATAGAGACCGTTCAACAGGTGGATACCACCTGGTCCGGAAGTGGCGAGGCACACCCCCAATCGACCAGTGTACTTTGCATATGCGCAAGCCATGAAAGCGGCGGATTCTTCGTGGCGCACGTAAATGAATCGGATGTCGTCCTGGCGTTTACGCAGCGCCTCCATGATTCCGTTGATTCCGTCACCCGGCAGTCCGAAAATCTCATGGACGCCCCAGCCGACTAGACGGTCGATTAATATATCCGCTGCTGTTTCGCCCACGCCGCCTCCAGTGTCACTACATCGTCCTACGTCTTATTCTAGTAGTGTGTCTTTAGGAGACGTATCAATCGAACCATGTATCGCATGGGGGAAATGGGTGTAGTGGGCCTATCAATCTTAAATTGGTGCGAAAATTTAGTCGTCAAACCAAGGAAAGCTAAGAAGCATCTACGATCCTATCCGGGAATTATGGCGACCAATGTCTCAGACTATGCCGTGATCGGAGATTACGAGACGGCTGCGCTAGTCAGCCACAATGGCTCCATTGACTGGTTATGCTGGCCACGTTTCGATTCACCAGCATGTTTCGCTGCCCTAATCGGATCGTCCGCGAACGGACACTGGCTCGTTTGCCCGGTCCCCAGTGCGCGCACCAGTCGACGCTATCGTCCACACAGCTTGATCCTTGAAAAGACATTCAAGACGGAAGAGGGACAGGTTACGCTAATCGATTTCATGCCAGCGCGCGAAAAGTGCCCACACCTCATTCGCATAATTAGGGCGGATCACGGCACCGTGCAAATGCGCATGAATGTTGCCTGCGTTTTGACTATGGCCGTCGGCCACCATCAATCAAAACGAACGGTACGCATACTATAGTAACGGTGAGAACTGAACGACTGGCGTTTTTCAGTTCCATTCCTGTTCGGTCGAAGAAGAACAATATTGTTGCCTCCTTTACCATAAAAGCCGGCGATGTCGTCAGTTTCGAACTGAGAGGCGAGAAGGCTCTCCGACACAGACGCTTCGAACGCTCGCCCTGCGTACTCCTAAGGATACAGAACGATCATGGCGTCACTGGACATCACGCTTGAAAATCACGGGCCACAGGCCGCCGCCGTCGAGCGCTCTCTCATAACACTCAAGGCGCTAACTTACGCGCCCTCCGGTGGGATTATTGCGGCGCCGACCACATCCTTACCAGAGATTCCCGGCGGACCGCGAAACTGGGATTACCGCTATTGTTGGCTGCGCGATGCAACCTTCACGTTGCTCGGTTTTATCCACGCCGGTTACCGCAATGAAGCGCGAGCCTGGAAAAACTGGTTGTTGCATGCCGCCGGAACTTCCGGCGGGCTGCGCGTAATGTACGACGTGACCGGAAGAGCAATTCACAACGAATGGAAAGTATCTTGGTTAGACGGTTACAGAGGGGCGGCACCGGTGAGAGTAGGCAACGCGGCCGCCAGGCAGGTTCAGCTCGATATTTATGGTGAATTAGCGGATGCCCTGTTTCAGGCAGGAATCGTTACAACGAAGGAGAAGCCCTCATTCCAACTGCTAGTGCAGTTGCTAGAGCGCCTGGAAAAGACCTGGCGCCACGCTGATCACGGTATCTGGGAAGTTCGGGGACGAACGCGGCAATTCACTCACTCGAAAGTCATGTGCTGGGTCGCTTTCGACCGGGCGATCCGCGTTGCTGAGCGGGTCGGATTTTCGGCTCCGCTTCCAAGATGGCGCGCGACGCGAACGGAAATCCATGAGAGCGTCTGCCGATCGGCGTTCTGTCCAAAGCTCGGAAGTTTTGTTCAGAGCTATGGCTCGCGGAAACTCGATGCAAGCCTGCTCCTTCTGCCGCTTGTAGGCTTTCTTCCAGCGGGGGATTCCCGCATCCGTGGTACCGTGAGCCTGATTGAGAAAAGGCTCATCCGACGGGGACTGGTCATGCGACATGAAAAAGATAAAAAGGACGATTCTGAAGGAGCGTTTTTGCCGTGTAGTTTTTGGCTCGCCGATTATTATGTCCTTATAGGACGTAGACGGGAGGCTACGCAAATGCTGGAGAGATTACTGAAAGTGAGAAACGATGTAGGACTGCTCTCGGAGGAGTATAACGTTACTAAAGAACGTCTCGCCGGAAACTTCCCGCAAGCGTTGTCTCACGTCGCTTTAGTCAATACGATCATAAATCTTCACGCCAAGATCGGCCTTTCCCGTCAACGTGCTTCTCAAGGAAGCCCTGCTGGATCCTCTAAACGTTGCTCGAAATTCCGGAAGGAATACACCGTGTCTTTGTAAATACCGTAAAGCAGGTGTGCCTCCTGTGCCAAAAGTGTGCCAGAATCCGATCTTTTCATGCTAATGGGGTTAGCTTTGAGCGAAAAGCAGATTCCCCAAATTACCGAAAACACAGAGAAGTGAAAGTAGTTGATGGAGCTGTTGGAGTCGGATAGTGCGCCGCCCAAGGCAGGTGCCCTCGTCCAATTCTCAGGTGCCCGTTAAGTGCCCAGAATATCCCGTTTTGAAGGGTTTTTGCGGCTGAGAAGAAGGGCTAAGTCGTTTGAATCCGGCAGAGCCGGTTGACGTTTGGCGCGTTATGAGCCCGACGAGCTACCAGGCTGCTCCACCCCGCGCTATAGATACTACGCGACTTGCCGCTGTTCTGCAAATACTCAGGTGCCCGTTAAGTGCGCGATTTGGCGGCATCGACATCATTTGACGGGAGATCGAATGTCGGGCGATGAATCTGTCGGGCATTAGCCCGACGAGCAACCAAGTTGGCCCACGGTCAGATGAGCGCACCTGCCGCGTGAGCAGATGTTCTAACGCCCTGCCCCCGCTTTTGATCCTCCGGGCGACTTCTGCGTGAGCCGTGTTAAATTGTCGACGTCATGCTTGCTGAATTTTGCAAACAGGGATCTCCCCAGCCGCTTGCGGAAAACTGCATCGTTTCGCCTTGTCCGTCTGCGTGACAATCTCCTCCCGAACGCTACGGTAGGAATCGATATCACACATGGTGGCTATGTCAGGCTACTTAGCATTTCTTTTAGAAACGTCATGATGCCCTGCGGGGGAACGGGTGGCATCCTTAAATCGATCGGCATTTCTATAACACGAGCTCGTAGCTTGCAGGTTTTGGCACGCGACCTGTCGTGAACCGAACCGTGATGAGTAGCCCTCCACAATTCTCAGGTAAACAGTGTATAGAGGCAGCTGGATACTTCAGGTAGTCTTTTTAGCTTTAGCTGGCGCATTTGCCTTTAGAAGGACTAACTACGTCCTTTCGCCGTTTTGCGATGCGCCCAGTTTCCTTTGAGGCACTGGAGAGGATTATCGATGGAGAACAGGAGCAGTTTGCGTCTGACGAATACCGCCGCCGGCCATGACGAGCCTTGGTCCGGTCTATTGTCGAGCGCAGGACCGCGCGACCACATCGTGCAGCTTTATCAGGATCAGCAGTTTCTCAATCGGGCCGTCTGCCGCTTTGCAGCTGCGGCAATAGCGAACGGCGAGGGTGTCATTCTGGTCCCAACGGTTGCACACTGGGATGCTTTTCGGCCCCGTATGGAAGCCGAAGGCGTAGACATAAAAGCTGCGGAGAAGCGCGGACAATTAACCATTGTGGATGCGGACAACCTCCTGCCTACCTTCATGCGCGACGGAATGCCCGATTCGCCTGTATTTATGGGTTTAGCCGCGAACGTCGTTTCCGAAGCTCGCGGCGATGGCCGCTACCCGAAGGTGCGCTGGTGGGGTGAGATGGTCAACATTCTTTGGGAGCGTGGAGAGGTCGGCGCCAGTATGGCACTTGAAGATCAGTTTGACCGGCTTGCGCATGAGCAGGATATTGCGATCTTCTGTTCGTTCTTGATGGATAATTTTGATGGAGATGTTCACACCCGTATGCTGCCGCGACTCAGTGAGAATCATTCTCATTTGATTCCGGTAGAAGATTATGCCCGGCTGGAACGAGCTGTATCCGACGCCCTTCGGGATACAGTGGGGCCCGATGAATCACGTGTTTTGGAAGAACGACTCCTGTCGCGCTTTGCTGGTTCTTTTCAAATGCCACGTTCGCAGGCTCTGCTATTGGCGTTGCGTGAGACTTTACCGCTGATAGCGGATGACGTGCTGCATCGGAGTCGCAGTTTATATCGCGCTACTGTTTAAAAGGAGTTTCTGTGCCCGATGACACCGCCAGCTCCCTTGATGCCGTCGATCTTCCTATAGTTTTGATCAGCGGCGATTGCAAAATTATCGGCATTAACCGCTCGGCTTCGACTGTGCTTGGCTTAACCGCCGCGGATGTGGGCAGTTCGATTGGCAACGCTCTTGCCAGAGTGAAGGACCTCGATAAAATCTGCGCGCGCGTGATCGCTGACGGGGCACCCCATCGAATCGAAAGCCGCGACGGCGATAGATGTTTTCTTGTTCGGATTGCCCCGTGCAGCGGAAACGATCGGCAGATTTCGGGAGCGGCACTCGCATTCACGAATGTTACGGCTTTTCGCGCGAGTATCGACCAAGCGATCTACGAACGGGAATACACGAAGGCAATTCTCAACACGGTAATCGATCCACTGGCTGTTCTCGATAGCAAATTGCACGTACAGACAGCGAACCGTGCATTCTATGACCTAGTCGGGCTATCGCGGGATGAGACGCAGGGCATTTCAGTTCGCACACTGGGCAACAGTGACTGGCAAACCTCGGAAGCGTGGAAATCGATAGAGGCAACTCTTTCCGGCGATGCTGGATTTCATGCTGTCGAGATCGATTGCGAGTTCCCATCGACCGGTAACAGGACCATCATGCTGAACGCGCGCCGGTTGACGCGAGACGGGAACGATCTACTTCTCCTCACGTTGCACGACGTTACGGAGCAAAAACAGGCGGAACGCGCAACTTCACTTTTAGCGGCCATCGTTGGTTTTTCAGATGACGCCATCATCAGCAAGAAACTCGATGGCACAATAACCACTTGGAACAAAAGCGCTCAACAGCTCTTCGGATACACGGCAGAGGAAGCAATTGGTCAGAACATTACGCTCATCGTACCGTGGGAACGACGTTCGGAACAGGAGGAGATTCTCAGGCGCCTCGCTCGGGGAGAACGGGTGCATCATTTCGAAACCGTGCGCAGGAGGAAAGACGGCACTTTTTTAGACGTTTCGCTTACGATTTCACCCATCCGCGATCTCAATGATAAAGTGGTTGGTGCATCCGACGTGGCCCGTGACGTCACCGAGGAGAAACGTGTTGAACGGGCGCTGCGGCAAAGCGAAGAACGTTTTCGGGCGATTGTTGAAACCACACCGGAGTGCGTCAAGCTGGTGTCAGCAGATGGCACTTTGTTGCACATGAATTCGCCCGGCTTGCAGATGGTGGGCGCTGATTCCGCAGAGGAAGTAGTTGGCAAGAATGTGTATGACTTGATCGCCCCTGAGGACCGGGATAGATTCAAAACCTTCAATGAGAGTGTTTGCAAGGGCGAGTTAGGCTCGCTGGAATTTGAGATCGTCGGGCTGCAGGGCGAACGACGGCACATGGAAACGCACGCCGCGCCATTGCGCAACCCGGATGGGACCATCGTTCACCTTGCAATTAGCAGCGACATTTCCGAACGAAAGCAAGCAGAAGAATTGCTGCGCGGGAGCGAAGAGCGTTTCCGGGCGCTCGTGACTGCTAGCTCGGATGTGGTTTATCGCATGAATCCCAACTGGAGCGAAATGCGCGCGCTCGATGGGAGAGGTTTCATTGAGGATACGAATAAGCCAAGCGAAAATTGGCTGAACGAATATATTCACCTCGATGACCAACCGCTCGTGCTGAAGACCATACGGGAAGCGATCGACACAAAGAGTGTGTTCCAGCTTGAGCATCGCGTTCGCCGGACAGATGGGACACTTGGCTGGACGTACTCGCGGGCTGTTCCCTTACTCGATTTAAATGGCGAAATTGTCGAATGGTTCGGTGCGGCAACCGATGTGACCGCCCGGAAGGAGGCAGAGGAGAACTATCGTAAGCTTGCTCAAACACTCGATGTGCAGGTGCGTGCTCGGACGCGAGAACTAGAGCAGCGCAATGCTGACGTGCTCAGGCAAGCAGGGCAGGTTACAGAGCTTTCACGACGGCTTTTGCACACTCAGGACGAAGAACGCCGTCATATCGCTCGCGAGTTACACGACAGCGCTGGCCAGACGCTAACGGTCCTAGGCATGAGCCTTGCGCAACTTGTTCAAAAATCCGCGCGCAGTTCGCCTGAGCTTGCGACCGAAGCGGAAAATATCCAAGAACTTGTGCAACAGCTCCATCGTGAGATACGTACCACTTCTTATCTGTTGCATCCACCGCTGCTGGACGAGAGCGGGCTTTCCTCTGCACTGAGTTGGTACATTGACGGCCTTCGAGAACGCAGCGATTTGGTGATTAGTCTTTTTGTTTCGGAAGAGATCGGAAGGCTTCCTGGCGATATGGAGTTGGTAGTTTTCCGGGTGGTGCAGGAGTGTCTGACAAATATTCACCGCCATTCGGGGAGTAAAACCGGTTCGATCAGCCTTGCTCGCGATTCAGGCGCGATCATCGTAGAAGTGCGGGATTCGGGAAAGGGCATTTCGGCTCAGAAATTGTCTGAACTTCAGCATGGCGGCTCGGGTGTAGGGATAGGCGGAATGCGTGAACGAGTGCGTCAGCTCGGCGGAGAAATGAAGATCGATTCGGACGGTTCCGGCACACGGGTTTCCTTCACTATTCCTGCCGCGAAAACAGCCTTGCAACAAGAAGCGAGTCCCATTCAGTCGCTGCAAGCGTCTGTCTAGCCTTGCGGACAGAGGTAATCCCTGAGATCGCTCGCGTTTGCACAGAGGAGTTTAACGCGTCACCGGACCGATGATGACGCGCCGGTGCCTGTCTTCATGTCCTGCGCCATTTTCAGGTGCTCTTCCAGGGTCGGAAGGGTTTTGGATGCAAACGCCTTGATATCGGCGTTCTGTCCGCTGGATGCCTCTTTTTTGAAAGCCGCGACGTCTTCTTGGTGGTCCTTTACCATTGCGTCCGCATAGGCCTTGTCGAACTTGGGACCGGAAAGCTTAGCCAGCCGATCATATGTGGCCTGCTCGGTGCGGCTTGGCGCCGACGGTAGCCTGATGTTGTTTTTCGATGCCGTTTCCTTCAATTCGGCGTTCGCCTTGGAATGATCCATTTCCATCCGCGTGCCAAACTCTTTGACAGCGGGGGCGGAGCCATTTTTCTGCGCAAGCTGGCCGAGTTTGACCTCGGCCATACCGCCTGATGCCGCTTTTGTGGCAAAGGATTGATCGGATGCCTGCCCCCTGGCGGCTGGGCAAAACGCGATCATGGCAGCGAGCAGTGATCCCGACACGGTATGCCGGACAATTTTGATTTTCATGATTCACCCCAATCGGGAAAATAGACTCTATCTCAACGCAATACGATACCCGGAAAGGTGTATTTGAGCCCGGCTGGATGCCTGGGAATTAAATTACGGGCGAAAGTCAGCCCAACAATTCATGAGCCTTGGATAGGAACTGTTCCAGCGGGTCATTTTTCGAAAAGACCGCGCTGATGCCGAGAGCATTGGTGTCCATCGCGCGCACAGCGTCCGCGCGCAACGTAAAAAGAATAATAGGTGTTCCCGGAAGAAGTTTGTTCAGTCGGGGCGCTGCCTCGATGCCATTCATCACCGGCATTGAGAGATCGAGAACACGCAATTGCTTCGCGTCCGTCCTGCGCTTCGGCGCAGAGCGCAAAACTGTTGGAAGGAAAAAGAGAGCGCGCACGATTTCTTAGCTCCGTGCTGTCGTCCACGACCAGCACAGTCCTTTTCTTTCCCTGTTTCGTAGCCGCGCTTTGCATATCTGTCTCGGAATACTTTTCATGCTCGCTTGGAATAAATACGGAAGACACTACCGTGTCACGTGTAAATTTGAATCTCATTAAGCCGCGCTATTCATAATTTCCAAAACCGGCCCGACAATCCGTCAACGAAATTCGCGTGAATTCTATGGCGAGATTTTGAAAATCTCATAAGGGCGACTGCGCACGCTTTTACCATGGTTGAAACGGGGCTCTTCATTGATGTGAGAAGCCGTCACGTAAAGCGATCCGTCATCCGCTTGCGTAAAGGTATCCGGCCATTCCAGACGCGAATCCGAAACGAACGTCTCAATGTTGCCGTCCGGCGTTCGCCGCATTACGGCGTTCTGGGTCAGGCCTGTCAGATAAAGGTCGCCTTGCCTGTCCATCCACAGACCGTCGGCTGGGAACGTATCCGCGATTTTCTCGACGCCCGCACGCGCATCTTTCGCGCGGGCGGGATCGCGGAGAATATCCGTTTTAATGCGGTACAGCGCCGCCGAGGTCAGGGCCTGGTAGTAGAGATATTCCCCGTCGGGAGAAAGGGCTATGCCGTCAGAATTGATTTGCGGCGTCTTTCCGCCAGCGTCCTGGACGGGTTTGCCGTCGATGACGATTGAAATGCCCGGCTGCACCATTACGGACGGGTTGTTATCGAGCGCCCGATGCGCTTTTCCGGTCGTCAAATCCACAACGACGAGGCCGCCGGCGCCGCTGTCGGTGAGATAGGCCGTGTGGCGTGAATTATCGATGCGCACGTCGTTCATATAGCTGGTCGGCAATGTTACATCGGGTCCGAAGCTGAATACATGCGCGACGCGGTTGGTGCGCAAGTCGATCTGCACCAGTTTGGGGCCGCCCGAAACGACCGGCCCCATCATCGGCGCGGCTGCGTCTACAACCCACAGCATATCGTTGTCATCGGCGACGACGCTCTGGACGCACACGAACTGCTTGCCGGCGGTTTCGGGCTTGCCGTCCCACCGGTTCCACAATTCATCGGGAAACGGCTTTTCGGATTTCCAGATACCTCGATCACCGCGTTCAAATAACGGTCTGACCAACGCGGGAAATTGACAAACATCCGCCCGCTTTTCGAGATCGTCACGCCGGTAAGCTGGAAATCATTGTTGCTGTAGACTTCGGTCAGCCCGGACGCACGGGCTGCCGGCGGCGGCAAAGAAAACCAGCGCGGCAACTCCGAGAAGACAGCAAGTTAATAAAATTCGGCTCATCGAATCCACATTTCAGGCAGTTTGAGAACGCGATGCCTGCGGTTTGAGTTCCACTTTTATCCAGCCCGGCGCGCGTTGATCGAAGAGCTTGTACGCCTCAATCGCGGACATGAGCGGTTCGGTCTGCGTCAGGATTTGCGTGGGGTCGATCCTGCCTTCGCGCACCAGATCCACGAGCTTGGATGCGTATTTCTTATGGTCACAGTTTCCCATGCGCAGCGTGATGTTCTTCTCCATGGCGTCGCCGATTGGAAAGGTACGCATCGCGGACGGGTATACGCCGACCACGCTGAGAGTTCCGGCTTTCGCGAGTGCCTCGATGGCCCATTCGAAGACCTGGGATGGCCCATTGCCCGGTATCCAGTTCTGGCCTTTGGACCTGGGATTGGGAACGATCTCCTCTACCTCTTCCTGGAATTCCTTGTCCTTGGATTTCTTATGCGCGGGGCCTTTCGACGGATGCACGGCGTCCACGCCGACTGCATCGATGGCGCGGTCGGCGCCAATGCCGTTGGTCAGTTCACGGATAGCATCGACCGGGTCGTCGGCATTGAAGTCAATCGCTTCCGCGCCCTGTGCGGTCGCCATGTCCAGGCGGGAGGCGACGGTATCGACCGCGAATATCCGGCCGGCGCCCATAAGCTTCGCGCTGGCGATAGCAAACTGCCCGACAGGGCCGCAGCCGAAGACGGCCACGGTCGAGCCCGGATGAATATTGGCAATATCAGCCGCGAAATAGCCGGTCGGGAAGATATCGGAAATCAGAATGGCCTGGTCATCCGTGACTTCCTCGGGCAGTTTCACCGGGCCGACATGGGCAAACGGAATACGGGCGTATTCAGCCTGCAGCCCGTCGAACGGGCCGCTCTCTTTCGGTCCGCCGAAAAAGGCGGTCCCGCTGTTCTTGCCGTTGGGATTCGAGTCGTCACATTGCGCAAAATACCCGGCGCGGCAGTAAGAGCAGGAGCCGCAGGCAATGGTCGACGGTATCACCACGCGGTCGCCCTTGCGCAGGTTGCGCACGCCCTTGCCGACTTCCTCGACAATGCCGACTCCTTCGTGGCCGAGCACCGTTCCTGGCACCATGTTCGGCACTGTGCCGCGCACGAAGTGGAGATCTGTGCCGCAGATGGCGCTCGCTGTCAGGCGGACGATGGCATCGTACTTGTCGTCAATCTTTGGTTCCTTCACGTCGTCCAGCCGGATATCGCCTAGTTTGTGAAACACAATGGCCTTCATAAAAGGTTCCCCCTTCGTGAACCTTACAGATATAGCGGCGCAATAAGAATCCAGAGAAACCTGTAAAGGCTTCGTAATTAGCCCCGGGGAGGGCCTATCTAGTTTGGTCGATCGTACCAACTGACTGCGACGGCACGTCACCTAGAGCCGTGGCATTTTAATCAGAATTTAGGACGGCTCAAGTGATGACGGTGCCTTAATGCCGCTTTTGTCATACTTTTCCGACTTTGTTCTTTAATTGAGGTCATGCCGTCCTCCGAGTCAGAGACTCCTAATACGTTAAACTCCCTGCCTTGCAGCTCATTGTAGGTGATGAAGAACTTCGTAATATTTGCAATGATCTCCGAATCTAACATCTCAGGCGACCCAGCCACGATTTTCTGGGTCTTCAGTTCGAGAGGTACCGCAACGAACCGGTCGTTGCGCTTTCGCTCCCCTTTGTCAATCTGTTCAGCTTCTACAACGCCGAGCAATTTTGCGACGATCAAACAGCCGGTGAATGTAGGCTGATCCGCAAGGATCAGTACATCCAACGGGTCGCCATCCTCTCCGACGGTTGATGGCAAAAAACCAAAATCGAATGGAAAGCTTTGACCTACCGGAAGAGCTTTGTCGAATAAGAAAAGGCCCGATTTATTATCGTATTTAAATTTAGTTCGAGACCCTTTTGGTGTTTCGACGATGACGTTGAGGTTGTGCGACCGGGGATCGATCGGCTTAAGGTCAAAGTTGCGTAGATGCTTCACAATTCACTCCAGGTGGTCCTAAGCTGAAAGTGCTGAAGCAGCGGACAGGACCAGTGGTTTCACCAGATGCAGAGAGCGCGCGCGACGACGGTTTTTTCTCAGCGATTTTGCGACTGCAAAAGTGCGGCGCATTTGATTTGCCAGGGATATAGACCGTGCGTACCTTCTGTCACTGATCGAGTGAAGCCTCGAGATTAATTTGCATTTGCTGCTGTGGTCGAGCACGTCGTCTGCAACCTTAGTTAGAACTTCCCAGTCGTGCCATTCACCGATCGCATCCTTTACCTTTTTTAGGGCGGCAACGAATGCCTGCTGCCTTGAATCTTCCGACAGTTGAAGGACATACTGCAACTGCTTCACGCGTAGGCGATAGGGATGAAGAGTTGACCGGCCTAGTGTGGAGGGACGGTTCAATTCCAACGCTAAGCGCAGTGCTTTTTCTACAGCGTGACTGGGAGACTCTGGTCGCTTGAGAATCTTCTGAAACTTGGACGCCGTACGCTTGAGGCGCCGCCTGAGGCGAGGTCCGGCCGTGGATACCAAGGCGCTAAGCTTCTTGGCCTGCTTTGTGCGTTTGGCTCCGATATGTTCAACTAACTGGACAAGACAATCCTGCTCGCCACGCATATTCGTGGTTAGTACATAGCCGGTAATTATGTCCATATCGCGGATTTTGCCGGTTCGTTTACGGACGCGATTGAGATCTCGAAGCAATTGCTTTTCATTTTTAGACGACTTCAGTCCAAGAGCCGTCACGGAACTCTCAAAGCGGCGGGCATTTGTACGCAAACTGTGAATTTGTTTGACGGTAGGTCGCAAACGCGCCTTCTTGAGAAGCTTACGCAATTTATAAACAGGTTTGAATATACGCTCTCGCGCCATGGGCATCTCAGTTCCTTTAACACAAGCTGGTCAACAAATCACACGCAATGGACGATTCACGAACGCCCGCTGCGATTGGCAACTTTTGCGGCTTGTTTGCCGAGCGCCGTTCGTGTTGCCTTAGGGAGGTGAGCAATAGTCCGTTTCCGCTTTGCGGCTACCGCTGCCTTCTTGATGTTTTTCCTCGCAGCTGATCTTTGCTTTGTTGTGGCCATTTGAAGTCCTCCAGTAATTAATAGCATCCCAACACCTACGTGGTTGAATAATAAAAATCAATCCAGTCATTCAGGTATCTCCCGTTGAAGGATGTCTGATCGTGCGCGACAATCGATTGTCAGAGAAGTCCGGGATTAACAACACTGCCTTGCGAATCCTCTCCGTTGTCTCGAACATCGACAAACATAGACACCTAAATTTGACGGTCACTAGGATTCGCAAAAAAGAAGAGGTTCTGTTCGACAGCGGAGCGGAACACGGCTCCTGGCATATTTTGAATGACGAGGCGGAACGAATCAGTCATCGGGACTGATTATCCGATGGGACGCGCAGTCAAGATGGAGTTTCACCCCCGTTTGCGACGTTCGACGAATCTGCATTGGGCGATGTCAGCACAACGCCTGTAGAGGTCGCTTTGATGCTCTGTGCCTATACCGTTGACACCATGATCCTCCCTACGCTTGAAACGTTCGTCCAGAAGCCTTGGAAACAGTCTCGATTGTTTTCGCTCTTTCAGAGTTCAGATTTCAAGAAAAGATTTATTCCAACACTCTCTGCTACAAAAGCAGGCGCGTCCCCTGTGCCAAAACTGTGCCAACCCTAACTCTTCATGCCATTGGGGTTAGCTTTGAGCGATAAGCAGATTCCCCAAAATACTGAAAACACAGAGAAGCCAAAATAGGAAATGGAACTGTTGGAGTCGGTGGGTCCGGGCCTAAGGCATTGGAACCTATGGAACTCTGTCAGCCATTTGAGATAGCGCACATAACGAGTGTAGGGACATAGATCTGTAGGAAGATGGAAATAAGTCCGAAGAGAACCGCATAGACTTTAAGATTGCCGCCGAGAATCAGCTGCGCTGTCGCCCAAATGGCAGAGATATCGGCGCCCAAGTTGAAAATGTTGGCGGCGCAGAGAAGAGCGATTGCGCCGAACAACATCGGTTTGGGATAATTTCCGCGCAAATTCGCCGCAATGCGGCACCTGTAATGCGCCCGAGGCGGGCACAGATTTCCTGAATAGCTGCCATCAACGGAAAAGAGAACAGCATCGTCCAGAGCAGTCCTGTACCAAACTGTGCGCCGATTTGGGAGTAGGTGGCGATGCCGCTAGGGTCGTCGTCAGCCCCCCCGTAATCAGTCCCGGGCCCAGCAGAAGAATGGGGCCGCGAGCTGACTGCGCGGGACGACCTTTTTCATTCGCGTCATGGGTAGGCATGTTATCTCTCGGCGACAAAGAACCCCCGACGAAAAGCCGAGGTTCCATTGTTGTAGGATAAATGGAGTTGTTGCGGAGAAAGCCATGCAACTCGTATTCCGCTTTATCGTCGGCGGCCTTGTGGTCTCGTTTTTTGCGGTCGTCGGCGATGCCCTCAAGCCTAAGAGTTTTGCGGGGCTGTTCGGATCCGCGCCGTCGGGCCGTCGCAACCAAAGTTTTTCACTTTCAATCTCTTCCGCAAATTCTGAGAAAATTCAATTTTGTATTCTGCGATGGAAATTCTAAAGAGTTGAGACTCAGACTCCAGCGTCGATCAAAATTAGTATTGCCCGGTCGGTAGTTTCCGGCGTACGGGTAATCCTGAAGAAACGATCATGCTTGCTGGACATCAAGCCAGCTGCGTGCTCTATTTCTCCTGATGAGAGTCTTGATATCTGGCGCAGGAATCGCGGGACCAACTCTCGCATACTGGCTGGCCCACTACGGCATGGAGCCCACCCTTATAGAGACGGCACCCAGCTTGCGAACGGGCGGGTACGTTATCGATTTCTGGGGTGCGGGTTTCGACATCGCTGATAGCATGGGCGCGCTGCCTGAGATTAGGCGTCAGGGTTACATGATGCGGGAAGTAAGAGTTGTAGACCGGAATGACAAACGAGTAGCGGGGTTTCCGGTCGAGGCATTTGCTCGCATGGCGCAGGGCCGCTACGTGAGCCTTCCGCGAGGAGAACTCGCTGCCGCCATCTTCTCCAGGATCGAAGGTAAGGTCGAAACTATTTTTGGAGACAGCATTGACCATATTGACCAGACGGAAAACGCTGTTCACGTCACTTTCAAATGCGGAAGCTCCCGCAACTTCGATCTCGTCGTTGGAGCGGACGGGCTTCATTCATACACCCGCGAACTCGTGTTTGGGGCGGAAAGCCAATTTGAGAAGTATCTGGGTTACAAAGTCGCGGCTTTCGCCGCCGAGGGCTACAGGCCGCGCGACGAGCTTGCTTATGTCATGTACACGCAGGTAGGTCAGCAGGTGGGGCGCTTTGCGATGCGTGACGACCGCACGATGTTTCTGTTCATTTTCAGAGATGACGACGTTGCGGGGAGCGACGGTCCGCAGGCGCAAAAGGCGCTGTTACGAAAGCGTTTCGGCAACAGCGGGTGGGAATGTCCGCATATCCTGGACGCGCTCGACGCCACCGACGATCTCTATTTTGACCGTGTGAGCCAAATACGAATGAACCCACAACAGGGATTATGGACGCGGGGGCGGGTAACGTTGATAGGTGATGCGGCATCCTGCGTCTCGTTGCTCGCCGGGCAAGGTTCCGCATTGGCCATGGTGGCGGCGTACATCCTTGCAGGCGAATTACACCGCTCAAATGGCGACTATACCGCAGCGTTTGGGCGGTACCAGGAGCTGTTCGGGCCATTCGTTCTCGCCAAGCAAAAGGCCGCACTGCGTTTTGCAGGTGCATTTGCCCCGAAATCGAAATTTGGTCTGTTTCTGAGCAATCGAATCTTCAATCTTATGGCAATCCCCTGGATTGCCGATTTTGCTGTTGGCCGCGATTTCACTGACAAAATCGATTTCCAAATTACAAATAAATGTCGTTTCGGCCGTGGGGACTCAAGAGAGTTTTTAGGAGCAAGGTCTCCATCCGTGCGGCTGGGGAGACGTTGTCCTCTGCTCCGCGCTTACCATGGCAAGTATTCGGTAGATCTGTCACGCGGATTCTAAGCAGAAAGTTGCAGGTTTGAGCCGTGCCGGGCGTGCGATTTGCGGCGACGTAATAAAGAGGGAGATACCCTCGGGTTGACTTCGAACTAAACCGACGTTCGCGAGGATAAGGGACAGTCAACGCTAAGACCGGCAAACACTTAGATCGCGGCACCGTAGCTTTTCCAGGCGACGGTGAAAGCAGACTGGCTGCATCCGACACGATGCAAACCAGCGCCTGTCTATGACCTAGTGTTCTGGTTTCGGAGATATTCAACGACTATGCAGCCAATAACGCCAGTTGCGGCCGCTATAATGGCAGTGGCAAAAGTGAACACGTCTCCTAGGGCATCAGTCACGCTTTTTCCCGGTACTGCTGATTTTGTGAACTCCTTCATCAATAGAACCGCATAGGAGAAGAACATTATGATGGAGATTTCAAGCAACACCCGCCAAATCAGCTTGGTTTCCTTGAACCGCTCGGATTTTGCAGTCATGCGTTCATCGCTGCCTTGGGGTCTGGCGAGGTCAAGTATTACCGGGAAGCATATCGAAAATCGAATATTTGTACAAACACTTGCGCTGTATTTGCCCATCGACCGGTGACTTGATCTCGCGGCATATGTCTTCCCAAATGCGGAGTCATGTTCGTATGCTCAGCAAACTGGGAAACAGGCATCTAGCCGTCGCAATTCGGTTGATTAGTTCGGGATAGTGCTCAATGAGAGTTTCAGGCATTTTGATTTAGGCTCTCTTGCCAAAATTCTTTCGCACAATGGCGGCGAGCACCAAGATAAACGCGATCAGTTGGATGATGTAAACGACCGGTTTGGCTTCGTTTGGCCTAGCGAAGAAAAACAGCGAGGTTCGAATAGCCGCTTCTATAAAGAAAAAGGCCGCGAAAGCGGCAAACAAAATATCCGCCGTCCTTCGCCAGAACTTGAGAAAGAACGTAGCCGCCGTCAAGGACGCCATGACGATGAATCCCAACAAAAAGGAATCAGCGAGATTCATTGGCTCTCCCAGATCAAACCGTAAATGAGCAACGCCATCGAGACGGCGGTCGCCGCCAATCGGTAGACGAACAGGTCAACCTGGATGAAAATCACCAGATCCAAAAAGATCAGGACATTAGATAGGGCTATTCCGGCGAAACAGAGCCCACTCCAAAGCAGCAACCGGCTTCGTCCGCGAGTATAGGAGCGCAGGAGCAACGTCGCGCACAGGAGACTTGTTAGGGCACCTAGGATGTATACAGTCGCAGCCATTTACTTGTGGTCCTTCGTAATGCGGAAAGCGCGGGCGAAATCACGGACCGCCGATGGCGCTTTTGAATGGATCATTGTGGACACGCGGACAAGCTCGCGCCGATACGTGGCGTCGAGCTCTTCAATCAGTTTATCCTTCTCCGCTCCACTGCTTGTGTACCGAACTTGGTCCAGCGCATCCGGGGCAGTGATCGCAAGTTCGTCGCGGAGTAGATCCCCCAAAAGCCTGCCGGCTTCATCTGGACGGATATAAAGACGCGTCGCCACATCTTCGCGAGTCCAGCATTGAGGCCGCGTATTCCATAACAGCAGGAGCGCTTCAAGATGGGGGACGCTGTCGATTTTGTCCAGAATAAACTTGTACACTTCGCTCTCACGTTGGCTGCTGTCCATCATCCGCGCTTCCTGCTAGTCGCATTCTTCATGGTGATTAAGGCAGGATAGCAAACGCGGAAGTGTCCCATAGCAATCGCATGACGAGGGGTGTTCAGATTGGTCTGCCTGGGATATCGTCGCCATTGCTGTCGATGACGGCTCCGTCGAGGAATGCAATTGTGGAAGGAAATGCATACGCCGTGCTGATTTAATCGCCTCATGAGTGAGCCGGTAAACGTCGTTGGTCCCCGAGTCGTGACACTCGAGCATGGAAAAGTGCAGTCGCAAAAAGACAAAAAGTGTCGCATTTGGGGTACCACTGATGCCATACACGGTTTCACTGATTTAGAGCGGTATTTTCCTTTAATCTATATATAGATTTTTTCATCCGGTGACCGGGAGCTTAGATGGACCTGAGCCTAGGAACGATCGAATTGTTGCTTCTCATTGCGGCCATCGTCGCGATTTCGGCGAAACGATTTCGTGTGCCTTATAGCGTCGGTCTCGTCCTCGCGGGGATTGCGCTCTCCCTATGGTCCCGTTTGCCTCACATAGAGCTCTCCCGTGAGTTGCTTTTCACGGTTCTCCTGCCGCCGCTGATCTTCGAGGCAGCTTTGTATATCCGTTGGCCGGAATTGCGGAGCGACCTCTGGGTGATATTGACGCTCGCGACCGCTGGAGTATTTCTGTCCGCGTGCGTCACTGGGCTGGGACTGCACTACATTGCGAAGTGGGAATGGTCGAGCGCCCTGCTATTTAGTGTGCTGATCGCAGCAACCGATCCCGTCTCTGTCATCGCGACCTTGAAAGAAGCAAAGAAAAAGGGACGCCTGCGGTTCTTAATCGAAGCGGAAAGTCTATTCAATGACGGTACTGCTGCCGTCGCATTTACTATCTCACTCTCGTTCGTTTTAGGCGGCAAATTCACACTGGTTGAAGCAGCCCGGGTGGTGATCGGGACAATCGGGGGCGGAATTCTTTGCGGGGTGGCGGTTGCTACAGCCGCCCTATTGCTGGCCGGTAGAACGGATGATCATCTGGTGGAAATCACGCTGACGACGCTCGGGGCCTATGGTTCCTTTCTTCTCGCCGAGCATTTCGGATTCTCAGGCGTACTTGCGACCCTGACAGCCGGTCTGATCCTCGGAAACGTGGGCCCGCGCGGTGCGATTTCGGCAAAAGGTAAACTGGCGGTTGAATCATTCTGGGAATATGCGGCTTTTGTCGCAACTTCGCTTGTATTCCTTCTCCTCGGCATCACCGGAACTAAGGAGAATTTCTTCCGAGTGTGGCCTGTGGCTTTAGCAGCTATTGTCCTGGTATTAGCGGGCCGCGCAGCAGCTGTTTATCTGACCCTTCTGGCTTTTTCACGTTCGTCCGCACGGGTGAGCGTGCGGCATCAGAACGTGCTGTTCTGGGGCGGGCTTCGGGGCGCTTTGGCATTGGCTCTCGCCCTCAGCCTACCCGCAGTGGTGCCGCGACGAGACGAGATCATCACCATCAGTTTTGCAGTGGTCGCTTTTTCGGTGTTTATTCAGGGATTTACCGTGGTGCCGCTGCTGCGACGCATCGAGGAATAGCACGGGGAACTGTGTCGCTCACTTGCTTGGTCCATATACGAGATCACTCAACTCCACGCCTGTCGTGGTATGTCGCGCCTAGGTCTGGCCCTCGCACGTAAGTGGTCATTTTTTCCACTGCCCTGCAGTCAGAAGACAATCGGAAAAGCAGGAAGCGCTTGCAAAGCAGGCGCTCCCCTGTGCCAAAAGTGTGCCCAGAATGCGATGTAGCGCGCGCCCAAGCCAGCCGCTGCGTTCGGAAAAAAGGTCAGTCGCCACACGGACACCGAGGGATACTGGTCAGTCCGCCGAGCAGCGCAGAGGGCCATTCGTATCTACATTCTAGAACATAGCAGGGCGTGCTGCTGTGATCTCGCGCGAACAGCGACCTGTGATTCGCAGGTGCCCGTTAAGTGCCCAGAATATCCTGTTTTGAGTGGTTTTTACGGCTGAGAAGAAGAGCTAAGTCGTTTGAATCCGGCAGAGCCGGGTGACGTACGGAGCGTATTAGCCCGACGAGCAACCAAGTTGGCCCACGGTCAGATGAGCGCACCTGCCGCGTGAGCAGGAGTCCTGCTTTAATCGAGATCGTCGGTTCAAGTCAGGCCCACAATGGAAGTTCTTCAAAAGCTCGGCGTTACGTTAGCGGTGAAAAGCTGCGCGTTTACAGCCGAAGGGTGCTGATCAACGCAGAAAGCGCGGCAGGCTGTTGTCGTCTGCTTGGATAATAAAGAAAAAATCCAGGGAAAGGCTGGCACCAATCCTCCAGCACGCGGATAAGCTCGCCACTTTTGATTTGCGCTTCCACGCGCTCATCTGACACGAAGGCAAGACCGACACCATCCATTGAAGCGCGAATCACGGTCTCCACGTCATCAACGACGAGAGGGCCGTTCACCGCCACTGAGAGTGATTTTTTGCCCTTATCGAACTCCCACCGGTAGAGGCCAGCAGAGCCATGCCGAAAGTTGACGCAACGATGTTTGAGCAGATCGTGCGGCGTTTTTGGCTTCGGGTGCGACTTGAAATATCCGGGCGCGCCCACGATAGCAGCCCTATGGTCCTTGGAGACCCGGACCGCAATCATGTCCTTCTGAATGTATTCGCCGAAATGAATCCCGGCATCGAAGCCTCCCGCGACGATGTCCATCCGGCTGTCATCGGCGGTGATATCAAGAATCACGTCCGGGTAATCACGCGCAAACTTCGCCAGCTTCGGGCCAAGTACCGCCGTTCCGGCAAGCCGCGGCACGAGCAGTCGAACGCGGCCTGCGGGTTTGTCCCGTAAGCCGGAGAGTTGTTGCAGAGCGTCTTGGACATCGGTGATAACTGGGCGCAGACGCGCGAGAAGTTGTTCTCCGGCTTCGGTCGGCGCGACGCTGCGCGTTGTCCGCGAAAGCAAACGCACTCCCAGTCCTTCCTCAAGCCCCCGCATTGCATGACTGAGCGCGGAGGGAGAAACGCCCAGCCGCTTGGCGGCCTTCGTAAAACTTCGCTCCTCCGCTATCGTCAGGAAAGTCGCAAGGATATTGAGGTCATTCAGGGCCATTTGTGAATTCCACTCACAAGGTCTTGTCTTTTATACATACTACTCAAAACTTCGTTTCAGGCATATCTTGAAATTGAACGAAGGAGTCGAAGATGCCCCACATCATCGTCAAGCTCTGGCCCGGAAAATCAGAACAACAGAAGGCGCGACTCGCCGAAAGAATTTCAAAGGATGTTATGGACGTTTTCAATTACGGAGAGGAGTCGGTCTCAGTCGGCTTCGAAGAAATCCGTTCGCAGGACTGGAAACAGAAAGTCTACAAACCAGATATCCAGGATAAATGGGACAAGCTCTACAAGAAGCCTGGATATGAAATGTGAAGGACCTAAGGAACAGTTGAAAGGGAGGATAACGCAATGAAAGGCACAGTTCTCTATGGACCCGGCGATGTGCGCTTTGAAGAGCGTACCGAGCCGAAAATCGCTCATGCAACCGATGCCATCATCAGGATTTCAGCCGCGTGCGTGTGTGGCTCGGACTTATGGCCATATCGCGGCCTCAACGGAATCAAAGAACCGACGCCGATGGGGCACGAATACTGCGGCATCGTCGAGGAGGTCGGAAACGCGGTCAAATCCGTTAGGCCCGGCCAGTTCGTGATCGGGTCGTTTTTCGCATCCGACAATACATGCCCAACCTGTCAGATCGGATATCAATCGTCCTGCCAGTACCGCGAGCTTGTCGGTGGCGCGCAGGCCCCTGTACTTCGCGTTCCGCTTGCGGACGGTACGCTGGTCGCCACGCACGATGTCCCTTCGGAGGATTTGATCCCGAGTTTACTGACTCTCTCTGACGTAATGGGCACGGGCTGGTTCGCTGCTGATGCTGCAAACGTGAAGCCTGGCTCGACAGTAGCAGTTGTGGGTGATGGTGCCGTGGGATTGCTTGGCGTGCTCTCCGCAAAACAAATGGGTGCGAAGCGAATCATCGCGATGAGTCGTCACGCGTCGCGCCAGAAGCTCGCTCGCGAATTCGGCGCTACTGACATCGTGACAGAGCGAGGCGATCAGGGTGTTGAGCGAATCAAGGAACTGACCAAAGGACTCGGCGCTGACTCGGTGCTGGAATGCGTCGGCACTCAGGAATCCATGATGCAGGCGATCGATGCAACGCGTCCGGGCGGTTACATCGGCTACGTCGGCGTGCCGCACGGCGTCTCTCTCGATGGTGAGAAATTGTTCTTCGCTCACGTGCATCTGCATGGCGGCCCGGCTCCGGTGCGCCGCTATTTGCCTGATCTAATCAATCTGGTTTTGGACGGAAAGATCAATCCCGGCAAGGTGTTCGACCTTACGCTGCCTCTTCCTCAGGTCGCAGAGGGTTATCGCGCAATGGACGAGCGCCGCGCTATTAAAGCCTTGCTGAAGCCATAGGCAAAGCTGCCACCGAGATACGGAATCAAAAGACGGCTGTGTACGAAGACGATTAGGGAAACAGGAGGAGCAGAATGCAATACAAATACTTAGGACGCTCTGGAGTGCAAGTCAGCCGCCTGGCTCTTGGCACGATGAACTTTGGCATGGTGACGGACGAGCCCGCCAGTTTCAAGATCATGGATGAGGCTCTCGGAGCTGGGATCAACTTCTTCGACACTGCCGACGTGTACGGCGGGCCGCAGTCTCCCGACATGCCGAAGGGCTATGGTATTTCAGAAGAGATCATCGGTCGATGGCTAGCTCAGGGTGGTCGTCGCGACCGGATTGTTTTGGCGACGAAGGTGTACCAGCCCATGGAGACCGGCCCGAACGACCGCCACCTTTCGGCCTACCACATCCGAAAGGCTTGCGAGGACAGCCTGCGTCGGTTGCAGACCGATCACATCGACCTCTACCAGATGCACCACATTGATCGACGAACGCCTTGGGAAGAAATCTGGCAAGCAATGGAACTCCTTGTTGAACAAGGCAAGGTGATCTACGTCGGCAGCAGTAATTTCGCTGGCTGGAATATCGCTACCGCACAAAGCGTCGCCGCAGCGCGCCACTTCATGGGCCTGGTGTCCGAGCAGAGCCTGTATAACCTGAACGCTCGGACGATTGAACTGGAGGTTATTCCCGCATGCCGATATCACGGGCTAGGCATCATTCCCTGGAGTCCTCTGGCCGGGGGGCTGCTGAGTGGGGTGCTGCGCAAAGCCGCAGAGGGACGCCGGGCTGAGTCGCGAATTCAACAACAGATTCAACAGCATCGTTCGCAACTGGAGGCCTATGAAGCGTTATGCCACCAGCTTGGTGAAGAACCCGCTGATGTCGCGCTAGCTTGGCTGCTGAACAATCCTGCGGTTACAGCTCCGATCATCGGGCCGCGCACCGTGGAGCAACTCGCCCGGAGCCTTCGGGCATTGAAGATAGAAGTTTCCGACGGGACGCTTCGAAAGCTCGATGAAATCTGGCCGGGGCCCGGAGGCGAAGCGCCCAAAGCTTACGCTTGGTAAAACGCATGAAGGATATGAAACGAACAGCGCTCGTTACAGGTGCTAACCGGGGCATAGGTCTTTCCATCGCTCGCCAGCTTGCCGAACTTGGGAATTCGGTCTTACTCGGATCGCGTGAGCCGAAGGCCGGCGAAGTAGCCGCTAAATCTCTCACCATCCAAAAGTGGACATTGAACCGGTCCACATGGATCTGAGTAATTCAGCGGTGATCGATGCCACTCTGAATAAGCTACACAAATCGGGCCGTCACGTGGACATCTTGGTGAATAACTCGGGGGTCTTACACGAAAAGACGATCCTCGAACTAACAGATTTAGAGATCGCCGACTCTATTGCCGTGCATCTGACTGGACCTCTTCGCCTCATACGTGCGCTTGCGCCAAATATGATCGCGCTCCGATATGGCCGGATTGTCAATGTGTCGTCCGGTTGGGGCTCGTTCGCCGAGGGCATGGGTGGACCGGGTCTCTATGGCGTGACGAAAGCTGCGCTGAATGCACTCACAGTACGGCTCGCGAAAGAATTTCCGCCGGTTGTGAAGGTGAATGCGATGTGTCCCGGTTGGGTGCGAACACGCATGGGAGGACAGAGCGCTACTCAAAGCCCCGACGAAGGAGCCGATACTGCGGTCTGGCTTGCCACGCTGCCCGCCGATGGTCCAACGGGTGGTTTTTTCCGCGATAGAAAACCGATTGAATGGTGAGCTCGCAGCGATGAGCACCATGCAAACGATCGGGAGATTGAAGGATGAACGGCACTTGGGCAACAGCTGAACTGCGGAAGATTGCCGAAACGGATGATCTCCATATCTCGCCGTTCCGCGCAGATGGAAAGACGTACGGAACTCCTACCTGGATTTGGTCGGTCGTTGTTGATGACGCGGTCTATGTGCGCGCTTACAACGGAATTAAATCTCGGTGGTATCAAAGCGCGCTGCAACAGAAAGTCGGCCGGATCAGCGCTGCCGGAATGACAAAGGAAGTCAGTTTCGAACCGGTCGCAGGAGCTATCAACGCGCGGATTGATGATGCCTACCGGGCAAAGTACAACGGCAGTCCATATCTGAAACCTATGATCAGCTCGGGCGCTCGCGCTGCAACGGTGAAGCTCTTGCCGCGTGCGGTCAAGGGATGAACATAAGGAGAATAAATGGAAATCAAAAGAATTGGCTCGCAGCCCTCCGCAAAGGGACCGTCCGAATGGTTCACTGGCACCGTTCGCATTGATCCTCTTTTTCAAGCACCTGACCCGGCATTCGTCCAAAGTGCCAGCGTGACATTTGAGCCGGGCGCACGGACCGCGTGGCACACTCATCCGCTCGGCCAGACTCTCATCGTCACTGCCGGATGCGGGCGAGCCCAACGCTGGGGTGGTCATATCGAGGAAATCCGTCCGGGTGACGTAGTCTGGTTCGCGCCGGGAGAGAAGCACTGGCACGGTGCCGGACCGGCAACGGCGATGACCCACATCGCTATTCAGGAAAAGAAGGATGGTAAGGTCGTGGACTGGATGGAACAGGTCAGTCGCGACCAATACGACGCTAGCAACTGATCGGAGAGGCTCGATGAGATCGCTGGGGTGCTTGAAGATGTTACGTTACTTGTCGTGGCACCGCGCGATAGCGGAGAAACTCGGGAACCAACAAAAACCGCTTGGCACAACTGCTCCGTGCTAGGAATGGTGAAGCAGGCTGACCTCCTGTGCCAAAAGTGTGCCAGAATGCGATGTTTTTCGTGCCATTGGGGTTAGCTTTGAGCGAAAAGCAGATTCCCCAACTTACTGAAAACAGAGAGAAGTGAAAGTAGTTGATGGAGCTGTTGGAGTCGGATAGTGCGCGCCCAAGGCAGGCGCGCTGCATTCGGGAAAAAAGGTCAATCGCCAGCCTGACGACCGAACGATACCGGCTAGCCGGTGCTCCGCCGTATGATGCCATCCGTATTTACCTTCTAAGAGACGGTTGGGCGTACTGACGTGATCTCGCGCAAGCAGCAACCTGTGATTCTCAGGTGCCCGTTAAGTGCCCAGAATATCCCGTTTTGAGTCGTTTTTACGGCTGAGAAGAAGGGCTAAGTCGTTTGAATCCGGCAGAGCCGGTTGGCGTTTGGCGCGTTATGAGCCCGACGAGCTACCAGGCTGCTCCACCCCGCAGAAGCATCATAACACACAACTTAGATTTTTCTGCAAATGCCGTTTGCAGGGCTGTCGTTATCATTTCCCGACGAGCTAAGCGGTTGCTTCGCGCCGCTGGTTGAGATCACGTGACTTGGTGCTCTTGTGCACTTTTCAGGTGCCCGCTTAGTGCCCAAAATTCTTCAGCGCGTCTGCTAGTGAGCAGGAGCCTTGGCGATGTTGGTTGGTGGAAACGTGGGCGAGAGTCGAGGAAACTACTGCCCTCTTAACGGAGCAAAATTGACAGTGTTCGGAAGAATTCTGCAGAAGTAGCGATGCGCAGACCAGTCCGCTTTGCAACCGCTTGGGTAAAGTGCTTGGTGTTGTGCGTCAGCAACCAGTCTGGCTTGCTGGCGATTGCAGAAAGAAGAATGGGGACGTCGGCAGCGTGCCGGATCAGGTGACGGCTTGACCTCACAAGCGCCTCCGCGGGATAAGAGACCATCTCAGGATCGGTCAGTTTGATCAGCCGACGATAGTGTTCAATTAATTCGTCGGCTTCTAGAGAGGGCAGGCGCTCTGCGTGGACTAACAGATTCTCTTCCACCTCATCGCGGACGACCTCCGCCAAGACCAGTCTACAGAGCCGCGCAGCACACAGCGACAACGCGGCCTTGTCGAGGCCCCACGGAGAAATAATGCCCCCGGTGAGGACATTCGAGTCGAGGAACAGTCGAATTCGCCGTTGGCTCGTCACTTCTCGCGTTGGCCGCGAGAATGTCGGCGTGACGTTCGCTTGGAGGAATCAGACTTCTTGTAATGGCGTGCAAAGACGCGCTTCCTCGCTTCAGGCAACGTCGCCAGAATTGCATCTGGCGTAAGGCCAGCACCGGTGAGAGCAGAGCCTACTTGTTCGCAGAGATGCTCAAAACGCTGCTGCTCGGGCAGAAGAACGAGGCCGTCCCCCAAGCGCAATACCGCAAAAGGCGCCCCCGTTCCCAAACCTAGGTCCTTGCGGAATTGTTTTGGGACCGTGAGTTGCCCCTTCTCACCGATCTTCGTAGTTGTTAGATATTCGAGAGTCGCATGTCGGCTCGGCATGAATCGCTCCTGGTAGGAATATCCTACCAGGACAGACGGGTCCTGGCAACTCCTTGGCGACGACCGCGATCAAGACCGGGAGAGATTTGACCCGATCACGATCTTGTCAGCCAAGCTCTTAGTCGGTTTCGAGTGTGTATGGAGTTTTGTGGAGAAGCAAATGTAAAATAGGGTCATGGACACCCTTGTCAGACTGCCTGCCTTGCAGCAGGCTGGCGTGAACCAGCATTCACCTGCCGAGGCCAAAATCGCCCTCTTCCGTTCGCTGTTTCGCGGACGCGAAGATGTTTACCCGCGTCGCTTCGAAAGCCGGAAGACTGGTAGGGCCGGCTATGCACCGGTGTGTGGTAATGAATGGGTCCAGGGCATCTGCGAAAAGCCAAGGATCAAATGTTCCGAATGTCTCCACCAGCGTTTTCTTGCCGTAACTGACGACGTGATTCGTTGGCACCTGCAGGGTCATTACGACCATAGCCGTGATTTCGTCATAGGCGTTTATCCGATGCTTCTGGATGAAACCTGTTTCTTCCTCGCCGCCGATTTCGACAAAACAACGTGGCAGGAAGATGTCGCCGCGTTTTTGGAAACTTGCCGTCAAATGAATTTGCCGGCGGCCTTGGAGCGATCACGATCAGGCAGGGGTGGACACATTTGGTTCTTTTTCAAGGAAGCCGTGCCTGCCACTTTGGCGCGCAAGTTGGGGGCGCATATTCTGACGGAAACCATGGATCGCCGTCCTGACATCGGCCTGGATTCGTACGACCGTTTCTTTCCCAATCAAGACACTCTTCCGCCGGGTGGCTTCGGCAACTTAATCGCTTTGCCACTGCAGAAGCGGCCGCGGGAATCAGGCAATGGCGTTTTCCTGGATGAGCGAATGACACCGTATCCCGATCAATGGGAGTTCTTGTCATCGATTCCACAAAATCAGCAGCAGTGAAGTTGAAGAAGTGGTCCGTCGCGCTGAAGCGAAAGGGAAAGTAATTGGCGTCCGTTTAGTGCCGGAGGGTGATGACGAGGCAGCGGCACCCTGGATGGCTCCGCCCTCGCGGCGCAGGAAAGATACTCTGATTGCTGGTCCCCTTCCAGAAACCTTGGAACTCACGTTTGCCAATCAGATATACATCGCGAAAGAAGTACTGCTTCCCGCCCTCCGCAACCGCTTGATCCGGCTCGCGGCTTTCCAAAATCCTGAATTCTACAAGGCGCAGGCCATGCGGCTTTCGACCTACGACAAACCCCGAATTATCGCCTGCGCTGAAGATCATCCAAAGCACATTGGATTGCCGCGCGGTTGCCTGGATGACCTGCTTCAAACCCTGTCGGATCTGAACATCAAAACAGTGGTCCGGGACTGTCGCAACCCTGGCCAACTGCTGAAGGCGACATTCCAGGGTGAACTGCGCCCCGAGCAAATCGTCGCTGCCCAAGCCATGCTTGCTCAGGACACGGGAGTGTTGGCAGCCACCACGGCGTTTGGCAAGACCGTGGTAGCCGCATGGCTGATTGCCCAACGCGGTGTTAATACGCTCATGTTGGTGCATCGCCGGCAATTGCAACAGCAATGGATTGAGCGACTTTCTACCTTCTTGGGAATGCCGGTCGGCGCTATTGGGCGGATCGGCGGCGGCCGCAACAAGCCCACCGGCCAGCTGGATGTTGCGGTGATCCAGAGCCTGGTCCGAAACGGTGTAGTCGATGATCTGGTCGGCAACTATGGGCACCTGATTGTGGACGAATGCCATCATCTATCTGCCCAAAGCTTTGAGTTGGTTGCACGTCAGGCCAAGGCGAAGTTCGTCACGGGTTTGTCTGCGACGGTCACACGGAAGGATGGCCACCATCCGATCATCTTTATGCAGTGCGGCCCTGTGCGTTATCGGGTTAATGCCAAGAGCGGAGCGGCTCATCCCTTTAAGCATACGGTCATGGTTCGTCCGACCGACTTTCGCCCGCTGCGGCCGGCCAATCCCAATGTGCGGCAACAATTCCACGAACTCTATGAGGAGCTAATTGCCGATGAAGAGCGCAATCAGCTTATCTGTCATGACCTGATCCAAACCCTTCGAGAGGGACGTTCGCCGTTGGTGTTGACCGAGCGGAATGAACATCTGGACTCTTTGGCCAAGCGATTGGCACGCGAGGTGCAACACTTAGTGGTGTTGCGCGGAGGGATGTACAAAAAGGAACTTAACGCCATCTCCATACGCTTGGCCGCCATTCCCGCGGAGGAAGCTCGCGTGATCTTGGCCACCGGTCGCTATGTGGGCGAGGGTTTTGATGACGCCCGGCTCGACACCTTATTTCTGACGCTGCCTGTCTCGTGGCATGGAACCATCGCGCAATACGTAGGCAGGCTGCATCGCCTCTATGACGGCAAGCGCGAAGTGCGCGTCTACGACTACGCCGACCTCAATGTGCCGATGCTCGCACGGATGTTCGATCGCCGAGGTCGCGGCTACGAAGCGATTGGCTACAAGATGTAGCTTCCGGGCAGCGCTGTGCCCGGCTGGCCTGCGAACGTGCCACTTCCCATCGATCCCGAGTGGAAGAGCCAATACGCAGCCAGCGTACGCCGCTTGGTGCGCGATGGCGTAGATTCTACTCTAGCGAATCTATTTGTCGACGCAGCCGTAATGCCACCCCCGAATGCCGAGGGCGCCAATCGAGCGCGAAGCGCAAGCGAGGCATTTCTATATCGGCGACTCGAAACTTTGGCCGCAACAAACGGAAAGTTTCGTTTGAATACAGAGTTGCCGATTCCATTCGATGGCTGGGGTCGGATGGAGGTTGATCTGCTTTGCGCGCCGTCCCGAGTCGCCATCGAATTGGACGGTGGCCAGCATCTGGGCGACGCGGACGCCTACCGGCGAGATCGTCGCAAAGATGCCTTGCTTCAGGAGAACGGCTATCTGATCCTCCGATTTCTTGCTGAAGACGTCGGCAAGCACCTCGATCGAGTTCTGGATGCCATCTTGCGGGCTTTATCACATCAAGACGCCAGAATCTGAACTGAGGCCCTCCAGGGTGGGATTCGTTGTCGACACCGCGCGAACAGGTAAACGAGCCGCACTCTTGGCGTCAACTTTGATTTTGGCGAAGGGCAACTACAGCACCGGCGACCCGCTTACCGAATCTTGCAACAAGAGATTCTCAGGTGCCCGTTAAGTGCCCAGAATATCCCGTTTTGGAAGGCTTTTGCGGCTTTGAAGAAGGGCTAAGTCGTTTGAATCCAGCAGGGCCATGTGCTGTTTGACGCGTTATGAGCCCGACGAGCTACCAGGCTGCTCCACCCCGCGTCATAGATACTACGCGAGCTTCCAAAGTTGTGCAGCACCGGACACACACGGACACGCCGGAACCGCCGCATCCGGCCGCCGCTCGCCGAACGAATTCATTTCACAGCCGATTGCAGAAGCGTCGGCAGCAACTCGCCCGCTTTGCCCAAGTGACATTGACTAAACGCGAAACGATTGGCGGGCGCCTCAGGACCGACATACACGGTCCGCGCGCGACCGCGAACGTGAGCGACGAAGGCCGCCGCCGGCTCGACCACGCCCGAAGTCCCGATCGCCATGAATACGGTGCAGGCATCGAGCGCCGCAAAAATGGAGTCCAGCGCGTAGGGCACTTCGCCGAACCAGCAGATGTGCGGACGGATCAGGCCGCCGCAATCGCAGCGAGGAACGGCGGCGGGCGGGTCGTACAGCTGCATATCATCGAAGGGCGGACGCCGGCACGAATCGCAGCGGCTCTTGAAAATCTCCCCGTGCATATGGATCACACACAAAGACCCGGCCCGCTCGTGTAAGTCGTCGACGTTCTGGGTGCAAAGGAAGACACGATCCTTCAGGGCGGTCTCCAGATGGGCAATCGCGAAATGGGCGGCGTTCGGCTTGGCGGCCGACGCAACACGCCGCCGCATCGAATAAAACTCCCATACCAGGTGAGGATCACGCTTCCAAGCCTGCGGAGATGCGACTTCTTCAAAGCGGTAATTTCTCCACAGGCCTCCGGCGTCGCGAAAAGTCGGAATGCCGCTCTCGGCGCTGATGCCGGCTCCGGTGAGGATGAAGACTTGATCGGCTGGTGAGAATTCAAGCATGGCTCCGGCCTGCGATTCTACCCTGCGCGATGTCGAGAGGGCCCAACATCTTTTTCATACACAGGCTTGCATTTGCGACCATGGCAATTCTCCTCAGTCCCACAGTGCACGGCGCGACGATTACCGGCACCGTCAAAGGGCCGGATGACGCATCCTTCCAGGGCGTATTTGTGAAAGCGCAGAATACCAAAAATATAACCGCCACCGTGGTGCTCTCAGATGCGCAACGGCATATTCGTTTTGGTCCGAAATTCAGTACGATACTCGAGCGGAGAATCCTGGCACAACTCCGTGCAAATCAATCTGACCAAGCGGGTTACACGCGGGCCCGAATACCAAGTCTACACCTGGAGCAAGTCGCCCGAGGATTCGCAAGGTGAATTTATCAACGTCTCGATCAAAAAACTCTGCTCATGCACTTGGTAATCGACGATCCCAAAACCTACACGCAAACCTGGGTCAGCGACGACAAAATCTACAAGCTCCTCCCCCCAAATTCTCCAACATGGAAGGACCCTTCTACGTGCCCTCCGAAGAAGAGGCCTTCACGCGACGCATCCGCATGCCCGCTGTCCCGAAGCCCGACGGCGAAGAAGTAACCGCGGCCCTCTCGTGGATATGGACATTGGAAGTGGCTAAGGATATGGTCTCTAGGTTTTACAACCCACGCGAGGTTTGCCAACATGACAGGATCGAAACACTTCCAAAAGATCTGCATTTTCACGGTCGGCTTGCTGCTGGGTCTGTTGATTCCAGCTCTTCGGTTCACCGTTTTCCCGGGCACTGTCACAGCGCAGGACGCCACCAAAGGGGCAGCGCCAGACCTGGCTGCCATGCAAGCAGACATCGCGCACCTGAAGGAAGTAGTCCCTTCCCAATCGCACTCGATGACCGATGTGGGCTATCAATTCGCGAATCTCTGGTTCGCCGGGGAACGCAAGAACTGGCCGCTGGCAGAATTTTTCCTGAACGAATCTCGCCAGCACATCGAGTGGACCATTCGCATCCGCCCTGTCCGCAAAAATCCGGACGGCGGCTCGGTTGACCTTCGCGCCATGTTCGAAGGAATCAGCGACGGCGCCTTGAAGGATTTAGGCCAATCCATCGTCAACAAGAACCAAGCCCAATTCAACATCGCTTATAAAAACATGCTCGAAGCCTGCTACGCCTGCCACCGGGCATCCGCGAAACCGTTTTTGCGTCCGATGGTTCCGAAGGTGGCGCCCCAAACGATCATCAACTTCGACCCCGATGCGAGGTGGCCGGAATAAACGGCAGCGGGTGAGCCGGGTTGGCGGTGAGCTTAATCGGTTTGCTGTGCTGCGGTCCGCATCCCGGCCTTATGCGTGCGGTGCCACCAAAGACTCAAGCGCTCCATATAGAGATATACAACGGGCGTGGTAAATAGCGTCAGCAGCTGACTGAAGATCAATCCTCCCGCGATCGAGATGCCCAGCGGGCGTCTGAGCTCCGATCCCGTCCCCTGACCCAGCGCGAGAGGCAAAGCGCCCAGAAGAGCCGCCATCGTCGTCATGAGGATCGGGCGAAACCGCAGCAGACAGGCCTGAAAAATCGCTTCCTTGGACGACTTCCCTTCCGACCGCTCCGCCTCCAGCGCAAAATCAATCATCAAAATGGCGTTTTTCTTCACGATGCCAATTAGCAGGATCATCCCGATGATCGCAATCACGCTAAGGTCGAGGTGAAAAAACATCAAAGCAAGAACGGCGCCCACACCAGCGGAGGGAATCGTCGACAAGATGGTGATCGGATGAATGTAACTCTCATAAAGCATTCCCAGCACGATATAAACCGCCATGAGTGCGGTCACGATCAGCATCGGCTCGGTGCTCAGCGATGCTTGAAAAGCCTCGAGCGTTCCCGAATACGTGCCGTGAATCGAGCTGGGCATACCCATGCTCTGCTCGAGATCTTCGATCTCGCGCGAAGCGTCGCTGAGCGCCACTCCAGGCGCCAGATTGAAGGAAACCGTCACCGACGGAAACTGCCCTTGATGATTCACGGCCAGCGGCGCTGTCGTGGGCTGGTAGCTTGCCACGGCATTCAGCGGCACCACGGTTCCGTTGCTCGACCGTATGTAGATGTCCTTCAGAGTATCGGGGCTTTGCCAGAATTCCGGCGCAGCTTCCATCACAATATGATATTGATTCAGCGCCGTATAGGTAGTCCCCACCTCGGCTTGCCCAAAAGCGTCGTAAAGCGTCCTGTCAATCGCCTGCGGCGTGATCCCGAGCCTCGCAGCGGTGTCCCGGTCATACACGAGCGAGATGCGCAGCCCCTCATTCTGTTGATCACTGTTCACCTCGGTGAATCCCGGCAGCTGTTGCATCCGCTTCAGCAACTCCGGCCCCCATTTCACCAGGTCGTCCAGATTGTCGCTCTGAATGGTGTACTGATACTGCGCGTTGCTCTGCCTGCCACCGATGCGCAGATCCTGTCCAGCCTGCAGAAACACATTCGCATCCGGCACGCTGCCCAACTTGGGCCGCAATCGATTGATGACTTGGCTCGACGTGATCTTCCTCTCCTCTAAGGGTTTCAACGACAGATAAATGAAGGCCGTATTTGTGGCGCCTCCCCCTCCGGTGAATCCCATTACGGAATCGACCGATGGGTCTGCTTTGATGATATTGATCACCCTGCCCGTGAGGGTTTGCAGGGTCTGAAACGAAGCATCCTGCGAAGCCTGGATCCCCTCCGTAAATTGTCCCGTTATCTTGCTGGGGGAAAAATCCTTTGGGGACAATGGCGAGCAAATAGACGTTGACGCCGATGGTGATCAGCAAGATGGCCAGGGTAAATCCTGGATACTTCAGAACCCAGCGCAGCCCGTGTTCGTATCCGCGCAGCAGCCCGCTAAAAAACCCTTCACTCAATCGGTGAATGCGCCCGTGCCTCTTGCCGTTTTCGCTTTTCAACAGGCGCGAGCACATCATCGGAGTAGCGGTGAGCGAAATGGCCAGGGAAACCAGAATTGCCACCGAAAGGGTCACTGCAAATTCGCGGAACAGCCGCCCGATAATCCCCCCCATCAGCAAAATGGGGATGAACACCGCGACCAGCGACAAGCTGATGGAAAGAACGGTGAAGCCGATCTCGCTCGCGCCCCTCAATGCCGCCGGAATCGGGGCCATCCCCTGCTCCAGGTAGCGCGAGATATTCTCGATCACTACAATGGCATCGTCGACGACGAAACCCGTGGCAATCGTGAGGGCCATTAAGGAAAGGTTGTCCAAACTGTAGCCACACAAATACATCACGCCAAAGGTGCCGACCAACGAGACGGGAACCGCAACGCTCGGGATCAAGGTCGCGCGCACATTCCCCAGAAAAACAAAAACGACCAGCACCACCAAACCCACGGAAATAATAAGCGTGCGTTCCACGTCCTTGACCGACGCGCGGATCGTGGTGGTCCGGTCCAGTACAATGGTGAGGTCGATTGCCGCAGGGATCGAGGCACGAATCGCAGGGAGAGATTGCCGGACCCGGTCAACGGTGTCGATGATGTTTGCCCCCGGCTGACGAAAAATGATCAGCAGAACCGAAGGCTTCCCGTTCACGAACCCCGCCGCTCGTATATTCTCGACCGAATCTACCACGTCGGCTACATCTGAAAGCTTCACCGCAGTGCCATTGTGGTAGCCCACGATCAGCGGTTTATAATCGGCCGCGTGCAGCAACTGGTCGTTCGTGAGAACGTCAGCAGACTGGGTGCTGTCGGAAATTTGCCCCTTGGGCAGGTTCGCATTCTCCGTATCCAGTAGATTGGCGACGTCTTGCAGCCCAAGACCGTAGCTGCTCAGCTGAGTGGGAATGATTTCGACGCGCACGGCGGGCAACGAACTGCCGCCGACGAGAACTTCTCCCACTCCCTGTACTTGTGACAGACTCTGCGCCATCACCGTGGAAGCCGCGTCGTACATACGGCCGCGGTCGTACACCTCGGAAGTGAGAGCGACGATCATGATCGGCGCGTCGGCCGGATTCACCTTGCGGTACGTGGGATTACTCGGCAAGTTGGTAGGAAGATAACTGCGGGCCGCATTGATCGCGGCCTGGACGTCTCGCGCCGCGCCATCAATATTACGATTCAGGTCAAATTGCAGCGTGATGCTGGTCGTTCCGAGATAACTGGCGGAGGTCATCTCGGTAACGCCCGCGATGCGCCCGAATTGCTTCTCAAGGGGCGTAGCCACCGACGAAGCCATGATTTCAGGACTGGCCCCAGGCAGCGCCGCCGCGACCGAAATTGTCGGGAAGTCAACTTGAGGCAGCGGCGCCACGGGAAGGAACATGAACGCCACCCCGCCGGCCAAGGCAATCGCCATGGTCAGAAGAGTCGTGGCCACGGGACGGTGAATGAATGGAGAAGAAAGGCTCATTGGTATTTCGCTGCTGCTGAACCGCGCGGACCCGCTGGAAGAGTTGGCCTGTGGTAGATGCTATCGAGCGCTCCAAGTCCGCACCTAGGAACGCCTGGAATCAAGCTGCAATCGCTGGGGTTTGTTAAATCTCGCTCCTTGCGTCGAACGCTAACGCACATCTACAGGACGATGAAGAAATAAGTTCCGTTTCGCCGAATCAAGCCACGTAGCCACAATAAATACTGTATGAACACTTATTCACCGCTATTCCGGGGCAAAAGGTCCTCGCGCACGAAGCTGGCCGCCACCGGCACCACCGACTCGACGGGCTCTCCATCCAACATCGCCGGCCGGAACTTCCATTTCATCACCGCTGTTTCCGCAGGCTCGGTTAGAGAAGGAATATCCCGCACGACTTTGACGCTCTTCGCTCTCCCGTTTTTGGATACGCTCACGTTGAGGATCACCGTGCCCACGGCCAGGCTCTTGATGGGATAGACCGCCTCGCCCCCCGAGAGCACTTCGGCCGGCTGGAACCGGGCCCGAGCGTCTGTTAAATCTTGCGCTTTGGCCTTTGTTCCAAGAATCTCCGCGACCATCGTAATCCCGAGGATCGCAAACGCACCGGCGATTAAGAACCTGTTTGCCTGCCGAGAAAAAAACCTCCAGAAATGCATAGCGCGACCTCTCGGCGAGGGCTCACAGATGAGATGCGCGCCCAGAAGGGCCGGTCGCATCAAAGCAATTTAATCAAAGAGTGCGCATTGGCGAGCCCTTCTTTCCCTGCTCCGGGCGAGGAATATTGCCAATCAGGAAAATGTGCCGCGATCGCCCACCGAACATGTCGAAAACAGTTCTCCTTGAGGGTATTACGGGACAAGACGGATCGTATTGGGCCGATTTTCTGCTCGCGGAAGGCTGCCGCTCCTCCCCAGGGAAACCGTGACCCAGGGACGGTAGGATCGATCCATCGGCCATTGTTATTAACAAGAGTGAACGCGTAGACGCGGGGATCACGGAGTCGGGGCGTGCCTGTCAAATCATGTTGTGACGGCCCCAGTACCGGTGCGCTGGGTATCTTGACCGAGGCGTTACCGTCTTTTCATTTTCTGCTGACTCGGCTCCAGATCTCTCCCCGCATGACGGAACCGAATTTTCCCGAAAAGCGTCTTATGTAGCAGTATGGTGAGGTGGCTCTCGCGCCCAGCGGATCTGATCGTGGTAGGAGGAAACCCAAAGATGAAAGCTTCCAGAAGCGCCGTCGCTCGTACGCTTGCGTTACTTGGTCTGGCCCTGGCAGTGATATTCGTCGCATCCCAACCACGGGTGCACGCGGCGGATGAACAGCAGATGCCCACCGTTGGCAGTACTGCTCCCGATTTCACGCTGAACTCGCAAGAGGACACGCCCGTCAGCCTGCATGAATTCAAGGGCAAATGGGTGATCCTGTATTTCTACCCGAAAGATCAGACTCCGGGCTGCACAATTGAAGCGCACGGCTTCACGCGCGACCAGGATCAATACGTCAAGAAGAATGCCGTGGTGCTGGGCGTGAGTGTTGACACGGTTGATTCGCACAAGGAGTTCTGTGCCAAGGATGGCATCAACTTCAAGCTGCTTTCCGACACGACCCACGGCGTCGTCGAAAAATATGGTTCGCTCAACCAGATGAATGGCAACACGCTCGCCGCGCGCAATACCTTCCTGATCGATCCGAATGGCAAGATCGCAAAGGTCTATGTGAAGGTGAATCCGACGCCGCACAGTGCTGAGGTGCTCGCGGCTTTGGACGAACTGCAGAAGTAAACGGGGTAGCTTTGCGCGGTCTAAGTTAGGGAAGAGGCTGGAACGCAGTTTGCGTTCTCAGCCTCTTTGTTTTTGGGATACGTCTACCCGTTAGCGACGGACCCGACCCAAGCGAACAGAGATTCCTTTCGCCCTGTCGACGGCAGTTCCCTTGTGGAGAACGATTACGCGCCGGCCGACGCGGCGGCCGGTAGCGCGGCCGCGATTGCGGCGGTGTCGGTGAATTCCTGGAACTCTGCGACCCGTCCGTCTCGTACGGTAAAGGCCATCGCCCAATCGCATTGGTACTCTTTGCCGGTGCTGCGCACCGAGGCGCGGTAGGATCCGAGAGCGATGACGCGGTCGCCCTGAGCGACATATTCGCGGGGATCGAAGCTTACAAAGTCGGAAATTTCGTTTACCTTCTGGAAAAAATTCGCGACCTCGGCACGGCCACGGTAGGTGCCGGCCACCGGTTCGATGGCGGGCGCGATCCATTGCACGTCCTCGGTCAGGCTGTCGAGAATGCTTTGGATGTCACCACGCTGAAATGCTGCATACGCCGCCTGGATTACCTGCACGTTCGATCGTTCACTCATCGTAGACTCCTTAAGGCGTCTGTGTGGAAGGGCAACCTGGGGCCTGAATGGGAAGGAAAGTAGCAACACTGGATGCAAATAGCAAGGGACAGGTCGGCTCGGGGCGCACGACTCCAGAGTTCAGTGTGGAGTTTGATAAGGTGTGGTGGGATTTTCTTTCTCTATCTGACAGCGTATAATGTTGTCAGAGAGGAGGCCTCCAATGACCATTTCCTTGCAGACTCTTCACGAGAAACGCGAGCAACTGAAGGCCGGTCTGACGCAGATCGGCGATCTCCGTCGCGGATCTCTCACGGTCCGATTTCGCAAGTGTGGCAAGCCGAACTGCCACTGTGCACAGAAAGACTCCCCGGGACATGGCCCCTCCTACTCGCTGACTCATGCCAGCGATGGAAAGACCATCACCCAAGTCATCCCCCAAGGACCGGCGGTCGAACGTACTCGGGCGCAGATCGCCGAATACCGTCGTTTTCGCAAACTCGTGCAAGAACTGATCGCCGTCAGCGAACAGCTCTGTAATGCCCAACTGCAGCAGCCGGAAGCCATGGTTGCAGAGGAGAGTAAAAAAAAACCTCTTCGCCGATCTACTGGCCAGCGACGTCGTTCCGGAGATTGAGACGCTCCTCGGTCGTCAGGCCGTGGAAGACCTGGATCTGGAAGCGCTGGAACTCGCCGTGCGGCAACAGGCCTTGCAACTGGCGGGAGCCGCGGTCGAGCAACGTCTCAACGCCGACACCAGCGATGAGCGAGGCTCGCGAATCCGTTGTAGTTGTGGGCAGGAAGCACGTTTGGTCGGACGCCGGAACAAGCAGGTACAGAGTGTACTGGGTCCCCTGCAACTTGAGCGTGCCTACTATCACTGCTCTTCCTGCGGCCAGGGCTTCTGTCCTCGCGATGGGCATCTGGGCATAGAAAACACCTCGCTCTCTCCAGCCCTCACGCGTATGGTGGGCACCGTGGGGGCGATGGTCAGCTTCCAGGAAGGCAGCGAGCTGCTAACGGAACTGGCCGGCGTGGTCCTGGACGCCAAACAGGTGGAGAGAACCGCAGAAGCTCTGGGAAAAGAAATCGCCGAAGATGAACGGCTACACACCGAAGCTTTGGATTCTCTTCCTCTGCCGCAGACTCTCTATCTCGGCATGGATGGGACCGGAATTCCTTTACGTGCCGAGGAACTGGTGGGCCGCACGGGCAAGCAACCGGACGGATCCGCTAAGACCGGCGAGGTGAAACTCTGCACCATATGGAGTGCGGAATCGCGGGATGAGGAAGGTATCCCTGTCCGCGATGAAGGGTCGGTCACTTATTCGGCCGCTCTAGAAAGTGCTTCTGCATTGGATACCGCCGCCGAACGCTCTCCTTTCGCACAGCGCGTCTGGCGGGAGGCCACCCGCCGGCGCTTCTGCCAAGCGCCACGTAGGGTCGTGCTGGGGGATGGCGCCGTTTGGATTTGGAACATTACGGATGATCAGTTTCCGGATGCTACCCAGATCGTTGACCGCTTTCACGCCAAGCAGCACTTGAGCGATCTCGGAAAAGCTCTCTACGGTCCCACCGCCCCACAGGCTGCGCGATGGGCGGAACGCCGGAAAGAAGAACTCGACACCGGAAAATTCCCGGCACTACTCACCGCCATCCGGCGCCAAGTACCTCGTTCTGAGGCGGCGCGCCGCTGCCTCCACTATTTCCAGACTAACCGCGAGCGGATGCGCTACCCGGAGTTTCACGCCCAAGGCTTGTGCACTTCCACGGGCGTGGTGGAGGCTGGATGCAAGGTAGCCATCGGTACGCGCCTCAAACGCGCCGGTATGCACTGGACCCGGCAAGGCTCCAACGCCATCATCGCTCTTCGCTGCTCGAAACTCAGTGGTCGCTTTCAGGACTTCTGGGAGCGCAGATCAGAACGCAGGGCCGCATGACTCTTCACTTTCTTGTCGTGCACCCGTCGGCTCGTTCGACTCGTCGGCTCACAGCCACCGATCGCGACGCACCACAAAGGCCGATATTTTTCCAACAGCGTCAGGCCGTGATCTACCAAGAACTCTTCGATACGCAAACCTGACGCGCAGTACAGAGTCTTCAGCTTCCAATGGCTGAACAAGAAAATTGCCGACCGATCTCGATGCTGGGGCCCGCGCTGGGGCGCTGTGCTCAGGATGAGAAAAGATAAGACGCCGGGGATGGCGAATCAGCGCGGGCAGGAGAAGCGACGGGCGAACTCGGCAACTTGCTGGCCGACAATGGCGAGCTGCGCGGCGGCTTTTTCGTCGATGCAGCTGCCGTCAGCGTCAAAGAGCCCACCGGTGGTGTTTAAGGCGGCGCCCAGGGGCGTGGGCCACCCGCGGAGAGCGTGGATGATCGAGCGCAGCGCGATGAGCGTGGTGCCGCAGGTTTGCCAGCCGTAGGCGGTAACGATGCAGCCGACGGCGCGGCCGTCCAGATAGCAGCGCTTGTCTTCGCGCAGGTCTTCGAGAAGATCCAGAGCATTCTTGACGAGGCCGGAGACCCCGCCATGGTACCCGGGAGTAGCCACAATGACGCCATCGGCGGCGCGGACCGCTTCGACCAGGGCGTGTTGCTCTGGGGTGCGTTCCGCGATTCCGGGCGCGTAAATCGGGAGCCTGGCGAGAAACGGACCGCCAAAAAGATCGGCCCGCGAACCGACCCGCTCCGCGGCATTCAATGACAGGCGCAGGGCGTGCTCGGTCGCTGAATCCGGCCGCACGCTTCCGCCAATTCCGATGATCAGCATCGAGGTCAGGTCTCTGGGTGCCAGCGCGCTAATTTTTGTGCCCACAGCAGTATATGTGGCGGGCGCGGGAGTTGCTACTCGTCTAGAAGCGTGACGCAAATTCTGGCACCATGCGTTTGCGGCAAGCGAGTCCGATACGAAGGTCAAAAGTGCCGGCGAGCCAGCGGCCGTTACCGAATGTCACTTCCCGGGCTCGCCATCGCGAGCGCTTCTTGGCGATCAGCGCATTCTCCCCCCGCTGACACTTCCTTTCTGCAGCGTTTCGCGCGAACCTAGGCGAGGGTATCTTGAGCTAAGGGCACTGGCATGACTCCTCAGCAAAACAGCTACGACGCAATTGTGATCGGCTCGGGGCCGAATGGGTTGGCTGCGGCGATCACGATGTCACAGGCGGGGCGATCGGTGCTGGTGGTCGAAGGCAAGCAGACCATTGGCGGCGGCACTTGCTCGGCGGAATTGACGCTGCCGGGATTTTGGCACGATGTGTGCTCCGCGGTTCATCCACTCGGATCTGGGTCACCGTTCTTCCGCACGCTGCCGCTAAACGAGCACGGGCTTTCGTGGATCGAGCCTTCGGCGGCGCTTGCGCATCCCTTCGATGATGGCACAGCTGTCTGCGTGGAACGCTCGATGGAGCTTACCGCGGAGAATTCCGGGGCGGCCGGACGCGAATATTCCGGGTTCATGGCGCCGCTGGTGGCTGCATGGCCGAAGCTTGAATCCACTTTGCTTGGCCCGTTGAGCTTTCCGGCTCATCCGGGGGCGGCGGCGCGCTTCGGGCTGCTGGCCATGCGCTCGGCATCCAGTGTGGCCAGAAAAAGCTTCGTCCATGCGAAGGCTCGCGCGGTTTTTGCTGGATTGGCGGCGCATTCGGTGTTGCCGCTCGAGCGGGTGCCGAGCGCAGCGTTTGGGCTCGTGCTGGGGATGGCGGCGCATGTTTTTGGATGGCCGTTCCCCGCCGGAGGGGCGCAGAAGATTGCCGATGCTCTAGCGTCTTATCTGCGCTCGCTGGGCGGCGAAATCGTCACCGGCATGCAGATTGAATCATTCGAGCAGTTGCCGCCTTCACGCTCGATTTTGTGCGACGTCACGCCGCGCCAATTGTTTCGGATCGCGGGATGCGGACTACCTAAAAACTCTTCCTCTGGGGCTAAAGCCCACAGCGGCGGCGGTAACATCTCGGAGTGGGAGCTCCCCTCAAAAAATCTTTTCAACAAATATTTTTGCCGGAAGCTCGAGCGCTACCGCTATGGGCCGGGCGCCTGCAAAGTGGACTGGGCACTCGACGGCCCGATTCCGTGGATGGCCGATGCCTGCCAACGGGCTGGCACGGTCCATCTCGGAGGGACACTCGAAGAGATCGAGGCGTCCGAGCGCGCGCCCTGGCGCGGCCAGACATCGGAAAAGCCATTCGTGCTTTTGGCGCAGCCCACCCTATTTGATCCGACGCGTGCTCCCGCCGGCAAGCATGTGGCTTGGGCCTATTGTCATGTACCGAATGGATCGCAGGCCGATGTGAGCGAGCGCATCGAAAATCAGATCGAACGGTTTGCCCCGGGGTTTCGCGCGCGGATACTGAAACGAAGCGTAATCACGGCGGCGGATCTGGAATCGCACAACCCGAATCTTGTGGGAGGAGATTTCAGCGGAGGGAGCCCGGAATTGGATCAACTGATTTTCCGGCCTACTTGGCGCGGGTATGGAACCCCGGCGAAGGGCGTCTACCTGTGCTCGGCCTCGACTCCGCCGGGAGGAGGCGTTCACGGAATGTGCGGATACTGGGCGGCTCGTGCGGCGCTACGGGATCATTTTCCAAGGCACAGATGAGAACGTGAATGCGTAGGCGCGATTGAGCCCCGACCCACACAAAAGTGTGTGGCCAGGCAAGAGCTGACGCGCCGATCGGAAAGAAAACAGAACCTTTTGCAAAACAGTTACGGCTGGAGGCCGGCTAGGCCCACGGCCGTTAGGAAGAGGCGCTTGAGGCCGAGATCGCGGCCGGCGGGATCGTACCATTCGTTGAGGGTGTGGGAACCACCTCCTGTCCCACCTCCGCCGATGGCTACGGCGGGGATGCCGAGTGACAAAGGAACGTTGGCGTCGGTCGAGCTGCGTTCGAGGCGCGAGTGGTTGCCCACGATGCTGTCAGCGTCACGAATGGCTTGTAGAAGCGCGGAATCCTCAGCAAGCGCGCCTGCAGGACGCGTGCCGATCGAGCGGAAGCTCACCTGGATGGCATCTTTCCCGGAGCGAGCAGCGGCAGCTTCGTCACGGACCCCGGCTTGCATGGCGTCGCGCAGGGCGTTTTCCATGCGGGTGAGCTGATCTTCGTTTTCAGAGCGCAGGTCGACTTTCACGGCGGCCCGTGCAGCAATGGAATTGACGGACTGCCCGCCTTCGATCACCCCAAAGTTGAAGGAGCTGCGCGGGGTATCGGGCAGACGGATGGCGGAGAAACGCACGATGCCGCGCGAGAGGGCGGTGATCGGGTTGGGAGCGCCGAAGTCGGACCAACTGTGGCCGCCCGGGCCGGTGATGGTCACTTCGATGCGGCGCGAGGCGATACCCTGGGTGGTAATGTGCTCGGTCGCGGGGCCGTCGACCGCGATTACGGCGGCCAGACGTGTGCCGTAACGCTCGATGAGCGCACGCATGCCGCGCAAATTCCCTTCGCCTTCTTCGCCGACGTCGCCTGCGAAGACGATCGTCTTGATCGTGCGGAGGCGCGATTCCGAGAGGGCGCGGGCGATAGCGACGAGCGCGGAAAGACCGGAGCTGTTGTCGGAAATACCCGGGGCCAGGAGCCTGCCGCCGGAGCGCTTTACGCGCACATCGGTATCAGCGGGGAACACTGTGTCGAGATGAGCGGCCAGCAGGATGACACTTTTGGGGTCGGAGCCGGGACGCTCGCCGATGACGTCGCCGATTTCGTCGATGCGAACTTGCAGGCCAGCGGATTCAAACAGCTGCTTCAGGTAGAGGCCGCGCTGGGCTTCGTTGAATTCCGGTGCGGGAATTTCGGTGAGGCGGACCTGCTGGTCAGTGACCCAAGTGGTGTTCTTGGTTAACCAGTCCAAGGCGCGCGCGACACCGGGATCCCGCGAGATTTTGCCGGCGGCGGACTCGTCGGTGGCACGGGCGGACACAGTAGCCATATAAAGAAAGATACAGCAGATGCGAAGGAGTTTCACGCGAATCCTGCCGGAGTTTAGCGCCAGTCGTCGAGAATGTATACTCCGGCACGATTGTAGCCAGAACCGGCGTCGCCTGTTTCCATGGCTACGCCTTGCATCTCGGTGCGGAAGCCCCGGGCATAGAGGCCGGAAAAGGCTTCGCGGCGGGCGAGATTGACACCCGCTTGAATTTTCTGCGCGCCTACCGAGCAAGCGTAGGATTCGATGGCGCCAAGGAGGTGCTCGAAATTCGCGGCGGCATTTGGGCCGGGAGTTACGGCGGCGAATTTTGCGTAGCAGACGCCGGTGCCGGCTTCGGTGCCGGGACCCGCGTGACACACTGCTAAGGCGCTCAGTTTCGAATTATCTCCGAGGAGGATGGTGTCGCCTAACTTCTGTTCGGCCACCGAGCGGATTTCGCGTTCGACGTCGAGGCCATCGAAATTGGCGCTGGTGACTTCGCGACAGGCGAGGAGCAGTTGCGGGCGGGTCGCGGGAGCGACTTGCGAGAAAAGCGCCGATGTGGCCGTGAACGGGGCTGGTGGAGCGCTTTCCTTCGCGACCGGAGCGACCTTCTTGGCCATGACCGCGACCAGGTCGCGCGGCCAGTAGCCGAATTTTTGATAGAGCCTCATGTGCTTCGGGCTTTGGGCGAACGTGTAAAGGCCCGTGTGGCGGTTTCCCCAGCGACGGAAAATTTCCATCGTGGGGGCCAGGAGTTGCTGGGCTACGCCGCGATCCCAATAGGAAGGCTCGATAGTAAGCGGGCCGAAGAAACCGAAGCTGCCCCAGTTGCTGGCAAAATTTGTGCCGACCAGTTTTCCTTCGTGCTCGGCGGCGACGGCGGAAGAAGGGTCAGATTTCCATCGCGTGTAGACATAGTCGGCGTCGCCCATGAAGCGGGATGGGTCGGGCAAGCCGATAAAGGTGCCGAAGGCTAGGCGGACGATGCGGTCGGCTTCGGGCAGATCGCTTTCGGTGAGTGGGCGAAAGCGGACTCTTGTGCTCGATTGCGGTGCGGCCATGCACCTATTTAATCCTTTATGGAGATCGCTCGCAACACCAGCGAATTCGGAAAACGTAACGCTACTGAAAGAGCCGTGCTGCACAGGGGACCGCAGCTTGCAACCTAGCAGCCCGTGACTGAATCGACGATTGCTTGGATGTCTTTGTCAGTGAGGACGCGGTTGGATTGTTTGGCGGCCTCGAAGATGCGGTCGATGAGCTCCTCGGTTGCGGGGATGCTGCGCTTTTCTAGCCAATGAATTACGTTCGAGCGGCCACTGAGAGGACCTACTTCGATTATCTGCTCGAGCCCGAACAGATGCGAGGGCACACCGCTGTAGATGGAGTTTGCCAGCTCTGGATCGTTCTTCTTGTAGGCCTTTATGATGGCGGCGGCGTGGACGCCGGTGGCGGTGCGAAAGGCATCGCGGCCTACGACGGGATAATTCGGCGGGATGGTAGTGTGCGTGGCTTGGGCTACTGTCTCGGAATATTTTTTAAGTTGCGAGAGGTCGCGATCGATCAGGCCGAGCAGGCGGAGGTTGACCAGCATCAGCTCCATGGGGGTGTTGCCAACACGCTCGCCTAACGAGAGGGCGGCAGCGTGCACTTGATCGGCGCCGGCGGCTATGGCGGCTAGTGAATTGGCTACGGCCAGGCCGCGGTCATTGTGACCATGCCAGTCGACGCGGATTTTTCCGCCGAAAGGTTTTACAACCTCATTGATTGCAAATGTGACGAGATTGTAGGCGCCGTGCGGGGTGGCATAGCCAACCGTGTCGCAGAGGACGATGGCGCAGGCGCCACAGCGGATGGCGGTTGAGTAGAGCGCGACGATTGTTGCGGGATCAGTGCGGACAGTGTCTTCGGTGACGTACATGACTGGCAGGCCGGCTTCGGCCGCGTAGGTTACGGCTTCTTCGGTGATACGCTGAAGATGGTCGACGGTCCAATCTTCGACGAGGCGGCGGATGGGGCTTGAGCCCAGGAATGTCGCGGCTTCGATGGCGATTCCCGAGCGCTGGGAAATTTCGATGATGGGAGTGATGTCGTTTTTGTGCGTGCGGGCGGCGCAGTTGGGGCGGATTTTCATGCGGGAGCTTGCGATTTCGCGGGCTAGGGCTTCGGTGTCGGCGAAGGCGCGGGAGCCGGCACCGGGAAGACCGATATTTACGGTGTTGATGCCTAGGGATTCCATCAGGTGGAGGATTTCGAGTTTTTCGGCGATGGAGGGGTCGCGCACAGACGGGTTCTGCAGGCCGTCGCGGAGGGTTTCGTCGTTGAGCATTACCCGGCGGCCCACAGGAAGCTCGGCGCCTGTATAGGTGTTCCAGTCGAAGATGAGGTTATCCTTCATTGTGTCAGACTAAACAGTCTGATGGCCTGGCTTCGCCACGGACAAAACTGCCTTATTTTACAGCCACTACTGTCTCCTGGAGTGCATCGCAGGATGCCGCACCGAAGACCATGGCGCTACACCTAAGCCTTACGACACCCCGTCCTTTCCCTATGAGGTTCGCCTAGATGCGGTGACGGCCGAAGATTACGCCGCGGGCCCCTTGGCGTGATAACGCGGCCGACAAGCGGCGCCTCCAACTGCGCGCGAACAGCAGGTCAGCGAAGCGCGTTGCGGCCGTGGCTAATTCGGCCGTGTAACCGTACCACCAGGATTTGGCTAGGTGTGGCAGGTGGTCTAGGTCCACGTATTTTACATGCACCACTTCTTGCAGGCCTAGGCGAGAGTGCGTGCGTCCCCAACCGCTGGCCCCGCGACCGCCGTGGGGAGCTTCGGCGATGGCGTAGTAACTGGCGACGTCATTGATCATTACGGAGCCGGCACGCAGGCGGGAGGCGAGCTCCTTGCCACGGCGCGTATCGGATGTCCAGATGCTGCCGCCTAGGGCGTAGGGAGAATCGTTTGCTAAGGCGAGGGCTTCGTCGCTGGAGGCGACGGGATGAATGGCTAGGACAGGGCCGAAGGTTTCTTCGCGCATTAGGGCCATGGAGTGATTCACGCGCGTTATGAGTGTGGGCTCGAGGAAATTCACACCTAGGTCGGGGCGGCGGTTCGCGCCGGTGAGGATTTCGGCGCCGCGGGCGAGGGCATCGTGCAGTTGCGCTTCGACTTTTTCCAACTGGCGGAGGTGAATCATCGGGCCGACTTCCGCGTCGAGATCAGACGCTGGGCCGAGGCGAAGCTTTTTTGTTTTTTGGAGGCACAAATCGATGAAGCGGGCGGCGATGGATTGCTCGACGTAGATGCGTTCGACTGAAAGACAGGCTTGGCCGCAGTTGGTGAAGCTGCCCCAGACGGCGGCGCTCGAGGCGCTCTCAAGGTCGGCATCGGCGAGGACGATCATGGCATCTTTGCCGCCGAGTTCGAGAACAGCAGGAATCAGTTTTCTGCCGCAGGCTTCGGCGATGCGCCGGCCGGTTGTTACGCTACCGGTGAAGATCACCTTGTCGGGGGCAGCCTCGATGATGGCGGCGCCGACTTCACCCGGGCCTTGCAGGATCTGGACTAAGTCCTTGGGAAAACCCGCCCTGGTGATGAGTTCGCCGACGAGTGCACCTGTCCAGGGAGTTATTTCCGAGGGTTTTAGCAAGGCGGCATTGCCGGCGACCAAGGCGGGGATTAGCTGCAGGAGCGGAATTGAAAACGGGAAGTTCCAAGGAGAGATGACCGCGATCACGCCGTAAGGTTCGTATTCCAGCCAACCTGATTTTGCTTTCAGCGCGATGTTGTGGTGCGGGACGCGTTCCGGGCGCAGCCAACGCGGGGCCCAGCGAGCCAGGAAATCGGCGGTGTCGAGGGCCAGCAGAATTTCTGCGAAGATTGCTTCGCTGCGGGGCTTGCCGGTTTCGGCGGCGATTACGCCGGCGATTTGCTCGCGCGATTCGAGGATTACGTCGCGCAGGAGTTGCAGCTGGGCGCAGCGTTCCCGGAGGGGTCTAGAGGACCATTGCTTTTGCGCGGCTCGGGCGCGTTCTAAGATTGCGGGAAGGCTTGAAAGATCGGTGGATTCAAAGCGCTTGTTGATTGCGCCGTTGGCAGGATCGATTGAATCGATGTAGTGAATCGAATCAGGAACGCGACGAGTGAGCGGCTCTTTTTCTGACGTCATTGCCGAAATTCTACATCGAATAGAGCTCTCTCGTCGCTGCGCTCGCTCGAAGGACGGCAACCAAGGACAAAAACGATGCCTGCGGCTTTCCACCCGGGCTTCTGGCGCGCAACCAGGACAGCCAGCACCGTGCGCCAAACGATGGCCAATCAGATGGCAAATGCGCCGGCGAGCCGCCGGCGTTGCGAAAAGGCATCGATGCTCTTTGCCGACCCGCTATGGGCGACAGGAAACCGGCATCGCATCTGCTACCTGCCGGAGTTGCGGCGCAAGGAGGAGGCTGCCAGGGAGTCGGTCGGGTCGGGATATTCCAAGCAGACTAAGTAGAGGCCTTCGGGAGGGACTGTGGGACCGGAGCGGGAGCGGTCGCGCAATTCGAACAAGGACGGAATGTCGTCTGGGGTTAAGCGGGCGCGGCCTACTTCGATGAGGGTCCCGACCATTTTGCGGACCATGTAACGCAAGAAGGATTGGCCGCGGACCACGTAGGAGATTTCTTCGCCGGCCGGATCGCAGATGATTTGCGAGGAATGCACCACGCGCCGCACCTCGCGGTCGCGGTCGTTGTCTTCTGAGCCGGAGGAGGCGGCAAAGGAAGAGAAGTCGTGCTCGCCTTCCAACAGACGGGCGGCGGCGGCCATGGCGCCTTCGTCGAGGGGCCAGGGATAGTGCAGCACGCGGCGATATTCAAACGGCGGCAGGACCTTGCCGCGATAGATGCGGTAGCGGTAGGTCTTGCCTTGCGAGAGCCAACGTGAATGAAAATCCTGGCCGACCTCTTCGGCGGCGACGATGCGGATTGCCGGTGGCAGGAGTGCGTTGAGAGAACGCTGGATTTCCGGTGCAGAGAGCGGCGAACGCGTCTTGAAATGGGCGACCTGCCCGAGGGCGTGGACGCCGGCGTCGGTGCGGCTTGCTCCCTGAGCAACAATTTTTTCCTGCGTGATCTTGCGCGCGGCTTCATTGATAGCGCCTTGAATCGTCGCCACGCCGGGCTGGAACTGCCAGCCGTGGAAATCGGCGCCGTCGTAGGCGATGGTTAGCTTGATGTTTTTCATCGGGGCGGCTGGCGGCATTATCGCACGAGGCACGCGAGGCACCGTAATCGGTGCCGGCGTGGAGATTGGAATTACCGGCCAACTTCGAATTGAAACGGAGCAGCGGATGTGTCCATGGGAAATGCCGCGCTCACGGGCCACGGCGCGACATGTAGACCCGCACTCGGTCAGCTTGGTTTGAAATCCGCGGCCGTTGCCTGCGGAGACGTTCTTAACTGTGACGGGTCATCCGGGAGCCAGGGCGGGTGGTGGCGCCGCCGGCGCGGCACAGGGGGCAATCACCGGGTTCATAGCTCGGGACTTGCATTTCGAGAAGGGCGCGGGCGGGAACGCTTAGTTCAAGAAGGCCGGCTGTGCGGTCGATCAGGGCTCCTGCGGCGACGACTTGGCCACCTTCCTGTTCCACTACGCCGATGGTTTCGCGCGTGGAACCGCCGGTGGTCCAAACGTCTTCGACGACCAGGACGCGCTCGGCGAGTTTCAGTTCCCAGCCGCGGCGGAGGGCCATTTGGCCCGAGCGGTCGCGTTCCACCCACAAGGAGCGCACGCCGAGGGCGCGGGCCACTTCGTAGCCGATCGTGATTCCGCCCATGGCAGGGGCGACGACACAGGAAATCTGAGAGCCCTGGAAATGTTCGGCGAGCGCGCGGCCGAGGGCTTCGGCGTGTTGTGGATACTGCAGGACGAGAGCGCACTGAATGTAGGTTCCGCTGTGGAGGCCGCTGCTCAGCTCGAAATGCCCGGTGCGCACCGCACCTACCTGCTCGAAAATCCTGCGGACTTCTTCGGGCTTCATTCCGTATGCCCCCTTCCGACGCTCCCGGCAGAGCCGGAATCAAACTGCCCACAGACAGGAGTTCCTGTGCCAATGTCGGTCGCGGCGCTAGGCTACGGGGGGACAACAGCGATGTCAATGCTAGACTTGGGCAAGACTTGGGTAAGGCGTGCATTTTCTTGACGAAACACCACGAAACTGCTAGAAAGGAATGTCCTGGAGCGTGTGTGCTTCTGTAGAGTTGGCTCCTGCTCAGGGAGCCTAAGCCCGAGGGAGAAATCGATTTTCCAAGAAGGTTATCGGTGTTAGCACTGCGCGAGGACCGGTCATAGGATGCTGGTTCTGGCGGATGCTAGCGATTGCCGGAACTGCGTGCGGAAGTCAGAGTCATCGTTGTGGTTAAATTTTCCGATATTCATTCCCTGTTGAAGTTCCAATGGCGATTTCGAAGGAGTTCTGGTTGGCACAAGCGAAAGAAAAACGAGGGTGGAGGACACTGATGCAAGATTGTCTCGCAGGCAGCGGACGGCTACGTTGCCGGCTTTGGAAGCTAATGTCTCACGCAGCGGTATGGCTGGCTATTTTGGGAGGAGCAGCGGCGACGCGCGCGCAGGAGAACGTGGGTGGTGAAGCGAATTTGAAGCTGCCGGATTTGTCGACGGTGCAGTTTTTCGGCGTGGATGGGCACAAGCTGCTGACTTTCGGGCTGTTGTTTTGCGTGCTGGGACTGGTTTTTGGCATGACGATTTTCGTGGGGCTGAAGAACCTGCCGGTGCACCGTACGATGCGCGAAATGTCCGAACTGATTTATGAGACCTGCAAGACCTACCTGATCACGCAGGGCAAATTCCTGATGCTGCTGTGGGCGTTCATCGCAGCCATCATCATTTTGTACTTTGGCGTGCTGCTCAAATACGAGGCCTCGCGGGTAATCATGATTCTCGCGTTCAGCGTGCTGGGAATCGCGGGGAGCTACGGCGTGGCCTGGTTCGGGATTCGGGTGAACACCTTCGCGAACTCGCGGACGGCCTTCGCGGGGCTTCGCGGCAAACCGTATCCGATTTATCAGATTCCGTTGAGCGCGGGCATGAGCATCGGTATGATGCTGATCAGCGTGGAGCTGCTGATGATGCTCGTGATTCTCCTGTTCGTCCCTGGCGACTATGCGGGGCCGTGCTTTATCGGATTCGCGATTGGCGAATCACTGGGTGCGGCGGCGCTGCGGATTGCGGGTGGAATTTTTACCAAGATTGCGGACATCGGGTCAGACCTGATGAAGATCGTGTTCAAGATCAAAGAAGATGACGCGCGGAACCCCGGAGTGATCGCCGATTGCACCGGCGACAACGCAGGTGACTCGGTTGGCCCCAGCGCGGATGGGTTTGAAACTTACGGCGTGACAGGCGTGGCGCTGATTACGTTTATCTTGCTGGGCGTTAAAAATCCGGCGGTGCAGGTGCAATTGCTGGTGTGGATCTTCGTGATGCGTATTGCGATGCTCGTCTCGGCGGCGGCGGCGTACTTTCTGAACGGCGCTATTGCGAAAGCGAAGTACGGCAACGCCGATGAAATGAACTTCGAGGCGCCTTTGACGTCGCTCGTGTGGATCACCTCGATCGTGTCGATCGTGATGACCTACATCATTTCCTACTACATGATTCCCAACCTCGGCGGCGATTCGACGCAATGGTGGAAGCTTTCGACGATCATCTCGTGCGGCACGCTGGCCGGAGCAGTGATCCCGGAACTGGTGAAGGTGTTCACGTCGGTGGAATCACGGCACGTGCGAGAAGTTGTGAGCTCGGCCCGCGAAGGCGGAGCGTCGCTCGGGATTCTCTCCGGATTCGTGGCCGGCAACTTCTCCTGCTACTACCTGGGATTGACGATGGTGGGCCTGATGTCGGTCGGATACATCTTCAGCTCGCAAGGGCTGGGCGCAATGATGATTGCCGCACCGGTGTTCGCTTTCGGGCTCGTGGCTTTCGGATTTCTCGGCATGGGTCCTGTAACGATCGCCGTCGACTCCTATGGTCCGGTGACTGACAACGCTCAGTCGATATATGAGCTTTCGCTGATCGAGCAAGTACCCAATATTGAGCAGGAACTGAAGAGGGACTACAACATCGATGTAAACTTCCACCGCGCCAAGGATCTGTTGGAGGCAAACGACGGCGCGGGAAACACTTTTAAGGCCACCGCAAAACCGGTGCTGATCGGCACAGCCGTCGTCGGCGCCACCACCATGACCTTCTCGATCATCATGGCCCTGACCAATGGAATCACGACCAACGTCGATAAGCTTTCACTGCTGCATGCGCCGTTCGTTCTCGGACTGATCACCGGCGGGGCGATGATCTACTGGTTCACCGGAGCTTCGACCCAGGCCGTGACCACGGGGGCCTATCGCGCCGTTGAGTTTATCAAAGCGAACATCAAGCTCGAAGGGGTTGAAAAAGCATCCATCGCGGACAGCAAAAAGGTGGTGGAAATCTGCACGTTATACGCGCAGAAGGGCATGTGGAACATCTTTTTCGCGGTGTTTTTCGCCACCTTGTCGTTTGCGTTCGTTGAGCCGTTCTTCTTTATCGGGTACCTCATCGCGATTGCCATCTCCGGGTTGTATCAGGCGATTTTCATGGCCAACGCCGGCGGTGCTTGGGACAATGCCAAAAAGATCGTCGAAGTGGAGTTGAAGCAGAAAGGGACGCCGCTGCACGATGCGACGGTGGTTGGCGATACGGTGGGTGACCCGTTCAAGGATACCTCTTCGGTGGCGCTCAACCCGATTATTAAATTCACTACGCTGTTCGGCTTGCTGGCGGTTGAATTGGCGGTAGAGCTGACCTCGAAGAACCCGCAGCTGACGCAGATTCTGGCAGGAGTGTTCTTCCTCGTGTCGTTCTTGTTCGTCTACCGATCCTTCTTTGGGATGCGGATCAAGGTGGATGAGACGCATCGAGCGGCCGGGCGCGAGGGGATTGAGAGCGCCTAACGCCAGGGGCCGAAAACCAAGGCAACTGACGCCCGCGGAACGCTGGCGTTAGGATGCATGACTCGTCGTCGTTGGACGTGCACCCCGGGCAAGAGCCGTCCCAAGCCGGCGAACTAAAAAGGGAGGGCGATTTGGCCCTCTGTTTTTTGTTTTGGCCGGGGATGGTGGGAGGTGGGCTAGCCCCACTTTCACGGCGCACGCGAAAGTTCGGCTAGGTTTTTAACAGGCCGAGAAATTGGCGCGGGTCGTTCGCGTATCCCGGGAACACTTTGTTCAGGTCTTGGTCGCCGAGATGCGTGGAGATGATTTCCCCTAGGACGCTGCGGTAGTCGGTTGTGACCGCCAGGTCGCGGCCCTGGTTGAGGTGCTCTTCGCTCAGCCCGGGCCAGCGCGTGTAAACCTTCCCCCCTTTTACGTCCCCGCCCATCACGAACATGCAATTTGCGTGACCGTGGTCAGTGCCGCGATTACCGTTTTCGTGCGCGGTGCGACCGAATTCGGACATGCTGACGAAAACGATATCGCCCATGCGGTCGCCCAGGTCCTGATGGAAGGCCGCAATTCCCTGCCCTAAATCGCGAAGAAGGTTTGCGAGCTGGCCCTGCACGCCGCCTTCGTTGACGTGATGATCCCAGCCTCCGCTATCGAGGAAAGCCACTTCCAGGCCTAGGTCGGCTTTAAAGAGTTCGGCAATTTCCATCAGGCTCTGGCCGAAGCGACTCTTGGGATATTGAGCACCGTTCTCGGGTTCATACAGGTCAGGATTGATCCTTTTGAGCTGATCGATGGCCTCAAAGGTCTCCTGGCCTACGCCTCGGAGGGCTTGGTCGACGGTCTGCGCGTACATTGATTCGAAGCCGCCTTCTACGGTTTGCTGCGGACCGTACATTTTAAATTGCTTGAGGTCGGGAATGGCCAGGGCCGAGACGCTGCCTTGCAACGTGCGCGGGAGATAGGGGCCGAAGGCGACCGCGCGGAATGGCGAGGGGTGGTCTTGCGGCGTGATTTGCAGGGCGCGGTTGAGCCAGCCATCGTCGGTCGACTTTACGCCCGGGGTGCCGGATTCCATGAAATCCTGGGCGTCAAAATGTGAGCGCGTCGGATCGGGAGAGCCGACGGCCTGTACGACGGCCAGTTCGCCCTTCTGGAAAAGTGCCTGCAAGGGCTGCAGGCTCGGATGCAAACCGAAAAACCCATCGAGATCAAGGGCCGCTTCGGCGCCGCCGCGCTGCGGCTGCGGGATCGCAATGCTGGGACGCATCTGGTAGTAATTTGGCTCAGCGAAGGGGACGACGACGTTGAGGCCGTCCATGGCACCGCGCTGAAACAGCACGACCATTTTTTTCTTGTTGGGCGAAACGGTTGCAGCAACGGCTCGTTGCAGGAAGGACGGCAGCGACGCCATACCGAGCATGGCGATGCCGCCGCTTTTCAAAAAATACCGGCGAGAAATTCTCATGATTGCTCCCCCCTTCTAAGAATATCTAGCGGCGCTGAAATTCGGGCGCGCCTAAAACCAAACCTGATAGCAAGCCCTCGTTCACCTGCTTGACCGGGTCATCCAGCTTGGCTTGCAAAATCTGCGGATCGTTCAAACGCGCCTCGAGTGTTTCGCGGGTGCCGGGAGCGATCTGGCCGCCCAGAAAGGAGTCTACCGCCCGCCTTAGGGCTGTTCCGGCGTCTTTTGAGCCATCCTCGCCGAAGGCGGCGCTTAGATTGACGTTTGCGCCGGCCATATGGTCTGCGGCAAACAAGAGGGCGAAATTCAGGCGGTTCAACAGGGCGCCGCTGTTCACCCAGGTGCTGGAGTTATCCGCGTAGCCGGTGGGGGGCTCGTGCAGGAAAAGCGGCTCGCCCATGCGGCCGACCCATTGTGCGAGCGGAAGCGAAACCACAAGATCGGCGTCGAGCGTTCGAGCGGTGCTGGCTACCAGCTCAAAGGGTGTTTTGACTTTGGCGCGATAGGCGTCCTTCGACCAGAACTCGGGCGAATAAATCATCGTTTTCAGGACGCTGCGCGTGTCCCCTTCGCTCGACAAATATTCTTTGCTCATGCGGTCGATCAAGGACTGCGGCGGATTGTCGGAAACGAAGTGGCGCGCCAGTTTGGTTGAGATCATTGTGGCAGTGTGAGCATCGTTGGCGAGCATTTTTAGTGCGTCCTGCCCGTCCTTTTCGCCGCCGGAGTTGATGGTGCGGCCCATTACGGTTTTTTTGCCTGGGGTGTGAAATTCGGGACGGAACTGATAGTCGGGATCGCGGCGGGGCTCGCGAATCGTCCAGCCGGTGAGGCACTTGGCCATCTCGATGACGTCCTGCTGGGTGTAGCCGGCGTCGACTCCTACGGTGTGGAGTTCCATCACTTCGCGGCCGTAATTTTCATTCAGGCCGCGGTCCTGCTGCTTTGGCGAGTTGGGCGCGGCAGTTCCGGGAACGCCTGCTCCGGGACGCGGAAATTCGCCGGGCCTGGGAGGGAAGCCCCCGCGGAAAATTCCCTGATAGCGGGCGCGCAGCATCCTTTGCTCGCGCCATTGCTGGAAGGCCTGGGGATCGACGCTCTGCCAGTTATCCAAAAAGAAAAGCATCGCGGGGCTTTTCGCGGTGGCTATGAGCAGATCGTCGAACTTGCCCATGGTGTGCGGCCGAATCGTGTCGCGGAGGTAGGCGGTTAGCAACCAACGATCCGCGCCTTTGTTGGCGAAGACGTTAAAGTGATTGAACCAGAAGTCTTCCATGACGGCTTCCAGTTGGCGCTGGCTGTAGACGGCGCGGTCGAGCTTGGCCATGGAGAGCTCGGCGATGGGGCGGTTCGGACCCTGAATCATGGCTAGCTGCTGCTGGGCTTTGTCGATATTGTCGCTGCCGGTGATGGGCACGCTGGCCACGGCTTCGCGGCGCTTTTCGCGCATTTCGTCCTGCGCGTCCTCTTTCGCAAGGCCCTGCTGCTTGGCGAGCTGGTTCGCTTGCGGAAATTTCTCAAGCAGTTGCGGCGACGACATTTTTAGCGTCGGATATTTTTCAAGGCGCGCGTTGAGCGCGGAATCGTCGATGGAGTCAGGCTCGAGTTGACGGTCGACCCATTTTTCCAAACCCATTTCGCGGACGCTCTCGACGTCGCCAGGGCGCGGGCCGTAGGCGAGACGATTTAAAGCGTGGAGAATAGCTTCGTCTTCGTTTAACTCCGTGATGGGGAGCTTGCCTTTGAATTTCTTGCTGAGCTCGATGATCTGCTCGCCGGATTTGTCTTTCTTATGCTTGTCGGCGCTGGCGCCAGGTGCGGCCGTGAACAGAACCACCAGGAGAAGGGCCATTGTGGCGGCAAGAATCGCTGCGCCGGCAATGTCAAAACTGCGGCGAAGGCCGACTTGGCGGGGCTCTTGACTCGGGCGTGATGGCCAGGTGAAAAACATGGCTGGTAGAATTGAACCCCCCAGGGCCGCAAAAGTTGCAGGGGGTCCCTCCCGTGCATTTCGCCTTGGTCTGCCGATAGCGAATGCCGCGCCTAACACGGCGCTACATTTAATTCTCTTGGGCGCGACCGCCTCAAGGTTTTTCCCGCCTCAGGGTCGCCTAGCGGGCGGCTCGGAAACCGTCGAGCGTCCAGCTATCCTGCACTTCGTCATGGCGCAGCACATAATAATTGCCGTCGCCGGCGCGGACCCGGAAGTAGCTGGCGGCTGGGGAGTACCAACGACCATCGAGTTCGTGTACTTCGAACTCGCGGCCGCGCAGGGTGAAGCGAAGGGGAGTTTCGTCAGCCCGGTAACCCGAGTAGCATTCGACGCGCATTTCGCTCATGGCGCCTCCGCACAGCGGTTAGAAGCTAGGGCAGCCTCAGTCTAACAGTTTTGGCGCTTTACGGCTCGGAAGTTGAACGATTTGCCACCACGGGCTGGGGGCGAAAGGCGGAGACCACAGCGGCCGATTGGGCTTCGGTCGCCTCACGAACTTCGGCATTGTACGCTGCGCCAATGAAGACCACGACGGCGGTGAGGAACATCCATAAAAGCAGGCCGATCGCGGCAGCCAAGCCACGATATACGAAGTCGTAGGGCATTTTGCGCATGTAAAAGCTGAAAGAGATGTCGACGGCCCACCAGAGCCCGGTCGAGACCGTTGCGCCAGGAAGGAGGTTGCGCAGTCCGGGATGTCCCGGACGGCCGATACGGTAGAGGAGTACGAGCACTCCCATCGCCAAGAAAAACACCACCGCGGCGTAAAATGCCAGTTCGCCGATGCGGGTTGCCGTAGCCGAACCGGTCTCCAGCATCAGCCATTCGCGGGTCTGTTTTCCATAGACGGTGAGAGCGACGACCGAGAGCATGGGAATAATGGTGAGGCAGAGCAAACCAAGGGCCCGGAACTGGCGGCGCCAGTAGCTGGGGCTGAGCAAATCTCCTTCGATAATGCGAAAACCTTCCATGTAGCCAAGCATGACTTGCGTTCCGGCCAGCAGCGTGCCGAGCAGACCAAGGAGCATCCATCGCCAGGGGCGATTCACGCGACGGACGAAATAGGCGGCGATGACCGTCATACTGCCGGGCGGAAGGATGAGGCTCAAGCGGTCGGGGATTTCCCGGAGAGCGTCGACAAAATGGGAGGTAATGGCCAAAAATCCCAGGGAGAAAAGAAGTAGAGGAAAGAAGGCCAGAAACATGTTGAAGGCAATGGCCTGACAAAGGGTGAGGCAATCCGGAAAAATCCGGGTGCACGCGCGAACGAGGTGCCAACTGGCCTTTTCCGCCTGCATGGGTGGATTATACGGAGGAACCCCGTAATTGCTTAGTCTTCTTTCGCACCGGGCGTTTCCGGGGTTCTATTGCCGGAGAGAGCACAGCGGGTTAAACTGCGGCAGGATCTGTGGGGTGCGGACGCGGCGGCAGGATCGATTCGGGCGCGAAAAGGGAGCGATTGATGGCGGAGGAAAGTGAGGCCATGCTGAGCCGCAGCGAAGAGGTTGTGCGCAAGCACAAGGAATATCTGTGGCCCGCGGTGACGAATTACTATCAGCACCCGCTGGTTGCCGACCGCGGCTCGATGCAATATTTATGGGACGTGGAGGGGAACAAGTATCTGGATTTTTTCGGCGGCATCGTGACGATCGGGCTAGGGCATTGCAATCCGAAGGTCACGTCGAAGATCCAGGCGCAAGTCGACAAGCTGCAGCACACTTCGACACTTTTCCCGAACGAAGCGATCGTGGCGCTTGCGGAGAAGCTGGCGCAAATCACCCCCGGAAAGCTTCAGAAGAGTTTTTTTACCAGCTCGGGAACCGAGGCGAATGAGGCGGCCATTCTGCTCGCGCGGATGGCGAGTCCGAGCTACGACATTGTGGCGCTGCGGCACGCTTATTCCGGTGGCTCGTCGCTCGCCAAGGGAGTCACAGGCCAGGCGGCGTGGCGCAAGGGCGGGGTGATCAGCGTCGGAGTGTCACATGCGCTTAACCCATATTGCTACCGATGCCCGCTGCACCTGAAATATCCAGAATGCGGGGTGGCGTGCGCGAAGGATGTCGAGAATCTGATTCAAACGACCACCAGCGGAACGATCGCCGCATTCATAGCCGAGCCGATTCAAGGCGTGGGCGGGTTCATCACGCCGCCGCCGGAATATTTCAAGATTGTTTACCGGATCGTGAAGAATTACGGCGGTGTGTTCATCTCAGACGAGGTGCAGACGGGCTTTGGGCGCACCGGACGAAAATGGTTTGGGATCGAGCAATGGGAAGTTGTGCCGGACATGATTACCTGCGCAAAGAGCATGGGCAATGGTGTGCCGGTGGGAGCGACAGTCACGACGGCCGAGCTGGCGGACAAGTTCCAGGGTCTGACGATTTCGACGTTCGGGGGCAACCCGGTTACGTCGGTGGCCGCGCGCGCGGTGATTGAAGTCATCGAGGAGGAGAATCTTCTCGAGAATACGCACGTGGTGGGAGGCTACTTCCGCAGCAAGCTCGAAGAGCTGAAAGCCAAATATCCTTTGATCGGCGACGTGCGCGGGATGGGGATGATGCAGGGGCTGGAACTGGTTCGGGATCGCCAGACGAAGGAGCCTGCGCCCGCCGAGGCGACCCGTCTGATGGAACGCGCCCGCGAGAATCGGCTGTTGATCGGTAAAGGCGGATTGTATGGGAACGTGATCCGCATGGCGCCTCCGATGAACATTACCAAAGCGGATATCGACGAAGGTATAGGATTGCTCGACAAGAGCTTCAGCGAGGTCCGGGCGCCGCTTTAGAGCGACGCAGGCAGGTACCACGGCACGAACCTTCTCTCAGGAGATTTTGATTTTCCCGCTTCTTCAATACGATTTATGGATCGTTTTGCGAAAATACGCCGCGGTGGGAGCATTTTGTGCCGCGGCGGTCCTCGTGACGGCGGCCGGTGCCCAATGTGCCGAACGGTATCACTGGCGAGCCGTCACCGAAGGGCAAGTGAAGATCGACGATAAGATTCCACTTACCTGGAATGTCTATCAGCCTGACAAGAAGAAGGACGCCAATCTCGTGCTCCTATTGCTTGGGCACCGCTGGCTCCTGCTGGATACCAAAGCCAAACTCGTCTACCAGGTATCGCCGGGCGATCTGAAGGCCCAGGATAAGGATTACGACAGCGCGGACCTGGCAAATGCTTCCGCGATTGTGCCTAGCACGAATTGGACCGACCGCGACGTTGGACCGGCCGAGGACATCCATATCACCCTGGGCGATTATGGGCGCGTGCTTGAAGTGGAGTTGCCGCACTTGATGGATTTGAGGCGGGGTATCTACTAGCGCGCACCGCTGCCCGCGGGCGGTATCCACGAATTCGGGGATGCCGTTGAAACCATCGCCAGAATGTAATGGTCCCACGGTAATCGTTGCTACCAGGAGAATCCACTGATGAATGTTGATGGATGGATTGATATCCACGCGCATTTTTATCCGCCGGAGAGTGAGCAGTTAGGGAATCAGCGCTTGGAAGCGATGCAGAAGGCCTGCTGGGCAATCGAAGCGGCTCCGCATTGGGATCTGGAACAGACGCTTGCCCATATGGATCGCACGGGCATCGCGATGCAAATGCTCAGCAATATTCCCAAGACGCTTGATCGGCTGCGAGCTTCGAACGATTACGCAGCTTCGCTCGTGAAGAAACATCCGGCGCGGTTGGGGCTGCTGGCGGCGCTGCCTACCGACGATGCGAAGGCTGCTGTTATGGAGATCGAGCGCGCAGTTGAGGAGCTTCATGCCGACGGATTCGCGGTTACCTGCCGCTACAACGATGTTTATCTGAGCGATCCGCGCCTGGACACGGTGTGGGCCGAACTTGACCGGCGGCGAGCAGTGGTATTCGCACATCCGGACGCTTACGCACCGGGTGTGATGGGGCGGCCGTGCGCGTTGCAGGAAGTGGCCTTCGAAACGGCACGTACCGTGACGGATATGTTGTATACGGGCACGTTTCGGAGGTATCCGAACATCAAGTTCGTGCTCGCGCACTGCGGAGGGGCGCTGCCGGCGTTGTCGGGGCGATTGCTGATATTGGGCAACGAGAAATGGGTTCCGAATCCGAACCAGCTGACCCCGGCGGAGATGAGGCAGCATCTTCAGCGGCTGTATCTCGATACGGCGGCGACCTGCCCGACCGCGCTCGGCGCCGCGCTGGCCATGACTTCGCATGATTATTTGGTGTATGGCTCAGATTGCGGCGTGCCGTGCACCACAGACGCTACCATTGGCGCGAATATGGACGCCCTGCGGAAGTACCCGGGGCTGACGCGCCAGCAGGTGGAAAAGATTGGGCACGCTGCCCTGCGGCTGTTTCCGGCGGCGGCCAAGCGGTTGCAAGGAATCGATCAATTGGCAAGGGGCAACGGCAAGATGTCGCAGCGCAAACCGCGGCGCCACATCTGAACCCTACCCCGGCGCGTTCTGGCGAGGGCTCGCCGAGGGCAGACTGCGCCAAGCCATCCAGGCCACCGTGACTAGCATGCCGATCCAGCCGAGGATCCGGAACGCCTGGGCGATTTGGGTGTCATGATCGAGAACGCCGAATTTAGTGAACAGATAATTCCAATCGTGGATTACGTTGTCGGTGTCGCCGACCGTCAGGAGAGGAAGTTCCTGCGCGCGGGCATCCGCCATGTAGACCGAGATGGGAAGCAACTGCTCGAAGAAGAAGAAAAGGCAGAACGCAGTGCCCTGTACTTGCCTGCGCAGGATGAAATATGCGGCGAGCATGAGGGGCACCGCAAGTTGCAGCAAGGTTCCGCCAGCGACGGCTAGAAATTCGCCGAAGAAGCGAAACAAGAGGTGGCCGCCCTCGTGAATGGGGATGAAGACAAGGTCCATCCACTGCGGAAGACCGGAGCCGCGCGCGGCTTGAACCAGCAGGATTGCGTAGAAGGCCGAGGCGAGCAGGAGTGCGGGACGCGGGACAGGCTCCCAATTTTCTTCCAGCGCTTCGAGCAAGGGCAGGCGCTTGGTCCAGGATTCGGGGACATTCATGAATCGAGGTTAGCACCGGGACGCGCCTGCTACGGATTGGCAGCGGAGCGGCGGTGCGAGATTCATAACCGGCGCAAACGGATCCGCCGCGGGCGGGCGATTTCGTCAGGAGCGAGCGAGGTAGTGGTCGACGGCGCGGGCGGCGCTGCGGCCTTCGGCGATGGCCCAGACGACCAGCGATTGGCCGCGACGCATGTCGCCGGCCGCAAAGATTCCCGGAACGGAACTGCCGTAGTTCCCTTTTGTGGCCACGTTGCCGCGGGGATCCAGCTCGACGCCAAATTGCTCGAGCATGCCTTGCCTTACCGGTCCTGTAAAACCCAGCGCCAACAGCACCAGATCGGCTTCGATCACGACCTCGGTGCCCGGAATCGGCTCGAACTTGGGCGGCGGGCCTACGCGAATGCCGTGCAGCTCTTTTACTTTGCCGTTTCCGTCACCGACAAATTTGGTGGTGTTCAGGGCCCAATCGCGCAGGCCACCTTCTTCATGGGCACTTTCGGTGCGCAGCTGCAGGGGCCAGAACGGCCACGGAGTGCTGGCGTGGCGGTCCTGCGGCGGCATAGGCATGATCTCGAATTGGCTTACCACGGCAGCTTTGTGGCGATGGCAGGTACCTAGACAATCGGCGCCGGTGTCGCCGCCACCGATGATAACCACCTGTTTGCCGGTGGCCATGATTTGGCCAACGACCTCGTCGCCTGCAATTCTCTTGTTCTGCTGCGGGAGAAACTCCATCGCAAAGTGAATGCCTTTTAAGTCGCGGCCGGGGACTTTCAAGTCGCGCGGGGCTTCGGCGCCGCCAGCCAAAAGGATGGCGTCGAATTCCTTGCGCAAAGCCTGTACGGGCACGTTGTGGCCGACATGCGCACTGGTCTCAAATTGGACGCCTTCGGCGGCCATTTGATCGAGGCGGCGGTCGAGAATGTGCTTTTCCATTTTGAAGTCGGGAATGCCATATCGGAGGAGGCCGCCGATGCGGTCGGCTTTCTCAAAAAGCGTTACCCAATGGCCGGCACGATTTAACTGCTGCGCCGCCGCCATGCCGGCCGGGCCGGAACCGACGACCGCGACGCGTTTCCCGGTGCGAGTGTCCGGAGGCTCGGGCTTGATCCAGCCTTCTTTCCAGGCGTGCTCGACGATCGTCTTTTCGATCACTTTGATAGCCACCGGAGGCTCGTTGATGCCGAGAACGCAAGCAGCTTCGCAGGGCGCAGGGCAGATGCGGCCGGTGAACTCGGGGAAATTATTGGTGGAGTGCAGGACGCGAATCGCGTCTTTCCACTGGTCCTGGTAAACCAGGTCGTTCCAGTCAGGAATGATGTTGTTCACCGGGCAGCCGGTGTGGCAGAACGGGATTCCACAGTCCATGCAGCGCGCGGCCTGGGTGCGGACATGGTCTTCCGGGAACGGCTTGTAGACCTCGAGGTAGTCGTTGATGCGTTCGGCTACGGGGCGACGCAGGGGGGTCTCGCGATTGTATTCCTTGAATCCGGTAACTTTACCCACCGATCACCTGCCCACGACTTTGTTTGGCGGCCTGACCGACCAGCATTCCGGCCGGAACGCGCGGCACCCCCAGCACCCGCTTATATTCGTGCGGGAAGACTTTGATGAATTGCGGCAACGTGGCTTCCCAGTTTTCAAGAATCCATTTGGCCTGTGGACTTTGCGTGTATTCGCTGTGGCGCGCGATCAACTGATAGAGCAGGTCGGCGTCCTTTTGGTCGGTGACCGGCTCGAGATCCACTTCGGCGCGATTGCAGCGCAGCGCAAAATCGGCGTCGCGGTCAAGTACGTAGGCGATTCCGCCGGTCATGCCGGCCGCGAAGTTTCTTCCGGTGCGGCCCAGCACGACGATCAAGCCGTTGGTCATGTACTCGCAGCCGTGGTCGCCGACACCTTCCACAACCGAGGTGGCTCCGGAATTGCGAACGGCGAAGCGTTCGCCGGCCATGCCGCCGAAGAAAGCTTCGCCGCTGGTTGCGCCATAGAGGCAGACGTTGCCGATCAGGATGTTTTCTTCGGGCACGAATTCGGATTTGCGGGAGTGATAGACAATCAACTTGCCGCCAGAAAGGCCCTTGCCAACGTAGTCGTTGCCATCGCCTTCGAGGGTGAGCGCCAGGCCTTTGGCCAGGAACGCGCCGAAGCTTTGCCCCGCGCAACCGGTAAAATGAACGCGGATCGTATCTTCGGGCAAGCCCGCGGAGCCGTAGCGTCGGGCGATTTCACCGCTCAGCATGGTGCCAACGGTGCGGTGAATGTTGCGGATCGGCATGCTCAACGAAACGGGCGTACGATTCTCGAGCGCTTCCTGGGTCATTTCGATCAGCTTGCGGTCGAGAGCCTCTTCGAGGCCGTGATCCTGCGCCTGCATGGCGCGGCGCCCGACGTGGCTTGGCACCGGAGGATTGTAAAGAACGGCAGAAAGGTCGATGCCCTTCGCTTTCCAGTGCTCAATGTCGGTGCGTTGTACCAGGCAATCGACACGGCCGACCATTTCATTGAGCGTGCGGAAGCCCAGCTCGGCCATGACACGGCGCAAATTCTCGGCGACGAAGAAGAAGAAATTGATGACGTGCTCGGGCTGGCCCGGGAACTTCTGACGAAGTTCGGGATCCTGCGTAGCGACGCCCACGGGGCAGGTGTTCAGGTGGCACTTGCGCATCATGATGCAGCCCATGGAAATCAGAGGGGCGGTTGAGAAGCCGAACTCCTCGGCACCAAGCAGCGCGGCAATAGCGACGTCTCGACCGGTTTGCAGCTTGCCGTCGACTTGCAGGCGGACGCGACTGCGCAGATCGTTCAACACCAGCACTTGCTGCGTCTCGGAGAGGCCCAGCTCCCAGGGAACCCCGGCGTGACGGATGGAGCTGATAGGAGAGGCACCGGTGCCGCCGTCGTATCCGCTGATTAGGATTACGTCCGCGTGAGCTTTGGCTACGCCCGCAGCGACGGTGCCGACACCGACTTCGGCTACGAGCTTCACCGAAATTCTTGCCTGAGGATTCACGTTTTTCAGGTCGTGAATCAACTGGGCAAGGTCCTCGATCGAGTAAATGTCGTGGTGCGGAGGAGGCGAGATCAGACCGACGCCTTTAATGGAGTGGCGGACGCGCGCGATCACCTCGTCGACTTTGTGGCCGGGCAGCTGGCCGCCTTCGCCGGGCTTGGCGCCCTGGGCGATTTTGATCTGGAGGTCATCCGCGTTGACCAGGTAATTGGTGGTAACTCCGAAGCGCGCGGAGGCGACCTGCTTGATGGCGCTGCGGCGCAGATCACCGTTGGCGTCGGGCTTGAAGCGGGCCTCGTCCTCGCCGCCCTCGCCGGTGTTCGACTTGCCCTGGATGCGGTTCATGGCGATGGCGAGCGTTTCGTGGGCTTCCTTGCTGATGGAGCCAAACGACATGGCGCCGGTGGCGAAGCGCTTCACGATTTCCGAGGCAGGCTCGACATCATCGAGCGGAACCGGCGGGCCTGCGGCTTTGAAGTCAAACATGCCGCGAAGCATGAGCAGGTCGCGATTCTGTTGGTCGACGACTGCGGCAAACTCTTCGAATGTCTCGAAACTTTCCTGGCGGACGGCATGCTGCAGCTTACTAACGGTGATGGGGTTCAGCAGGTGCCGCTCGCCGCGCACGCGGTACTGATATTCGCCGCCGACGCGGAGCTCGGTATCGGATTCGTTCAGCGATTCCATGGCAAATTGGTGCTTCATCAAAGATTCCCGGGCCAGAACCTCGATGCCCACGCCTTCGATGCGCGAAGCAGTGCCAGTGAAATATCGATCGACAAGCTCGCGGTTGAGGCCGATGGCTTCGAAAATCTGAGCACCCTGGTAGCTTTGCAGGGTCGAGATGCCCATCTTCGAGAAGGTTTTGAGCAAGCCCTTATCGGTGGCCTTCATGTAGCTTTTGAAGACCTTGTCCCAAGTGTAGTCGGCCGGGAAATGGCCGTCGCGATACAAATCTTCCAGAGTGCCGATGGCCAGATAGGGATTCACGGCGCTCGCGCCGTAGCCCAGCAGAAGCGCGAAGTGCATGACCTCGCGGGGTTCGCCTGATTCCACGATCAGCGCCACTTGGTTGCGGGTTTTCTCGCGGATCAAGTGATTGTGCACCGCAGAGAGGGCCAGCAGGCTTGGGATCGGCGCTTGCTCGTGATCAACCCCGCGGTCGGAAAGAATCAGGAGTGTGTAGCCGCGTGTCACCGCCGCGAAGGCACTTTGACAAAGCTTGTCGACAGCACTTTCCAATTCCCTCTTCGCCGCAGTCAACCCGGAAAAGCGCGGGCAATGTGGTAGCGAGGAAATCACCCCACTTTACGTTGCGCAGTTTTTCGAGACGCCAATTTGAAATGATCGGGTGGCGAAGCTTCAGCGTGTGGGTGTTCTTCGGAGTTTCTTCCAGGATGTTGCCTTCGCGGCCGATGTAGCTATTAAGCGACATGACCAGGTCCTCGCGGATCGGGTCGATGGCGGGATTGGTGACCTGCGCGAAGGTCTGCTTGAAATAATTAAAGAGCAACTGCGGTTTGTCGGAAAGGCACGCGAGCGGCGTATCGATCCCCATCGAGCCGATAGGCTCCTCGCCCTTGAGGCCGGGATGCAAAATGTTTTGAGATCTTCGTCGGTGTAGCCGAAGGCGCGCTGGCGCATCAGGATGGTGTCGTGGTCGGTAGTGTGACGTTCTGGGGCTAGGAAGATGATCGAGAGTGATCTGGTTCTCCCCCACCCACTGCCGTAGGGCTGGCGCGAGGCGAGTTGCTTTTTGACTTCTTCGTCGGAGATAGGCGCTTCTGCTCCGTGTCGACGAGCAGCATCGCCCGGCGCAAGGCGCCCTTTATGCGAATGTCTTCGGGCTTGATCGGAAGCACGCCCGCTTCCGAAGCCATCACCACCAGTCCGTCGAAGTAACCAGGTAGCGGCCCGGCCGTAAGCCGTTGCGATCGAGCTTGGCGCCGATCACACGGCCATCGGTGAAGGCGACGGCAGCAGGGCCGTCCCAGGGTTCCATCAGGGAGGCATGATATTCGTAGAATGCTTTTACGTCCTCGGGCATCGTGGAATCATGGTCCCAGGCTTCGGGAATCAGCATGGACATCACGTGCGGGAGGCTACGGCCGGAAAGCGTGAGCAACTCGACGGCATTATCCAGCATGGCTGAATCGCTGCCGCCGGGAACGAATGATGGGCAGCAGCTTTTCCATATCGTCGCCAAACAACGGCGAAGAAAGCACCGACTGACGCGCGTACATCCAGTTGGCGTTTCCCCGCAGCGTGTTGATTTCGCCGTTATGGCAGATATAGCGGTAGGGATGCGCCAGCTTCCAGCTCGGGAAAGTGTTCGTCGAGAAGCGCTGGTGAACAAGGCACAGAGCGCTATGACATCCCGATCGGACAATTCCTTATAGAACTTGGCGATCTGCGGAGCCAGCAGAAGGCCCTTGTAGACGATCGTGCGCGAGGAAAGAGACGGAATGTAGAAGAATTCCTTCTCGTTCAGATCGGACTGCCGCAACTACCGATTCCACTTCCTTGCGCACCACGTAGAGCTTCCGCTCGAGCGCGTCCTGATCCATCTGGGGGCGCGCCGGACAAAGAACTGCTCGATGTAAGGCTGGTGTTGCGCGCCAGCCGACCGATGGTGTCGCCGTTGATGGGAGTGTCGCGCCACCGAGAACGCTAAAGCCGTGTCGCTTGGCGACTTTTTCAAGAATGCCCTCGCACAGCATGCGTTCCTGGCGGTCGACCGGAAGGAAAACCATCCCGACGCCATATTCGCCCGGCGACGGCAACGTAAAACCGCTGCGCGCGCATTCGCGCTCAAAGAAGGAGTGAGGGATTTGTATTAGAACCCCGGCGCCATCGCCAGTCTGTGGATCGCAGCCGCACGCGCCACGATGCGCGAGATTGATCAGGATTTGAATGCCCTTCAGAACGATATCGTGAGATTTTTGTCCCTCGATACTGGCGACGAACCCAACCCCGCAGTTGTCATGCTCATTCTGAGGATGGTAGAGACCCTGAGCATCGGGCAAGCTCCGGAATGGATAGGTCTTGGTATTCTTTCCCCGGTTTCCCATAGGTGATCCCAACTGGCTCGAACTCGTACACCAATTTTCCGCGCCCGGCCATGCCTCCAAGGTTTTTCCAGCGATTCCCGACGTTCCCGTGCGATCGGGGGAGTTCCTGCAGAAATTTTTGTAGCGGCTAATATACAACGGAATCGGATGAATACGTTAGGGTTAGGCTGCGGATTTCAGGATCAGATTTTTGGATGCAAGATATTCAAATGGGAAATAGCAGCCCGAAAACGGCCGCGTCCGGCTGCTGTGCAGCCGACACCGGCTTCGGTTGTGGAAGATCCTGTCAATAACCTCAGCGCGCCGCAACCTGGCTTGCCGCCGGGGGCGGCGTTATGACAGCCACGAATTCGCGGATCATGCCATCGCTTTTGCTGAGAACGTAGAGCTCTCCGTCGCCACCCATCGCCAGGTGAATATCAGCGCGGCCACCGCCGTATTTGACACCGTAGGGATCGGGAGGCCCTTCGCGATAGTTGTCACCACGCCAGCCGCCCACGACTGTCGAGGCCCCCGGCAGCGCGGCGTTCTGCTTGGGCTGGCCTCCTTTGTGAGAAAAGGACTCTGCCAGAATGTCATAGAGCCTCCATTTCGCCGCGGGAGCGCTCGAATTGGCGTAGGGACTCTTGTACATGATCTGCAATTCGTGAATCGCCGCGAGATGATTGCGCTGGCCCTTGGTGGCCAGCAATTCGTTTAGATCGGAATAGAAGATGCGGCCGGTGGTGCGATCGTGAAAGATGTACTTGCCGCGCATCTGTGGCAGGAGTTTGCCGCGATAGACGAAGCCGCTGCCGACGGAGTCACCCTCCTGATGGCTGTAGACTGCCGAGGGATAGAGAGGGGTGACCGGCTCGTTGAGTCCCACGACGGTGAGGCGATCTTTTTCCGGGAATGCCACTTGCGGGCTCATCTGGCTGCCGGTCTTTCCGCCCTCCGGCACGAACACCTGCTCGTTCCCTTCTCGCTCGGCCCAGCCGTAATTTGCGCCCTTGTTGATGACGTCGACTTCCTCCCAATCGTGAAGGCCGATGTCATTGGCGATGAAGGTGTTCGTGGCCACGTCCCAGCTCAGGCGCTGTGGATTGCGGAGTCCGTAGGCGAAAATTTCCGGACGAGCATTGGGAACCGAAATGAACGGATTCGCATCAGCTCCGGTGGAAGGAATGCGATAGCGGCCGTTGGCGCCAAGCATGTCGCCAGGGCGCAGGTTGATATCCGGCGTGATGCGCAGAATCTTGCCTTGCAGCGCGTCGAGGCGCTGAGGCGTGGTATGTGTCACGCCGGGTGTTTCACCTGAAGCCCCGTCACCCATGGCGATGTAGAGATTGCCGTAATCAGGGCTCCCGGGCTTGGCCACAGGGTCAAACAGCAGATCGTCCATCTGGTGCATGTAGCGGTTGAACTGGACGCGCAGTACTTCGCGCGCCGTTCCTTCGAAGGTGGAGTTGTGGATGTTGGTGTCAGTCCATTCAATCAGGACTGACTCGCCCACGATCGAACCGCTAGGCGGCTTCACGGGCTCGGTCGTGGTATAGCCGTCGAGTTTCAATCCCGGAAGGCTGGCATTGGTGGGAGCAGTCGCTGCGGTCTCAGTGAGCTTTTCGGTGTGAACGGTGTAGAACTTTCCATTCTTGGCGTAGGCGGGATCAAAGACTACGAAAACAATCCCTCCTTCGTAGCCGGGGTCGGTTGAGAACTTCGGGAAAACCTTTCCAAAATCGATGTAGGGAGTGAACTGCTTGGTCTTCTTGTCAAGGATGTAGAAAATGCCGTTCGCGTCGTTGACGAAGAAGCGCGAGGAGGAACGCGGCGCGGCGGCCGGTTCGGAGTGCAAGGTGTTCACGCGGGCGAGTTCGTCATGGTAGTCGATGGGCGCGGGATAAGAATCCTTCGTCAAACTGGAAAGGGGCACGCTCGCGTAGTCCTGAAGCAGGAGAGCGGTGCCGTCCTTGGTGATTTGCGGCGCGGAGGGATATTGCGCGCGAACCACGGGCAGCCCCAGAAGCAATCCTAGCAGTAGGGTGAGGAACACGCAGAAAGTGAACGACCGACCAATACGCCCTTCGGGCCTCGCCATTGTGACGCTCCTTTGCACTGCTTAGCAGCAAGCCCTACCGCGCGAAAGGGCCCTTGCGACTCTATTTCCCGGTGTACCGCCTGTCAACGAAAACCGTAGCGGGCGTCCGGCGCTCGATGGCGCTCTGTAGGGCTCCCCGGCGAAGAAAAACCACGCTCGAAAAGGGAGCTTTCGCCGCGTGCAATTTCGGCGAAGGCCCCTCTTGCTTTACTACCTGCTGGCGTGCTCGGTATGTTCGGTGAGGTAGAAGTAGCCCACTTTGTTGTTTGCAGGAGAGGCCCACCCCATGCGGCCCTGCGAATCGTAGTAGAACTCGCGCATGGTGTTTTCCATGTGCGGGAACGGATAGATGACTGTTTTGCCGGTAGTGGGATCGAGGCGGCCGATTACGTCGGGCAGATCGCCCGAAGATCTGAACTGGAAACGATCGCTGAAAGCAAGTAATGGCATGGCACAATCCTCAGGACACGCTCCGGCGCAGGTACCAGCGGTCTACTGTGCGACTCCAGGATGGCAAATAGGCTTAGCAGGCCTCGAGCGAGACCCGCGGAAACGCTCGCGATTCAAATTCAGAATGCGAGCATTTCCGCGGCAAACACCCCGACGAGTTACGTTGCTAGAAGATGACCTTCAGCACGAGCTGGATTTCCCGCTGATTGTCGGGCGTAGTTGTTGTGATCTGCCCCACACCGGGCGAGGGTGTTTCCGAAAACGGCCCCAGATCCGTCTGAGCCCCGGTAAATGCGATTCCACTGGGGGATCCGAAGTTCGGGTGATTGAGGGTGTTGAACATCTCAGCTCTGAACTCCACCATGCCGGCTTCTCCGAGGAAGGCCGTCTTTGTGTCCTTCACGAGCGAGAAATCCCAATTCCTGGTGTTCGGTCCCAGTAAGATATCGCGGCCGGAAGTTCCCAATTGACCAATCGAATTACCTCCGCCGAACGGGCTTACAAATTCGGGTGCCATTGAAAACATGGCCGGATTGAACCATTGGTTTGGATTGCCAGTGATCACAGTGTTCTTGTTGAAGGGTATCGGTGTATATGCGCAGGGATTAGCTGCGTTACAGGGATTAGCGGCCAGCAGTGCCGGTGTATTCAGATCGGCGCGGTCATTTTGTCCCTGCAGCACGCCAGAGTTCGAACGGTTCACAGCCGTGATCACCGAGAAGGGGTAGCCGCCTTGAACACTCACGATGCTGCTGATCCACCAACCATTCGCCACTTTCGACAAAATCTTGCGGTCGGAACTGATGGTCGGAAAATGATACAGGGCGTTAAATTCCCAGTTGTATGGTGAATCAAAGCAGGCCGGCCCTCTGTCTACACCTCCGAGATTCAAGGGGTAGACTCCCTGAAGACCCGCTGAGGACAAGCAATCAGCGACGTTCGCCTGCCCCTGGGTGTCGTCGAGGAGTCTGCTATAGGTGAAAGAGCTCTGGAATTCCAATCCGTGACCCACGCGCTTGTTCAAAATAACCTGTAGGGCGTTGTAGTAGGAATCGCCCGCGGTGGCAATGTTGATCGTGCTGGGCATGTTTGGATTCACGTTGACGTAGTTGGGCGCGCCGGTATCCCAGAACGGGACCTGGCCGTTGACGCAACGGCTCGCTGGGTTTCCACAGGCTCCAAAGGAGGTCGGAATGATGGGGTTGGAATCCCTGATCGTGAAAAGGTGCACGCCGCGGTTTCCAACATAGGCAACGGTCAGCCCCATGTCGAAGGGCAGTTGCTGCTCGACACTCAAGTTGTACTGGATCATGTACGGGCTCTTGGCGTTGTAATCCACGAACTGGGGAGTAGAAGTCAGGTTCGCGGGTGACGCCAAGATAGCCGGAGTGAGTGGGATGGGGACCGGATAAAGAGCCCTAACTGAGGGTCCGAACACATCGGTCAAGCCCGAGAATGGCGGGCTGCCGATAGCATCTTGTTGTACCGAGGTACCGATATTTCCAATGTCATAGTAGATGCCGAAACCAGCGCGCAGCGCCGTTTTACCATTTCCAAACACGTCGTAGGCAAGTCCGATTCTGGGGCTGAAATCATGCGTCGTGTTGTTCGCCATGATGGGCCCCACGGTAAACGGATCGGTAAAGTCGTTCAAGACCCTGGATTGTCTTCCACTCAGTTCGCGGGGTGTAGTCATGAACTCGTAGCGTAAACCCAGGTTCACAGTGAGGCGTGACGAAATGCGCCAGTCGTCCTGTCCATAGAATCCCAGCGTGTTGTAAATGTAGAAGCGGTTATATTCCGAGCCGGGCGTCGCGAATTCCACCAAGTTGGGCTCGCTCAGCAAGAAATTGGGGAAACTGGGAAAAACAAGGAATCCGTTCACCGACGGCGTCGGCTGCGTTCCCACATTCCAGCGGTTCAGCAGCGTCCCGAACTTGAAGGCGTGTTTACCACGGGTCCAAGTCACGTCATCGCTCAACGTGTAGATATTTTGTAGGTTGAATGTTTGCGGAAAATCGCCGGCCGGGCCAAACTCGGTATACGATCCGCCATTCGATCCCCCGATACTTAGAAGCCCGATCGGATGTCCGGTGATGATGGGGGGACCAAAATCGTTGTTGGGCAGGTCCTTTCGGAGATCGGTGCCCACGGTGTGCGTCCGGCTGAAGGAGAATCGCACGGTGTTGAGGATGGAGGGCGAGAAGATGTGATTCTCGGACAAAGTCAGCCACTGGTTGCGGGTAGCCCCCAAAAGTCCAAACTGAGGATAGTTATTTCCAGTAGAACTGACGCTTTCAGTCGTCGTGGCATTGTTGAACGTGCCATTGTCGATCGTGTAGCGGCCAAAGAGTGTGTCCGAAGCAGAGAAATTGTGATCCACGCGCATCTGACCGTAGTCCTCACCAGCGGTGCTCGGTGCAGAGTAAGCAAAATGGGAGAGTGCTCCCGATACCGTGGGAACATTTGGCGAGGGCTGGAGCGCAAGGAAAGGAGCAATGTATGGACTAATCGACACGACGTAAGGCTGTGTCGGCGCCGCCGGGTTGGGATCCGCAGGATTGGGGCCGAGATCAGGACACGGTCCGATGGTACCGGCGGGTTGCGCGCCAATACCATTCCAAACTTGGGCGCCTGCAGGACCATGGCATCCCGCACCGGGCACGGTAATATTGCTTGTGACGCCCAGCGTCTGCCTTAATCCTTCATAGACTCCAAAGAAAAACGTTTTATCTTTTTTGATTGGTCCGCCAACCGAGCCGCCGAAGTTATTCCTGCGAAATTCGGGGTTGCGATGGCCGCCGATTGCCGAAGGTGGTGGATCAAAATAATTCCGGGCGTCGAGCGTGCTGTTCCGCAGATATTCGAAACCGTCCCCATGAAACTGGTTACCGCCTCCCTTGCTGGCGATGACCATCTGACTTCCCATCGTCAACCCATACTCGGCCGCGAAATTCGAAGTGATGACCTGATACTCCTTGATGCCGTCCACTCCCAAGGTGGTCCCAGCCAAAGAGGCAGGATTGCGGGATGATATGTTCTGCAAGACGGCCCCATCGAGCATGAAATTGTTCGATCGTACCGGAGCTCCGTTCGCGCTGAACGATATACCGACCGAGACGCCCCCACCGGAACCAAAGTTCCTATCTTGGGTAACACCGGGCTGAATCAAGCTCAAATCGATGTAGTTGCGGCCGTTGAGGGGCAGATCCTCGATTCTCTGCTCGTTCACTAGGCCGCCCAAGGTCGCATTCTGGGTATTGACGATAGGAGCTTCGCCGGTCACAACGACCTGTTGCTGCGACGCTCCGATTTCCATGGTGAAGTTAATCACCGCCTGTTCGGTCACTTCGAGAGTAATTCCGGAACGGGTCGCGGTCTTGAAACCTTCATGGGCCACCTGGATCTGGTAGTGACCCGCGGCGAGCTCCGGTGCATTAAAGGCCCCGTCCGGGCCAGTCGTCACATTCCGTGTCAAACCGGTGTCGGAATTCTGGATGGTTACCGTGGCGCCGGGCACCGACGCTCCGCTGGCATCCTTCACCGTGCCCAGTACCGTGCCGGTTGGCAATTGCGCAAACGACGCAAACGACGCCAGCAGCACCAATACGAGCGCCCTCAAAAACAGGGGGGCTCGCACACCAAACCTAACATCAGCCATTTTGTCTCCTTATCAGGTTAGCTCCGAGGAAAAAATATGAAAGTTTCCACGTATGCTTTATTTTGGATTCCGCGCGTGAGCGAGGGCTGCTGTCTCCACCAAGACAGTTGCACGAAATGGTTATCACGGGGAGTATGAGGTGTCAACAGTTGATTGGGTTACATATTTTTATTATTCCAACCGACAAGTAAAATACGGCGAATAAGGTATGGACAATTAGCCGCGCAATCTTTTCCTTTACGCTGGGGACTCAGCGGATCAAAAATCACCGGATACCAGCCGCCGACGGCGCATTCAGGCTGAAAAAGATTTGGGCGGTTCGATCCCAAGACCGGGCAAGTGATATCCGTTTCCGCAGCACGAGACTACGCAGCGAGGATTTCTGCCGCATGCCCAGAGCAGAATGTGGTTCGAATCGCTTGTCAATATCGAAGGTCGGGTATTTCTATCTGGCGGAAGGAGACGAACGCGCCAGCCAGTAGACGGCTACTCACACACTCGTTCCCGAATTTTTACGAATGGGGAAGCGATCGGAATTCTTCGCACTACTTCTGTTGCCGCGCGGCAGAGGCGCCTTTCCCGACATCAGGACGGGTATCGGAGATGAAGCCGTCGCGATTCGGCATCCGGACTTTGGGAAGCGCTTCGGCGTTCAGGGCCTGATCTTTAGGAATAATGCCATTCTTAAAAAGCAGGAAGGCGGTCAGGGCATAGGTCTCATCGGCAGATAGGGTGCCAGGTTCGGTATAGGGCATCGAGCGATGGATGTAGTCCCAAACAGATGTGGCGTAGGGCCAGTAGCTGCCGATGGTTTTTAGGGGCTTTGCAGTCGCCAGCGTGCCGATGCCTCCTACGAGCGTCACTCCCGTCGGAGGCTTCCCCTCCCCGTTCTGCCCGTGACAACTCGCGCATTTTTCCTGGTAGATTGCTACACCCTGATCAGGGGTTCCGCTACCGGCGGGCAGTCCGGCGCCGCTGGGAAGCACCGTGATGTCCCACTGTTTGATTTCGTCGACGCTGGGAGTATGGCCGACCTTTGGTTGAACAGCCTGCTGACCGATCGCTCCGGCGGCGAGAAGCGACGTCGCGATGAGCAGCCAGGCGAATTTCCTATGCATACGTGAGCTCGCCGGTTGGGTCCACCTTCCACCACTTGATTCCGTTATGGTGGTGATATGCGGCGGGGCCGCGGACCTCGATGAGTTCTTCGCTCGTCGGCTGAGTGTAGCCGGAGGCATCGATGCAGCGCGATCCGATTTTGGCTTCCGTGCCGTCCCAATTCCATGGTAGCCGGAATCGCACCAGCGAGTTTTTCAGCACGGGTTGCTGGAGCTGCGCTCTCTGCCAGGTCTTTCCGCCATCGACGGAAACCTCGACAGCTGTAACCATCGCCCGGCCCGACCAGGCAATGCCGCTGACCTCATAGAATCCGGGTGCGGGCAGGTGCTGGCCGCCGGAAGGACGCGTGACGATTGACTTTGCTTCCATGACCACTCCGAACTGGCGCGCCTTTCCGCTCGGCAACAAATCGGTGTAGAAAGCGGCTTCGTCTCGCGTCATAGCGGGCTGATCGATTAATTCCAGGCGGCGCAGCCATTTCACGTTGATGTTGCCTTCCCAACCAGGCAGAATCAGCCGCAGCGGATAGCCTTGCTCGGGGCGGACCGCTTCGCCATTCTGACTATAAGCGACCATTCCGTCGTCCAGGGCTTTTATGAGCGGCACGCTGCGGGCCAGGCGACTGGCATCGGCACCTTCGGCTAGGACCCACTTGGCAGTCGGCTTCACACTCACTTCCTTGAAAAGCGTCGGCAGAGCAACACCGGTCCATTCACTGCAGCTCACTAGGCCTGCGGAAAGCTGCGCGGTTTTCCCTGGCTGGCCAAGGTGCTCGCCGGTACTGTTTCCCGCGCATTCCAGAAAATGCGTGCGCGAAACCGAGGGCAGACGCTTCAAATCGTCGAGCGTGAATACGAGCGGTCGTTCGACGAGTCCGTGAATCATCAGCTGGTGCGTTGCCGGATCGATGGCGGGCACCCCCGAATGGTGGCGTTCATAATGGAGTGCTGAGGGCGTGATCGTCCCGTTCAAATCCTGCAGGGGGGACAGGCTCGCACCCGTGGTCTTCAGCGGAGCGTTGGAAACCCGAACGGATTTTTCATAGGGCGAGCGCTCGCCATACGGACTCAGGGGCGCGCCCAGCTCGGAAGGGACCTGCGCCTCAAGCAGCGCGGGGGTCACTGCAACCGCCGCAGTTGCGGCCGCCATGAACGTGCGGCGGGTGTAACCACGATTGCTGGGGTTCTGTTGCGTGCGATGGCCCAGTTTCTTTTTCATCTCTGGTATTCCTCAAGATTCGAGATGGAACGTTTCCGAAATCGTACACTTCCCCTGGCGAAACACCAACTACTTCGTGTTTTTTGGCGCATGCAGGACCCGATCCACCATCTCGCCCGAAAGCCCCAGATAATTTGCAGGATCAACCAGCTTTTCAAGGGCCGGTCGATTGAGGTGTCGGGAAATTTCCGCATGCTCGGCGAGAAGGTCGATCAGAGGCGTTCCGGTCTCGGCGACCTTTCGGCAGATGTCATAAACAACGTCGTGCGCTCGCTGGCGGCCCATGTGCGGGGCAAGGCCCATCATCACCGCCTCGGAGACAATCAGGCCCTTGGTAATGTCCAAATTCTCGCGCATTCGTTTTGGATCAACATGCAAGCCGGAAAGAATATGTCGCCCCTGGGCGAGCGCGCCGGCCGCCAACAGGAAAACTTCCGGAAGCGCGATCCATTCAATCTCCCAGGGGCCGCTCGAGCGCTCGTGGTCCTCCACCACGGCTTCCAGAAGCGCGGCCGCGTGCTGACGTACGACGGAGGTGCACGCGAGAATGTAATTACAGGAGATTGGATTGCGTTTCTGGGGCATCGTGCTGCTCGAACCGCGCCCATGAGCGAAGGGCTCGGCCACTTCCCCGACTTCGGTCTGCATCATGAGTTTTACATCCGTGGCCAGTTTTCCGAGGGTGCCGGTGACGAGACCCAAGAAACATCCGACTTCCGCGAAACAATCGCGCGCGGTGTGCCAGGCGATTGGGGGCTGGCCGAGTTGCAATTCGCGCATCAGCGCACCCTGCACCTCGAGGCCGCGATGGCCAAGCGATGCGAGTGTGCCGGCGGCCCCCCCCAATTCACCAACCAGCACGCGCGGGCGCAATTCCGCCAGGCGCGCGCGATGGCGCTCAAACGCAGCGAGCAGCACGGCCATCTTGAATCCGAAGGTGATGGGGACGGCTTGCTGGAGATTGCTGCGTCCGGCGAGCGGCGTGTCGCGGTACTGGTCGGCAAGTTCCGCCAGCGTCTCACAGACAGCCTTGAGATCATCTTCCATCAGCGCGAGCGACTCGCGGATTTGCAATACGGCGGCCGTGTCGGTGATGTCCTGTGTGGTGGCTCCCCAATGGGCCCATTCGCCAAGGTCTTTTGAGCAAAGCTTCACCAGCTGTTCGACCACCGGCAAAACAGGATAGCCGATGGCTTCGGTTCGCTTCTTCAGCTTCGGCAAATCGAATCGGGCGACGTCGCCATGCTTTTCGATTTCGGTTGCCGCTTCGGCCGGAATGATGCCCAGCTTGGCTTGCACGCGCGCCAGTGCCACTTCGACATCGAGGTACTTCTGAATGCGGTTCTCATCGGACCAGATGCGCCGCATCGCCTCGGTGCTGAAAATGTCGCGAAAAATCAGGGAGTCAATCGCCGTCGAACCCATTCCGCTTCCTCCCGCGTGCCTGTGATGCCGGGATTGTACTCGATAATTTCAGTCGTCGAGCGTGGCTGGACACAAAAAGAGCTCCCGCAGGCTGTTCACCCTCGGGAGCTCGGCCAGGAAAATTGAATTCGTCAGGCCGCGGGCACTACACCGTAAACGAACTGCCGCAACCGCAAGTGCTCTTGACGTTGGGGTTGTTGAACTTGAAGCCGGAACCTTCGAGCGTTTCGATGTAGTCGATCGAAACTCCTTCCAGATACATCTCGCTCATCTGGTCGACTAAAACCTTCAGGCCCCCGAATTCATAAATACTGTCGCTATCCTTGTTGACCTGACTTTCAAAGGCCATATGATAGCTGAAACCCGAACAGCCGCCGCCTACGACCGCGACGCGCAAGCCGGCCGGCTCCGGAGTCTGCTGCGACAAGATTTCCTTCACTTTGCTCACTGCTGTGGGCGTAAGTTCCATCTGTCAAACCCTCCCGCGGATCCGCGCGCGCAATCTCGGAAAACCACACGCTATCAATCCACCGTCATTATACCAGATTGGCAGAGCTCTCAAAAGCGAATAGGTGACACCGGTCACACCTCGCCAAAACACTCTAGGAGTTTGTTTCTTGCTCCCCTACAATTTACTGGTGACGATGAAACATACCATTACCCTCATTCCCGGCGACGGAGTCGGCCCCGAAGTTTCCCAAGCAGTTCAACTGATCATCAAAGCGGCAGGAGTTGAGGTTGGTTGGGAACAAATCGAGGCGCGAGCCGAACTCGAGCGCCGCGGCACGGAGTTCATGAAGTCGGGCGTCTTAGAATCCATTCGCAAGAACAAAGTCGCGTTGAAGGGGCCGCTCGCAACGGCAGTCGCGGGCGGCGCGCCAAGCATCAACGTGGGGCTGCGCAAGGCGCTCGACTTATACGCCAATCTGCGTCCGGTGAAGACTCTTGAAGGCGTGAAATCGCACTTCGGCGACGTCGACCTGGTGCTGGTTCGCGAGAACACGGAAGATTTGTATGCCGGGCTGGAACACGAGGTTGTACCCGGCGTAGTGGAGAGCCTGAAAATCATCACTGAGAAGGCGTCGACGCGTATTGCGCGCTTTGCCTTCGAGTACGCCCGTACGCATGGGCGCAAGAAGATCCACGCGATTCACAAGGCGAACATCATGAAACTTTCGGATGGTCTTTTTCTCACCTCGATTCGCGCGGTGGCCGCGAAACATCCGGAAACTGAGTACCAGGAAATGATCATCGACAACGCCTGCATGCAGATGGTGCTCAAGCCGCAGCAATTCGACATGCTGCTGTTGACAAATCTGTATGGCGACATCATGAGCGATCTTGCCGCAGGGCTGGTAGGCGGGCTGGGAATGGTGCCCAGCGGAAATATCGGCGAGGAAGTGGCGCTTTTTGAGGCGGTCCACGGAACCGCGCCCGACATTGCCGGAAAAGGAATCGCGAATCCTACCGCGCTGCTGATGAGCGCCATCATGATGCTTGATCACCTCGACGAGGTTGCGGCCGCGCGCAGTATCAAGAACGCTCTTCATCGCGTGTACCGCGAGGGGAAAGCGCTCACGCAAGATGTGGGCGGCTCGGCGACAACGGCTGAGTTCACAAACGCCGTCGTTCGCGCGCTCGAAAACTAGCAGAGCTACCGACCTTGCTCCCTCCTGTACGGGCGAGCAGTTAGCGATTCGCCTACAAAATTGTCCTTTCCCGCCTTCTTGCGCCGCCCGGAGGTAAGCTTTTTCCAGGGAGAAGGTCATGCACGATCCTGGAATGCTCAAGAAGGCCTATCGTCTGTTCAGTTGGGCGAGTCTGGTTTGCCTCATCATCGTCATTCTTCTGGTGTTGCGAAAATCGCCGCCTCCCGATGTGCCCTATGACGCGACCGCAGCCAAACGCGTCGAGCAGAAGTTTGCGGCAGCGGATCAGGCCAAGGCTTCCGGACAGCCGGCACAGGTGCAGATCGACCGCACCGAACTGAATTCCTACCTGTCGCAGAATTTGCAGCTCGAGGGCTCGGCCGCCAGTTCTCCGGCGCCAAATTCAGTCCCCGCGCCGGCAGCTGGCGTGACGCCGGGCACATCATCAGCGGCTCCTGGCGGAGCGGTTGCGAACGATCCTGTGGCTGCGCTGGCGAGTTCTGATCCGCAAACGATCGAACAGGTGCAGTCGTCGGTAAAAGATGTGAAGGTCGATATGGACGGCGATTTGGTGAAGGCTTACGTGATTTTTGATTTTCATGGGAAGGATCTGTCGCTTGAGCTGGATGGTCATCTGGGCGCCCAGAACGGATACGTTCAATTCCAACCAGTGGCGGGCAAGCTGGGTTCGCTACCGTTGCCCCAGTCGACACTTGACGCTGCGGTGGCCAAGATGATGTCCTCGCCGGAGAACCGTGACAAACTGAAACTTCCCGAGGACATCAGCGACATACACATCGTCGACGGGAAAGCGGTGCTTTCCTATAAATAGGCGCCGCCGCTTGTCCTTAGGTGAATAGCGATTACCAAACTGGGAGATTGCCGCACGGCAGGCGGGGCGCTACCTTGAGACCCTGGTTGCCCGATCAGGCGGGCGCTCCGATGGGCGTGTAGGCGATATAGAGCAGCCAGTAGATCACCACGCCGGTAACGGAAACGTAGAACCACAGCGGCAAAGTCCAGCGCGCGATGACTCGGTGCCGGTCAAAACGGTCGCGCAACGCCCTCGTCAACGTAATGAGCACCAGCGGAACGATCGCCGCCGCCAAGATGGTGTGTGAGGTGAGAAGTGTGAAGTACACCGGGCGGATCCAACCCTGCCCGCCAAACCGGATCAGACCGGCATGGAAATGGAAGTAGAGATAGAAAACCAGGAAAGCGGTGGAGCAGACAAAAGCGGTAATCATCGATACGCGGTGCGCCAAGATCTGATGGCGCCGGATGAAAACGTATCCGAGGACCAGAAAAGCCGCGGAGGCAGCGTTCAATGATGCATTGATGGCCGGGAGCGACGAGAGGGGAATCAAGGACATGAAGGGGCTTTTGCCTGTAATCCTTCCGAATTCTTCTAAAGGTCTACCCTTGAGATCGCAACCATCTGGGTCACACCATCCGTCGAAGGCTCAGCGCATGAGCTTGTCGACAACCATCCACAGAAGCAGCAGCGGAATGTGAGCCACTGTCGCGTGCATCAGCCATTTCGCGCGGAGGTTTGTACGCGAACGGTTCGCCCAAAGCCCTACCTGCAGCAAAATCATTCCCAAAACCAACGCCCCGAAGAAGTAGCTTTTTCCCGTCATGCCCAGCAATGACGGCAAAGCGCTCACCCAAACCAGAATGGTTGAAGTGCAGACGATCTGGCGGAAGGTCGCATCGCCCCTTGGATCGACCACCGGCAGCATGCGGATTCCGGCGCGTGCGTAGTCTTCGCGGTACATCCAAGCAATGGCCATGAAATGCGGAAACTGCCAGAAAAACAGGATCGCAAAGAGCACCCATCCGCCCAATGAAAGCGAACCGTGGGCGGCAGCCCATCCGATCAGCGGCGGCAATGCGCCGGGTATGGCGCCTACCGCCGTAGCCAGTGTCGTGCGGGTTTTCAGTGGCGTGTACACCCAGAGGTATAGAATGCAGGTCGCCAACGCTACCAACGACGCGAGCGCATTTACGGTCATCGCCAGCCAACTCGCGCCCAACACAATGGTGCCGAATCCAAAGATGAGCACTTCGCGAGGCTGGAGTTGCCCGGAGGGCAGCGGGCGTGACGCCGTGCGACGCATAACCGCGTCCATATCACGCTCGACGTACTGATTGAGCGCCGCCGTGCCGCCGGCAACCAGCAGCGTGCCGCATAGCGTGTGCATCAGCGCGAGCCAGTTCATGGGTCCGCTCGAGCCCAGATAGAAACCGGAAACCGTAGTAATCACCACCAGGAAGGTGACGTCGGGCTTGGTGAGCGCCACGTAGGCCCAGGACTTTCCCGCAGGTATGGCATCGACTCGAAGTTGGCTCATAAAGCTTTCTGTACTCCTGCTTCTGGGGGCGCCGTCTAGCACGCTGTTGTGCGCCCCGCCAGGCGGGCACCGGATGAATCTGCTGCCGCAAGAGATGCCGGACGAATCAAACGGTAGCAAGAGAGGGTCAGGATCACGGAAGCGGCGAGGGTTAACGCACCGCCGAGCACATGCGCGACCGTCAGCAATACGTAGGTTATGGTGGGCTGGAAATTATCACCGGCCCTCAACACCGCCCAGTAAGCCAGCCCGCCAAGCACTATCTGTAATCCGAAAGTTGAATGCAGGAGAGCTACGCCGCGCCGCAGGTCGCCTACCTCCCTGAACTTATACTTTATGGCGCGGCCGGTGATTACCACGAGCGCTGTTACCACGCCGGCGCCAATCAGATGGGGCGCGATGCCAAAGGCACCGTGGCGAAACGCAGCGCCCAGCAGCAATTGCGCCAGGATGGAGAGAGTTGTCCAAAGCGCCAGCGAGCGTGTCGAGAGCGAGGACGAGTCGTCCAAAACAGGAAGATCACGCTGCCACCAGGGGCTCAGGTAGAGTGCCAACCCCACGGTCGTCAGGAAAAACACCTGTGCCAGAATTGCGTGCGCCGTTGCTGAAATAGCGGGATGGCCCACGAGCACGCGCACGCCCCCGAGCAGAGCCTGCGCGATCACCAACCCGAGCGCCGTCCAGCCCAGGCGCCGCGCCAACCGACGCTTTTCGGCTCGAGCCAGCCAAACCGCCAAGAGTAGGGTAAGAATTGAGACCAGGCCGGCTAAAAGGCGATGGGTATATTCAAACCGCACGCCGCCGACCAGGGGAGGAACCAGTTTTCCGTAAGCAAGAGGCCAGTCCGGAACCGAATCGGCTGCATTGTTGCTCGTCACAAGCGCCCCCGCCATGAGCAGCAGCACGGTGCAGCAGGAGGTGGCCACCGCAAACCGGTAAGGGCCGCGAAGGTTCTGAGTTTCAGACATGGGCGATCGAAGATTCCATTCGAACGCACCAGGATAAAAGGGAATGGTGAAAAAAGCAAAAGCAGTTTGGGTCACCACACCTCGGGTGCCGAGGATTGATGGATCGGCGGAAACCACCGCGAACATTCCAGCCCTGCGGCACTCGGTTTGCGTCGCTGGTCACCAAGGAAATCCCTTGGCAAAACTAATCGCCCAAAATCTGGCTGGACTTGAACCGGAACGAGATCGTCTTTGACTCGCGCGGTCCAATCGTCACCATTTGGTCCTGCGTTCCGAATCTCTCGTGCCATGCTTCGATCACGTAGGTACCAGGCGGAAGATCATTGAGCGCAAACTTCCCTTCCGTTGCCGTCACCGAATAGTAGGGATGGTCGAAAACAAAAACGAAGGCGCGCATCCACGGGTGCACATTGCACATGAACCGAATGGCAAGTTCAGGGCGCGCGAAAGAAGTTTCCAGCGCCGCACCTCCCGCGCGCTGCGCTTTGTTCCATTCCTCGTTTGTTTTTGGCATGGCGTGAATGTTGTGAATGGTGGCATCGTCATTTCTGATCTGCAAGGGCTGATTGGTCATCAGGGCGACCACGCGCGGTTGATACATACAGCCCTTTTGATCAAGTACAACCGTTTCTTTGGGTGAATCGAAGCGATATGATGCGAGGCCGCCTTTCACATAGACAACCGCATTGGCCAGTGCACCACCCTCGCCGGTCAGGACTGGCAACGGAGCTGCGTGAGATATGTTCGCTTTCGCGCACGCCGGCTCAGACCCCATATCGACAGGACGAACGAGCGGCAGCGGCCCATCCAGAAAAGCGCCGCCGCTCACCGAAGCGGCCGTGCTGGGATCTACAACCATGGCGGAGAGTGCTTTGACGCTTGCCCGGGGCCAGGACGGCTGCTGATCCTGTTTTTTGCCGCAACCGAAGAAAGCGATGGCCACCAGGAGTGCCGATATACCAGCGAAGGAAACGGCCTTGCATTCAAAAGGCTCGCTCACTCCAGCTTCCCATTCGGAATCGCTACCATCCGACGGCGTGCCCTTTATTGTGCTCATCGAGCCATCGTTTGAGCGGTGCGAAGTAATCAAGCATTGCGGTTGCGTCCATTTCCGTTTCGCCGGTCAGCGCTTCTAGCGCTTGGGGCCAGGGGCAGCTTTGCCCCATCTCCAGCATTTTGTTCAATTCCGCACCCACAACTTTATTGTTGTAGATCGAGCCGCGGTGCAGCGGCCCGCGATATCCGGCGATGCGGCAAAGCGCACGGTGAAACTGGAACTGCAGCACCGCCGCGAGAAAATACCTCGCGTAGGGAACGTTCCCGGCGACGTGATATTTCGCACCGGGATCAAACTCCTCCTCGGTTCGTTCGACCGGAGGCATTACACCCTGGTATTCCCGGCGCAAATCCCACCAAGCGGTGTTGTATTTGGCCGCAGGAATGTCGCCCGAAAAAACGCCCCAGCGCCACTTGTCGATCAGCAGGCCGAAGGGAAGAAACGCGACCTTATCGAGCGCGCGGATCAGCAGCAGGCCGATGTCGGCTGAGGCCGGCGGCGCGGATTCAAGCAATCCAATCTGATTCAGGTACTCGGGGGTTATGGAAAGTGCGATGGTATCGCCAATTGCTTCGTGGAAACCGTCATTCGCGCTGTTGCGGAAGAGCGGGGGCTGAGTGTCGTAGGCGCGCTGATAAAAGCTGTGGCCCAGTTCGTGGTGAATCGTCGAAAAATCCTCCGCGGTCGGCTCAATGCACATTTTGATGCGCAAGTCGTCTGCGTAGTCGATGTCCCAAGCGCTCGCATGACACACCACTTCGCGATCCTTCGGGCGTGTAAACATCGAGCGCTCCCAAAAACTCTTCGGCAAAGGCGCAAACCCGAGCGAAAGGAAAAAGCGTTCGCCAAAGCGCACCATTTCGACCGGGCCGATCTTTTTCGCTTTCAGCACCTCGGTGATGTCATAGCCGGGATCGGCATTGGGCGGCGAAGCGAGCGGGTAGACATTGTCCCAGCTCTGCGCCCACATATTTCCGAGAAGGTGGCAGGGGATCGGAGCATCTGGCCGGACAACCGAGCAGCCGTATTTCTCGGCGAGCTTCCAGCGCATGTAGGCATGCAGCGAAACATAGAGAGGACGCACCTGCTGCCACAGGCGGTCGAGCTCCGCCGCGAACGCTTCACTCGGCATGTCGTAATTCGAACGCCACATCGCGCCTACGTCGGCAAAGCCCATTTCCACTGCGCCCTGATTGGACAGTTCCACCATGCGCTCGTAGCGCTTGCGCATGGGCCGTGCGAGCGAATGCCAGCCTTCCCAGACGTGCAAGAGTTCTTTGGGATCGCGGCTGACGGCGAGAATATTTTCGAGGTCATTCAGCGAATGGCATTCGCCGGTGGGACCGTAGGGACACCATTTTGCGCGGCCGTACTCGCTCTGAAGCGAAGCAGTAATTTGCGACAGCTCCGCGCTGAGTTCCGGATCGCGCGGCGCGGGAATCGTAACCGAAAGTTTCAGCAATTTGAGTTTTCTGGCGGTGTCCTCGGCGAGTTCGAGTTTTTCATAGCGATGCGCTTGGGCGGCCAGCGCCGAGGTTTCCACCTTCACCGCTTCGTCCGCTTCGGCGGCAATTTCCTCGGTATCGGTGGTGATAAAGGTTTCCTGCACCCACTGCGCGCGCTGCTGCTTGATCCAAAGGTCGAGCAAGCGCTGCTCAGACGCGTTCACAAAGGCCCGCGCCTCATCGGGTGTGGGTGGGACGGAGCGGATTTGCGCGACTGCGGAGCCGACGTTCTTGGCCTGTGCTTTCATGGGGCTACACAATCGATATTGCAGCAAGCGCGACTCCTGCGCAACCGGCCGCAGCGATGGGGAGCGATGGGGCGGTGCTCACTGAAAGGACGGATAAACTCGGGCACTTTGACCGGCTGAGCGCGCAAGCCATCCTGGCCTCGGTTTGTCAAAACCGGGCCTTCAGGCCGAGCAGATTTCACCCATGGCAGCGATGGCGCGATCGATGCCGGCGCGGTTCACGTCGTAGTGCGTGACCATGCGGATGGAAAACTTGCCCGTTGGGCCGCTTAGAATTCCGCGCTGCGCCAGTTGAGCGCAAATGCCTTCCGCCGTCATGCCGCTGCCCTTCACCTCGAAGATCACGATGTTTGTGACGACTTTCTTCGTGTCGACTGAAATGCCCTTGATCTGCGCAAGAGCGGCGGCGAGGTGGCGCGCGTTTTCATGATCGCAATGCAGCTTTGGGGGAGTTTCCTCCAACGCGACGAGCCCTGCAGCAGCCAGGACGCCAGCCTGGCGCATTCCGCCGCCGAGCAATTTGCGTCCGATGCGCGCTCTGTCGATAAACTCGCGCGAGCCGACCAGCATTGATCCCACCGGTGCGCCCAGGGCCTTTGACAAGCAGAACATCACCGAGTCGAACTTGCGCGTGATTTCGGCGACGCCTCGTCCCAGGGCAGTGGCGGCGTTGAAAATGCGCGCTCCATCCAGGTGAACAGGGATACCCACGGCGTGGGCGCGGTCGCAAATATCCTCGGTAATCTCGGGCGGATACACCGTGCCGCCGTGCATGTTGTGCGTGCTTTCCAGTTCGATCAGGCCGGTTTGGGCACGATAATAGATCTTCGGGCGAATGAGCGGCTCAATCAGGTCCCAACTGAGAATACCTTCCGGAGCGGACGCCGTGCTCGGCAGGCATCCGGCAATCGCGGACAACGCTCCCATTTCGTAGTGGTAGATGTGCGCGCGTTGTTCGCAGATCACCTCCATCCCGGGACGCGTCCAGGTTTTGATGGCGAGAAGATTTCCCATGGAGCCACTCGGAACAAATAGAGCCGCTTCGCGGTTAAAAATCTGGGCGGCGCGTTGTTGCAGACGGTTGATCGTGGGATCCTCGCCGTAGACGTCGTCCCCGACCTCGGCCGCCGCCATGGCGCGGCGCATCGCGGGTGTCGGTCGGGTCACCGTATCGCTTCGCAGGTCGACCACCGGTTCGCTGCTGGGTTGAGATGGCATGTGCCCATTTTATCCCGCACGCAGGTTCACTGCAGGTAAAAACGAACGAGGTGCGCCGAGCAAGCCGCCTTCCTGAATGGAACAGGAAAGCTCGCGGGTAAGCCGCCCGTCAGCCGAAGGCACAGCGGGTCCATCGTCTGGTCACCAGCTGCTGAACTCGCGCCTGCACAGATATCAGCTAGTTCGGCGCGCGGTGTGCAGGATGACGCTACCGAAGTTCCATGAGGTAATGCCAACATCGGCGAATCCGGCCATCCTCATTAGCTCGGCTAGCGCGGCCGGTGAGGGAAATTTTGCCACTGAACCTGGCAAGTAGGCATAGGCTTCGCCGTTGCCGGAAATTGCGCCGCCGATTCTTGGCAGGACATGTCGGAAGTAGAGGCGAAAGACTCCGGCCATAGGGCCGGCCTGCGGCTCGGTAAATTCCAGGATTCCGAGTTCCCCGCCCGGCTTGAGCACGCGGGCGAATTCGCGGAGTCCGCCGGCGTAGTTGGTCAGATTGCGGAAACCAAAGGCGGTGGTAAGGAGATCGAAGCTGGCATGGGCGAAGGGAAGATTCAGGGCGTCTGCTGCCGCGAACGCCGCCCGGCGTCCGCCGTTCTGAGCTTTATCGCGGGCTCGCTCGAGCATGGGTTCTGCGAAGTCGCTGCCGAACACGGGCAAGCTTTGGGAACGCGAACTGCCGAGCAGCGAAGCGCGAGTCCGGTCAAGCGCGAAGGTGAGGTCGCCCGTGCCGCAGCAAACATCCAGCACCCGCGCTTCCGGCCGCCGCAAGATATGGCGAAAGCGCTTGGCGGTGTTCCAGCGCCACAGGTGATCGAGCCAAAACGACAGCAGATGGTTCAGCAAGTCGTAGCGGGGCGCGATCTGGCCAAACATCTGCTGCACGCGGGCGGCGGCTTCGTGTTCGTCGCGAACGCCTTCGGGGCGCGTACCGGCCAGCTTTTCAATTTTCTGAGCCCTCACGGGCATACCGAATCGCACCTCTTCAGATCCCTGCTCCCGCGGCGATTGCCGGCAATGCCGCAAACGAGCGCGCCACCACCTGCCAGGGAACCTCAATGCCCCATTCCGTTTTGCCGATGCGTCTCGGCAAAACCCACAGCACGCGGCCGCCGCGCGCTTTTTTGTCGCCCGCGAGAATGGGGCGCAGTTCAGAGGCGCGAATCTTGCCGAGCGAAGGAAGCGGGCCGATGCTTGCGACCAAGCGAATGATGCGCACCGCATCTTCCTCGCGCAGACGCTCCAGGGCCACGGCAAGAACAGTGGCCGCGATCATTCCCCATCCGATCGCCTCTCCGTGCAGGAAACGCCGGTAGCCAGTGACTGCTTCAAGACCGTGGCCGACGGTGTGCCCGAAGTTCAGGATCTGGCGCAAGCCGCCTTCGCGTTCGTCCTTCTTGACAACGTAGGCCTTGATTCCCGCGCAACGCGGAATAATCCACGAAAGCGCCGAGGCGTCGCGCCGCAAAACGGCCGGCATGCGCTTTTCGAGAAAGCCGAATAGCTCCGCGTCGGCGATTGCCCCGTACTTCACCACTTCGTACAGGCCGGAACGAAATTCACGGTGAGGGAGCGTTCGCAACAGGTTCGGATCGGTGACGATCAGCTTGGGAGGGTAAAAGGATCCGATCAGATTCTTTCCCTCGGGCAGGTTTACACCTGTCTTGCCGCCGATCGAGCTATCGACTTGCGCGACCAAAGTTGTGGGAACGTGCACGAGGCGCACGCCACGCAGGTACGTAGCCGCGGCAAAGCCGGCCACGTCTCCCACCACGCCACCCCCGACGGCAATCAGAACCGAATGGCGGTCCGCACCGCAGCGCACCAGGGCACGCGCAATGGCCTCGACCGTCGAGAGGCGCTTCCGCTGCTCGCGATCGTCGAACAGAATCGGGCGACGCGCCCCCGGAATTTTCGCGGCCAGTGCTTTGCCCCAGTAGCGCCAAATGCGGGGTGAAGATAGAACGAAAACGCCGGTGGTATCACCTAACCGCTTCACCAGCGCCGCGGAGTTTGCAAGGGCGCCGCGAGCACAAAAAAAAATATAGGGGCCCGCAGAACTCTTGATTTCAATAGCTGGCATGGTCGCGAAGAAATGTAGCACAATTCGGCACACGATCCGGCACCCGGGCAGCGACCGGGAGGACTCGGCGGAGGAAAGTTCAGCGTAATTTTTGCTGCAGCGCGGCAACGGATTCAAGAATCACGTGTCCGGCGATGGCGATGCTTTTGGGACTTATCTTATCAAGAGTGTCCTTCGGGGTGTGCCAGTAACCAAGGTTCACGTAGCCTTCATATTCAATGATGTCTACGGCAGGCACGTTGCGGGCAAGAAATGGGCCATGATCGTCGTCGATGGCAGCTTCTTTGGAGATGAAAACGTCCCGGTATCCAAGACGGGCCGCAGTATTCCAAACCAAATCGGTGAGCCATTTGGTGGATTGCGACTCGCGCGGGATTTGCAAATCCTTCTGCCCGATCATGTCCGCGAGAATGACCGCGCGCACCCGTTTTAAGTCACCTGCAACGGCCATGCGCGCGGCGAGTTCGCGGCTGCCATAAACGCTGTCGGTATCGCTCCATTTCACCAGGGCTTCTTCGCCATCCAGAAACGCAATCCATACAGAACTGGGCTGTTTTTTCCCCGCGCAGAATAAGCGGGCCATTTCGAGCATGAGGCCGGTTGATGAGCCTCCATCATCGGCTCCGACAAAATTATCGATGCGCACGGTATCGTAGTGCGTCAACAGGAGGATAATGCCGGGGCCTTCCCCGGGAATTTTGGCGATGATGTTCTTCATCTCGACCGAGCCAATGGGCGTCTGCGAATGGAAATCATCTTCATCCACCGCGCAGCCGAAACTTTTCAACTGCGTGCGGAGGTAGTTCTGCGTGCGATGAATGCCATCGGTCGCCGGCGGGCGTGGGCCGAAGCTGACGAGCTTGGCGGTGTAGTCAAAGGCGCGGGTGCCATCGAAGCCGCCGGTTTGCGATGCGGGGGGCGCCACATCCCCGGCAGCAATCTGCAGCCGCGGCTCAGGCGGACTGGCAGCACCCAGGTTTGCGACAGCCAGAGGCGCCGCGAGCCGAGCAGCGTCGCGGCCGCAGGCGACCGTCAGCAGGGCGGCGCATGCCGCGCCGACGACGCATCGCTTCGCAACCCGCGCGATCGCCTTCACGTCGATGGCGCTCCCCCTTCGGCCAATGCCCTTGCCTGTTTCTTTCGCAGCACGACGTACGATACCAGAACGCCGACGAAATACAGCACGATCATGGGCGCCATGAAAATCAGCATGGTCGTCGCATCGGGCGTTGGCGTAATAATCGCCGCGGCCACGGTGATAATCAGCATCGCATACCGGAAATTCTTCAGGAGGAATTTCGGAGTGACGATCCCGAAAAGCGAAAGGATGAAGATCAGCACCGGGAGTTCAAAAATTAGGCCAAGCCCGATGAGCACAATCAGGATCAGGCTGAAGTATTCGTTGATGCTGATCAGCGGTTTCACCGGTCCGTCATAGGCGAACCTGATCAGGAAGTTCAGCATCTGCGGCAACAGTATGAAATAGGCAAACGCAATACCGCAAAGAAACAGAAACATGGAGGAGACGATGAACCCTGCGGCTGCACGCCTTTCGTGGCGGTATAGGCCGGGAGCAACAAACAACCAGACCTGATACAGAACCCAGGGCATCGCCACCACAATGCCAAGATAGACGCCAAGGTTGATGACCAGACTGATGTAACCGGCAGGGCTGGTGTAGTAAAGCTTGTCGTCCAAATGATTTGCGCGCAACGCCTGCTGCATGGGTCCTACGATAAATCCGATGAAGCGCTTCGAAACGAGCAGCCCCACGACGATTCCCGCGCCGACTCCGATCAGTGAAGCGACAAGTCTTTTGCGCAACTCGACCAGATGGTCGAAAAACGACATCTTCCCGCCGGCGTCATCTTCGGTCGCCTGCAGCGCTGGGCGCTCAGGCTGGGCGGGTTCCGGCATCGGTCAGTGACTCGGGATGGTGTTCGATTGCCAGAGTTGGCGACGGCTGCGGCACTTCCGTCTCTGTCGTGGATGCGGCGGGCGCAATCTCAGTTGTTGCGGTCTCTGTTTTCGTGGCCTCCTCTAAGGCGCCCTCGGCAAGCGAAGGCTCGGTTAAAGGAGTGCCAATTCCCAAGTGCGGAGGCGTGGTGGGCACCGTCCCCGCCGCTCCGAGGGCGCTTGAAATCTCTTCCTCCATCGCCGCGGCAGACGCCGCAGAGGAACTTGCAGGCAAAGGAGCCGGAGGCGGAGGAGTCGTCGGCAAATTCGCGATGCGCCGTTGATCCGCTTCCCTCTCGAGATCCCGTCAGATGTCCCTCGAAGGTCGAACGCGGTCCCCGGTCGCCCGCTTGAATTCCCCCATGATTTTGCCGAGGTTACGCGCTAATTCAGGGAACTTCTCTGGGCCGAAAACGACCAAAGCTACTACGAAGACGATAATTAAGTGTGGGATGCTGAACATTTTAGAGTCACGGCACCATCCCCGGTGCTATTTTTGCATCATAGAAGAGGGCTTCAAGCCTGTCAAACAGCCCTATGTTATACTGCCAGGGCTACACAAAGCGAGGTCGCATGGAATCGCAAGCCGCAAAACCCTCCGGACGTGGTTTATTCCTCTTGGTTTTGGTTCTTGGAGTCTCGGCGCTTCTTGGAGGCCTTTACGGGCCAGCCGTGCGTGCGACGGCTGCCGGCTCGGACGACATGCAGGACTCCGTGAAGAGTTTTACGCGCGTGCTCTCTGTGGTGGAACGCAATTATACCGATCCGGTCGACGTGGATAAGTCGATCTATGACGGCGCGATTCCGGGGATGTTGCACGTGCTCGACCCGCATTCGAATTTCTTCGATCCGCAGCAATACGCGCTTTTCCGCGAAGAACAGGAAGGCAAATATTACGGCGTGGGAATGACCGTCGCGCCCCGTGAAAACCAAACCGTGGTTCTCGCCCCCTTCATGGGTTCGCCTGCGGCGAAAGCGGGCATTCGCCCCGGCGACACGATTCTGCAAGTGGACGGCAAGAATTGCACCGGCCTGACCACCACGCAAGTTGCGGACATGCTAAAAGGCGCCAGGGCACCACGGTTCACATTTCTCTGGGCCGCGAAGGCTGGGACAAGCCCATCGAGGCGACGGTCGTGCGCGATGAAATTCCGCGCCCCGGGGGTTGAGTTTTCGGAAATGGTCAAGCCCGGAATTGGCTACGTGCGCGTCTCGACGTTCAATGAAACCACTGACGCCGATCTCTCCGATGCGCTCAAGCAGCTCAATTATCCCAAGCTCGATGGACTCATTATCGACCTGCGAAACAACGGCGGCGGACTGCTGAATCAGGCCGTCGGGATGGCCGACATGTTCCTTGATAAGAACGAAATCGTGGTGTCGCATCGCGGGCGATCATCCCCGAGCGCCGCTACTACGCGGTTCGCGGCAACCAGGGTGTGGAAGTGCCGGTTATCGTCCTGGTGAACGGCCAAAGTGCTTCCGCTTCGGAAATTGTTTCGGGAGCGATTCAGGATCACGATCGTGGGTTAATCGTCGGAGAAGTCAGCTTCGGAAAAGGGCTGGTTCAAACGCAATTCCCTTTGAGCGAGGACACGGCTCTGTTGCTGACGACCGCGCGCTACTACACGCCGAGCGGCCGGCTGATCCAGCGCGACTATAAAAATGTCACGCTCTACGACTACCACTACAATCCCAACCGCCTCAAAAGCCGGAAGTGAAACTCACCGACAGCGGACGCCAGGTGTATGGTGGCGGCGGCATCACCCCGGATCAGATTATTGCGCAGCCAAAACCGAATGATTTTCAAGACATGCTGCTCCGCCACGGCGTGTTTTATCCATATCCCTCCGGCGTGGGGGATTTCGCCCGCTACTATCTCGGCACGCGGCCGGCGATCACCAAGGAATTTTCGCCGGATGATGCGGTAATCGCGCAATGAAAAAGTTCCTCGATCAGCAGCACGTCAAGTATTCAGATCAGGACCTTCAGGCCAATGATGGGTGGCTGAAGTGGGAGATCAAGCGCGAAGTTTTCACTACCCTCTATGGTCTGAATGAAGGCTACAAGGTCGCTCTCGAAAACGACGCGCAGCTCAACAAGGGCATCGAGTCGATTCCTCAGGCCAAGGCGCTCTACGCCAACGTGCGCAAGGTTGTAGCTCAACGGCAATCAGACGGTACTCGGCCCTAGTCCCGTAACGAGGCACAGAGATCCAGGTTCTCAGGCTCGGGCTTGCTATGAGCCTGGGCTTTCTATTCTGCCGGAGCAGGAATTGCCCGCCCCGGAGCCGGATGGAGGCTTGCGATTTTGAGTGTGGCGTCGCGGCCTTCAGCGAGGCAGGAATTCAGGATCCCAAAACCAAGCCAGACCACCACTGAGCGCATGGCAAGATCGATATGGCCATACAGTAGCAGGGACCGGCAGGTGCTACCGAAGCTCAGTTCCCTGCTCGTTGCCCTTCCAGCTTCGCAAGGTACTGCTTGGCCTCGTCGGTCTTCTGCTTATCCTGATTGAGCTTCAAGAATTGCCGCACCTCGGCAATGGCGGCCGCGACGTCGCCTTTGGCCTCGTAAATCTGGGCCAACAAATAATGGACAGGCGCCTCGTGGTGATCCCGGTCCATGCCTTCGGCTTGCAGAGCGCTTTTCTCCGCCTCTTGCAGCTGATTCAGATTGAAAAAAGCCATGGAACGATAAAAGTGGGCATAGATATCGCCGACGGGGTTGAGTCCCAGCGCCATTTTCGTGACGTTCAAAATCTCCTGCCAGTTGCCGCTGCGAGCATCGAGTTCCGCCAGGCAAATATAGGGCGGCAAATAGGTCGGATCGGTCAGGTTCGCGTGCGAGCAGGCTTCATGGGCCTGGTCAGCTTGCTGCTGCGCCGACAGCACCTGCCCCAGCATCACCCAGGCCGCAACGTAATTGGAATACTTCTCGATGGCACTGCGCACGTGCTGCTCGGCTTCCACGAGCTTCTTCTTCTTGAAATCCCCGCAGGCCTTTTCAAATTCCCCTCGCGCTTTATCAGGGACTTCCAGGCGCACCACGCTTACGGTTGCGCCCCGTATTCGAGAAATTCCCCACGGCAGGCATGCTTCATCTTCGACCATTTGAGGTTTAGGGAGAGGTGAATCCGGCAGGATCGGCTGCATCATAGTTGGCTGCGTTGGCTGCGGCGCAAACACCGAGGGGCTGCCAACACCCGCGTTGGAATTTGCGTTTCCGCCGCCTCCCGCTCTGCCGCCGCCGCCGGCCCTTTGCGCATAAAGCGGAGTCGCCAAGACCGCTAGGAAACAACAACTCGTGAAACCCTTCCAGTTCAGGACCATGTCGCGCCCCCGGAACCCGCTCAATCCAGCCAGCTTCTCTCCAGGGCCTTCCCCGCCCCCGATTCACGCGGCGGAGTCTGCGAAGAAGCTACTATAACCTGAATAGTAATCCAGTTTTTGACTCTGTCGAGCGAAATCTTTAGCTTCGCCAGCTATTTGCCGCGATTTTCGGGAATTCCCAGCACCCCCCAAAATTTGGACGGCATCTGATGTTGCAAATCAGGACACGCTTTAGAAAATCGGCTTCGCCGATCACGCTTGCAATCGTAGTATTACTTGAGACTTAGTTCGGCCGGAGTTTGTGCCTGCGCATCAATCGGCGCTTCATCCATCCGGGATACAGCCCGCATCGGCCATTCTGACGATCCGGCCGACCATGGTCCTAAGACCACCAGGACCGGCTTGCAGGAGACCCGTGATGGACGTTCAGCAGCCAGAACCGACAAAAGCCCCCGAAAGTAATTCGTTCGTCCCAACCGCCGACATCATCACCTCGATGCTTCGGGCGGTGAAAAACGCAAGCGACCTCATCTTTTCGCCAGGGCGCGCCCCTCAGGCGGAAACCAGCGGACAGCTCGTGCAACTCAAGATCCCTGGAGTTGGCGTTCTTACCGCGGAGCACACCGCGCGGATTGCCGCGGATCTCATCGGACGCAATACCCACGCTGTCGACAAACTAAAGCAGGAAGGTTCCTGCGACATTTCCTACAGTCTTTCGCAGCTCTCGCGATTCCGCGTCAATATTTTCACGCAGCGCGGCAGCTGCGCCATCGTGATGCGCGTGATCGCCAGCTCCATTCCCGATTTTGACGCGCTGCATTTGCCTCCCCAGCTTGCGGAAGCAACCGAGCTGGGACCAGGCATGGTTCTCGTCACGGGTCCGACCGGAAGCGGCAAGTCCTCGACTCTCGCCGCTTTCGTGAACAAAATCAACGAAGACAAAGCCTGCCATATTATTACGATTGAGGATCCGATTGAGTTCCTGCACAACCACAAGCGGGGCACCATTCACCAGCGCGAACTTCACACCGATACGCCCACGTTTGCTCTGGCCCTTCGCGCCGCGCTGCGGCAAGCGCCCAAGCTTATACTCGTCGGCGAAATGCGTGACCGCGAGACGATCGAGGTGGCGCTCGAAGCCGCCGAAACGGGTCATCTGGTATATTCGACGCTCCACACGATCGACGCCTCAAAGACCATCGAACGCGTCGTCGGCGTTTTCCCCCTAAGCGATCAGACGGCCATCCGTCTGCGGCTGGCGAAGTGTTTCCGGTTCATCATCTCCCAGCGGCTCATCCGGCGCGCCGGAGGCGTTGGCCGGGTGGCTGCCTTCGAGATCCTGAAGATCGACCCTTCGCACACGCGAGTACATTCAAAAGGGTGAGGGCGAAGGCAAATCTCTGCTGGATGCCATGCGCGACGGATCGAACGAAGGAATGCAGTACTTTGACGGCGAAATTGAGAAGCTTATCCGCGCGGGCGTCATCGACATGGACACCGGTCTCGCCGCTTCGACCAACACCGGAAATCTGAGGCTGTTGCTGGCCGACCTGCTTGAACCGCAATCGGGTATTCCTTCGTTTGAAGCCGAGAACGCATCAAGCCCAACAGCCGATGTTCCCGTGGGCACCGAGCCCGAGCTCGAAATCCAATAGTGAGATTCAAGGGAGTCCGCAGCCTTGCCCTTTCCTTTCCTGACGAAACCGTAGCCTCAAGAGTCCATTCAGCGGCTTGACACCTCCGTGTGGCGGTATACAGTCTTGTTGGTCCGGGCGAAGCCCTCAGGCAACAGCGTGATTCCTTTTTACGAAGCTGAACTGCCCGGCGTGGAGACACCATGCGCGCAAGAATTCTGGCATTCGTTCTTCTGGGCATCACCTTCGGTGTGGCGGCGGCTGTAATCGCGCAGCCTCGCCCCGCGGCGTCGGCTCTGAAACTCGCGAAAACGATTCCCGCCCCGGGCAATCCGCTTCGTTTCGATATCAGCTGGGTGGACGAAAGTACCGAGCGCTACTACCTCGCCGAAGCCGGCAACGCCAGCGTCGACGTATTTGACGCCCGCAAGGAATCCTTCCTGGGACGAATTGGGGGCTTCCATGGCGCGCCTGCGGCAGACGATCCCTGCGGCCGTATTGAAGGGATGGGGCCAAGCGGCATTGTGGTCACTCCGGACGAAAAGCTCTGGGCCACCGACGCGCACGGCACCGTGAAAGTATTCGATCTGGCCGGAGCCAAACCACCGTTCAACTTGAATCCCGCCGCCACAGTCTCAACCGGAGCAATCTGCCGCTCCGACGAGATCGGCTACGACCCCAAAGACCAAGTCATCATGGTTGGCAACCCCGGTGAAGCGGACTTGAAGCCGTACCGACCGCCTTTCGCATCATTCATCTCCGCATCCGCAAAAGTCGAAGTCCTGGGCAAGATCGTGTTTTCAACCAGCGATGGCTTTGCGTTCAACGCTACCGGCCTTGAACAGCCTCTTTGGGATCGGCATTGGGACGGTTCCTCGTTCCAGTCCAAGGTGAAGAGGAAGGTTTGCTCGCGGTGGTCAAAGTTGACAAGGCCGTCAAAAAATTCGTTGTAGAGAAAACCTACAAAACTCCAAAGTGCAACGGAAGTGGCCTCGCGCTCGGGCCCTCTGAACACCTATTCGTCGGTTGCGATGATGGCCATCCCCTGCTGATCATGAACGCCTCAACGGGTCAGGTGCTCAAGACCATCCCGGAAATTCACGGTGCCGATGAAGTCTGGTATAACCCGGGCGATCACCATTTCTATGCCGCATCCGGTGGCGCTCCCATTCCCTCCGTGGGAATCGTCGATGCGACCACAAGCGAGTTCCTCGAGAATCTTCCGAGCGGCCCGGGCGCCCACTCAGTCGCGGCGTTTGCCAAAACCAATCACGTTTTCGTTCCCATCGGGGCCCCCAATCCGAAGGTGACAACAAACGCGTGCGTGACGTCAGGGCTACCTGCAGCCAATGGTTGCGTGGCGGTCTACGGAGCGGCCAAATAGCGTTCAGGTTGCGGATGTATTTCCACGGGTTGCTGCTGTTTTTGGTAGCTACAATAAGAGGGGTCTCTGTGTGTGTAGCTAGGGCGCGTGTCCGGCTTGCAGACCGGCATATCCTGCTTTTAGTGATTTGTAGCTTCTACGCTCCGTAGATTAAGTTTTTAAGCCTCCGAAGTTATAGAACTTCACAATCTTCTTAACGCCTCTTGTTTTCTAAAACTCAACCGTCACTTCTTTTGCGCAGCTCGGTGATTTCGAAATCTCTCATCCCGTTGAGACGGAGGTCAGCTCTCAGCGGCAGGACCTGTTAGCACTTCCCCGGATCATTTGGGCATGGACGAATCCGGGAGAGAGCAATCCCTTGTTCCCCTCACAGATGATTACCTGATGCGTCACATGTCCATCACAAATCTACATCGTGCACATGCCTCCCGAGCTAACCTCTCATTCATACAGTACCCGCGCTGACCCCTTCCGCGCGAAGAAATGGGGAGCACTCGTGCGCTTGATTGCGAATGCTGGAAGTATCTCAGAAGCAGAGAGAATCAAGACTGCGCCCGAACGCAATAATATTGATTGGAAATCAATCGCTTGGCTCACCGGCATCGGAATGGTGAGTCTAACAGCCTTTGAGAAATTGAAGCACCTGCTGTTTCCTCATTTAGACTCGTGGCAGTATCAAGCGATGACGGTGTGTGCCGGCACGATGGCAATCTGCGTGAGCGGCTGGTACCTAACGCGTAAACTGGGAAGACTTTTATCCATTCACGCAAGGGTGGAACAAAACCTCGCCTTTGACCGTAACCTGTTAAGAACCGTAGTCGACAATATCCCGGACAGTATCTTTGCAAAGGATTCCGAAGGTCGCTATGTGCTCGCAAACAAGGCGTTCGCCAGACTCCACGGAGTGGAATCAGCGGACCAATTATTGGGGAAAACGGCGTTCGATCTGTTCCCCAAGGAGCGTGCCTCGGCCTTACACACTGCTGATCAAGAGGTTATGAAGGCCACCAAGCCAGCACAGGAAGCTGAGCGCTCGACAAAAGATTCCCAAGGGAAGGTCCAATGGATTTTGATGACCAAGGTTCCGTTGACCGATGAAAATGGCCAAATCCTCGGAATCGTGGGCGTCAATAGGGATATTACGCAGCGCAAACAGGCTGAGGTGGATCTACAAGATGCGAAAAATGCCGCCGAGGCGGGCAGCCGCGCGAAAAGCGAGTTCCTTGCGAACATGAGCCATGAAATTCGCACCCCCTTGAATGGTGTCATGGGGATGACTGATCTCGCATTGGAAACCAAGCTCACATCGGAGCAGCGGGAATATCTAGAGACGGTGAAACTCTCGGCGGATTCCCTGCTCACGGTGATCAATGACATTCTGGATTTTTCTAAAATCGAGGCAGGAAAAGTAGATTTAGAGGTGGAGGATTTCAACCTGCGTGACAACCTGGAAGCAACCCTGAAAACGCTTGCACTGCGGGCGGACGAAAAGGGATTGGAGCTTCTCTGCGAGATAGGCCCCGCCGTTCCGGATATCGTGCGGGGAGATTCCAACCGGCTGCGCCAAGTCGTACTCAATCTCTTGGGCAACGCCATCAAGTTTACGGATCGGGGTGAGATCGCCTTGAACGTTCAAGTTGCAGCCGAGAACGGTGACGACCGCCTGTTACATTTTACGGTATCGGATTCAGGGATTGGCATTGCTCCCGAGAAACAGAAATTGATCTTTCAGCCCTTCGCCCAGGCGGATAACTCAACGACGCGGAAATATGGTGGAACCGGCCTGGGATTGACTATCTCGAGGCGCCTGGTGGGATTGATGGACGGCAAAATGTGGGTAGAAAGCGAAATAGGGCAAGGAGCCCAGTTTCACTTCACCGCGCGGCTTAAGACGTCAGAGCGACCGATTGAGGTCGGAACGATAGCCCCACCAGAGACATTACGGGACGTGAAGGTTTTAATAGTAGACGATAACCGTACGAACCGGCGGATTCTTGAGGGAATGCTGAAGCGCTGGGAGATGAAGTCGACCTCAGTGGAGGGCGGCGAAGAGGCACTTGTGAGGCTGTCCTCAGCCCAAAATGAAGGCGAGCCATATGCGCTGGTCCTGACGGACATGCACATGCCGAAAATGGACGGCTTTGCTCTAATTGAACAAATCCGACAACGACCGGAATTATCCACCGCCACAGTGATGATGCTTACTTCGGCGGGCCATCGAGGCGACGGAGCTCGATGCCTGGAGTTGGGCGTAGCAGCGTATTTATTGAAGCCGATTCGGCAATCGGAGTTGCGAGAGGCAATTGCGCGAGCACTTGGTGCCAGAGAGCAAAAGGGCGCTATCCCTCTAGTCACTCGATACTCTTTGCAGGATGCTCGGGATCCAGCGGCCTGTTTGCGAGTTCTTGTGGCGGAAGACAATCCCGTAAACCAGTTGCTAGCGACCCGGCTGCTTGAGAAACGAGGGCATCGTGTCGTGATGACCGCGAACGGGCGAGAGGCCCTGGCGGCACTCGAGAAAGAAAGCTTCGACCTCGTCTTGATGGACGTGCAGATGCCAGAGATGGACGGACTTGAAGCGACGACTGTGCTTCGTGAAAGAGAGAAGAGAAAAGGCGATGGAATACACCAGCCTGTAATCGCCTTGACCGCACACGCCATGAAAGGCGACCAGGAACGTTGCCAAGTGGCGGGCATGGATGGCTATCTGGCGAAGCCAATTCGACCTCAGGAACTCGACAGGATCTTGAAAATCTATGTGACGCGTCGGATCTCCGCGACGAATACACCTGAGATCACTGAGTTGACCAAATGAGACGTCGTGGTTGCGTCCGAGACGCTCCTGGCGCGGAAATCAACTCGCAAACCAAATATCGCGATTTCACTGAGAAGGAAGTGACCGTCGGGCGTGACGCTTGACGATTTCCTCGGTTGGTCGGCTTGGATTCAGTAGGGACAGGATTTAGCGGCTTGCATCCAGCGGACAGGTTGAGCGACCCGACAAAGGTTTGAGAATGGTGGACGGCAGGGGATTCGAACCCCCGACCCCCGCGTTGCGAACGCGATGCTCTCCCAACTGAGCTAGCCGCCCACTCTATACGACCTTCTGATTGTGCCCTAACCTTCGCATTCTATGCAACTTGCTTACGCTTCACATTGGGACTAATTGGCGCATTTGGGACTACCAGACCGCATTCTGCGGCGATCCTTTGCTCGTACTCTGCCTCAAAATGCGTGTAAACGTCCGTCATCCTCAACGAGGAATGCCCTACCCACTTCTTGATAAGCGGATCGGGCACTCCCTGCCGCCGAAGGTGGCTCACTCTCGCATGGCGGAAACTGTGCAGTGTGCCGTGCGGGATTTTTAGCCGCTTCAGGAGTGGGCGGAGTTGCTCGACATTCACCGTGCCATTAACCAATGGCGTACCCCGTGAGGTCTGAAAGATCCGACCTGTTCTCCGCCCGTTGAGATAATCTCTCAACAGTTGGATCGCCTCCGGGTTAAGCGGGACATTGCGGAACCCGGCTTTGGTTTTCACCGGGCCCTCGATGTGTTTGAACGCGGAACGGGTGCAATGAATCAATCCACGGTCAAACTGAATATCCTCTACGCGCAAACCGAAAGCCTCGCCCGCCCGCAACCCGGACACGCCGAGAAGGTAGTACAGGACCTTATATTGCCCCTTCGCGGCCTCAACGATACGGCGGATTTCGTCTTGAGTACTTCGGTCTGAGGGTGTCGGAGATTACGCAGATCAGGGGAGAGGACGTGGCGGATGGGTTGCTAACTGTGAAGAGGTTAAAAAGGAGTATGAAGACCACGACACCGCTACCGACGCGCTGGCCCACGGTTAACTTTGAGTGTCGGCTAGCGTCAATTGCTGCCCAGGCGGGGCCGTTGGGCCCGGTGTTCCCCTTGAGCCGCCAGCGGTGCGACCAGTTTATGAAGCGGTATGCGAGGTTGGCGAGCGTGCATCGGTCGAAGGCCCACTTTCACGCTTGGAAGCATACGACGGCCATGGCGATCTGGAAGGAGACGCATCAGCCTGGGCAGATTAAGGCTTACCTTGGGCACAGGTCGATGACTTCAACGCTGCAATATCTGAATGAGGAGGATTCTCAGCAGGCGGCGATGGCGATGGCGGGGTTGAGTTTGGAGGGGCAATAACGCCATCTGCTCTCAGTCGCACACGGCGTGGAACAGATGCATTACCGCACCGTTGGAAACGTTTGACGCCGTAGGTTGAGGAATCTGATTTGATCTCGATCCAAGAACGGCCGCTCTCTCTTCCGGATCGGTGACATGAGATAAAACGCAATCATAAAGATTGTTTCCGAACTTCAGGCGGACATGCGGATCACGCACTACGTTTGCAACCCAGCTTTTGCTCTGGGGAAACGGCCTACCCGCAGCGAAGTTCGATGTCAAATACAGCTGGCCGTGATAAACGATGAAACCCGTCGTGACGGAATGAGGAATCATATACCGGGTGCGCGTCTGCACTTTATCGGTCTGGTATCGAGTAGCGAACGACCAGTCAGTGACGGGGGATTTTACCACCTGTCCACTGAGCCATACACCAGGGTAATTTCCTGGACCGGGCGTGTCCCCTATAGGGTTAAAGCCGGTGATGCGAAGAATCACAAGCAACAGCACCAAAAAGATTACGATTCCCCCAGCAAGTTTCGCGAGCGTCTTCAATCTGTGCTCCCAAACGCCGTATGGGATTCGAGCTTAACAGAAATCAAGAGCGCAGCCGAAACGAGATGTCTGCAGTACTAGCCCTGGAGATGTCCGGTTTGCCGTGCCGACCTGCCGGATTGCGAAGTCTGTAGAACCGTGATCTTGTATTTGCATCGGGAATCCCAGAAGAGGCTGAACCGCTGAAAACAAGGAACCGATAATGCCCAAGCGATCCAATGATGATCTGGTCCAACGCCATCGGCAGCTTCGGGCCACGCTCATAAACAAGCACAGCAAATTGGCAGCCGAGCAGATCGTGAAGCAGTGGGAAGGGCAAAAAGAAACCTACGGTAGATGACATCGCCGGAATCATCGCCACTGAATTTTTGGCGTCGCCGGTTTGACTGGTGGGAGTTTCAGCCTGGATTTCATTCTTGTGCAGGGCCATAAAAACTAAAGGCGTTCTAAGAGGACTATAATCGTAGGTTACAAGGCAACGTCATGCCGGACCAAAATCAAGGAATCAAAACACCCAAGACGCCGACCGCATTTATTCCGAATCGGCTTGCTGTGGCAAATAAACCCGAGTATTCACATTTCCCGCTCGACGTCCTGTTTGTCAGCTACCGCAACAAAGATGGCCGACTTCAATCCGGGACTGCTCTCTACGAACCGGACTTTCACACTTACCGAAAGGAAGGGCAGTTGAGTTCGATGAGGTATCACAATATCTACGGGAGCGAGTGTTATCTCGGGATTGACTATGATGAGAAAAACAGGCGGTATCGTGGAGAAAAGTTCGTCGACGGAAAATCGGTCGGCTCTGCTGACGGTGGCGACAATTGGGAGTTGTTTTTCACACACTTCACAAGGCTTGGACTTGCCGCGGGTGAAAAATATAAGTTTGGGGACGTGCTGGATAGCATACCGGCGGAAGAAACAGGTCGGATAGAGAGTAAGCCTCTCTCGGTCACTCCGGACTGAGGGCAAGGGCTGCATCGTAGCGATGCACTTCTTAGGGGCACATCTGCAGCAGAGTCAAGCCGATAACCAAATGATATTCATGCTAGAGACGGGACGTCGTTAGTCAGTGCTCCGATCCGGACTTTAACTAGCAAGCCTGCATGGCAAAACAAAATCGATCGCAGTACGGTTGAAGCTGCAATCTCGGATGCTGTCGCGATGGCCGAGAAGATCATGCAGAATATTGATCGCCGAGCTGCAACTCCGACCGATCAAGTAATGACCTCGAATGCGAATTATCCGTGGAAGACGCGCGGAGGCTAATCTGTAAACCCGAGACGGCGGTGGGCGTTCGCCCTCCGATGGCGCGAGCTGAGGCTAACGATCGCTGGCGAGAACGTCGAATCCGAGAAGTGTCGCCGGATTGAAAGAATGGAAGTGCCAACGGGGAAACAGATTTGGGTTTTGGGCGAACGAAGTTAGTACATGCCCCAGGGCCTCTTTGTCCTCGACGCCCAACAGAATCTTTGTGCGGTTGAAATAGCTCGACGAACGTGAGCGGGCGAACACTTCGAACGGCCCTCATGCGAAAAAGCCAAAGTCTCAGGATGCCAGTAGCCATTTGACGCGGTTTCGATTCTTGAGCGCATGAACAAAATAAAATCAGCTTGCATCAAGTGTTCCCACGAAACCCCGCTGCTTTTCGATCTCTGATTCAGGATGTCGGCCCTAAGTGAGAGCCTCCGGGATGTTGATCGGTCATTCAAGTATTGAAGAGATGTCATGTGCTGCCAGACCGTTGTGAATGATGGCATATGATCTTGACCGAGGCGTTTGCGCGCCGGAGCGCCTTGCTCCCCTCCTAACTTTCCTGAGGGTTCCGAGACATCACTAGGACTTCTCAGGAGTTACCACATTATCTCTGCTCATCGTGCTATTCCGATCTGGGGTAGGTTAAACTGGCACGACCATGAGCGTCGTCGAAGAAGTCCTCGCCGCAAACGAACTTTACTCGCGCACACACGAGTTGCGCAGATTGACACCCCGTCCTGAGCGCAAGCTCGCCGTCCTGACGTGCATGGATACTCGGCTTTCGATTCGCACTTTGGGACTAAAGGCGGGAGATGCACATATCATCCGCAATGCTGGCGGCATCGTTACGGATGACACGCTGCGTTCTCTGGTCATATCCCACTATCTGCTGGGCACCGAGGAGATCATGGTCATCAATCACACGGACTGCGGACTGATGCAAACCAGCGAACAGGACTTGCGAACCACTATTCAGAATCGCACCGGAACCGCAGTGGTTGCTCCCGCGTTTTTCTACACGTTCCAAGACATCGAACAAAATGTCCGTCACCAACTGCAGAAGCTCCGGACACATCCTTGGATTCAGCAGAGGGTTGCCATCCGCGGTTTCGTCTACGACGTCACCACTGGCCTTCTCCGTGAAATCAAGGATGCCTGAAGACCGTTCTATGCCGTCGCCCGTCAGCATCTCATTCAGGTGGACGTATAGGGCCTTACTCGGAAAAGTGGAGCACCACTTCAAATGGACGGTTATCCAAATCAGGAGTTCGAAATCAAAAGCTATCAAGTGCGTTGGTGAAAACGCGGCCAATTTCATTGTTTCTAGTTGAGTGGAACCAGCTCTGCAAGGGGAAGAAACTATCCCAGGGTTTTTCGAAAAGTGCTGGACTTGCAAAATTGTTTTGGATGGCACTGACGCTTTTCCTCGATGTTGTTTGGTTTCAACTTCGCTAACTCTACCGTTCGTCAAACAGATGTATGTTGGTACGTACGAACCACAAAACGGCCCTTCTGCAAGACCGCTCGAATCAGGCAGATACCTTTCGGCTTTTGTGCGGAAATCTGACGCGATTTCTGAACACCAACTCCTAGGTGAAGCACGCGAAATCTTCCTCGGGACGCTTTCGCGACAAACCTCCGCTCCCGATTGGGCGTGCAGCGCGGGCTTAACGGCTTAACACGGTTGTGGACGAAAAGCAGAAGTAAAGTATTCCAATTCATTCAACTCCCAGAACCCCCAAACCTGCCAAAAACGGTCGAGGCGCGATGCCCTGCGGCCACCGGTTCTGCAGTATCGCTAGAAAAGGCGCTCGCTGTGGCGGAATATTGCGCTTCCACGCCTATGCTGGGATGGAAACCGTGCCTTTTGGCACACCTCTGGCTAACCGGCTGCAGCATTCTGTAACAACACAAGCGCCAATCCATTTGGTTTGAAACACGCTGAAATACAGCGAGGTTTATCCGTATGACATTTGTGACATGGAACTGCTCGGGGGGACTCGAAAAAAAGCGTCAGAAGCTCATTACTCTTGGAGCCGCCCGTGCAGAGTAATGAAGGCCGTCCCAGAAAGTGGGTTCCTTTAGCTGCGGATTTCATGCGAGCCTTACGCTCTTTGGAGGCGCAACTACCTGAGAGTTATATCCAGATGCTGAAGTTCCATTATGCTCAAACCGACAAAACCGTTACCGCCGCTTCGCTGGCTAAAGGCGTGGGATTTAAAGGTTATCGTGCGGCTAATAGTCACTACGGAAGACTAGCTGGCCTGGTCGGTAAACGTGTAGGTTGGCATTCGGGGGAGGAATGGGGGGACAGCAAACTTGACGTTTTCGTTGAGTTTGAGAAGGTGCGGGGCGAATGGCACTGGACTATGCGGGAAGAACTGGCTCAGGCTATCGAGGGCTTGGGCTGGGCAGCACCATCTCTTGAATTGCCGTCCCGTACGCCAGTTGTTCGATCACCGATGACCCGTGATTACGAAAGAAAAGTGCGCCGAATTATCCGGGACGTCGAATGGAAGTCGAGTAGCTCGGAAGAATACAAGCTAGCACCACATCAGTACATCGTCGCCAAGAAGCGCTATAAAGAATTCAAGTTCCTCTCGGACGCCATTGCCAAGCATGGCGAATACCGGACCTGGCTTCGCCGCCGAGACCACCGCCGTTTCCACTACAAGTACCTATCCTTGACAGTCGCTGCTCCTGGGTAATGTGGCCCATCCTCAACCGCGCCAAGGCCAATACTCTTGAGAAGAAATTGGGTGGCACCTGACCAACGACTAAACAAACCAGTCTCCACGGGATCAACTCGCCAACGGAGATGATCTCGGTCTGAAAACGGATTAGCGAATTCTGGATAAAAATATGCTGACGATTTTTACTTTCGGCTATTGAGGTTGGGGTAGTGCGACCCGCGAGCACAAGCGGAGGACTTACAACCACAAATTGGCCACGCGCAACGGGAAATTGGGAGAACGCATGAAGATGCAGACGAAATTGATCGGGGGTTTTGTGCTGGCAGCGGTTATTGCTGGCGTGATCGGCTGGTTCGGCGTGATGAGCATTCGGCAGCTCGCCCTGGCCGACAAAACACTCTATGAGAGGGACTCGGCACCGCTACCGGCACTGTCTCATGTCGCGGTGACTTTCCAGAAGATCCGCGTAGCGTTGCGGGATCGCCTGGCAGCCAACACCCCGGAGGAGAAAAGGAAGTTTGAGGGCCAGATTCAGGAGCTTTCAGTCGAGCTCGATCGAACCATCACTGAGATACACCCAAGCGGATGGCCAAAAGAGGACCAACAGATATTCGCGGCGTTCAAGATTGCGCGGATAGGCTACGACGGCTTCAAGGCACGCATCGTGGTAGACGCCAAGAACGGAAATCTCGCCGACGGTTGGGCCATCTTGTGGAGCGATCCGTATGCGAAAGTTGCCAACGAAGTCCTAGGATCCGTCGATGAGTTAGAACGCAGTAAAGTTCACGCGGTGAAGCAGACGAGCGAATTGAACGCAGCGCTCGCGGCGCGATTGAAGGCTGAAGTGCTGACGTTGATCCTTTGTGGCCTTGCTGCGGCCGCTTTAACTGCATTTTGGATCATCTCGGCAGTCAATGAAATGTTACGGAGCATTCACAAACGTGATATTGCGTTGCAAGAGCTCAACAGTGAGCTAGAAGCAAGAGTCGCGGAACGCACGGAAGAATTGACTCGCGCCAAAGACGCTGCACAAGAAGCGAATGAAGCGAAGAGCACGTTTCTTGCAACCATGAGCCATGAAATTCGCACGCCGATGAACGGCATTATTGGAATGACCGAGCTCGTCTTGGACACCGATCTCACGATCGAGCAACGAGAAAACCTCGGACTCGTACGATTGTCCGCCGAATCTCTGCTGTCCATCATCAATGACATATTGGACTTTTCCAAGATTGAGGCAGGGAAACTCGAGATTGAAGCAATTCCCTTTGATTTGCGAGAGAGCCTTGGCGAGACGATGAGGTCGTTGAGCGTGCGCGCACATCAGAAGGGGCTGGAATTAATCTACGACGTTCAGCCGGATGTTCCGGATGCGTTGCTTGGGGATCCGGGGAGGATTCGACAAGTTCTCATCAACCTCGTCGGAAACGCAATCAAATTCACTGAAAATGGTGAGATCTTCATCAGTGTAAACCAGGAGTCCAACGAAGACCCTGTCACTTGTCTGCATTTCGCGGTGAAAGACACAGGCGTTGGCATCCCTCGCGAAAAACAGGGAAAGATTTTTGAAGCGTTCTCGCAAGCGGACGGAACCATGGCCCGAAAGTACGGCGGCACTGGCTTGGGGCTGACCATTTGCACGAAGCTCGTTGCTATGATGGGTGGAACAATATGGGTCGAGAGTGAGCTGGGCCAAGGCAGTACGTTTCACTTTACCCTCCGATTGAACGTGCAGGACAAACCGTCCGTTGTCATGGTTCCTGCCCAGCCGGAACAGTTGCGAGACCTACACGCGCTAATTGTGGATGACAACTTCACAAACCGACGAGTCCTGACCGGCATGCTAAGTCGTTGGGGCATGAGGTCAATTGCCGTCGAGGATGGCAAAGCGGCACTTCAGTCCCTGGAGGTCGCCAAGAGCACGGGGCAGCCCTTTTCCCTGATTCTCCTGGACGGACAGATGCCCGGGATGGACGGCTTTACGCTCGCTGAGCGCATTAAGAAAGACCCGGAGTTGGTTGGTGCGACCATTATGATGCTGACCTCGGCGGGGCACTTGGGCGATGCAGCTCGTTGTCGTGAGCTTGGAATCTCAGCTTATCTCGTCAAGCCGATCCGTCAGGGAGAGCTGCTCGAAGGGATCTGTAATATTTTGCATTTGTCGACACGAAAGGAAGCTCCGCTCGTGACGCGTCACACACTGCGAGAGGCCAGAAATCGATCGCGAGTTCTAGTGGTCGAGGACAACGCGGTAAATCAAACGCTAGCACTCCGGCTTCTCGAAAAGCGAGATTACATTGTCTCTATCGCTGGAGACGGCCGAAAAGCACTGGCGGCGCTTGAGAAAGAAACCTTCGATGTCGTCTTGATGGACGTCCAAATGCCGGAGATGGACGGTTTTGAGGCGACGGCGGCCATCCGGGAAAGCGAACGGTCCACAGGCAGGCACGTCCCCATCATTGCGATGACGGCACATTCTCTTAAGGGAGATGCAGAGCGGTGCCTGTCGGCAGGCATGGACGCGTATATCTCAAAGCCCATTCGGACAAGCGAGTTGTTCGGAACGATGGAGAGGTTTCTCGACCTCCCTACTAGGGAGGGCACATCCGACAGCGCCGGATTCCACGATAAACTGATATCCCGTGGCTAGCCTTCCGTCAAGCATTTCGACGATGTTCCATCCAATCACAGGCGAGTGGGCGACGCCCTCTTGGCTTGTCAAGAAGCCGGGCCGGCTCATTCGTGTATATAAATGCTATGCTCGCCGTGATCCAGGCGGGAGGCGAAAGATCGATTCTCTGGTGCGATAAGTGCTTTCCGAAGTTAGAAAAAGGCAGGACTGTTGCCGAATGGCTGAATCAGGCTAGCAATCATCTGGTCGCGTCAGTAGGCCTCTCCAAGCTGAGAAGCGCTCGTGCTTTTGCCAGTGATAATTGGCAGTCGATGAAAGGAATTTTGAGGCACCAATTAAAGTCCACCTGTCCGCATCTTTTTGAAAATAATAGTTGAATTCACATTGTCGCGAATTTCCTGGTTGGAATGACGCTTATGGGGCGGTTGATAAAATCCGCCCCTACAGCAGAGATTGCGGAGTGGGTCGATGCGCCCTTGGGGCGATTTAGGTCAGTGCATCGGCTGGGGATGCGGTAATGGGGTAGGACCGCCCACAAACTCAGTTTGAACGGCCCAAATTTGCGGTGGCTATTGCTTATTGGCAGATCGGCCCACGGTGTGGCCACTACGTCTGAAATGATGACATCTGCTGAGTGGGTTTACCTGCAAAAAGTTTTTCTACTAAACATAATAGTAGGTCTAACGCGTGAGGAGATTCTAGGCTGTTTTCTGGGTTTTGCTCCTTGAATCTGTTATTAAAACCCTTGAAGGGTTCTTTCTTTAGTCCGATCCGTGCAATTTGTGGAGCTGGAACGTGAAACCTGGGCCTTCTGGCCAATTTCTTCCGATTCTGACCGAGTTTGTTGGAATTTCGCTTCATAGCCGCATCAGTCCAAACCAACAGCGGGGCGAGCATAGGATCGTTCAACCTTTATCCGCTCACCCAAGGTGGATAGACTCAGCTACCGAGGGCGCTCTCGGATGGGTAACAGCAGCTTGCGGATGCAGCATTTCAAAGCAGCCGCCCTCGGGGGCTCGGGGGCTTGTGAATTGCAGTACCCTCGTTCTATTGTGAAACCTCGGGCATAAAGCCAAAATGGTCCCAGGACAGAAAAATGCTAATCGCAGCTTTCATCTTCGTGCTCTCCTTCGCCGCTATGATTCAGTTCATGGCCCTTCAGTGGCGAGCAGGCTTGGTTCGGGTGGGAACTACCGCCTATGCCGGGGGCGCCAGCGCGAACGTCGAAACGGCCTATAACCCATTCAAAGATAGGGGCTTTTCTGATGTTGCGGCGTTCCACAGGCTGTGCCCTACGATGGGCAGCACCACTCCCAAGCTGCATTCTGTCCGCCTCTACCACAGTTTGTTGCAAATACCCTCCGCCCTGGGAGCCGCGCAGTGGGCCAAGAGCGAAATGGAACTTTGTGCTCGGTACGCAGCCGCCGTTTTGATGCAACAGGTACAGAGCAACCAAGCGCTTGCCGCCCAGGTAAACTCAATCTAACTGCTTAATAATCATAAATTTATAGCAGTTGCTCAATAGGCTAGCCGCCGCCATTCGCAATGCGTCGCCAGGACGTTTATCGAGTAAATTGGATTCGGTGACCGCAGATGGCTAGCCGCCTTTTCTCACTGCGCGGCAAAGGAGCGATAAAAGGTCAGTTAGTGGAAGTGGCGAGTTGATTTCGCGAGGTTGCATCTGCGGGGCGGGCTGATTTTGGCCCTGGCGAGAAGATTCCCCGTCTTCCCGTGGTAGGTAGGCGGACACTTCGGCCTGCGACGAAGAGGAGATGAGAGTTTTCGAGAAGCTTTTGGTTCAGTACTTCAACGGCACAGCCAAGAGCTGCGCGTGAATCTGTTGGAACAGCTCTGCGCAGGGATATCCGCCGGCCAGCGAGACCCACACCTTGCGTACCGTAATGCGGATCACCGCGCCGATCTTTAACAGCTTGAGCCGAATCGTTGAGCACTGCGCCTGCGCCAGTTCCGTCCCAGCCAGTCCCAGTCGTCGCAGCATCTGCATCAGCACATAAGCCATGGAAGAAAAGTACAGCCGCAATTGATTGCTCCGCAGGAAGTGCGTGCTGGTACGATCGGAGAACAACATGAATTGTTCCTTGATGCGATTTTCCATGTCGCCCCTTCCACAGTAGAGATTTTCATATAAGGCTGGCGCTGGCCATTGTTCTGCACTCAGTGAGGTCACCACAAACCGTGGGTTCTCGCCCTTCTCCAGATGTTCGGCCTTGGCCACTACCCGTCGCGCACGGCTCCAACTCTCCCGCGTCTGATAGACGAACTCTTTGAACAACCGGGCGGCGCGCCCGGTTTCTGGTACTGAGCTTTCGCCTCCCCCCTCTCCTTCTCGATCTCCGCCTTCAGACGTTCGTTTTTCGCCAGCCCCAGCAGGTAGTCCACACCTTCGGCTTCGCACCAGGCCATCAGCTCCTCGCGGCAAAATCCGGAATCTCCCCGCACCACGATGCGCACTTCAGACCATACGGAACGAATTTGTTTCACGATGCGCTGCAGCTCTCCTACGCTTCCTGCCGACGCATCGATGTTGGATGGCCGCAAACGCGCACACAGCAGGAATTCTCCGCCGAAGATGTACAACGGCAGATAGCAATAGTGTCCATAGTAGCCATGGAAGAAATAACCTTCCTGTTTCCCGTGCAGCGGATCATCGGTCGCATCCAGGTCCAGGATGATTTCCTGGGGCGCTTGCTGCTGCGCTTGGAGGAAAACGTCCACCAGTAGATGGTCCACCGCTCCGTGATCCAAGGCGATCTTCTTGTAGCGTTCCTTCTGACGGACTGTTTCCCCAGTCAGTTCCAGTCGGTTTAGCGTGCTCTTTCCTGCCAAAGCCACTTTCCCGAGACCTGGCTTATCCACCAACACAGCCAACAGGGGGTCCTTCCGCAACTCCTCATGATCGTTCAGGTCTTCGTATCCCAGCGCCAGGCCGTAGACTCTCTGGGCCACCAATTCCTCCACCGTATGATCGATCAAATCCGTCTTCCGGTAGTCGGTGAAGCAGGCAGCGAACTGGCGCAGAATCCCCGTCCGCTTCTCGACCTCCCGCAAAAGCAGACCTCCGGCATCGCTGGTGATTGCTCCGCCGTCGAACTCCGCCCGGATCTCACGACCTCTTAGGGGGTGAGATTCAAAGCCAACCTGGGTACACTCTGTGGTCATAAGGCTGTTGCTCCTCCTTGGCAGAATTTCTTCCTGACAAAAGAGTTATGCCATGAAGCGACAGCCTTTTCTTATTTTTTGTGAGAAATCCCCGCTAGGTGCGTTCTTGCGAACTTACAGCCATTTTAACTGAGTCCGATTTTGCCAACTGAGTCCAAGAGAGCTTATCCGCCAGGTTCCGTTGGTACTCTGCACTGAAATGAGTGTAGCCCGAAGTCGTTTTCAGACTCGGATGCCCGATCTAGGCCACACCTTGTGGCTCCGGGATACCAGGAATACGATGCACTTCTGTTCCCTCAACGGAATTGATTACTTCCGGTGAGTTATTTCCAAGCGCCGAAATGAAGATTCTTCCTGGCTCCTTCGGGTCGAAAGCGAAGTGGTCAAATCGTCCATGAACACCCGGAAGCGGAATTTGGGCCGTTAGGATAAGCGGGGCGGTCTCCTCCGACACCACGTCCTTTTGGGCTTCCGCTTTGAGCGCAAATTGGAGTGCGATCATTTGGTCCTAATCGCCCCTAAATAGGTCAGTTTCGGAGATGGGAAAGTCTTGAGAGAAGGCTGTTTTATCTTGCGTTTTCCTGCCGGACGTGGCTCGGGCAGGTGAGGACTTCTTGCCTAATAACAGCATGTTGATTTCCAGTGCTGCGTCCTTCAACCGAGGCAAGACCCTTGAAACCATTGTACTAGGGGTCAGACGGGATGCGCTGCCTATAACATTTATGGCCGCAATGATGCGTCGGGATTGGTCGACTATCGGCACCGCCAGAGCACAGAGTCCTTCCTCAATCTCTTCATTCAGTAACGACCACCCTCGCTCGTGCTCACGTCGGATAATGCGTTTCAGCTCAGGAATGGACGTCACCGAATACCTCGTTCGCTTCGTAATATTGCTCGCCTTCAATGTTCGATCCAGCTCACGCTCCGATAGGGCGCCAAGAAGGACGCGGCCGGTGGAAGTACAGTAAGCGGGAAGCCTGCTGCCAAGCGCCACGTGGGTGGTCATGAGTCTAGGCCCGGGGTCACCAGCTACATGGACGATCTCGGTAGCATCCAGAACTGCTGCCGAGGACGCCTCTTGTACGGCAATGGCCAGCTTTTGCAACACCGGTTCACCAATGCCCCAAAGGACGGTGGTCGACAAATAGGCATGCGCTAAATCGAGAACGCGGGGTGTCAGACGGAATTCTGATCGTTCGTGTTGGACATAGCCCAATGCTTCTAAGGTACGCAACATCCGCCGCGCACCAGCGCGGTCGAGCCCCGTAGTTCTAGCGACTTGGCTGACCGTTTGTACCGGAAAATCGCCGGTGAAACTGTGAATGACCGACAGCCCTCGGGCAAAAAGAGCGAACGTAGGAGTTCCTCAACGAGCGCTTAGAAGTTTCCATTTGTCTCGTTTCTCGTCTTTTGTTTTGATGCAATTGTTGCCGCGCAGCCATTACTTTCCAACGACCAGAACGACGAATGTATTGGGCAGCACGTCCAGGTGCGTCGAGCCGTGGCCATGCCTGGCCGTGACGAGAAGGACGTCGTGCGTTTTCGTGTCCAACGCCATAGTCCGAGCGCCCGATTGCGTGGGAACATCCTCCACCACGCTGAATTTATCGGGTGAATCCTCGTGAATGACCGTGAGAGTCCCTGACCCACCAGCCGAGGCGAAGACATTTCCCGTATCAGGGTCAAAGAGGCTCGCATCAGTGCCCGCACCGGTAGAGAGTGCGGCGATCACCTTCCCGTTGTCTGCATTCATGACCACCATTTTCTGGTTGTCACAAACGGAAAAGAGACGGCGGTTCTTACGGTCCATCGAAAGTCCGGACGGTCCCTCACCAGGCGCGAGCGGCCAATGATGGAGTACCTTTAGGGTCTGCCCATCGAATTCGAGAATTTGGTTTTTATCCGTGATGTTAACGAAGATTTTGCCTTTGCCGTCAGAAACAGTGAACTCCGGCTGACCATCGAACGTAATCGTACCGACGACGCTGCCATCTGCGGCGTTGATGGCGGTCGCATCGTTGCCCGCACTGTTCATGATGAACACGCGCCTTGTGAGTTCGTCGTAGGCATAGGAGTCTGGGTCTTTGCCCGTCTTGACGGCGCCGATTTTCTTCAAAGTCTTCAGATCGAGAATGCTGGACGTGTTGTTGTCCTCGACCGTGAAGCCGCGGCCGAGATCGGGTACGAGCGCGATACCATGGACGCCAGGCATGCCAGTCAGCTTGGCTACCACCGTCCCCGTGTCCACGTCGACAACGTCCATGTGGGTCTCCCGTCCGATATAGAGACGGCGGGAAACACTGTCCATGCTTATGTAGTCCCAGCCCTCAGTGCCACCGAGAGGAATAGTTTTCAGGATGTGATAGCCGGATGGGCCGGGTCTCGCTATGGCGAGCGAGCCTAAAACTAAAGCCAATGTGGTAAGACCGATCATGCTTAGGAATCTTGTCGCCACTTGAATTCCCTCCTTTAACTCCTGGCGTTGGCCCCCTTACGGAAGGATCATGTCTCGCGTTGTCCGTCGTTTAATCTTGTACTGTGTAGATTCTCACCTCCGCACTCTGCCCACCGCGAGCCGGAACTGCGAGATAAAACCGATCAAAGCCTTTTCCTTGCTTACCGTAATACCCGGCCGTTTTCGCTCCAATGGCGGTTGGAATTTTGGCAAGAAGCTTGTAGTGGTCGGGATCGGTCATTTGAAACACAGAAATCAAGCCTTCGCCTCCTGGCATGTAGACGCGCCTACGCTCTCCATCGAAATAGAGGTCGTCACTGTCCTGGACACTCGGAAGCGATGCGACCATGCGGCCTGAATTCGTATCGAATACCGCCAGGCGCGGTGGAACGTGCACACCTACGAATAGGCGGTGATCCGCTTCATCCAGTGCCATCGGAAAATTGCTCTCGACACCGTTCAAACTCCAATGCGCGATCGCTTTTGTCGTGCGGTTCACGACAACGATCTGTTTCAGATCAGGGACATTGACGTAAATATTTGGTCCGGCTTTTTCGAGCTGGAATGACTCTGGCTCGCCGCCGAGTTTGTACTGTTCATGCAAGGCCTGATTGGTGCTCGCATCTATCATCGCGATGGCACCTGTCTTGTCGTCATCGCCGCAACCGACGTAGACACGGTTGGTGGCCGGGTCGTAGCGCATATTGTCGGCCCCGCCCTCGAAATCAACAGTCGCGATCTGGTCGTAAGACTTGCCGTCGTAGATGTAAACCTTGCCCCGGCCACTTGCGACGAAAAGCTTATTCGCCTCGGGAGAAAACGCCACACCCTGTGGATCAGGTATGTCGGTGATGGTGTGGTCGAGGATTCTGCCACCGATGTTGATCGCCTCTACGGCATTGCTGCCCAGAGCGGAGACAAACAGTTTTCCACCACCCATGGCGAAGTGATCGAAGCGTCCTTTTGCATTTTCAAGAGGAATGGTTTCGGTCAGCACAAGCGGCGTCTCATGCTCTGTAACCTGGCCTTTGGCTGGCGGGGAGCTCCTCGTCGCAGTTCCGCTTCGCTGACCTCGCGCCAGCATCGTCAATGCAGCAGCCAATGCTATTGAAAGGACCAATCCGCGTATGCTTCGCATTTCCCCCCCAAGTAAGTGCCTGCCAGCTTTCCGCCGCAGCTGTCCTAGACTGCTCAAAATCGATCTAGCATCAGTTGGTCTCGCTTCGCTCTGGCTCGTACGGTTCGGAAAATGCGCCGTCGCGCCCGGTACGAACGTTTGATTGCTTGGTTGTGTATTCTTCCCGCTGCGGTGCGTCGCCATTTGTTTCTATTTACACGTTTCCTCTTTACTGCCGGACGAAGATCGTTTGCTACGTTGCGATCACGGCATCCACTGCAAACGAGATGGCCACGCGCGATCCAAATCGAGCGGTTGACGATGCGGTCCGGATGCTGGCGGCAGAGTGGCCTCTCACCTGTGTCCCAGCGGGCTTTCCGTCGTGCTTTGCCGGCAGCGTGATAACACTGGTTACAGACGTAGCGCCATTCACGCAAGAATCCGAGTGGAACGACGTTGGTACGGCAGTTTCTGCAGAGGGCTTCCGGTTTTTCGCTGTTGGACATCTTTACCCCTGGGGAGTGAAAAGCTACTCCTCGATTAGCTCTCTCACTCTAGTCGCCACGGCGAGGTTCCGCGCCACCCTTTCATTTGCTCCATTGCCCATTGCACTGGCTTGTCGGTGTGGCACGGAGTGCATGGGCTTGGAATTTTGTATTTGTCCGTCATGGCCGGACTGATGAAATTGAACGTGTGGGCGTGCACCTTTACGTCTGCGATGGTCATCTGAATGGCCGGCATATGACACGCCACACAATCGCTGCCGGCCGAAGTCAGCTTGTGATGCGTATGTTGCTCAAGAGTGGCAGCCCGAGGGCCGTTGAGTCCGCCTGGCGTATGGCAATCGAGGCAGATGGCGTTCGCTGGTTTGCGTAACTCGGCGTAGTTGCCGGTGCCATGGACATCGTGACAGCTGAAGCAGGTGACGCCACGTCGGTACATCACACTCTGTATAAAATCGTTTCCCTGCATCCGGTTCTTGTGAGCCGTCCCATCCGCAAAGTGCGTGAAGCTCGTCTCGCCCAGCGTGTGATCCTCGAGTTGCCAATAATCGCTTAAGTTTTTCCCTGGATCGTAGCCGACCGCCCAATCGTAATACCTTCCCTCAATGGGGTTTTTGAGAGGTCTCCCTTGGGAATGGCACGCGATACAAGTATCGTTTCCGCGCACGTAGTCCATTCGTCCCGGATTCAAAATATTGCTCGCCGAATGATGCGCCACGTGTTCGCTTCCAGGCCCGTGGCAGCGCTCGCATCCGACGTTCCATTCCGTGACCGTTTTGTCGTGGGTGTTGTAGTTCACCGAATGGCATCCATCGCAGGTCGGCCCTGTGGGTCGCTTCATATTATCTGGTGGATAGAACGGCTCCCACCAATCGGTTCCTGATGCCACGAAATACGGACGCCATACTTTGTGGATCACGTCCCACTGTGCGCTCTCTGGAAAATAATCAGTCCCGAGCTTTGTGAAATATCGCTGTTTCCAGAGGCTTCCGTATACGAACGCTACGTCTTCCCTTCTAAATTTGACGAGCGGGTCCGGCTTCGACAAGTCGGGAATGATCGCGTCGGGATGATCGCGTGGATCTCGCACCACGTTTGCCATCGGGGTGTTTTTCCAGCGACGGTAAATCTCAGAATGACACTTCTCACACGAACCCGAACCCACATATTTCGCTTCAGTGGAAGCTCTCTCCACCGATGCCTCGGCAGGCGCTAGGGCGGTAGTGGACGTCAAATGCCGCAAGTAGAGGACGATTGACCAAATTTGTTGGTCCGTGAGCACGCCTTTTGATCCCGGCATTCCCGAAGGCCACAGTCCATTCTCGACAATCCATTTCAGTTGGCTGTCGCTGTAGGATTGAACCCGTTTGGAGGCAAGCGACGGGGCCGGAGGCGACATGTGCGTCGCAAATGCAACACCCATTCCACTGCCATCCAGTCCATGACACGAATTGCAGTAGCGTGAGTAGCTAGCTTGCCCGAATTCCAGGTTGGCGGGAGTGGATGTCAACGGATTCTTGATGCGGCTGTTGGGCACCAAGACCCACCTCTTTAGCCAGTCCGCAGACCCGGTCTCAAATTTTCCTGGCGGCGTCGCTTGGCACCCGCCGGTGAGGATTGCAGAGCAGCAAAGCAAGATCGCGTTCAACCTGATCGCTCTCATTACCGGTTGCATTTTTCCAGAAATCTGAGTCTGCTCGGCAAGATCGGCCGTTGGTGCAGCCGGCATAAGCAGACTTCGGAGCTACCCGCTGAATTACGCAACATGGATGGGTTTCCCCTTCGTCGTTCGCATCGTTTCTGCTCCCACGATCGTGCGCAATCGTAAGGCACGGCACCTTAAAGCTCCCTGAATCCTTTGAGGAGAAGTCATCCCAATGCGAACCGGATGTGGAACTCTAGCCGGCGGTTGTTTGCAGATTCCGACAATCCCGTTCCGCCCAGCGTCGCGGCGCCAAAAGGCTGATTGGCTCGACCGAACAGCGGCGACGCGATGTTGCCGATAATGGGCCCGGGATTGTCGTGATTCAGGACATTCCGTGTAGACATCGAAATGATCAGATTATACGGGCGGCCGCTTCGCGCCGTAGTTCCACCTGTCTGTGGCGTTTCAGCAGCAGAACCGAACGCAAAAGTTTTTGAGACACGCAGATTGACGAGCACAAGACCCCCACTTTTACCAACTGAGATTCTGCGACAACCAGTTGTCTTGCTGCGTACTTACAGCCATTTCACCTGAGTCCGACTTTGCAAACTGAGTCCCAGAAAACTTCCCTGCCGTCCCAGATTGAGGAAGCGCTGTTGGATACCCCTACCTCGGGCTGAAGAATCAAGCGGTTACGGGCGTCGGTTCCAGAGAGCCAATGACTTGAACCGGTTGCGATGTTAAGCATTGCGAATTTGATGTCGGAACGACCATTCGCAAGAAAGCAGGATCGTTCGGCAGGGCTTGACTGCCCATCGTCCCCCTTTCCTTGGGGGTTCCCGGCACGCGGTTGGGACGCAAGAGCCCAACTGTACTCTATCGGACAGATTTTACGAAACTCTTGGCGCAGCATAACGCGTAGTCGAACTCGACAACCCGTGGCGCCAGCGGCAAGGAGGTAAATATGTTTGACCAACTCATCGTATCGGGAGAAATGCAAAAGACGCACAAACCGTGGGCGGTTACTCTCTCCGCCATCGTTCAAACGATCATCCTCGGCGTGATGATTCTGATTCCGCTGATCTACACCGAAGCGCTACCGCAGGGGCTGCTCAACACCTTTCTTGTGGCTCCCGCACCGCCACCCCCACCGCCTCCGCCGCAGCCGGTCGTCAAAGAGATCAGAGCCCCTAAAGTTATTAATATCCAGAAGATGACGGCTCCGACCGTAATTCCGAAAACCATTGCGATCCTGAAGGACGAAGCCCCGGTCATCTATACAAATAGCGGCGACGGAGTCGCTGGGGGTACCGGAAACGTTCTGAACGGCCTTATTGGCAGCGGTCCGGTTGCTCCGCCTCCTCCGCCTGCTACTCCATCACGCATCCGTGTCGGAGGTAATGTGGAAGCAGCGTCTCTTATCAATAAAGTCACTCCCCAATATCCTCCGATCGCGAAGACGGCGCACGTAGCGGGCACGGTAGTTCTGCACGCCATCATTGGTAAAGACGGAACGATTAAGGAACTGCAATACATCTCCGGCCCTCCGCTGTTGATGAAGTCAGCGATGGATGCCGTGAAAGAGTGGCGCTACAAGCCGACTCAACTCAACGGCGAACCGGTAGAAGTGGATACTACGGTTGATGTGGTGTTTACTCTTGGTTAGGTGGGTCGCCTCTGTTCCGCATCGCGGTAAGCCGTTTCCATTGATTCTCCATTTTGACGGCAGAGGAGGCCCCGGTTTCCGGGTCGGAAGTTCAAGAGTTAACGGGCAATCGGCATGACTGAATCAGCTTGAGCCATCTGCAGTATTGCTCTCCGGTGCCACTCAACAGGGGCGTGGGACAGTCGTAAACCCCTACCGTGCAGCAGACAGTGACTGAAAGCTGCTGCATCAGGGCGCGCTGATCGCAATTGTCCCATCCTTCAACAATTTCGCCCTTCTCGATGGCGTCAGGGCTTGACCCAACTTTGGGCTATGCGGTTAACAGGCAGTAGCGGTGAAGCAAGGTCAAATTAAGAACAGTAGGCTCACTACATAACCCTGTGTAATGCGACAAAGGGATTTGACTAAGGGGTTATTCGGGGATACTGAAGTCGTAGATCCTGCCGGAAGCAGCGCCTCCCGATCTGTTTCCACCCCTGGCTCCAGACATTGTTGAGGATGTGCCCGTACCCATAAAGAAACCATACTCTCCAGCCTTGAGATCGGAATTCAGGGTGATCCGATAGTATCTGATCCCTACATGGTCTGCTTTGAATTCAAGCTCCTTGTCGCGTTTCACTCCCGATTTGCCTCCGCTGACGCCGCCGAACGATCCAATCTGGAACTCTCGGCGATCACCTTTTTTATTGAGCTTGATCAAGACATAATCGGATGAATCCTCGCCGTCGGGAACATAGAAATAGAACACCGGCAGGCGCTCCTTCACAACGTTCTTGGAGGTCGGACCCTCTAAATAGGCATCCCAGTGCTGATTCCTCAAGCCGTCGGTGAACATGCTACCGGCTCTGCCGCCAACCTTGGTCTGGTCGACCGCTCGACCCTCAATCAGCACAAAGCGCGCTCCGTCCTTCCAGTAAACGCCGACTTCCGGCGACGGCAGATTGGGGTCGGCAGTGATTGGCGAGGCGACGGTTGCAAGCGCCGGCGTCATGGGCGCAGCGGGATTGATCATGACCTTTATCACTGCGTCCGAGACATTCGCAGCCTTGAGAGCTCTGAGTCCATCGACGCTGGTATCAAAAGCCACACTCCCGGAGCCTGTAGCGATCGCCGCACGAATTTTTGTGATCACGATCTCATCGGAGAGGCCAAGTTGAACCATCGAGACGATATCTTGGTTGCTGAGCCGCCTAGCCATCTCCTGACTCCAGGCGGCAGACGTCACGGCGATGCTAACGAGTATGACAAGAGAGTTGAGTCTTCTCATCTGGCCACCAATTGAAATTTCCGTTTCGCATCCGGGGTGGAGCGGGATTATATACTGAGTGCTTCGAATCTGGGTAACTTCCGGGCGTTAAACAGGGACCTACTGAACCTCGCCATCTTGATAGATCCAATCTAGGATATTTGGCCAAATAAGCTCTCAAAAACTGCCTACCACGAATCCGGGCTGCGGCTCAGCCGGCAAAAGTGATTCGTTTGTCACCAAAGCGAGTTGAGGTTGCTCTTAGGTACGAGATTTGCCCCCTGACTCCACTTGACTCCGATTGACCAAAAGCGGAAGCTAGCGCCCCGTCTTTGGTTCCTTAGTCTTTGTTCGATTCCCATCACCCGCTCACGCAGGGAAGCTAAACCTTATCTCCATCTCCGAACTGGGGGACAATTTTAGATTAAGGGCGAGCATTGAAGCATTTAGCATTTCCCACCTTTCGACAAAGCCCCCATACGGAATATACTTCATGCACCCGCCCCCTGCCCGTTTGCACCTTCGCGGAGGCGTCCATGGCAGTTCCACAAAATCGAGTACAACTGAAGGGCAGCACTCGGGCCGCGCTTCCGGGCGCTCGGGATGTCGGACCGGCTGATCCGAACGAGCAAATTGAAGCCACCGTTCTCTTGCGACGGGGATCCCGGCAGAGCGAATTTCCATCCGCCGAGCAAATGGCTGCTCGCCCTTTGCGGGGGCGAAAATATCTCAGCCGCGAAGAGTTTGCGCAATTGCACGGGGCGTCGGAAGCGGATTTGGAAAAGATTCGAGCCTTCGCAACTCCGCACCGACTCAAGGTTGTGAGCGAGAATCGAGCGAGCCGCACGGTGAAGCTCAGTGGCACGGTTCAGGCGTTTAATGCTGCGTTTGGTGCGGAATTGCGACGGTATGACCACCCATCCGGCACATATCGCTGTCGAACTGGGAGTCTCACGATTCCATCCGATTTGGATGGAGTGATCGAAGGCGTTCTCGGTTTGGATAACCGCCCGCAAGCCAAGCCGCACTTTCGACTGCGTAAGCAGCACTCCAATGTTCGCGCTCAAGCAGCGTCGGTGTCGTATTCGCCGCTAGAAGTCGCCAAAGCCTATGGATTTCCGTCAGGTGCGACCGGTGCAGGCCAGTGCATCGCGGTAATCGAGCTTGGTGGCGGCTATAACCCCAGCGATCTCAATTCGTTTTTCAGTAAACTCGGGATTTCGACCCCCAAGGTCACCGCAGTTTCGGTCGACGGTGGCACGAATTCTCCCACGGGCGATCCGAGCGGACCCGATGGAGAGGTCGAACTTGATATCGAGGTCGCTGGAGCGATTGCGCCCGCCGCTCAGATTGCCGCGTATTTTGCGCCTAACACGGATCAAGGATTCATCGACGCCATCACGACCGCCGTGCATGATGCGAAGCTGAAGCCGTCGATTATTTCAATTAGTTGGGGTGGCCCGGAAAGCTCATGGACGGATCAGTCTCGGAACGCGCTCAATTCAGCCTGTCAGGACGCTTCAACGATGGGCGTTACAGTTCTGGCGGCGTCTGGAGATAACGGAGCATCTGACGGAACCACCAATGGAACTCCCACCGTGGATTTTCCCGCTGCAAGTCCTTTCGTGATCGGCTGTGGCGGCACCAAGCTGACGGTCTCGGGCACCAGCATTGGCAGCGAGGTCGCATGGAACGAGCTTTCCGCGAATGAGGGGGCGACGGGCGGAGGAGTAAGTGAAGTCTTTGCACTTCCAAACTTCCAGAAAAGTGCGGATGTGCCGAAAGCTCCCAATGGGTTGGTTGGCCGAGGAGTGCCGGATGTCGCGGGCGATGCCGATCCTGAGACGGGTTATAGCGTAGTCGTGGACGGCCAGCAGCAGGTCATTGGCGGCACAAGCGCGGTTGCCCCTTTGTGGGCCGGATTGCTGGCGCTTATCAACGAGTCGCTCGGGACGAATGTGGGATACCTCAATCCGCTGTTGTATTCGGCAACGGCGGAATCCGCTTTTCACGACATTACTTCAGGAAGTAACGGGGAGTATTCTGCGACAAAGGGGTGGGATGCATGTACGGGCCTCGGAAGTCCTAATGGATCTGCGCTCCTGACTGCTCTGCGAGGCGCTTAATGCGAGAGGCCCAAGGTCATCGCAGACTGTCGCGGGGATGTTTTCGAGGACCCGTTTGGACATGGGGGATCGTTCTTTTGCCTGCGCGGTATCCGCTGTCGAAGTTCAGCCGGTGGCCGAATTTCTCTCCCAACGTAGCGCAACTGAGGGTCAGATCTCACTACGATTGCACCGCAAGAAACGGACGAGGAACCAGGCAAGGATATGGGAGCCAAAAATCCTGACAAAATATCCTTATGGCAGATTCTGATACCGACCTCGATGGATGGCGAAGAAATCCTGGTCGATTATCATGCCATGTGGGACGCGCAAGTTTGCATCTTGGCTGGAGGGCTAACGATTCTCAAAGGCGTTAAGGGTAAGTGGAACTCGCCAGACGACAACGCCATTCATGAGGGCATGATTCCGGTATTAGTCTGTTGTACTCCCGAGCAACTGGACACCATTCTTGACTTCACGTTAACGCACTATCGCCAACACGAGGTGCTTGCGTTCAAAATCTCGGATGAAGTTATAGTGAAACGAGCACCCAAAACTGAACCCAAACAGGGTCCAAGATAAAGTGCCATTCAAAGGCTAAACAGACACCGTCTCAGCGATTTCAGAGGATCGCAGGCCCGTCCAACCGCGCTGTGGATTCTAGCAACCGCTTGGCGGAGCGACAAATTCCCTGCCCTAATAATCTGATCTATTGCGCTTCGCTGCGGTGGGCTGGGAGCTCCACTGAGAAAAGAAACCTTGTTGATCGGGGGAAATAGTCTTGGGGGACTTTGGAGGGTCCCTCAATTCAACTCTTCAATTCCCCAATGCAGCTCCCATTCGTCAGGTTGTTGGGCTGAGAATACGAGCAAGGCCGGCCGTCGGATATCAGGTACTTAACGGATTTGCTCTTGCCCAAAACCTGAGCATCCCCAAGTGCGGTCCGCGTTGGAGGACTGCTACACAAATAGAAGGGCCGCCATCCCGCCGCCATAGCCCAGTCCTCCCCCGTGGGAGGAGTTGAATCGAGACTGGTAATCGGCAAGCCGCAGTGTAGGCCTTGGCCCGTGGACGGAAACAAACAACGCTGCGGCGACAAGCATTGCGGGTCGAACTATAAACAGTGGGCTGTAGACATAGAACGACACAGGTAGTGATGGCTTTGCACATCGTTGTTGCTTTGCGTCACTTCAGGCGGCCACTACGTTGCTGAGGTCTCGCTGGCGGGACTTTCCTTCTGTGGCAACCAGTAGGAAGCCAGCACTGGAATCAGGAAGAGAATTGCGAAAGGAGAGGTCACCATTCCGCCTACGACCACTCTGGCCAACGGTTGCTGAGCCTGCACGCCCACGCCAGAGGAAACCGCCGCCGGAAGCAGCCCCAGACCGGCTGCGGCGCAAGCCATCACCACCGGACGCATTTCCGCAAGTGACCCTCGTTCGATGGCGGTGACGATGGAGGGAGCTCCAGCCTCTTTGTGGCCGATTCCGGAGACCAACACCACGCCGCCGAGGGTGCACACTCCAATTACGGAAGCGAACCCTACCGCCGCCGAAATGCTGAAGGGTGTGTGCGTCACCAGCAGCGAGAGCACTCCGCCGACCATGCCGAACGGAAGAATGGTCAGCACCAGCAGCGCGCGCCGCAAGGAATTAAAGGCGGTGAATAGCAGCGCCAGGATAATCGCCAAGCTTATAGGAATGATGACCGCCAACCGCCGTTGTTCTTTCCGCAGACTGTCGTACTCCCCCGCCCATGCAAGATGATACCCCTCGGGCAAATGTACTTTTTGATCGAGCCGCGCTTGAACGTCCTGGATCGTGCCCGCCAGATCACGCCCCCGCACGCTGAACTTGATCGGAATAAATCGCCGGCCATTTTCGCGATAGATCATGAAGGCGCCTTCGTGCAGCGAGACGTCCGCGACCTGGCTCAGCGGAACGTTGTTTCCATCTGGCGTGGGCAGCAGGATGTTGCGAATCGCCTCCGGCGTGGTGCGGAATTCCGACCGGTAGCGGATCAACAAGTCGAAGCGCCTGTCCCCTTCCAGAATTTGGGTCGGAGCCATTCCGCCGATCGCGGCCTGTACGGCCGCGTCGACATCGGCCGCCATCAGTCCGTAGCGCGCGCTGGCGTTGCGGTTGATCGACACCAGCAGCTCAGGCTGGCCCGTCTCCTGAAACACACCGAGGTCGGCAATTCCAGAGACCTTGGACATCACCTCGCTGATCTCGCCGGCTTTGGCCACCAGCGTGTCGATATCGTCGCCGAAGAGCTTGATCGAGTTTTCACCCTTCACGCCGGACATAGCCTCTTCCACGTTGTCCTGAATGTTCTGCGAGAAGTTGAAATCGATGCCGGGATATTTTTCCAGTTGCGCGTCCATTTCCTCAACGAGCTTGTCTTTGCTCATGCCACTTGGCCATTGGCCTCGACCCTTCAGTGTCACGAGAAACTCTATGTTATTGAAGGTGGTCACATCGGTGCCATCGTCGGGCCGGCCCATTTGGGAGACGACCTGGGTGACCTCCGGGAATCCCAGAAAAATCTCGCGGATGTCGTGCGCCATTCTCGCGCCGGTCTCATACGACGCGTCTTGCGGAAGCGTGGCGCGCACCCACAGGTTCCCTTCTTCCAGCTTCGGCATGAATTCGCCGCCGAGAAAGAGTCCGCCGGCAATCAGCGTGCAGAGCAATGCTGCTCCGGCAATCACCAGGACGGTTTTCCTGTGCGTCATGGTCCATTGCATGGCCTTCGAGTACCGCCGGTGAAGCCACGCGACGAGCCGCGTGTTGCGTCTGCGCACTCTCTCCGGCCGAATCCAGGACGCGAGAACCGGCGCGAACAGAATCGCGAAGATGAACGCCCCGATCAGCGCAAATCCGTACGTCTGCGACATCGGCGCAAACACTTTCCCGGGCACACCCTGCATGGTGAAAAGCGGAATCAACGCCACGATGATTACCAGCACGGAGAACGCCACCGGCCGCACCGCTTCGGCGGTCGCATCCGCGACCAGATCGTAGATCGGCGCATCGGCTGTGGCCGCTTGCAGTCTGCGGTGTATGTTTTCGAGCACGATGACTGCCGCGTCGACCAAAATTCCGAAATCGATGGCGCCAATGGAAATCAGATTCGCGGACTGGCCACCGATAACCATCATCGAAAACGCGAACAGAAGAGAACAAGGGATCGTCAGCGCCGCAATCAAGGAAATCGGCAGGTCACCGAGGAACATAATCAGGATCCCGGTAACAAGCGCCAACCCGACCAAAACGATGTCGCGCACTGTGGACGTGGTCAAGTTGATCAAATCCGTCCGGTTATAAAGCGTGACGAGCTTCATGCCGCGCGGCAGCAAGCCGTTGTTCAGCTCCTTCACTTTCTGATCGAGCTGCTTCAGCGCCGGAATAGACTGCTCGCCTCGCTGCAACAAAACGATCCCTTCGACCGCGTCGTCGTCATGATTTACGCCGACTTGGCCGAGCCGCGGTTGAGAGCCCTCGTGCACATCGGCAACGTCGCGCAGATAGACCGGTACTCCATTGCGTTCGGTGATGAGAACACTCTGCATGTCCTGAAGCGTTTGCAGCAGTCCGACGCCACGCACATTGACGCTCTGGCTCCCCTGCGTCAAATAGCTTCCGCCGGCGTTGGCGTTGCTCGCGGAAACAGCTGCCACTACTTGCGGGAGGCTGATTTTAAATTGCAACAGCTTGCGCGCGTCGATTTCCGCCACATACGCGCGCGTGCTGCCGCCGAAGCCGGCCACGTCGATGATTCCGGAAACCTGTTTGATTTCGCGCGTGACGAACCAATCCTGCGTGGCCTTTAATTCATTCAGGCTGTAATCGGACCCGTATAGGCGATAGCGGTAGATTTCGCCGATCGGCGACTCCGGCGAAAGCTGCGGGCTCAGGTTGGAAGACAGAGACACCAGCTGCAAACGGTTCAAAACTTCCTGGCGGTCCCAGTAGTAGTCGCTTTCGTAGCTGAAATACAGCTTGACGTCGCTTAAACCGAAAATCGTCGTGGAGCGCACATATTGCAGGCGTGGGATTCCGAAGAGAACCGTCTCGATCGGAACGGTTACCTGCCGCTCCATCTCTTCCGCGGACCAGGAGGGATTCTGCGTGATTACCTCGACAAGCGGAGGAGAAGGATCGGGGTAGGCTTCAATATCCAAGCGGAGGAACATGTAGATTCCTCCGGCGATCCAGGCGATGAGCGCCACGACCATCAGAACTCGATAGCGCAGCAGAGAGGCGATCAGCGCACGCATCTTCAGCTAGCCTGCGCGGCCGAACGCAGGAACAGGGCCCCTTCGGAGACGATGGTCTCGCCTCCAGAAAGCCCGGAGAGAATCTCCAGGGTGCCGTCAACCACACGCCCCAGCGTTACCGTTTGGCGCGCGAACCTGCCATTGCCGCGGGCTATAAAAACGTAAGCGACGTTGCCTTCGCGCACCACGGCTGTCGTGGGCACCAGGATTCCCTGCGTGGTCGAACGAACCAGCCGAATCGCGCCGAACATGGCGGGCTTAATGCGCAGGTCCGCATTCGGCAACACGACGCGGACGTGCAGCGTCCGCGTCGTGGGATCAACCGCCGAAGAAACGACCGCCACGCGCCCGGTCCACATCTGGCCCGGATAGGCGTTCAAGGTGACCTGTGCCGCTTCGCCGGATTTCGTGACCGCCAAGTCCTTCTCGTAGATGTCGCCAACGGCCCATACTGTCGTGATGTCCGCAACGGTAGAGAGCGGCGCTGACGCCGAAAGCGCCTGCGAGAATTCGCCCGGCGCCGCGCCTACATCCAGAATTACGCCCGCTCGAGGAGCCTTCACGACCAGTTGCGTCGAGGCATGGTCCGGGTCCATGCCGAAGACTTGAATCTGCTCCCGCGCAGCCTGCACTTCCGCCTGCGCTTGCTCCGCGTCGCCTTGCGCCTGCTGGAATTCGCGCTCGGAAATGGCCTGGTGATCAAGCAGGTCCTTCGAGCGATCCAGAGCCTTCTGCTTGACCTGATTGTCGACCAGCGCTTTGTGATAATCCGCGACGGCGCGCGCCAGGTCACTGCTCTCGAGTTCCGCGAGCATTTGACCCTTCTCGACATGATCCCACGGGCGCACCTTCATCTCCGTGATGCGCCCGCCTGCGGGGGCGAACACATGCACGACTCGCGTCGGATCGGCCTCGACGTGAGCCGGCAAATCGAGGTATTCGGGGATCGCGGTCTTGCGAACGGCCATTGTCCGGATGCCTTTGGTATCCTGGGCGACATATTCGGTGCCCGACGCGTTGTTCGCGTTTGAGGGCGACTGCGCAGAGCTGCTCGAGCCGCCGCAGCCCGCGACTCCGAGTGCGAACCCTAGCCCCCAAATAAAGAAGAGTTGTTTCATGACCCGGTTCCTAACAGATGACGGAAAAACGTGAACGAAATTCGACTGGGAACACAATCGTGCGTACTCCGAGCCGAGTGGAATTCCCTAGCGCATGGCGTTAACCGAGGAAATACGGAGGTGCGCGGCCAAAGGGCCGAGCGCTCTGAATAAAAGAAACCGGCTGTGTGGGGACGACCTGCACCGCCGCGAAACTGGAAAGCAGCGAAGGCCAAACAGAATGCATGGGCCAGGCCAGAGCATGAACGGGCGCAGATGTTAACGCGTCCGGCGAGACATGCGCGGCATTCCGGGTCAGCGAGTGCCGGCGGCCGGCGGCGCTCTCATCCAGCAGCGCAAAACTCGAGTGCAGGTCATCGCTCAGAGAGACGGCGAAGAAAAGCAGCACCAGCCCGCAGACTACGGCGGCCCATTCGCGGACGGGATCGCGGCGCCGGATGCGGTGCTCGTGCATCCAACAAGCGCGCCAGGTGCCGAGCGCGGCGAGCGCGATCATTGCCCACACAAAGTTAAGGAATAGCTCCATCGCTCCACGTTCACCGAACGGTTGGACCAGCCTACCCAACCGCTACCGAAGGCCCCACATCCAGCTACTCTTACAAGTTACTCCTTGTTCCGAAATGAGGCAATTGATGGCAATCATTCGGGTTGCGCAAGAAGCATCGGATCAAAACAAAAGAGCGGCAACCGCCATCCCGGATAGATGCGGCTGCCGCTCCAGTCCTCAGGCCAACGCGTTCTTACTTCGATGCGAGCTGCTTGTTCCCTTCCGGATCTACAACACCTATTTTACTGTTCCACCATTCGGCGAACCAGAGGCGGCCTTTGCTGTCGAGGCCCACGAAACGCGGATCGGCCCCACGCGTCGGGATGGGGTACTCGACGAATTGCGCTGTTCTGGGATCGAAACGCGTGATGTTGTTGCCGCCATAGTCGGCGAACCAGATGTAGCCCGTTCTCTTGTCCATGAGGATGCCATAAGGCTTGGCCCTGAGCGTCGGCGGCTGGTACATGGTGAACTTGCCGGTTTTCACATCGAGCTTGCCGAGCTTGTTGCCCATGAAATTGCTGAACCAGACGTTGTCCTGCGCATCGACCATGATGCCGTTCATGTTCGGCGTGTCAGGCGGTTTATATTCGCTCACTTCGCCGGTTTGCGGATCAAGACGCGCGATGGTGCCGAGCATGATCTCGGTGTACCACGCATCGCCGTGCGAATCGACCGCCACGTCGTAGGTGATCCCGACCGGTTTCGTATCGAGCTGCTCGTAGGCGCCAGCGGAAACTTCGGGATACGCGGCAGGCAGCGCATGTTTGTAGGCCTTGAACTGTTCGGCTTTCACATTGAAGCTCAGGAATTCGTCGGGTGAGCTCATCGCTGAGAAGAACAGATTGCCGTCAGGCGCCACGGCCACCGTGTGGGTGCCCGCCTTCTTTTCCGGCCAGCTGTATTCCTTGAGTTGGTTCGTTGTGGGATCGACGGAAACCAGCTTTGCTGGCACGCCGCCGTTGAGCGTCATCCACACGCGGCCATCAGGGCCGACCGCAGGCGTGTGCGGCCCAGCTCGTGGCGTGGGCACAGGATATTCCTGGAAAGTTTCCGAAGCGATGTTGAAGCGCCCTACCTTGTTCGACTGGTTGTCATACTCGGCGAACCAGGCGATGTCGCGCTTCGCATCGACGGTGAGGCTATGAGTCCAAGCCCCGGCGGTCGGCACTTTGTATTCGCGAATCGTCGCCTTGAGCGCTTCATCCGAGAGCGCGGCGTGCTTGATCTGATCAACTCTCGGTGCGTCGGCGTCGGGGCCGAAATACGCCGCGTCAGGCCCGAAATATTTCTCAAGCATCGGGCCGAGCACGGAAAGCTGCTTGGCGCCGAAATGCGGCTGCGGCATGCGGTCCTGCGTCATGTTCTGCACGAAATCTTGCCACTGCTGCGAAGTCATGCCGCGACGGTGAAGAATGGTGTCTAGGTTGTGGCAGCCGGTGCAGGTGGCGCGGAGAAGCTTCGTGTCCTGGTTATCCGGAAGAAGGCTGTCCATTTCAGCGCTGGTAAGCAGGGCCACATCGACGCGGGGCGCGAGCTGGAAATTTGTATCGCCGGTTTGCGCGGCCTGCTTTTTGCCGGCAAAGCCGAAGGCCTCGGCGGTCAGGTCATAAGTTCCGGCCGGGACGGAAATTTCGTAGCGGCCATCATTCTGGGAGTAGCGCGAAACGGTCAGAATTCCCGCCGAGGCTTTTACGATCGCGCCGCGAATCGGTTTGCCTGCGCCATCGGTGACGATACCTCGGATCACAATGTCTGAAGCGTTCGCCATGGTTGCCAAACAAATGACCGCGAAAAGCGCGCTCAGGATCGGGCCGACCTTCGGCATCAGCTTGCGCATGATTCTCCTCCTATTCGATCACCCCGCTGCCCGCTAAGATACTCTCGAATGGCGCCGGAGACAATCGGTTCCCAAAGAACTGTGCGGTTGGAAGCCCAGGAAACCAACCATAGTTAGCACACATTGCTCGACACAAAGGGTCGGCTTAGCAACTGGAGGAAAGGCGCCGGAGGATGCTGGGCGCCGCGTCGATCAAAACCGAGTGACGCCGTTGCCACCTTTAGGGAACAGCTCAGTGCCATCGGAGAGCGATACCTTTTCAACACGTAGGACCTTTAAGCCGTTCTTCGAGCAGTGGCCTTCGAGGACGATTCCGTCTCCCGGCTTTAGCGTGGTTCTCTTCCAGCCGGACGCGCGAGAGAGAATGTTGGGGCTGTTCATTTCGGCTTGCCAGGTTTCGATGCTACCGTCGTCCTTCTTGACGTCGAGGGAAATTTCGACGTGAGGGTTGATGAACTGAAAATCGGTGACCGTGCCCCGGATTGTGACGAGCTTGCTCGTGTCATACCCAGCATCGCCATGGTGAGCGGCGACCGATCCCGAGATGAACAGACAAAGCAGAAAAACCTGGAACATCTTCAGAGATAACCTCATCGGGACTCCCGCCCTCGCAGCAGTCTGTTTCCAGCATCGCGGACTCTTCTGAGCGCATCCGATTGCCTCGATAGCAGACCGGGTTGAACAAGCTTTCTTATAAATCGACACCGCCCACCTGTTGTACTTCCCCACTGATGTGGTTTGCGATCGCCTGGACCAACTCGCGCACCCCTACTATTACTACAACAGGTTATGGTCTAGAGTCCTGGAAAGTAAAGCCACATTGGGTGCTTTCTACAAATCCGCACGGAGAGAAAAAGCTCCCCCGAGCGCAGATCTCGAACCCTCCAAACCATTCCCGGGAAGCGTTGAAATGATCAGAGTGAAATGGCTGGCGATGATGGATAATAGGGTATCCGTGGGCGGTTCTGAGATGATGGGATGCCTTGCCTGCGGGAAAAATCTGACTAAAGGACTTTAGCAAAATGACAGAGGCCGTTCAGGCTGGGTCGGTGGCAGCCGCGCATGGGAATCCGAAGGTTTTTCGCGAAAGCTACGATGCGTTCAAGGCGAGGGGGCTGAGACTGAATTTGACGCGTGGCAAACCCTCGGCGGCACAGCTGGATCTGTGCACCGAGATGTTATCTCTGCCGGGCAAAGATTTTACCGCGGAGGACGGCACCGATTGCCGCAACTACGGCAACCTGCAGGGCCTCGCGGAAGCGCGCAATTTATTTGCGGGGATGATGGGGGCACCGGCCGATCAAGTGGTGGTGGCAAACAATGCCAGCCTCGCGCTGATGCACGACACCGTTGTGTTTTCTCTGCTCAAGGGAACTGGCGACAGCGCCACGCCGTGGTCCAAGCAAGGGGAGATTGGGTTTTTGTGCCCGGTGCCGGGGTATGACCGGCATTTCACGATTTGCGAAACATTCGGCATCCGGATGATTCCGGTGGCGATGAAAGAAGACGGGCCAGACATGGAGCAGGTCGAGCGGCTGGTGCTGCAGGACGCGTCGATCAAAGGAATGTGGTGCGTTCCGAAGTACAGCAACCCGACGGGCACGGTTTATTCAAATGGGGTGATTGAGCGGCTGGCGTCGATGAAGACTGCTGCGGCAGATTTCCGGCTGTTCTGGGACATCGCATACAACGTGCATCATTTGACGGCGGAGCGGATCGAGATCGCGAACATGCTGGAGCTGAGCGCACAGCATGGGAATCCCAACCGGGCATTGGTGTTCGCATCGACATCGAAGATTACCCTGGCGGGCGCCGGGCTCGCGCTGTTTGCCGGATCCAAGGGCAATGTAGCGTGGCTGCTGGCGCGGTTTACGCCGCAGACCATCGGGTCTGACAAGATCAACCAGCTGCGGCACGTGCGCTTCTTGAAGGATGAAGCGGGAATTGCGGCGCTCATGGACAAGCACCGGTCGCTGGTCGCACCAAAGTTTCACAAGGTGCTGGATATTTTTGACCAGAAGCTGGCCGGGATTCCTGACGTATCGTGGACTCGGCCGAAGGGCGGGTATTTCATCAGCCTCGAAGTGCCCAAGGGATGCGCAAAGAGAGTAATCGCGCTCGCCAAGGAAGCGGGCGTGGAGCTGACGCCGGCGGGCGCCACCCATCCTTACGGAAAAGATCCGGATGATCGCACGATTCGCATCGCGCCCACGTTTCCTGAATTAAGCGAGGTGGCGCAGGCGGCCGAAGGTGTAGCGGTCTGCGTTCGGCTCGCTACTGCCGAAAAAATTTCCCGCTGAGGTCCTATGCGGGCAGGCACGACCGGTTGGCTGCTCGAAGAGTTCTCGGGCAGGTGGGAAACAGAAACGACCGTCGAAAACGAAACGGCCTTGGGAACCGAACCCTGAACGATGCGGGGCCTTGGGCACTGGATGGTTATCAAGGGTCGCGCTCGAGAATCACCCGAATTTGAAGATTTATCTGACTCGCGCGTCCGTCATGATTTCGACTTGCGGACTGGTTCTGAACCTTCCGTCCCAGGGGGGTTGAGATTTCTCCAAGTTCCAGGTCAAAGGTGGCCCTCAAGACCTGCCAGCGCCGCGTCGCGATTACAGAGTGTCCCCAAAAGCAGTTTGAATCCCATCATCACTGGCAGCAATAGTTCGGCTACGACAATGACCCTGTCACGCCGCGGTAACGGTTGCAACGAAGCCTGGCCCAAACCACCCGCAAAAGTGGGCTGACCTCTCTTGCTCTCTGCAATTTTTAATCCTTATGGCTCTTCTCTAATCACTAAGTCCGCCGCGACTCTGGCCAGGAGCGCCTCTGCTTGGGCGGGCTCGGAAAGGCTCCCTTGGGCGAAATCCTTGGCACCACCGCCTTTGCCGGGAAATTCTTTTAGAGCTTGGCGGAGAACGGCGCCCATGTCGGCTGCGAAACCTTTGGATTGGGCGAAGACCACATGGGCAGTTGACCGGCTAGCTAGCAGAGCGACGACGCGCGATTCGGTTGTCAGCTTGGCGCCGAGCAGGCGCAGGTATTCGGCGCTGGCGTCGTCGATCGCGGATGCTATGACCCGCGGAGCGTTTGGGGTTGCGCCTGGATTTGCCGCCAGTAGCGAGCGCGCCTCATGCTCGGCCAGGTGTTCCTCCAGCCGCTTCACGGCGCTGTGTTGAGCGCGGCGCTCTTCTACCAATTTCTCGAGCACCTTGGGGACTTCCGGGATTCCGCAACTGAGAAGTGAGGCGTCCTGGGTGAGATTGGCATAATCGGCGCGAGCGGTCGCTAGCGCGCGGAAGCCGCAGACAAATTCGAGGCGCCAGAAATCGCGGCGGCGTTCGAGCTTGCGGGTGAGGAGTAACCCGGCTTGCCCGGTGCGAGCAAGGTGCGTGCCGCCACAGGGCTGGCGGTCGAAGCCTGCCACTTCGATGGCACGCAGAATTCCCTCGCGGTCGACTTTTTTGCGGACGCCCACTTCTTCCAGTTCCTGCGCTGTGCCGTAGCGAACGGTTACGACGCGGTCCTCGAAGATGATTCCGTTGGTGCGGCGCTCGGCTTCTTCGATGTGCCGCGGGACGATGGCGGGTGCGGTCAAATCGATGGTGCAGACTTCCCTGCCTAGGTGAAATGAGACCGTCGGGAAGTTGAACAGCTCGATGAAGGCGGCAGAGAGCAGGTGCTGGCCGGTGTGCTGCTGCATATGATCGATGCGGCGAGGCCAGTCGATCTCGGCGTGAACCGGGCCGATGTTTACGGCTGCCGAAGTGTAGTGAACGACCTTTTCCTCGGCGTCGGCGACTTCGATGACTGGCGCGCCGGCGAGGGATCCCAAGTCGTGCGGCTGGCCGCCCGATGTGGGGTAAAAGGCGGTGCGGTCGAGGATGACCTTCCAGCGTTCGCCCTCCGCTTCGCAGGAAATTACCTGGGCGTCAAAGGCGCGCAGGAAGGAATCATCGTAGTAAAGGCGTTCGGTCACGATATTTTCTCTGGATGCGAACTGAGAATAACACACTGCAAAAAGCTAAGAACTGCCCGCAGGTAGGGGGTGCCTGTGCCGAGATGGGTCAGCCGCTCCAGCGCTGCCGCAAAGCTCTCTAGGCTCTGTCGTTCCAACGGGCAAGACTTTTCGTCAAACTTTACCCCGTAGCAGTACATCAGTTCCTTGGCTCACAGGGGTCGGTGACTTCGCCGCGCGGACGAAACCCGTCCTGTAGAGCGTGATGTCGCGGATGGGCGAACCGTTCGAGTGTGTCCGCAGTTGGACGATCAGATCCTCGACTCCGCGGATCGGGCAGGTGGTGAGGGCTAGACGACTGGGGAGGCCTTTGCCGCGCTGGGAGAAGCTTCCAGCGCGGGGCCCATCGTTGCAGCCACGCTTGTGGCGGGAAGCCGATTCGATTTTGCCCGGAGGGACAAGATGGAAATGGTAGATGACTTGCAAATGGGAAGGCACGTCGAGACCAAGGAGCGCTTCGGGAGTGAAGTGCCTGGCGTCGAGCTCGATTCTTCCTCGATGGGTTCGCTGCGGCTGGCGCGGAGCGATCCCATCGGTTCGGCTGAATCATGTGTGTTCCCGGTTTCCTTCTGAAGAAGAGCTGCGCGAACCTTCTAGCGCATCCTGAGCAGAAAGATTACGTCGAGCAGACAGAGGATGGCGATGGCGAACTCGACTACGAAGGAGCGGGCTTCGTTGAACTGGTCGACCATCACATCGTAGAGTTCGCCGACGGTTCGCAGCTTTTCATCGACCAAGCCGCGGTAGTCGGGCACGCCCATGCGAGTCGCGGCAAGGTGGTAGAGGCGAGCGTAGTAGATGTCGCTCACAAATTTAATGGCATTGTCGATTCGTTCGGTCAGTTCCATCACGTCGAGGCGGATGGTGTTGATGCGCTGCGCCGCGCGCGGCATGCTCCACCGCGACAGGACGACATTTCGGCGCTGCTCGAGGACGCTGTACACCTCAGACAGGAGCTGGGTCATCAGACCGTCGTAGTAGCGAAATTCCAGAAGCTGCATTTTGGCGTACTCGAGGACGAGATTTGTTGCCGCGGCGTCTTCACCCCGGTCGTAAACCAGGGCCGTGGAACTGCCAATCACGACGAGGTCGGATGTGTAGTAGGACAAGCTTGATTGCAGGATTTCGTCGACCACTGTTGGAGCGAGCGGGGTGAGTTCGCCACGCACGAGCTGCGCGATTTCGCGGCCATGAACCGAGAGCAAATCGGCGGCCGAGAGCGGGTTTGTTTCGGGCGGCTGGATTTGCTCGAGGTTGATGGTCAGGTATCCTTCCACGAGCCAATCCGTCATGGGCTTGATCACGGCCGGTTTCAGCTGCTGCAAATGCTGGCGAACGATGTCGCGCGCATAAGGTTCGATATCGGTGGCGTCGGTCCAACGTGACGCTTGCGCGAGCAGCCCCTCCCAATCACATTCAAAGGGCGCTTCAAGCTGCACGACGACTACGGCGAAGGCGTAATACTTGATCGAGCAGAGAACGCGTTCACCGCTGGACAGTTCGATCGATTGCGCCGGCTCGACGATGGGCGCTTGTTCGAAGCGGACGTATTCAGGAGTTCTTCGAGGGAAAACGCGGCGGACCGTGCCTCCACGAGGACCCAGCAGATCGCGCAATTTATCGACATCGATCGCTTCGGCTACATCGTAAAGGAAAAGGATTCGAAAACTTCCGCACAGTCGCACAATTCACTTGTACCATTGATCTTAGGGAAGATAGAGCATAAAAAATCTCAGCAAAGTTTCCTTCTAGGTTCGTTCAGCACAAAAAGGACTCGACTGGCCGCCGTTGTTCCTGAAACAATTGGGACCTTTGCCTGACACAAAAAGGAATTCTGCGCACATGGATACCAACCCGACCGCGCCAGCACGCTTTCTGAATCTGCCAGAAAGAATTCGCGGCCTGGAACTGCTGGTCTACAACTTGTGGTGGAGCTGGAATCGGGCGTCGCGCGAGATGTTCCGCGCGCTCGATCTGCAGTCGTGGCTCAGCAGCGCGCACAACCCGTTGCGCATGCTCACGATGGTGACCCAGGAGAATCTCGAGAAGGCCGCTCGCAACCCGGAGTTTCTCGAACGCTACGACGCGGTGATGGCGTATTTCGAGGCGGAAGTGGCGTCCCATGCGGGATGGTATACGGCCGAGTATGGGCGGCCTGCGGCGCCGATCGCTTATTTTTCCGCCGAATATGCGTTTCACAATTCCCTGCCGTTGTATGCCGGCGGGTTAGGCGTGCTCGCCGGAGACTACATCAAAGAGTGCAGCGATCTCTCGGTTCCAGTCGTCGCGGTGGGGCTCATTTATTCCCGGGGCTACGTTTCGCAAAAGCTACGCGACGACGGGTGGCAGGAGGATCAAGAGAACGTTCTGGATCGCAGCTACGATCCGGTCAGAATCGTGCTCGGCAAGGATGGAGCGCCGCTGACCGTGCAGGTGCCGCTGTTCGATCCTCCGGTCCATGTGCTGGTGTGGCGCGCGGATATCGGGCGGATTCCGGTATACCTGCTGGACACCGATATCGAGAAGAATCAGCCTTGGGACCGGGCGATCGGGCATCGTTTGTACATCACCGAGTCCGAGCAACGACTGCGGCAAGAGATCGTGCTGGGTGTTGGCGGGATGTGCGTTCTCGAGGCGCTCGGAATTCAGCCGGCGGGAATTCACATTAACGAGGGGCATCCCGGCCTGGCGCTTCTTGAGCACGTGCGAATGCTGGTGCACAAGGGAACCAGCTTCCAGGAGGCCATGGCCAAGGTTCGGGAGACTTCCATATTTACGACGCACACTCCGCTCACGGCGGGAACCGACGTTTTCCCCTTCCCGCTGTTCGAGAAATACATCGGAAGCGCTTACAGCCGATTCGGCACCGACCGCGATACCCTACTGCAGCTCGGCGTCTTCCCGCCCGATCCGGGCGCCGGCTTCAACATGACGGCGTTCGCGCTGCGTATGACAAAATTCACAAACGCCGTAAGCAAAAAGCACGGAGAAGTGGCGCGGCAAATGTGGGCCAGCATCTGGCCGGATAAGAAGCAGGAAGAAGTCCCGATCGTCGCCGTCACCAACGGCGTGCATCTGCTGACGTGGCTCGATCCGATCTGGCTGCAACCGCTTCTGGACCGATACTTAGGCGCGGATTGGACGCGTGATCAGGACCGAGCGGGCATTTGGGAACTGGTCAGGAAAATACCGGATGTGGATTTGTGGCGGCTGCGCAGGCGCTTGAAGGGACTGCTGATTGACGAAATCAACGAGCGCGCCCGCGAGCGCTGGCAAAACAAGCGCGTGCGCGCGGAAAGCGTAATTGCCTTCGGAGCCCTTCTTGAACCCGAGGTGTTCACCATCGGTTTTGCGCGGCGTTTTACGGGTTACAAACGGCCTGATCTCATACTCTATGATCTCGATCGGCTCAAGCGTATGCTCACGAATCCGTTGTATCCGGTGCAAATTATTTTTGCGGGCAAATCGCATCCGTCGGATGTGGAAGGCGCGCGAATCATTCAGCGGATCTTTCGTCTGGCGCAGGATCCTGAATTCGGGGCGCGAATCGCCTTTGTCGAGGACTACGACCAGCATCTCGCGCAACGGATGGTGCGCGGCGTTGACATCTGGCTAAACAACCCCGTGCCGCCATTAGAAGCAAGCGGCACGAGCGGAATGAAAGCGAGCATGAACGGCGTGCCCAATCTATCGCTGCTCGACGGATGGTGGATCGAAGGGTACAGCGGACAGAACGGCTGGGCGTTCGGGAGCCAGCCTGTCGAAGGGGACCGTACTCTGGTGGACTCCGACGCGATCTACAAGCTATTGGAAAACGAAATCGTGCCTTTATATTACCAGCGGGCAGACGATGAAATCCCGCATGGGTATGTGGGGGTGATGAAGGAGGCGATCAAGAGCGTGGCGCCTCAGTTCAGCACCCGGCGCATGGTGAAAGAGTATGTGACCAAGTTCTATCTGCCGGCCCTCGGGGTGGCGGCGCCGAAAGCTTAGGCCGTACGACTGAAAAGCAGGTGTGCCATTCTTGCCTGGTAGGGCATCCTTGGCCTTGCTTTGGGAATCTCATTAAACGTAGGATAAGCAGGATCTCCTATGCGAGTTTCTGCCGTTCCACGTTGCCATCTTCTTCGAGAGCAAAGGAGCCGTCGAGCAAGACCTCGATTCATGATGCCGCAACAGAGCACTGACTGCCAGCTGACAGCGAAGAGGTTCTGGACGGTTTTAGGCACCCGGGCCGCCATCGGGTTTCTGCTTTTTGCCGTGGCCGGCCTAGCCACGCTCGCGAAAAACGGCCAGTATTATCCAAAATCGAACCCGGCTCGAAACATCTCGATTTCGATCAAAATGAATGTGGCTCACTCCCCGGTGCAGGTTGCCGCCGAACCATGGCGACCGGTAGCTCGGTTTTTCCCGCCGCTGCCGGTCTTGCGAGCTGCTCGAGTGCGTTACTCGGAAGCTCCCCCCATACCACCCATTGGCGTTAGGGTTTCGATGCAACACCGTTCCCCGCCCGTCCGCCTTTCCTAGCTGTATTCCTCGGTTCGTGAAATCCACAACGCGATTGATTTAGTGGGTTTGCATCGGGCCCTTCGTATTGAACTGGCTACGAACAATGTTCAGGCCGGATGTCCATTGGGAAAGGAATAAACCAGTGCTTGTTCCTGTCGAGGAATTCCGTCGACTCAGCACGTGCGTCGTTGCGAGCGCGATTGAGAACTTCCATGTCCGCTTGCCTAATACGGGTTTCGCAGACTCCAAAGTCCGCTGCATTTTCGAAGACTTGCCGCCGGTGGCGGGCTATGCCGTAACCGCGCGTATCCGTAGCGCCACGCCGCCGATGGAAGGTCGCCGCTACCACTACGCACTCACGGACTGGTGGGATCACATTCTCTCGGTTCCCGCGCCGCGGGTCGCGATCCTTGAAGATCTCGACGATCCTCCCGGACTGGGTGCGTTCATCGGCGAGGTAAACGCAAACCTCCTCCTTGCGCTGGGCTGCGAGGGGCTCGTCACGAATGGGGCGGTCCGCGACCTGGCCGAAGTCCGATCGGCGGGCTTCTCCATGTTCGCCGGCAACGTTTCGGTCTCGCACGCCTACGCCCACATTTTCGATTTTGGCGGCCCAGTGATCGTCGCGGGACTCCAGGTTCGCCCCGGCGATTTGATCCACGCCGACCGTCACGGCGTGCACACGATTCCGCTAGAAATAGCCGCCAGAGTCCCGGCGGCGGCCGATGAAATCCTGCGGCGGAGAAAACGGATCGTCAGCGCGTCCAAGGCCCCTGATTTTTCCGTGCAGAAGCTTCGCGCTGCAGTCAACCAATTGGATGGCAATCATGAAAATAACAATCTTCCAGAGAAGCATTGAGGTTGAGTCGGAGCAGCCGATGAAAATGACGCCAGCAACAAGCCGCGCCAATCCCCGGACAGGCCAGCTAATCGTGTGCGCAGTCATCGTTCTGGTCAGCGTCCTCTCAGGCTGCAGCGGAACGACAAAGGCCAACCCTGACGATCCGGCCAACGCGCCGCGCGTTGCCGTGGTCAAGGTAGCGCGACGCAACCTCTCCAACACGCTTCAGGTTGCCGCGGAGTTTCAGCCCTTCCAGGAAATCAATGTTTACGCCAAAGTTTCCGGCTACATCCAGAAGCTTTACATCGACTGGGGCACGCATGTGGCTCAAGGACAACTCCTCGCGGTCCTGGAAATCCCCGAACTGCAGCAACAACTGGAGCTCGACCAGGCAGCCATTCGCCGCAGCGAGCAGGACATGGCGCGCGCCAACGAGGAACTCAGCCGCGCTCAATCCACCTACAATGTCGCCCACCTCACCTTTACGCGTCTAGCAGACGTACAAAAAACACGCCCGGAACTGGTGGCGCAGCAGGAAATCGATGTAGCTCAGGGAAAAGACCTCGAGGCGAACGCAGGAGTTTCAGGCGCCAAGGACTTCGTCGCCGCGGCCGAGCAAGCCCTTCTCGCTTCCAGAGCCTCCCTTGAAAAAGACAAGGCCATGTATGCATACGCGCGAATCTCCTCGCCCTTCAACGGAGTCATCACGGAGATGGATGCGTACACCGGAGCGCTTCTACCGGCCGGCACATCCTCGAACAAAGGCGACCAAGCGCTCTGCCGCCTCTCCCAAAACGATCTGCTGCGGCTTGTAATTCCATTGCCGGAGCGCGCTGTTTCAGACGTCCACCTCGGTGAGACCGTCGCAGTCATTGTTTCCACGAACAATAAGAAATTCGATGGGAAAATCGTGAGGTTCTCCGACCAGATCGATACCACTACACGCACGATGCACACCGAAATTGACGTCCCCAATCCGAAGTACGACCTGGTTCCCGGAATGTATGCCACCGCCAACATTCCGTTGCATACCGCGCAGAACGTTCTGACCGTTCCCGTTCAGGGTTTGCAGGCCAACGGAGAGGATCACGGCTCTGTGCTAATTGTGAATGCGGACAACAAAATCGAAAAAAGGGATGTGACGGTTGGCCTTCAAACCGCTAATGAAGCCGAAGTTATTGCCGGCTTGAAGGAAAACGAACTGGTCGTGTACGGCGAGCAATCTCAGTACAAACCGGGCGAACTGGTGAAACCGCAGATCGTAGCCCCGGCGCGAGGGGAGTAGGGTTTCATGCCTTCTTTCTCCTTGAAGCATCCGTTTTTTATTATCGTCATCTGCCTGTTCGTCTGCGTGCTGGGGCTGACGAGCCTCATTCAAATGCCAGTTGACATGTTTCCCCCGATCAACATTCCCGTCGTCCTGGTAGCGACTTTCTACAACGGAATGCCGCCGGAGCAGATCGAGGCGGACGTAACGGATACTTTCGAGCGCTTTTTCACCCTGGGCAGCGGCATCGATCACATGGAGTCACGCTCGATGACCGGTGTGAGCCTGATCAAAATCTATTTTCAACCAGGCACGAATGCCAACGCCGACGTCACTCAGATCTCCAACCTCGCCATGGCCGACTTGCGCCGGCTCCCCGAAGGCACGCTCCCTCCGGTCGTATTGAAAACCGACGCGTCGAATCTTCCCGTTTGCCTGCTCACCGTGGAAGGCCAGGGGTTCAACGAAACCCAGCTCCATGATTACTTGCAGTACCAGATCCGCAATCAGATCGCGAATGTGCCCGGCGCGACCGTGCCTCCTCCGTACGGCGGCAAATACAGGCAAATCATGGTGTACGTGGATCCCTTGAAGCTACAGGCGCACCAGCTGAGCCCGATGGACGTGGTTCGCGCCACGAACAACTCCAACTTGATCCTGCCGGCGGGTGACCTCCGCCTCGGACCAACCGATCAGAACATTTACACGAATGCGCAGATACCCACGGCGAAGGACTTGAACGAAGTTCCGCTGAAAACGGAGGGTCAGAAGTCTGTTTTCATTGCGGACGTCGGGAACGCCGTGGACGGCTCCTATAATCAATACAACATCGTCCGCGTAAATGGCCAGAAGTCTGTCTACGTCCCCATTCAGAAACAGGGTGGCGATACGAACACGATTGCGGTCGTGAACGGCATCCGCGAAGCAATTAGGACTCTTCGCGATATTCCAGCACAACTGAAAACGCACGTTGTGTTCGATCAATCGGTGTTCGTCAAGGAGGCGATTTCAACCGTTCTCCGCGAGGGCGGCGTGGGTATCCTTCTTACCGGTGTCATGATCCTTATTTTTCTCGGGAGCCTTCGCGCTACAGCGGCAGTTTTTCTGTCGATTCCCCTCTCCGTGATGATTGCGTTTTTCATTCTCCATATGGCTGGCCGCTCAATCGACAGCATGGTTTTGAGCGGGCTCGCCCTGGCCTTTTCCCGGCTGATCGACGATTCCGTGGTCGTTCTGGAAAACGTTTACAGGCACGTCGAAATTGGCGAAGAACCCAAAATCGCGGCGATTCACGGCGCAAACGAAGTAGCTCTTGCAGTGCTGGCCATCATGCTGGTGGCCGTCGTCGTCTTTTTCCCGGTGACGTTCCTCTTTGGTGTTAGCAAGTATTTGTTCACGGCTCTGGCACTAGGCGTCGTGCTCGCCCTGTTTGCGTCTTATTTCTGCGCGGTCACAGTGGTGCCGCTCTATTGCGCATACGTGCTCAAGCCCGTTCATAAACGCGGCGCTGAGGCTTCCAGAATGTCCTGGGGCGCGCGGTTTCACGCCAGATTCAACGCCGGCTTCGAAAAACTCCTGGATGTCTACGAAAAATGGGTCAAGAAAACGCTGGATCATCCGCGGGAAGTTGTCATCGGATTCATCGGCGTGTTTCTTCTAAGCTTTCTGCTTTTCCCGTTCATCGGAGTTTCATTCTTTCCGCGCACCGACGCAGGACAATTTGTCATCGACGTCAAGGCACCCACGGGGACGCGGATTGAGATAACAGAAAAATACGCCGAGCAGGTCGAGGCCATCGTGCGCCAGGTGGTCAAACGCGAAGACCTGGACACCGTGGTTTCCAATATCGGCGTCATGGCCGACCTCTCGGCACTGTTTACGCCGAACTCGGCAATGCACACCGCCTTCGTCCAGGTTGGCCTGAGGACCGATCATAAGATCAGCAGCTTTACCTATATGGCCCAAGTACGCCAGCGCATATCCACCGAACTCCCGGAGCTGCGCACGTACTTCCAGTCGGGCGGTCTTGTCGATTCCGTTCTGAACCAGGGAATGCCAGCGCCGATCGACGTTCAGGTAAGCGGGATGGATTTGCGTCAAAGCGCCTCGGTAGCCCAGGATCTGGCCCGGGAAATCAAAGTGCTGCCGGATGTTTCCGATGTCTACGTTCCACAAGATATGGATTACCCGGCACTCCAGATCAACGTCGATCGCGTACGCGCCTCCGAACTCGGACTCACTCCAAAGGAAGTGATCAGCAATGTCATTACGGCTCTTACGTCGGACGTAATGATCGCTCCCAGTTATTGGGTCGACCCCAAGAACGGCAACAACTATTTCGTAAGCGTTCAGTACCCGGAAAACGCGGTGAAGTCGATCGAGGATTTAAAGTCGATGCCCTTGCGGGCTCCCGGGCGTCGCGAGCCCACCTATCTGAACGAGGTTGCCAACGTTACGCCGTTTCTGACTCCGACCGAAGTCGATCACTACCAACTGCAGCGCACCATTGACATCTATGTGGCGCCCACGGGGGAAGACCTCGGAGGTCCTGCGAAACAGATCGATGACATCATCGCCCGGACCGCGCTGCCGCCGAACATCCGCGTGAATGTTCGCGGACTCGTTGTCACCATGCAATCCTCATTCAAGCGATTTGGCCTCGGACTCTTACTGGCGGTTCTTTTGGTTTACCTGATTCTGGTCGCTCAGTTCAGCTCCTTTGTCGATCCTTTCCTGATCGTGCTAGCCGTGCCGACGGGCCTGATCGGCGTGATTCTGACCCTGGTCTTCACCGGCACAACCCTGAACATTCAGTCGCTGATGGGCATCGTCATGTTGCAGGGAATGGTCGTCTCCAACAGTATTTTGATTGTGGACTTCGCCAACGTGTTGCGCGGGGAGGGGCGAGGGCTGCAGGAGGCGGTTGTCCACGCTTGCCGCATCCGTCTGCGGCCCATTCTCATGACATCACTCGCTACGGTCGTGGGATTGCTGCCCATGGCATTCGAAATTGAAACGGGCAGCGAAGCTTATGCTCCGCTCGCGCGAGCCATTATCGGCGGGTTAATCTCCTCCATTCTTCTGACCATTTTCGTGGTTCCCGCAGCGTACCTGCTGATCTACCGGCGCGGCGAGCAGGCAGCTCTCGCCGCCGCGCCTGCGGGAGGGGACTGGGGAGCTCTTATGCCGTCATTCTCGCTACGACATCCTTACTTCATTGTTGTCATTTGTCTGTTCGTTTGCGTGCTGGGCCTCACCAGTCTGGCGCAAATGCCGGTGGACATGTTTCCACCGATCAACATTCCTGTCGTGATGGTCGCGACGTTTTATAGTGGTATGCCACCGCAGCAGATCGAAGCGGATATTACCGACACATTCGAACGGTTCTTCACGCTGGGCAGCGGAATTGACCACATGGAATCGCGCTCCATGTCCGGTGTCAGCTTGATCAAAATTTATTTTCAACCCGGCACCGACGCCAATGCCGACGTAACCCAAATCTCGAATCTCGCCATGGCCGATCTGCGGCGCCTTCCCCAAGGCACGCTTCCGCCTGTGGTCATGAGTATGGATGCCTCCAACCTTCCCGTATGCCTGCTTACCGTGGAAGGCCAGGGGTTGAATGAGACACAGTTGCATGACTACCTGCAGTTTCAAATTCGCAACCAGATTGCCGGTGTTCCCGGAGCCACTGTACCTCCGCCATATGGCGGACGCTACCGGCAGATCATGGTGTACGTCGATCCGCTCAAGCTGCAGGCACATCAATTGAGCCCCATGGACGTGGTGCGCGCTACTGACGAATCCAACTTGATTCTTCCGGCCGGGGATGTGCGCATCGGGCCGACCGATTACAACCTGTACACGAACGCGCAAGTGCCGAATGCAAACGCACTCAACGAGCTTCCGCTCAAGACCGAGGGCGACAAATCGGTTTTTATTTCCGACGTGGGCAAAGCCATTGACGGCTCTGCTTTGCAATACAACATCGTTCGTGTGAATGGGCAACGATCGGTGTACGTTCCCATCCTGAAACAGGGCGGCGACACCAATACGATTGCCGTTGTCGACGGCATCGAAGGGGCAATTAAAAATCTGCGCGATATTCCTTCGCAGCTGAAAACGCACGTTGTGTTTGACCAGTCTCTTTTCGTCAAGCAAGCGATCTCCACAGTGCTTCGCGAAGGCGGAATCGGCCTATTGCTCACCGGTTTGATGATCCTGATCTTCTTGGGCAGCCCGAGAGCGACGGCCGCCGTCTTTCTTTCCATTCCGCTTTCCGTGATGGCGGCTGTTTTTCTGCTTCATTCGGGCGACGAAACCATCAACAGCATGGTCCTCAGCGGCTTAGCTCTGGCCTTCTCGCGCCTGATCGATAATTCCGTAGTGGTACTCGAAAACATATTCCGCCATATCGAACTAGGCGAAAGCCCCGCGGTCGCGTCGAAGCAGGGCGCGAATGAGGTGTCTCTGGCGGTGCTCGCCATCACGCTGGTAACCGTCGTCGTATTCTTTCCGGTTACGCTTCTGTTTGGCGTGAGCAAGTACCTGTTCACGGCACTGGCGCTCGCCGTCGTGATTTCGCTGTTCGCCTCCTACTTTGTCGCCGTATCCGTGGTGCCCCTCTACTGCGCGTACGCCCTGCGCGGGGCTGTCCACCACGGAGATGCAGCAGTAGAGTCCGCCAAGTCCTGGGGAGCGAAATTCCGCGTTTGGTTTAACGACCGGTTCGAACGCATGCTGGCGTTTTATGACCGCTGGGTTCAAAAGACGCTCGATCGGCCTAGCCAAGTTGTCTGGGGGTTCCTGGGAGTGTTTATCCTGAGCTTTTTGCTCTTTCCGATGGTTGGTCTGTCGTTCTTTCCGCGAACCGATGCAGGCCAATTCGTCATCAATCTCAAGGCTCCCACCGGAACCCGGCTGGAAGTGACAGAAGATTACGTAAAAAAAGTGGAGAACATCGTCCGGGAAGTGGTCCGTGCCGGCGACCTGAATTCCGTGGTATCGAACATCGGCGTGATGTCCGATCTTTCAGCGCTAACCACTCCCAACTCCGCCATGCATACCGCGTTCATTCAAGTCGGATTGCAAGAGGATCATAAGGTCAGCAGCTTCGCTTACATGGCTCAGGTTAGAAGCCGAACTGCCGCGGAGCTTCCGCAGTTGCGCACCTACTTTCAATCGGGGGGCTTGGTTGACTCCGTTCTAAACCAGGGGATGCCGGCGCCGATCGATGTGCAAGTGAGCGGAATGGATCTGCAGGCTGCCAATGATCTGGCGTTGGACTTGGCGCGAAAATTCCAGGCCCTTCCCGGCGTGTCGGACGTGTACGTCCCCCAGGACATGGATTATCCGGCGCTGCAGCTGAACGTCAACCGCGAGCGCGCCAGTCAACTCGGCCTCAACCCCAAGGAAGTCGTCGACAACCTGATCACTGCCCTGACCTCGGACGCCATGATCGCTCCGAGTTATTGGGTGGACCCGAAAAGCGGCAACAATTATTTCGTGACCGTACAGTATCCGGAGAACCAGGTGAAATCCATTGAAGATCTCAAAGCAATGCCTCTGCGCGCTCCTAGTTTGGATCGGCCCACGTACTTAAACCAGGTCGCAGTCGTTAACCCGATTCTAACTCCCACGGAAGTCGATCACTACCAGCTGCAGCGGACCATCGACGTCTATGTGGCGCCCGAGGGTGAAGACCTTGGCAAGCCCGCTAAGGAAATCTCACGAATTGTCGCCGACACAAGGCTTCCGCCCAACATTCGCGTGAATGTCCGGGGACTGGTAACGACGATGCAATCGTCATTTCGAAGCTTTGGCTTTGGTCTGCTGCTGTCTGTTCTTCTGGTATACCTGGTACTTGTCGCTCAGTTCGCTTCGTTCATCGATCCATTTTTGATTGTGCTCGCGGTTCCCACAGGCCTGGTCGGCGTGATGCTGACACTGGCTTTCACCGATACGACCCTTAACATTCAGTCGCTCATGGGAATTGTGATGCTGACGGGAATGGTCGTTTCCAACAGCATCTTGATCGTCGACTTTGCCAACCGGCTTCGCGACGACGGCCGCACCGTGCGAGATGCGGTCGCTCATTCTTGCCGCATCCGGTTACGTCCCATTCTTATGACGTCGCTGGCGACGATCGTCGGGCTGCTTCCGATGGCCCTGAAACTCGAAACGGGCAGCGAAGCGTACGCTCCTCTCGCGCGAGTCATAATCGGTGGCTTGATCGTTTCGGTGGTCCTCACGATCTTCGTGGTTCCCGCGGCGTACCTGCTCATTTACCAGAGACGTCCTGCAGCGCAGTCTCCGGCTTTGGCGGAGGAATCTCAATGAGAATGCAATTCCGATTGTGCGCGCTGCTCGCTTTCAGTGCGCTCGTTTCCGAAGCCGTCGCCGGGCAGGCTGCGCAAACTCTCAGCCTTCGCGATGCCGAGCAGATCGCGATTCAAAATCATCCTCAAATTCAGGCGGCTGTAAATCTAGCCGGAGCAGCGCAGGAACAAGTCACGGTAGCGCGATCGGCGTATTACCCGCTGGCGTACGGCAGCGTCAGCGGATCGTATGCGGAAAACAACACCCGGATCGGCGCCGGCGGGCTTAACTCACCGAGGGTGTTTGACCGCTACGGCAACGGCGTTACCGTCAACCAGCTGGTCACCGATTTTGGACGCACACACGAGCTGGTCAAAAGTTCGAACGAGCACGCGAAGGCCGAACAGGAAAATGTCGTCACCACCCGCGAGCAAGTACTGCTACAGGTGAGCCAGGCATATTTCGGGGTGCTGAGGGCTCAGGCTGTGCTCACCGTAGCCGAGCAAACCGTCCAAGCTCGTCAACTTGTTTCCGACCAGGTGACGGAACTGGAAAAGAACAAAATCAAATCGGGTCTGGATGTGAGTTTTGCGAACGTGAACCTGGCGCAGGCGAAGTTGCTCCAGATCCAGGCGCAGAACGACGTTGAGGCTTCCCTTGCGCAGCTATCCGCTGCTCTCGGCTATGACGATCAACGAAGTTTTCAGTTGAGTGACGAGCCTTTGCCGTCAGCTCCGTCCACCGATATTGCGGCCCTCCTTCAACAAGCTCTCAGAGACAGGCCTGAACTGATCGGCCAGCGCCTTGAGGTGCAGTCAGCGCAGAGCCAGGCAACCGCGGAACGCGATCTGTGGTTTCCGACGATTTCAGCCACCGGAGTTGCGGGGCTGGTCCCCGAAATAGCCGCGGGCGGGCTGGCTCCCGCTACCCTTCCCGCACCACGGTACGCCGCGGCAGGGTTCAACGTGAACATACCGATCTTCAACGGTCATCAATTCGGCGCGTTGCGCGCGGAAGCAAATTATCAAGCGCAGGCCCAGAATCAATACCTTCGCGACACCCAGAACCGCATCGTGCGCGACGTTCGAACAGCGTGGCTCAACGCTAATTCGGGATTTCAGCGGCTGTCGGTGACCCAGCAACTCCTGAACCAGGCAAACGATGCTCTCGAGCTGGCCCAGTCGCGCTACAAGCTGGGGCTGAGTTCGATCATCGAGTTGAGCCAGGCGCAGCTCAACCAGACGCAGGCGCTCATCGACCAAACGTCCGCGAAATACGACTATGAAGCGGAAATTTCAGCTTTGGATTTCCAACTGGGCGCTTTGCACTGACCAGGATTCTGCCGGTGCCTTCAGGACGGCGGCCACGCGAAAAACTCTTCGCCCAGCGCCACATTCAGCAGGCCCTCGGTGGGAAGCACATCGAGCGGCAGGCCACCCTTCCATAGCGCCACGCCCACCAGCAACTCACGTCTGCCGCGCAAATCGAATAGTTCGCGCGCGAGACCCACTTCGAAGATTTTCCCGTAGGCTGCCGACACAACCGTTTCTGGATGCAGCGGGCAAACACCTGCCTGTTCGAGAATGCAGCCATCCAATTTGCCGTCCTCGATGCGCAGCGTGATGCGGGTTTCGCGCGAGTCCCACATGGTCAGGCGAATCTGGAAAGACGGCAATTCTGCAACGACTTCGGGAATTGGGTCGATGCGCAGAAAGAAACGGTTGAGGCCGAAGCCGTAGTGCAAATCGCCGAGGGCGTAGGCGCGGCCGTGCATGGCGCTCTGGCGCCGGTCGGTGGCATAGAGGCCCGCACCCAACCATTCGAAGTAGTTGCTCTCGCGCCCGTCGACTTTCACGTCCAGATATGACAGGGGCACTTCGCGCCGCGCGCGCTCCGGGGCGCGTTTGATAGTACGCGCCAACGCGTCGGGCACCTGTTCGCCGAGGGCGCGGTAAACCTCGGTTAGATGCTTGCGGTAAAGGGCGTCGAATTCGGCGTCATTGGCCGAGCCGTGCTCAGGACCGTACCACCAGTTCCAGTCGCTGCCTTCGGCGGCCAGGACGGATTCGTACGCCCGCTGGCGCTGCGCTTCCCAATTCTTAGATGTCGCCGAGGCTGACGACGCGCGACGATCGACCGCGCGCTGATACGCTTCCCGCGCGTCCCGCAACAAATCCCACGACCGCACGTCTTCCGCGTCTCCGATCCAGACGTCGAAGTTCGCGCTGATCCACGACGCCGGAAAAATTTTCTCGATGACGGGCTGATCCTTGACGGCCTCCATCGCTTCACTGGCGGTCAGCGCGCGAATTTCGGGGTCTTGGGCGACAAACTGATAAAAGCGCCGCAAGAACTCGCGGCCATTTGCTGGATAGTATTCCCAAGCGTTTTCGCCGTCCAGGATCAGGCTCACGGTGGCGGTCTTCCCCGCCGGCGCGCGATCGCCAATCGCGCGGATTCTGCGATGTAAATCTTCGGCGGCGGCTTGCGCGCCCATGCGACTGTAGACAAAGCCGACCAGATCGGACAAATAATGGTCGCGAAAAAATCCGCTCATCTCTTTTTTGCGCTTCAGTCTCCAGGGAGTGTAGAGCTGCAAGCCGTTTTCGGGATAGCCCGCGGCGTCGCGCCAGAATCCGATGTTCTGCGTCCGCCCGAGCACACCTTCGTCAGTGGCGAACCATTTGAATCCCAGGTCCATGGCGATTCCGAGGGCCTCATCCGAAACCGAACCCTCCGACGGCCACAGGCCGACCGGGGCTTTGCCAAAGACGCGCTCGTGAAACGAGAGAGCGCGCGCGAGATGCTCGCGGGCGTCCTCGGGATAGCGGAAAGCTGGAACCGGAAGGGGGGTGTGAGGATTGGAGATGCGCGCGATGTCGGTATCGCAGAGCAGCGGCAGGATAGGATGGTAATAGGGCGTGGTGGAAATCTCGATCTGGCCGCGGGCGGCGGCCATTCTGTATTCGGGCAAGACGGCGGCGAGCAATTCGCGCTGTTTGTCGAGCAGCGCCGCTTTGTCGCCTTCAGTGAATCCCGAACCTTTGTCGCAGAGCGCTCGAACGGTGGGATCTTTCTCGAGGTATTCTTCGTCCATCCATGCGAGTTGCGAGAGCAACTGCAAATCGCGCCAGTCGCGCGCGGTGAAATAGCCGGCGCAGGCTTCGGCGCCGCCGGAACGTAGTTGCGATTGCAATTCCGCAAACCGCGGCCAACGATTTAGGAGACTCTCATGCACTTGGAAGGCACGCTCCAGGGCGCCACGCTTCTGTTCCGCCGTCAGGGAGTCGGCGGGCGCAGAGACAATTTCAAACCAATCTTCTTTGAACCGTCCGCTGGCGTATTCCTCGATCTGCTCGGCCAGCAGCGGCACGAAATTGAATGTCGCGTGCACCTCGGGGAATTCGCCGAGCACTTTCACCATGCCCCAGTAGTCTTTGAGTGCGTGCAGACGGGTCCATGGCAACACGTAGTAACCGGTGGCCGGGTCGCGATACTGCGGTTGGTGCATGTGCCAGAGGATAACGAGGTTGACCCGGCTCACCAGCACCTACCCTCGAATGACGCCAGCGGTTGATGCTGCGCCGTGGCAGGCGCCGGCGCACCAGGCGCTCTTCCCAGCCGCGTGCTAAAATGCAACAGCGCTTCTATGCGCCTTCTCGATCGATACATAGGCCGCGAAATCACCTCCCACGCGATCCTGGGGTTGGCTGTCTTTACCTTCGTCTTTTTCGTTCCGCAACTGGTGCGCTTGATGGATTTGATCGTGCGCCACTCCGGCGGCACCGGAACGATCGCCTTGCTTTTCCTTTGCACTCTGCCTCCCGTCCTGATCTTCACCATCCCGATGGCGGTGCTCGTCGGAGTATTGATCGGCCTAGGGCGGCTTTCCTCTGACAGCGAAATCGTGGCACTGCACGCCTCGGGCGTCAGCCTCCGGCGGCTACTGCTGCCCATCGGCTTCGTGGCGGCTGTAGGCTCTATGGCGACGCTTTCGATCACTCTCTGGCTCAGTCCGGCATCCCTGCGGACATTGCGACGCCTGGAAGTGAAGGTGCTCGCTTCCCAGGCGCCGTTTTCGGTGCAGCCGCGAGTTTTCGATGAACGTTTTCCGCATTTCGTATTATACGTGCAAGACGCGGCGGCCGCAGCGACACAATGGCGCGGAGTGTTTCTGGCGTCGGCCGGCAATGCGGAAGGAAGCGGGGTGACCGTCGCGAGGGATGCACAGGTCATCAATGAGGACGAAGGAAACCGCGTCGAGCTGCACTTGGGCCCCGGCAGCACGCATCAGTACGACCCTCGTTCTCCCGATCGTTACAATGTGACGACGTTTGGCGAAAACGATTTGGCGGTCGATATATCGGGCAGCATTTCGTCTCCCAAGAACACCACCCTCAGCGTTGCCGAGCGCCCGGTTTCGGGCTTGTTCGGAGATAAGAGTCCCCACTGGCGCGATGTTCGCGTTGAACTGAACAATCGCCTCGCCTTCCCCGCCGCCTGCCTGGTGTTTGCGCTGTTGGGTGTGCCGATTGGAGTGCGGCCGCGACGCGGGGGCCGAGCCGCAGGCTTGGTCCTCACGCTGGTCCTGATCGGCGGATACTACTTTCTGTGGATCGCCGGCAATCACTGGGCGCGCCAAGGGCGCGTTTCGGCGTTTTCGGGAATCTGGGCGGCCAATATTGTTGCAGCGGCGATCGGAATTTACTTTTTCCACCGAATCGAAACGGTTCGGCGCCCGAATCGGCTTCTCGAATACCTGGAGACGTTCCGGATGCGGCGGCGGCGCAGGTCGCAGCCAGCCGGAAGCCTCGCGGTAGTTGGGGCGAATGGCAACGGCAAGGCCGCCGCATTGGCTTCGAATGGCACGGGCATAAATGGCGCAGTGGCAACGGTTCTGGATGCCCGCACTCTGCGTACGGCTCGCGCCGCCAGCACCGCCAGTTTTCCGATGATGTTCGATATTTATATCCTGCGCCAGTTCGCCTACTACTTGCTCGTGCTGCTCGCCTGCTTTGTCATCATTTTTGAGGCCTTTACGCTTTTCGATCTGCTCGGCGACATTTCAAAGAACCACGTTTCTTTCCTGGTGGTCGTAAACTACTTTTTCTATCTCGTACCATTAATGCTCTATCAACTGGCGCCTCTGGCTGCGTTGGTGGCATGCCTGGTTACACTCGCCGCCCTCGCGAAAAACAATGAAGTGATCGCCTTCAAGGCCAGCGGCATCAGCCTGTATCGCCTGATTTTTCCGCTGGCGCTGGCAGGATTGCTCCTGGCCGGCGGGATGTTCCTGCTCGATGATACGTTTCTACCGTACGCCAACCAGCGGCAGGATGCGCTGCGGAACGAGATCAAAGGCCGGCCCGCGCAAACCTACTTCCAGCCCGCGCGCCAGTGGATTTTTGGCGAGAACGATAAAATCTATAACTACGAGCTCTTTGATCCCGACCGGCAGTTTTTTGGTGGCCTGAACGTATTCGAGCTGAATCCGACGACATTCGAGATCACGCGCCGGGTGTTCGCCACTCGCGCCACCTGGGAGCCCACCGAAAGCACCTGGGTACTGACGGGCGGTTGGGTGCGCGACTTCGATGCCTCCGGAAAAGTGACCCGCTACTTTCCATTCAAAGCCTACTCGCTGCCGGAACTCACCGAACCGCCCAACTATTTCCGGCGTGAGGTCCGCCAGTATTACCAGATGAACTGGCGGCAACTCGGGCAGTACATTGAGAGCTTGCGGAAGGCGGGGTTTGACACGGCGCGCCTCGCAGTGCAGTGGCAGAAGAAGTTCGCGTTTCCACTAATCGCCGCAATTATTGTGCTGCTGGGAGCGCCCTTTGCGTTCCTGGTAGGGACACGCGGCGCAATTGGCGGCCTGGCGCTCGCCGTCGGCATTGGCATCGTGTATTGGGCGATCGCCGCTCTGTTTGAGGCGATGGGTTCGATTGGGCAACTGCCGCCCCTGCTTGCGGCATGGTCTCCAGACGCCATTTTCGGATTCCTGGCGGTTTACTTTTTTCTGCGCATACCGACCTAGTTGGTCCAGGCGAGAATAGGCCCACAGACAGGGGTACCTGTGACCAGGCAAAGGCGTCTCGAGATTTTTACTGCGTACCCATCTCGAAGTCTGCGCTGTTAGTAAACCAGCGTTTCTCCAAGATTCTGGAAGTACTGCAGGCTCACCACCATCGTCTCCGTGTTCCATCACCATGCGGCCGGTGCCGAAAATGCCAACGCGGTACTATTGGCTCCGATGCTTCGCACACGCAGAATCTTTTGAGGCGCCGTGCTGCGGACGATTCAGCGCGATGCACACACCGGTTTGAACCGATCGGTAGGGAGAAACCTATGAAGATTGCGCCCGCCATTGTGATGGGGGTATGTGTTCTCGGTGTCTGCGCGCCCGCGAGGGGTGACGATGCAGTCATCGCGCAGTGCGGACCCAATGATGGTTACGTCACCTTGTACCAGTCGATCGATACTTTCGACATCGCCGGACGAGTGCGATGCGGGGCCCGGCTGGAACTTCTTGAATCCCAGAAGACTTACGCGGCTCAGCACACGAACTATGTGCGCGTTGGCACCGAAGACGGAAAGCAGGGGTACCTATCCCGGACAGCAATTACGATTGTGCATAATGCTCCGCAGGCAAATCGCGGTGGAGCTGCTGAGCGGACCGTGGCTCCCTCGACTGTGGCGCCCGCCGCGCCGCTGGCCATTCCAGCCGAGATCCGCGTGCTCGACGGCACCGAGATTGAGGTCAAACTTAACGCCGATCTTTCCTCCGATCGGATTTCCGAAGGCAGCATCGTGAACATGGAGGTTTCAGACCCTGTGTCGCTGGACGGAGCGACGGTGTTTGAACGCGGCGCCTTGGCCCATGCGCGAATCACCCAGGTCAAAAAGGCGACGCGCTGGGGACAAAATGGCGAAATCTCCTGGACCATGGTGGATGTCACAGCCGTAGACGGAACACGCATCCCAGCCAGATTCGTAACCGAATCGCAAGCCAGTGGTGATACGGCGGGAGTGATTGCCGCAAATGGGAACCTTCTCGCGGGTACACAGCCTTCCTTTAGTGTTCGCAAAGGAGAACCGGCCCTGGTACCAGCCGGGCAAATCTTTCGAGTTTTTCTTCACGGCGATACCGTGGTTCATGTGGGGCTGACCAAGAATATCGCCCAGCAGTGAGGAGTGTTTATATTCAGGAACTGCTTAAGAAACCTCCAGGACATTCATGCATTTCTTGAAGGCGAACCAAAAGATCGGAAGTTTTAGATGAGCAACATCTCAGGAGAATCTGCATTTGTCGGCCCGCTCACAAAACCTTTGGGCGCCGACTGTCCTAGTTTCCGCTCCTCAGTGACGCTTGACGAATTGCTTTAAATTCAGCTTGCGGCTTCCACTCGGGCATCTTGGGGGCATCTGCGACACGCAGGCCAACCAGAAGGTAAAGCTGGCAATCCTGGACCGCTCCGCTTAGATCCCAGTCAGGCTTAATTACGTCGCTCGGCTTGTGATAATCGCTCGCGGTGTATTCCTGGCGCTTCTGGAGCCCCCAGCCGGCGGGCTTGCCGATAAAATCGACTCCGGGTTCCGGGTCGAATGCAGGAATGCCGACCTTGGCGAAGCTAAAATGGTCAGAGCGGTAGTAGTGTCCCTTCTGCGGTTCGGGGTCGTCTCGCACCCTGCGGCCCAGCTGCTCAGCCACGTCGGCGACTACCTCGTCAAGAGTCGACTTCCCTTTTCCAATCTCGGTGATGTCGCGCGCTTTGCCCCACACGTTCATGCCGTCCATGTTGATGGCGGCTGCAGTGCGCGACACCGGATAGAGCGGATGCTCGGCGTAATATTCCGAGCCGAGCAGACCCTGCTCCTCGGCGGTAACCGAAAGAAACAGAATCGTGCGTTTCGGTGCGTTTTCGGGCTTTAACTGCGCATAGGCTCGGGCGATTTCCAACAGCGCCGCGCTGCCGGAAGCGTTGTCGAGCGCGCCGTGGTAGATCTTGTCACCGTTCACTTCGGGGCCGATGCCGAAGTGATCCCAGTGCGCGGAGTAAATCACGTACTGATTGTTCAGCTTGGGATCAGTTCCCATGCGCTTGGCAATCACGTTGTGCGATTCTACAGTGCGCAGGGTGTTGTGCATATCAAGCTGCGCCTTCATTCCGAGGGACACGGGATGAAAATTGGCGCTCACGGCTTTCTTCTTCTCTGCTTCGTAATCAAGGCCGGCGGCGCGGAACAGCGCTTGGGCCTGTTCGTGGGTGATCCATCCTTCCACCGCCGCGCGATGCATGTTTCTTGTCGGCAGCGACCAAATTGAACGCTTCGCCGCTCCAACTGTCGCGTACCACTTCCCAGGGATATCCCGCCGGCTCGGTTTCGTGCACGATGATGCAGCCAGCAGCACCGAGTTCGGCGGCCTTTTCATACTTGTAGGTCCAGCGGCCATAGTAGGTCATGGCCTTGCCGCCGAACATTTTTTCGTCGGCGACCGGCGGATCGTTGATCAGCACCACGATGACTTTGCCCTTCACGTCCAGGCCCTTGAAATCGTCCCATTTGTATTCGGGAGCCTGCACGCCGTAGCCCACGAAGATCATGTCGGCGTCGAGATGGATAGAATCGACCACGCGCCGCGTCTGCGCAACGAAGTCCTTTTCGAAGGCGAGCTGTAGGGTCTTGCCGTGGCCCACAAACGTGAGGATCTTGGGGTTGGGGCGCGCGCCTACCAGCGGGACCGTTTGGAGGTAGGTTCCGTCGGGATTGCCGGGCTCCAGGCCCATTTCGTGGAATTGCTTCCCGATGTAGGCAAGCGTCACTTCTTCGCCCTGGGTTCCCGGGCCGCGGCCCTGAAAATCATTTGAGGAAAGCGTGCGGATGTGGGCCATCAGCCGGTCGGCTGAAAATAGCGGAGTCGCCGTCTGTGCGAGCAGCGAAGGAATCAGACCGAGGACAAAAAGCACACCAGTCAGAATCGCCAGAAACTCTTGGAACGCTCTGGTTCGGGCGGGGCGAATGCGCATGATCGTTCCTCCCAGTTGATCGAAGGACCAATCTTAATTGGTGTGGGGGTGCGAAACAACAACTGCGAGCGCAACGCCAGCGGACCGCTCGCGCGGCAAACGCACCGTTCGGATCTATTTCTTTTTCTTCGTTTTTCCTTCCACTACCGCTTGCGCGGCGGCGAGGCGGGCGATTGGCACGCGGAATGGCGACGCGCTTACATAATTCATCCCGACCTGGTGGCAGAACTTGACGCTTTCCGAATCGCCGCCGTGCTCGCCGCAGATGCCGACCTTGAGTTTGGGGCGGGTCTTGCGGCCCTTCTCGATCGCCCACTTGATCAGCATCCCCACACCTTCGACGTCGAGTGTCTGGAACGGATCTTCCTTAAAAATTGCGGCCTTGCTTTGGTCGACGTAGGCCGGCAAGAAGCGGCCGGCGTCATCGCGCGAAAGGCCCATGGTAGTTTGGGTGAGATCGTTTGTTCCAAAGGAGAAAAACTCGGCAACTTCGGCGATCTGATCGGCGAGCAGCGCGGCCCGAGGGAGCTCGATCATCGTTCCCACGAGATATTCAAGTTTTACCTTAGACTGAGAAATGATCCCATCCGCGACCCTCCGAGTTTCAGTTGTCAGGATTTTCAGCTCCTTCCTGTCCAAAGTGAGCGGGATCATTATCTCGGGTAGAACTTTAATTTTGCGCTTTTGGCAGTCGATGGCGGCCTCGATGATCGCTCTGACCTGCATCTCGAGAATTTCGGGATAGGTGATTGCAAGACGGCAGCCGCGGTGACCGAGCATCGGATTGGCTTCGTGTAACTGCTCGACGCGCCTCGCCACAGCCAGGGGCGAGATCCCGATTTTGCTGGCGAGCTCCGCCTGCTTGGCCGCGTCGTGAGGCACAAACTCGTGCAGGGGTGGGTCGATCAGCCGGATGGTCACCGGGAGTCCATTCATTGCCTCGAAGATGCCGATGAAGTCGCGACGCTGAAACGGCAGCAGCTTTTCGAGCGCCTTGCGTCGCGCTTCGGAGGTTTCGGCAAGAATCATTTCCTGTATAGCGAGTTGCCGCTCGCCGCTTCTTTCGGGATGCTCGAAATCCTTGAAGAACATGTGCTCGGTACGGCACAGCCCGATGCCCTCGGCACCCATTTCACGCGCCGCTCGCGCATCGTGGGGAGTGTCGGCGTTGGTGCGTACACCAAGTTTTCGGTGTTTGTCCGCCCATTTCATCAACGTTTCATAGGCTTTGGGCGGCTCGGGCGGCACCAGATCGATCTGCCCGCCGTATACGCTGCCGTCTCCTCCGTCGAGCGTGATCCAATCTCCTTCCCGGACCACATGGCCATCGACGCTCATCCTTTTCTGCTCAGCATCGATATCGATTTGCTCGGCGCCGACAATGCAGCATTTTCCCCAGCCACGGGCGACCACAGCGGCGTGGCTCGTTTTTCCGCCGGTGGCGGTCAGAATTCCTTGCGCCACGTACATCCCGCCGACATCTTCCGGGCTCGTCTCGCGCCGGACGAGAATCACCTTTTCGCCGTTGGACGCCCAGTGCTCGGCTTCCTCTGCCGTGAACACTGCCTTGCCAACCGCTGCTCCAGGGACGGCGTTGATTCCGGTCGCGAGCTTTCGGCTCAAAAGTTCGCTCTTTTGAAGCTTGGGATCAATAACCGGATAGAAAAGACGTTCAATATCCTCGGGCTTAATTCTTTCAAGCGCTTGTTCAACTTTAATTAAACCTTCGCTAGCCATATCCACGGCAATCCGAAATGCCGCGGCGGGAGAGCGCTTCCCGGTACGGGTTTGAAGCATGTAGAGCCTGCCGGCTTCGACGGTGAATTCCATGTCCTGCATGTCGCGGTAGTGTCTTTCCAGCTTTTCGCGCACCCGTTCGAGCTGCTTGTAAACCTTGGGCATGATGTTCTTGAGCTCTCTCAAGTGCAGGGGCGTGCGGATGCCCGCCACCACGTCCTCTCCCTGCGCATTCAACAGAAAGTCGCCGAAGAAATTCTTTTCGCCGGTGGAGGGATCGCGCGTAAAGCACACGCCCGTGCCCGACTCCTCGCCCGTGTTACCGAAAACCATCTGCACGACGTTTACGGCGGTGCCTAGTAGGCCAGTGATTTTTTCGACGCGGCGATAAGTGACCGCCTTCTCTCCCATCCAGGATTCGAAGACGGCGCCGATCGCGCCCCAGAGCTGTTCTTTGGGATCTTCCGGGAAATCCGCGCCGGTCTTTTCCTTAAAATAAGCCTTGTATTCGCGGACAAGCCGTCGCCAGCCATCGGCGGTGACCTGCGTATCGTCGGTAACGCTGAGATCTTTCTTCATGTTACGCAGGCGGTTTTCGAGATCTTCCTTCGGAAGGCCGATTACCACAGTTGAATACATCTGTACGAAGCGGCGGTAGGCATCATAGGCAAAGCGCTCGTTGTCGGTCGCTTCGGCCAGGGCTTCAACTGATCTTTCGTTCAGTCCGAGGTTGAGAATGGTCTCCATCATTCCGGGCATGGATTTCGCCGAGCCGGAGCGCACGCTGACAAGGAGCGGATCCCGCGCATCACCGAGCTTTTTGCCGGTAAGCTTTTCCAGGCGCGCGATATTTCTTGAAACTTCGGCGTTCAGTTCTTTCGGATATTTTTTCCCGTGCTTCAGGTAGTAGTCGCACGACTCGGTCGTAATCGTAAAGCCTGCCGGAACCGGCAGACCGATCCGGGTCATTTCCGCAAGCCCGGCGCCTTTGCCGCCGAGCAGATCCTTCATGTTTCCATCACCGTCCGCTTTTCCCGCGCCAAAAAAGTAAACGTATTTCATCACTCTCCTCGATCCAAAACCCCAAGGCTGTATCAAAAGCTCTGTCGGCGCGCCCACAGCTCAATGAGCACGTGAATTCGCCGAAGTGCCGCAAACAAACAACACTTAGCCTTTTACCTGAGACTCCTCCGCACCTAATTCGGAGAAGTCGGCAATTGTCGAAAATTCCCTCAATAATCCTCCGAGCAACGCCACTCGATTGCGACGAACATCCTCATCTTCAGCCATCACTAGAACTTTATCGAAGAAGAAATCGACCGAAGGACGGAGCTCCGATATTTTCTCAAGTGCCGCTCGATATTTTTTCTCCCGTCGATAACGGGAAGCTTCGTCTCCAATTCTTTGCGCCACCATCTGAAGCTGTAGCTCGGCCGGCTCCTTCAGCAACTCATGGTTCACACCGCTCTGCCCCTGGCCGCCCTTGCCCGCCGATTTCTGTAGGATATTGCGGATGCGCTTGAAGGAAGCCGCGAGCGGCGGGAAATTCCTGGAGTTCCGGATCCCCTGCAGAGCCGCGACACGCTCGACGGCGTCCACCAGATCATCGGAACCCGCCGCAAATGCGGCGTTGATCTCATCATAGGCAAAACCGCGCCGCTCTTTCAAAATGTAGCGGGCGCGCTCCAGTAAGAATTCGAGCACCTGCTTTTGTACCGCTTCGGACACCTCGATATGAGGATCGTGCTCCTGCAGAAACTTTGCTGCGGCCGAAACTGACGCGGAAATCGAAAGCGGCAGCCTTTGTTCAAGTATAATCTTGACAATGCCAATGGCTGCCCGCCGCAAAGCGAAAGGGTCACTTGAACCTGTGGGCACCGCCCCTACTGCAAAGCACGCTACAACGGAGTCTAGCTTGTCTGCCAGAGCAAGCGCGCAGCCAGCCAGATTACGCGGCAGAGGATCATCGAGGCCGACCGGCTTGTATTGGTCATAAACCGCCCAGGCGACGTCCTCACTCTCTCCCTGTGCCCGGGCATAGAGGCCGCCCACCACGCCCTGCAATTCGGGAAATTCGCGGACCATTTCCGTTACCAGATCGCACTTCGCGAGCTCGGCGGCGCGGTCCGCCCCGGTTACGTCCGCCTTGGTCACTCCGGCGTTGAACCACTGATCAGACAACCAGCGCGCCAGAGCGCGCATACGTTCCACCTTTGCTCCGTAGCTGCCTAGCCGCCGCTCGTAGGTAACCGCGCTCAACTTCGGCAAGTAATCGCCCAGCGGAATCTTCTGGTCCGCCTCCCAGAAGAACCGCGCATCGGCAAACCGGGCGCGCAGGACCCGTTCGTGTCCGGCGCGCACGAAACCTTTGGGATCAGCAGGTAGATTGATGATTGCCAGAAAACTGGGCGCCAATTCTCCTTGGCGATTTTCCACGGCGAAATACTTCTGATGACCGCGCATCACGGTGACCAGAATCTCTTCGGGTAATGCCAAGTAGCCCGGGTCGAAGTTCCCGAGCACGGCTGTCGGGTACTCATTGAGGTAGATTACCGTGTCGAGCAGGCCGGCATCCTCATGCGCGCGGAGATTCTTGCGGGAGGTAATTGCTCGAATTTCCGCTTCGATCTTCTTGCGCCGCAACTCGGGGCGGGCGAGGACAAAACTTGCCTTAAGCTTATTCTCGTAGTCGGAAGAATTGATTACCCTGATGTCTTGCTTTCCCAGAAAGCGATGGCCTTGCGTTCGGTTTCCTGAAGGGATGCCGGCAAACGAGACCGGCACGGCCTTGCCATCGAGGACGGCTACGATCCAGCGGATGGGACGAATGAAGCGCGTGCCCTTCTCTGTCCAGTACATGGAACGAGCCCAGGAGATTTCGCGGATTGCTTCGGGTAGAATTTTTTCCAGGATTTGCGCCGCGGGCCGCCCGACGACGACCTGTTTCGTTGCGAGACATTCACCCCGGGGGGTGCTCACAAAAATGAGCTTGGAGATCGGAACGCCTTGCTTCTCTGCAAAGCTCATCGCAGCGCGCGTCGGCTCGCCGACATTGTCAAAGGCGACCGACTTTGGCGGCCCGATTACTTCACGTGTTACATCTTCTTGCCGCAGACGAACATTCTTGACGATTGCCGTGAGTCGTCGCGGGGCACCAAATACCTCCAGTGACTTTTCACTTATAGCCTCAAGAAGCAGTGCGTGAGAAGAAAGATGCTTCGCAAGTATCACCTTCAATTCTTGGGAGGCCCTCGCAATCATCCCTGCGGGAATTTCCTCGCAGCCGATTTCAAACAGCAGTTCGCCAAAAGTCTTCGCCCCAGCCCACGACCCGCCAGTACCCTGCTGAAGCGCACGCGGTGATTTTTTCTTCTTAGAACCAGCACGCGCCGGCGTCATACGCTCACCTCGGCCGCTTCCTGCCCCGGTGATTTTCCCTGCTGGTCGAGCCAAGCCCGTGCCACATGGGTGGCAAGCTTGCGGACGCGGGCGATCATGGCGGCGCGCTCGGTGACCGAAATCGCACCTCGCGCATCGAGAATGTTAAACAGGTGCGAGCACTTCAGGCAAAGATCATAGATTTGCAACACCGGGAATCTCTTCTCACCCTTGCCTTTTATCTTGTCATATTGTGCAAGCAAGCGTGCGGCTTCGGCTTCGACTAAATCGAATTGCTTCCGGGTCGAGACGGCGTCCGCGTAGTCGAAGCTGTAAGCCGAGAATTGCTGCTCTTCGGCAAGGCGCACTTGGCGGTAAGTCGTGGTTTCTGACCAGCGCACATCGTAGACGTTGTCGACACCTTGCAAATAGGCCGCGATGCGGTCAAGCCCGTAGGTCAACTCGACCGAAATCGGATCGAGGTCGACGCCTCCGCACTGCTGGAAATAAGTGAACTGCGTAATCTCGAGGCCATCGAGCATGACCTGCCAGCCGATTCCCCAGGCACCCAGCGTGGGCGATTCCCAGTTGTCTTCTTCAAACTTGATGTCATGTTCCTTGAGATTGATCCCCACCGCAGCGAGGCTCTCTAAATACAAATCTTGGATATCTTCAGGGGATGGTTTCAGTATTATTTGAAGTTGGGTGTGCTTGTACAACCGATTCGGGTTTTCGCCGTAGCGGCCGTCAGTGGGTCGACGGCTCGGCTGCACATAAACCACGCGGTATGGATCAGGTCCTAGGACGCGAAGAAAAGTCTCCGGGTGCATCGTGCCAGCACCCACTTCGATGTCGTAGGGTTGCTGCAGAATACAATCCCGGCGCATCCAATACTCTTCAAGTCGAAGTATAAGGTCCTGGAACGAAAGACCTGGCCGCCGAGCACTCTTATTCTTCAGATGAGCAACAGACCTATCTGAATCCACTACTTTAGATTTCAAGACGGGGGCTCCAGTAGTTCTCGAGATGTAAGCTTGCGATCAATCTGCCGTTCTATAATATCAAGCATCACATCAGTTATTTCTCTAGCCGCACGAGGTTCTATGTCGCCATCAGCAATACGATCCAAGCGCGCGCTCAGCATTTTGCGCGCCGCAAGCAGAGCGGCCGAGGAAATCAGCCGCCCCCCGCCCTGCCGGCATTTTTCACAAACGATCGCCTGACGGCTTCTTGAGAAATACCGCAGCTCATCGGCCTTCAACGCGCGGACGCATCGGCCGCAAACATCCAAGGTTGGTAGCCAGCCACCCAGCTTGACCGTCCACAAAGCAAAATAGGCCAGCGGAATTTCCGGCTTGCGGGTGCGCTTGACTTCCTGAGCCACGAGCAGTAACAACCGGAAGTTCGCATCCGCCGCTTCTCTGTCCGGGAGCACCGTCTCGGTGACCTCGCTGAGGAGCGCCAGCGCCACGCTCGAGGCGTAGTCGCCGAAGGCATCAAGAAACGACTCGATGATTTCGCACTGGTTGATGCGCACCAGTTCGCGCGTCTCACGCTCGTAATACCAGATGCGCACATGCGACAGTCGCTCGAGAGTCGAGCCGAAACGGCTCTTCGGGCGGCGCGCTCCGGCAGCCACTCCGCGAACTCGCCCCATCGACCGGGACAGAAAACTAACCAGCCGGTCAGCCTCGGCCAGCGGATAACTTCGCAGAACGATGGCTTCGGATTCGTGGAGTGGCATGGCGTGTCGCCGCGCCGACCGGCGGCCTCAAAAAAATTCTGTGCCAAATCGCATCATGCAAGTCGGGCAAGCCGCACGCAGGGAAACGATTTTTTCTATCATAGCAAACACGCTGGCGCAATTGTTAAACACTCCACTCTCTGCATTTTCTTGAGCTGTAACGGTTCTTGCCCGGTTCTCCCATCCGCGCCTTCTTGCGCACGAGGCGGGCCTCGGCTAGAGTTCTCCGGGGACGCATGCCCAATTCATTCCATCCTTGTTCTCTCCCGGTAACATTGGCGCCGTCGATGTGGCTGGCGTGGGAATCAACGCCACCGGCTCGATCATCCGTCTTCCCCATTTCTCCTCCGCTCGACTCCCAAGTTGAAATGTCTCTCGATCAAGTCCCCGCCGGATGGTCAGGGGACAAAGCGTACGCTACGCCGGGAAGAATTGGCGACCACGCGGCAGGAGATTTTCAAAAGAAGGAACTGGAGCGCGACAGTGTGGAAGCACACTGGATCGTCGCCGCAGGCCACTCGAGCCAGGCTTCCTATGTTCCTGGTCGATGAGAAGTCAGGAGAACGTACCGTTCTCGGGAAAGGCGATCCTTCGATTGCGCTTGGCCGGCAAGACCCAAAAGAAACGCTATGCATAAATCGAAAGCTTTTCTTGTCGATGGGCACACCGAAGCTGCGGCATTCGCTGCGCGCTCGGCCCGCGAAGAGAATGTCCCGACGATTGGAGACTTCGACAATCTGCACCCGGGAGTTAAGTTGATACCTAAATGCGCAGGCTTCATCATCTCCTCGAAGGATCTTCGGTCGCGACGAACAACCGAAAGTAAGTTATTAAGGACCCTTCCAACCACTCAAGGGACATTCAAGTGTCGCTTGATAGCCGCCGAGCTAGGCTATTTTGGGGCCATTGGCTGGGACGGTCGCCAATCCTCCCTCTGCCGCGGCTATAAGGTCAACGCCGTTGATACAACCGGCGCTGGTGATATTTTTCACGCTTTTCCCTGCAGACTTACGCAGAAATGGTCTATTCAACAGATACTTGAATTCAACCGTTCGGCGGCTGCCCCGAATTGCGGAGGGCTTGCGGCGCGCGGGAATACTGCCTCATTCAAAAAGATTCAGGAATTGCTTCAGCACGGCGATCGCTCAGAGACAGCATTCAGCCCTCAAGAGCTCCTCGCAGTTCAAGGGATCTCTTTCCAGGATTCCCGCCACGCGCCAAGTGACTCGAGGGTGAGCTGGGGCGCATCGAATCCCTGGAGTTTCCGTTGATTCCGCTCAAGGACACGACGCCCCGGCGGTCATTCCCAATCGTGACATTGTTGCTGATTTTGGCAAACGTGCTGGTCTTCATTCACCAGATCATGCTTCCGGCCGCTGCGCAGGAGATCTTCGTCAGGACCTACTCCGTGGTACCGCTCAAGATTCAACTGGCACTCGAAGGGCGCCATTATGGGCTTGCGCAGGCGTGTATCCCGCTGTTTACCAGCATGTTCCTGCACGGAGGATTTCTTCACATTCTCGGGAACATGTGGTTTCTCTGGATCTTTGGGGCCAACGTGGAAGACCGCATGGGCTCGGCGTTTTTCCTGTTCTTCTATATTGTCTGCGGACTCGGGTCAGGCATTGCTCAACTGATGTTTTCTTGGGGTTCAACCATCCCGTCGCTTGGGGCGAGTGGCGCGATTTCGGGCGTGCTTGGCGCCTACATCGTATTCTTCCCAGGTTCGCGGATCCTCACGCTTGTGCCGCTTTTCATTATCTGGTTTACGGCGCGCATACCTGCCGTCATCTTCATCGGCCTGTGGTTCATTATGCAGTTTCTGAGCGGCGTCGGGTCGCTTAATTCGGCAGGGGCTGCGAATACCGGAGGAGTTGCCTGGTGGGCGCACGTCGGTGGCTTTCTGGCGGGTGTTTTCCTTGCACGCGGCATGGGTGGGGGCCGCAGAGCCACCCCCAGCTACGGATAGCGCGCGGCGCAAATCGGCTCGCGAACGCGTATGGCAATCACGGCATAACGAAGTGCTCAAAATTGCTTAATAAATCTCAAAAATCTACTCCGTCCAACGGCGAGAGGCCTAAGATGGAGGTGTTTCACTGTTGAAGTGATCCTGATTCCGGGGGGGGATATATGCTGAAACGATTGGGCGGCGCGATACTCGCCGTTGCGGCAGTACTTGCGACAGCTCCTGGATCCATGCGCTCGCAGGACAACAAGATCATGGGGCAGGTCGACTTCGCAGCGAATACCAAGGATGAGAAGAATGCGGGTGTCTGGATTGACGGTCAGTACGTCGGGCATGTGAGCGAACTCAAGGGCGACAAGAAAGTAGTCATTCTCCCCGGCGAGCACACCATCTCTGCTCGGCAATCAGGCTACCAGGACATCGAACAAAAAGTGACGGTGGAACCGGGCAAAGCCTTGCTGTTTACAGTGCGGCTTGCCAAGGACTCCAAGGTGCAATATTCAAAGGTGACCTCGGAAATCAAGATTCATGTGGAGCCGGACCGCGCCGCTGTTTTTCTGGACGGCAGCTTCGTTGGATACGTTCACGAATTTGGAGGCGTGGGACGTGCGATGCTGGTGAATCCTGGGAAGCACGAGATAAAAATTGCGTTGCCCGGTTTTCGCGACTTCACGACTCAGGTAAACCTTCTGCCAAAGCAGAAGTACACTATCGAGACAAAATTAGTCCCGGGAAGCATTACGCAAGCGGATCCGTCGGTAAAGCAAAATTAAAACCTGCACTTTGAGTTTCCTGGCACGCTCCCGCGGTCGACTTGCCGACAGTGCATGGCCTGCTTTAATGGTCGAAAACAACGACACCGGCGCCATCAAGAAAAACATTAAGGGTAATCGGTCAAACAAACGAAGAAGTGCACCGGGGTCGAAATGGAATACGCCAGACATCCCTTCAAGGAGAAGCTGAAGGACTGCGCAAACGTCAGGATGCATCGCGAACATTCTGGTGGGACCCGGCAGCCGCGGCGATCCCGAGCCGCAGCGCACCGCAGTCTCAGGGGTGAGTCTTGATCCTCCATCGCCAGGGGCAGCACTCACCGTAACGCGCAACCTACCGCAGGCACTCTTGACGAACCGAGCTTATACCTCAGTGGAAAGCGCGTTGTCTTACGCCGAGGTAAACCGGCTTGGGGGAGCCGCCGGATCCATTGAATTCAGCTTGAGGGAAGCGGGCGGAGTCGATCGGCGTCATGCGCCCTTGGCTTTCGTTCTCGGACCAGCCTCTGACTCGAATTGCTCCATCAATTCCCTTTCGGCCTGAAGCCAATCGTCCAACTCGGTGCCGTTCATCCCACCCCGTTCGAGATACAACTGGTAGGCTGCCAGTTCAATTTCCTGATGCGTGGGTAGTTCGCGAGGAATGTTTTTGCCAGGTACGGCCGTAGGTGCGCTAGCATTTATCTTATCTCTGCCACTAGCCATCTCCACTCTCCTATATCTTGCCTTGATCCTTCCGATCTTAGTTCCACGCGGATCAGTGTAAATAGGAAATAATACTGATTTTATCGGCCGTCCGGTCGACCTGCCGACATCTTGACCAGAAGCTTAGATTCTCCGTGGACGAACCTCCACAAGGTTTCATCCACTGGGTTAGCTTGTACGCAATGAACATCCGAAGGCCGGCGCTCGAAGCCGAGCTCTAAGTTCATGCTGAAATTTTAGGGATCGACATTCTAAAGTTTCACTTGAGCGCATTCGTCGCCTGGCGGGAGTGAATCACTGAGAGTACTACTGGGGGGTCTTGGCGATGAAATTCGCCAGCCAATCTCCGACCTCGCGGGTGCGCAGGCAGCCGCCGAGATCCGCGGTTGTTTGCGACTCGCGGATTGCAGTGCGGACGCTATCCTCTATGGCTCGCGCCTCGGAAAGCCATCCCCAGTGCTCGCACATCATGCCGGCGGATAAAACCGCGCCGATCGGATTCGCTACGCCTTGCCCGCTCAGCGACGGGGCCGAACCATGGACTGGCTCAAACATCGAGACCTGCCCGGGATGAATGTTGCCTGATGGCGCAATCCCTAAGCCTCCCGCTAACTGGGCGCCCAAGTCGCTCGCGATATCGCCAAAGAGATTGCAGGTGACAATTACCTGGAACTGGGATGGATCACGCACCATTTGCAGCACCAAATTGTCGATATAAAGGTGGGTGGCTTCGATCTCGGGGTATTGCTCCCGAATTTCCTCAAACATTCTGAACCAGAGGTCGTGTCCGTAGGTAAGCGCATTGGATTTGTCGCTCATGCACACGCGGCTCATACCCCTGTGGAGCGCCAGTTCAAAGGCGTAACGCAGGATTCGCTCGACCCCCTTGCGCGTATTCACGTCCTCTTGAATGGCGATTTCGTCAGGAGTCCCCTTCTTGAAGATTCCTCCCATGCCGACATAGAGGCCTTCGGTATTTTCGCGTACCACGATGAAACGGATCTGATTTTCCGATCGGCGTTTGAGCGGTGTCAGATTCGCATCAAACAGGACGCATGGCCGCAAGTTCACGTAAAGGTCGAGCTTTGCCCGTAGCCCCAGCAGAATGTCGGCGGCGTGGCGGTTCGATGGCACGCGCGGATCGCCCATGGCGCCCAGAAGAATCGCGTCGAAATTCTCAAGGAACATCTCGGGTGCGTCCGGCGGGAGAGTCGTGCCGTCGCACAGATATCTCTCAGCACCCCAGTCGAACTCGGTCAGGACAAGATCGCGGCCACCAGCCGAAGCGGCAGCCTTGAGCACCTTGACCGCTTCCGGTACAACTTCCTTGCCGATCCCGTCGCCCGGTATGATGGCAACCCGTCTCGCTTTTGCGGAAATTTCCTTCATAAGCGGCGCGAAGCTAGCATGCGACACAGTGGCTGTCAACCGAGCCACCGAGCCCGCCGACCGAGCCCGTCCGCCTTGTTGTGAGCTTCTTTGGCCCCAGAAAGTACTATTGCACGGTTGATCAACGGAGTACTATTGCCCGGCGCAGGAGAGGTTTGTTAACTGGATTGGGGTCATTCAACGCGATTTTTCTGAGGAGGCTCACATGGAGGAACGGCGCCGCTGCCCTCGTTTGCCCTTTTCGATTCCCGTGAAAGTGTATGGACGTACCCCCAAAAACCATCCGTTTCGCGACGTGACCGCGACGATGGCCGTAAGTCTCTACGGTGGACTTCTGGATATGAAACCTCGCGTAAAGCTGGGCCAGAAAATCCTGGTGGTCAACAGCTTTACAGAAGAGGAGCGCGAGTGCCGTGTTGTGTATGTTGACGACCAACAACACGGACGCAAGAAAGTTGCCGTCGAATTCGCGAACGCCGAGGGAGATTTCTGGCACGTATATAGCCCTCCGGTTCCGCTGAAATCCTCGGAACTCTCTAGCAAATAGGGATTCCCTTAAAATCTCGCCCCAGTTCGCAGTTGAGCGACCAACCGCCCTCACCTGGCGTGGCGCTGTGCGCATGCCGGACATGTCCTTACCAGTTTGGTGCATACTGAGATATGCTTGACTACGTCTCAGAAGCGGTTATCGTCTAACCGTCTGTGAAACCGGACTCAGCCAACTCGGGAAACCTAACGCAATCGACGGCCAGGCGAATGCCGTGGGTTGGGTTCGGCACAATTCTTCTGTTTCTGATCTTGATCGCGGCTGCGGCCGACAATCTTACGACACGCCTCGAGAACGACGAACAATGGGTGGCGCACTCCCAGGATGTCGAGCGTGTGCTCGGGCGCCTTCGCGGGGATCTGCTCGGCTCTGAAACCGCGCGTTTGCTGTTCGTGCTAACCGGTAGTGAGGCCAAGTTGGAGCCCTATTACGGCCTCTCTGAGCGAGTGCCAGGCGATATCGGCGAGTTGAAGCAGCTGACCTCCGACAATTCCTCTCAACAAGCTCATCTCGAAGAGTTGCGGGCTCTGATCAATAAGCGCACGGGAGTCCTTAAGGAGCTGGTTGAACTGAGAAGGAAGGGGCAGGAAAGCGATCAGCAACAGGCAGATCTGGGCACACTCAGCAACCTCAGCAATCAAGCGATCAACCTGGTTCAGGACATGCGTAGTGAAGAAAACAATATCCTGAAGCAGCGGGAGCTCATTTCCTATCGGACCTATGAGCGAGTCCGTTTAATATTGGCGGTTGCCTTCACCGCCCTGCTGTTGGTTTTGATTCTCAACTTCCGACGATTATGGATCGAATTGCGCGAGCGCACCCAAGCGGAAGAAGCCATTCGAAAACTCAATGGCCGCATCCTTCAAGTACAGGATAGCGAACGCAGGAAGGTGGCGCGGGAGCTCCATGACAGTATTGGCCAGGTTTTCGCCGCCATGAAGATGAACCTCGCCATGCTCGCAGATGCCAACGCCCTGCCTCCGGAAAAGAAGGCTCATTTCATTGCGGAACTCGGCAAGCTGCTCGACCTTGGAATCAGCGAAGCGCGCACTCTTTCCCATCTGTTGCATCCACCCCTGCTTGACGAACTGGGATTTGCTTCGGCGGCTCAGTGGCTCGTGGAAGGGTTCTCCCAGCGCAGCAATATTCAAGTAACACTTGATATTCCACAGAAGCTTCAGCGAATGCCTCAAGATATTGAACTCGCCTTGTTCCGCGTTTTGCAGGAGGGGCTTACAAATATCCACCGGCACTCGGGGAGCGCCTCGGCAAATGTCCGGGTGACACAACAGGACAGAACGGTCACGCTGGTCATGCAGGACCATGGGTTGGGCATACCTTTTTCTGTTCTTGAGAACTTTCGTTCCTCGAATGCGGGGCTGGGCGTGGGACTCGCTGGTATGCGAGAACGCGTCAGTGAGCTCGGTGGACGTCTGGAACTCGAATCAGATGGAACCGGCACCGTCCTGCGCGCGGCCCTGCCGATACCGCCCGCTGCAACAACCCCAATGGCCTCCCCACGGAGATCCGCCGCGGGAGATGGACAAGAGGAGCGAGTTCCCGTCGTTTAAGCCGTAGCCAAGAAGCTGTTGCCGTCTTTTTACGGATCGAGCGGGACGCGACAACATGGCCTCCCACACGAATATCGTGCTGGTTCACGGCGCATGGGCCGATGGATCGAGCTGGAGCCGGGTAATTCCTCTATTGCTTGACCTGGGCCTCCAGGTAACGGCCGCCCAGCTCCCGCTGACATCCTTCGCCGACGATGTAGCGGTAACATGCCGAGTCCTCCGCCTGCAGCACGGTCCCACTGTTCTTGTCGGGCATTCCTACGGCGGCATGGTGATTTCAGAAGCTGCAATCCCAGAAGCCGATGTCGCTGCTCTTGTTTATATTTCGGGCTTCGCCAACGAGGAAGGCGAAACGCTCGGTGAACTCAACGCCCGCGTGGCCGCCGGTTCGGGCCCATCGCCACTGCGATTTAACGATGCCGGGTTTGTCTGGATCGATCCGGTAGAGTTCCCCGAAGTCTTCGCTCACGATCTCGATCCAGTTCAGGCTCGAATCATGGCTGCGGTTCAGAAACCGATTGCCGCAAAGATCTTCGGCGCAAAACCTGGGAGACCGGCTTGGAAATCGCTGCCATCCTGGTATTTGGTTTCCGATTGCGACCGGATGATCGCACCGGAAACGCAGCGATTCATGGCCAAGAGGATGGCCGCAGCGACGTCGGCAGTGCCGGGAAGTCATGCAGCCCTCGTTTCCCATGCTGCCGAAGCAGCCCGCATGATTGCCGATGCGGCTCGCGCAGGCGCTCCCCCTGCAAAAGCGGCGAGCTACTGAGATAGCCCACTCACCCACGTCATGAACAGGAATTCTACAGCATGAAACTTGACCGCAGTTAGCCAACTAGACGGCGAACCCGCATCGAATCGAGCTTTGCGCGCGAAGCGAATCAGAGCCCAGGGGTTACCTTCCTGCGCGAGAGCGACCTGCTTGGCAGGGAGTTAGCCGATCGCGTTCCGATCCGAAGCAAAACGGGAGCGTCTATTTCGATTACTGTGCGTTCTTCAGGGCTTGCGCCCTACCACAATCTTCTGCGGTGCCGAACCGATGCGTAGCAGCCGAATTGGCCGACAGAACGTGCGTCCGGCACCGGCGTGTCGCATTTATGAATCTTTTACACTCCCTTTATGCCCGCCTTAGGCTACCTGCTCCATGATTGATTCGTTCGCCCGGAGCAGCGGGATAGCATGAAGATGCCAATCTCTACCCCCACCCACCCCCGATGATCGGCACTCCCAATCCGGGCGAACAACTTGATCACTACCTCATCGACAAGTTCATTTCGCGCAGCGGCATGGCCACCATCCTGCGCGGCACCGACACGCGCAGTGGCCAGCCGGTGGCGATCAAGATTCCGCATCCCGAACTTGAATGCGATCCGCTTTTCTACGACCGCTTTCATCGTGAGAGCGACATCGGGCAGAAATTCAACCACCCCTGCGTGGTAAAAGTGCTGCCGCAAGTTGATCCGAGTCGCGTCTACATGGTAATGGAGTGGGTCGAAGGACGCCTGTTACGCGAGATTCTCGATGAGGAAAAGAAGCTTTCTCCTGAGCGGGCTCAGCATATCGCGCTCGGCATCTGCGAGGCGCTTGACTACATCCACAAGGGAGGGGTGATCCATCGAGACCTGAAGCCCGAGAACATCATGGTGGCAAGCGGCGACTTGGTAAAACTGATCGATTTTGGGCTGGCCGGAGAGGTCGCGGGGCGGCGGTTGACCTTCGCGCACATCACCAAATCCATGGGCACGCCGGACTACATTTCTCCTGAACAGGTCAGAGGGCAGCGCGGCGATGCTCGCAGCGATCTGTACTCGCTGGGCATTATGCTCTATGAAATGCTCACTGGGGAGGTGCCCTTCCGCGGACCCAACCCGATCGTGGCCATGAATCAGCGGCTGGTGAATGATCCCGAGCCGCCCACGCATTTCGACGCGACCATCACGCCCCAGCTTCAGGAAATTCTCTGGCGCGCGCTCGAACGCGATCCACGCAATCGCTATCCTTCGGCGCGCCAGTTCGCCTGGGATTTGCAGAACCAGAACCTAATCAGCCTTCCTGAGCGCCCGCAGGTCCGCGATTGGTACACCAGCCGCATGCCCAGGCCCGTCAATGTGTTTACATTCGTGCTTATCGGACTGATCCCGCTGGTAATCTTCGCGTTGTTGCTCATCGTCGCCCACCAGAAATAGCCTGTTTTGCGTTTCCGTAGCTGCGGCGAGCCGCCGCCTCCCTTGCCTTCTCGGTGCGCTGATTGTTGTTGTCCGGGCCTGACCTCTTCGTCCATCACGCGAAGCCGAGGGATTTCCGTTCGTTCCGCAGCCCCGGCGCCCCTGCACGCTTGACGGAATGCGCGATATCTTCTACATTGTGTAAATGTAATTCTATTTTGTAGGAGAAATACGTGCCCAAAGAACCGCGCGCCGGCGAATTCGAGCAATTGGTCCTGCTCGCCATTCTACATTCGGGAGAAAACGCTTACGGAATCAGCATCCACCGCGAAATCGAAAATCGGATCGAGCGCAGCACCGCTTTGGGCGCCGTTTACACGACGCTCGACCGTCTGGAAAAGAAGGGCTACGTTTCGTCGTGGACCGGCACCCCTGGCCTGGAACGAGGCGGCCGGTCAAAAAGGTTTTTCAAGGTGCAAGCGCTCGGCAAAGTCGCCCTTCGCAACTCGGCCTTGATCCGGGCTGCCATGGCCTCCGGACTTCGAGTCAGGTCGGAGAAGCGCAAAACAAAACGGAAAGACGGCCTAGCGGACTTTCTTGCTGAGTCGACGCTTCCGGGGTCAGGGTTGCGGACCAAGCGGGCAAAGGCCCAAGATCGCCTCATCAAACGCTGAACGACCTGCTTAGGGCTAAGCCAGGCGCTTTTCGGTCATTTGGCTCGCTCGGCCAGGTACACGCCCAGCAGGACCAGTGCTGCGCCCGCAAGCAAATGGCCCGTGGGATGCTCGCCGAGGAGAGGAATTGAAATGAGGATGACGACGACGGTTTGCACGTAATTGATGGCGGCCACCCGCGACGGGTCCATGTAGCGCAAAATCCAGGCGAAAATTGTGTAGGAAAGAACGGCGCTGAATGCCGCCATATAGAACATGCCCAGCCAACCCACCCAGCCGACTCCTCCCCATCGGAGGTGCGCCATTTGCCAAACCGAGAACGGGAGCACCAGAATCGCGCCCGAGACCACGTTGTAGGTGTTCATCGACACCGGGTCGTAGCGCATCGCCACTCTCTTCGCGAGAACGGTGTAGATCGAGAACCCGGTGATGCTTGATAGCGTCAGCAAATCGCCCACGAGCAGTGGCGAGCTCCCTGGCGCGCGGTGCTCGCTCTCGAGTGCGACCACGCCGAGAAACGAAATAGCCATACCGAGCGCCTTGGCCCGCGTGAGACTCTCAATGTTCAGTGTCGCCGCAAGCAGCAGCACCAGCACCGGCCCAAGGGCCATCACGACCACCGCGTGCTGGGACGTCGTGTGACCGAGGCCGAGCGTGTAACAGCCCATGTTGACGACCACGCCGAAAAAGCCGAGGTAGGTAAACGTCCAGATGTCGCCTCGCGCAAGCGGCGTGCGCCGGCCCCGCGCGAAATAGACTGGGAGCATCAAAAGCGCCGCCAGCTGCATGCGCATCAGTGCAAGCGACATCGCGTCGATGTGCCGCATGGCAATTTTTCCCGCGACATAGTTGAAGGACCAGATCAATAGCACGGCGATGAGGGCCAGAGCGAGCAGGGAGGATTTCGGTCGGTGCCGAGCGGTGTCTGTGTTCGTACTGGAGGTATCCGGAAATTCTGTTGCCGCAAAGGGATTCAAGTATTACTCGAGGACTTCATGGCGGCGCGTGAGCGATTCGATGCGATCGATACGCGGCTTGTAGCCGATGCCAGGCTCCATTGGAACACGAATCGTTCCGCGAGTGCTCACTTCAACTTCCGGTTCAATGATGTCTTCGCCCCAGTAGCGTCGACTGGCCGACACATCACCTGGAAGATTAAAGTTTGGCAGGGATGACATGGCGATATTGTGCGCGCGCCCGATGCCCGATTCGAGCATCCCGCCGCACCACACCGGAATGGTATTCGCCTGGCACAGGTCGTGCATGCGCTTGGCCGCGGCGTGCCCACCCACGCGCCCGAGCTTGATATTGATAATCCCACATGCCTTGGTTTCGATCGCGGCGCGCGCTTGATCGTGATCGTGGATGCACTCATCGAGGCAGATCGGTGTCTGAAGCTGCTTTTGGAGTTGGACGTGAGAAAATATGTCGTCCCAGCCGAGCGGCTGTTCGATCATGATCAAGTAAAAATCATCGAGCTGCTTCAAGCGTGGCAAATCCCCGATCGCGTAGGCTGAGTTCGCATCCACCATCAGCCGGATGCGAGGAAACTTTTCCCGAATGGCATGGACTAACGCAAGATCCATTCCGGGCTTTATTTTGATCTTGATTCGCTGGTATCCCGCCGCCAGTTCCTTTTCCACCTTCGCCAGCAGTGCCGGAACTGAAACCTGCAAGCCAATGGACACGCCACAGGGGATCTCTTCGAGTGTGCCGCCAATCAGCTTCCATAGCGGCAGGTTCTTATGCTTTGCTTCTGCGTCCCAAATTGCCGTTTCGAGCGCCGCTTTGGCCATATTGTGGCCGCGGACCGGTAGCATCAAATCCCAAATTTCACTCGCGGCCCCAAATTCCCTACCCTTCAGCATTGGCCAGAGGTAATCCCGCAGGATCAGCCAAGCCGTCTCCACGGTTTCGTAGGAATAAAAAGGCCCTTCTCCCGCCGTCGATTCGCCCCAGCCAGAGATGCCATCCACATCGGCTTCCACCAGCAGGATGCGGCGCAGCTCCGTCTTGCCGAAACTGGTTTCAAAAGGCGCGAGAAGCTTTAAGTGGATTTCGCGTAGGGTCATCTTGCGCAGGCGCATGAGTATGAAAATCTCCGGTGAAAAAGATACCTGTGGGCTCAACAAAAGCAAAGAGCCATCCTGCAGGTGGTTTCAATGTTCGCGGAGCTCAGGGAGGTAGAGGCCCACAATCTTGTCAGCAGGTTCGAGCATGTAGTCGACTCGCGCGACGCGCGGCTCGACCGCCGTCGCCACTTGGCCGTCGGCAAACGCACGGAGCAGTCGGCCGCGCAGCCCGGTCTGGATGCGGACGGCTGCGTCGGAATTCTGGGTCTTGATCTCCGCGATGTTGGCGGGGAGCGGAATGCGCTCCACGGGTCCCTTGGTTGCGAAGGGGGAATTCTCAAGGATCGCCTTAACGCGCGCCGAATCGAGCCACCATTCCGCCACTAGGCGATCGGTTGGCAGCCCCGAATGAAGAGGGCTGTTGGTAATCCCGTAGCAGTTCGGTATCAACCGGCGCGCCACGGCGCCTAATCGCACCAAATTGAAATGAGCATTCTTCAGTTCGAGCGGATCGAATGTCCATTCGACCAGATTGATTCCCCGGCGCAACGCGTCTTCTCGCTGAAAAAGTTTCAGCTGGCGTCCGACGCCGCGATCTCGATACTCAGAAAGCACCGCCGTCTGGTGCGAGTGGAGAAAAGTCTTGCCGGCGCGGGTGCCGACAACCGCCAATGTGAATCCGACCATCTTCGCGCCATCGAACGCCGCGAACGTCTGGCCGCCGGTGTGCCGCGCCACAACAAACATCCCTGTCGGCTCGGCGAGTTCGGGCCCCCAAACGACATGCTCGAGACGCACGCATTCTTCGAACTCTTCAAGCGTGGTGCAATGCCGGATTGCAATCTCAGAAGGCGACGGGCCCGGGGACATGGATGCCGCAGTGTAAATGCGGTTTAGGGCAAAACAAAATGTTTTCTGGGCGTGCTTGGTTTCCGCAGCAGGCGGCGAAAAGTGACATTATTTGACACCGCCAAAGAGGGCGAACTCGCGCCACTTCCAGTGACAATCGACGTCGACAAAGCCCAGTTCGAGCAGCCACGTCAGCTGCGTCTGTAAGTCCAGGAGCTTGTTTTCGGGATCTTCCTCATCGCGGTGCGTGGCTTTCATAAAGTCGGCGTGCAGCCTTGCCGTAGGTGAGGAAACAAGTTCGAGATTGTAGAAACAGCCCCCGTCGTTCAGGATGGCGTAAATCTCGCCATACAGCGAGCGCTTCCGCTCGTGAACGAGGTGATGGATGGCAAAACCCGAGATGACGGCGTCAAAGGTCCCTAGGGAAGGCAACGCCTTCCCCAAATCGTGCTCGACAACGGTAACGTTAGGGTCGGGGCCGAAGCGTTTGCGGACTTGGCCGAGCATGGTCTGGGAAACATCGAGACCCACAAAGTGCGCAGCGGGTCGCGCGTCTTTCACCAACGCCAGGAGTCTTCCTGCCCCCGTACCTAAATCCAGAATGCGCTTGGCGTTCTCAGGAATGAATTCGACCAGCGTGGCTTCGCCTTCCGGGCGTCGCGGAATGGATTCGACCCGATTCAGGTACGCTTGAGCGTGCTCGGGAGTTTCCCAAAGATTGCTGCCCGCCTGCTGAGTCATCGAGCGCTCTCCTGGGCTTGCGTCGAGGCCTTCGATTTGTTCCAAAGCTCTTCCATGCGATTGCGGGCCAAGTCGGCGAAGATCGATCCTTCGCGCATCGCCGCAGCTTCCATCCAGTTAAAGCGCTGCTTGAATTTCTTGTTGGCTTTCTTCAAAGCGATTTCCGGATCGATGCCAAGGAAGCGCGCGACATTCACGGCGGTGAAAAGAAGGTCGCCGGCTTCTTCCTCTAGTTGTGCCGAAGCCTTGGGTCGCGACCTGCCGTCCACACCTTCCGCCGGCAAGGCAGCGTGGAGCTCATCTATCTCTTCATCTAACTTCTCAAGTATTTGTTGCAAGCTGTCCCAATCAAATCCGATGTGCGAGGCACGGCGCGTCAGCTGATACGCCTCGAGTACTCCGGGAAGAGAATGCGGAACGCCATTGAGAACCGAATCGGGCCCGGCCTGCAATCCTTTTTCGCCGGGAGCCCTAGCGGAGTCGCGGGCCTCGGCCGCGCGCTCTTCGGCCTTGATCTGCTCCCACTTCTTGAGCACGGCAGCCGAATTCTTGGCCTCGACGTCGCCAAAGACGTGCGGGTGGCGCCGCACCATTTTCGAATGGATCGACTCGATTACGTCGGAGATCGTAAAGCGGCCGGCCTTTTCGGCAAGGATCGAGTGAAAAATGACCTGGAGCAGCAGGTCGCCCAGTTCTCCGGCAAATTTGCACGGATCGCCCGAATCCATTGCGTCGAGCGTTTCGTAGGTTTCCTCAATGAGGAACTTGCGCAGCGATTCGTGGGTCTGCTCGCAGTCCCAAGGGCAACCGCCGGGGCTGTACAGGCGGGCTTGCAGCGCGACCAGCTTCTCGAACCATTTGCCAGCCAACCTGTCGCGGGCGGTAATGGGAATTTGGGCGCGCAACCTTTTCGGCACCCTGGGCGCGGCTGCGGGGCCTAATTTCTTACCTTTGCGGCGCGGGAACTTCTTCGCTTTCGGGTGAGGCACGACGGTGAAAATCTCCTTGGCCGGATACCACAATCTACGGTAGGCAATGGGAAATGACAAGTAAGTGATTGGCGCTCGGAATCTCTGAGCTATTCTTCCGCCATCGTGTCTGATCCTGGCGCGGGAGTTAAAAGAACGATTATTTTCCTCCACCGATGGATGGGAGTGCCCTTCTGTCTGTTGTTTGGGCTCTGGTTTGCTTCAGGAATCGGCATGATGTACTGGCAATATCCGATGGTTTCGCAGGCCGACCGCCTAAATCACGCGGCCGTTCTTGATGGCTCGAAAATTCAGTTGTCGCCGGCGGAAGCTTACGCGCGACTCGGTGCCGATCTGCCGCCGCCCAGGCAAGTCCATCTGGAAATATTCGACCAGCGCCCCGCGTACAAATTCGGTCAGCAGGCCGATCAATCGATCGTGTACGCCGACAACGGAGAGTTGCAGACAAAGGTCCCCGCTGAAATGACTCGGCGGATTGCCGCGGCATGGATGGAGCAGCCCGCCGCCGGCGCCAAAGAACAAGACGATGTGTGGCAAGATCAGTGGACAGTCTCTGAGGAATTCCGCGAACTGAGCCCGCTGCGGAAATACACCTGGCCCAATGGCGAAGAGGTTTACGTTTCGACCGTGACCGGCGACGTGGTGCAATGCACGACTCGCCGGGAGCGGATCGGCGCCTATCTTGGCCCGATCCCGCACTGGCTTTACTTCACTCCGCTGCGGAAACACGGACGGCAATGGAGTGCCGTGGTGACCGCGGCGTCGGGACTCGCAACGCTTGTGGCGCTGCTAGGGCTCGCAGCGGGCCTTTCGATGTATTCGCCTTCGAAGCGCTTCCGCCATGCCGGCGTTCCTTCGCACCTTCCTTACACGGGATGGAAACGCCGGCACGCAACTCTCGGACTCATGGGGGGGGTGTTCGCCTGCGCCTGGAGCTTCAGCGGGATGCTCTCCATGGATCCATTCCCCCGATGGCAGGGAGAGCTTTCAAATCCAATCGCCGAACATGTCGACAAAATGCTCCGCGGAGGAGCCATCGATCTTGCCGCCTTTGGTGCAAAGCCGCCAAGCCGGGCCCTCGCAGAAGCGGGAAATGGAATCAGACAGGTGGAGCTCATTCTCGTTCGCCGGAGAGCCCGTCTATTTAACCTTCCGTGCTCCCAACCAGTCTAGAGTTGTGCCCGTTCGCGGCCAGCCAGCGGCGGCATTCGAGCCGCCTCAAATTGCCGCGACTCTTTCGAGCGCCGCTCTGCCCTTTGGGATTGCACGAACGCGAATGGTTATGGGCTACGAAGCGTATTACCTCGACCGGCGCAACACGCTTCCCCTTCCCGTCATGTTTCTGCAGTTGAATGATCCGGAGCACTCGGCCTTCTACATCGATCCCAAGACCGCGCGCATCGTGGAAAGCTACACGAACGGCTCGCGCCGCAATCGCTGGCTCTACCATGGGTTGCATTCAATCGATCTGCCGCCGCTCTACAGACATCGGCCCGCCTGGGATCTGGTCGTGCTTACCCTGCTGCTCGGAGGAACCTGCTTATGCCTCACCTCGGTGATCATGGCCTGGGCTGTGGTGAAAAGGAAGTCGAACTAGGAAGAGAGAATCGGCGACAGGGCCATAAAAACAGTGCCCGCCGCTCCAAGGGGGTTTGGGGGGACGGCGGGCTCTATTCGTTTGCGTGACCCTATTCTAAAAGCTGGCGGCCGTTGGCGATGTTAAAGCTAAGTAAAAACTTCCTAACGATATCTTTACGCGGATTTGTGGTCACGATTGTTCTGTCAAGTCCGTCAAGCGCTCGCCTTGTGACACGCGATGGCGGATGTTAAACTTTGAGGGTTACGGTCGCGAACAGATTCGAGGGTATTTACAGTGGCTGATGCCAAGCAGGATGAAGGATTCAAAGTCGTTGACCGGCGTCTGTTTACCGAGGAGGGCGAGCTTCGGGAGGATGCCGCCGACCAGGATCGTCGATGGGAAGAAGAAGCTGCCAAGAAATCGGCCGCTCCGGAGGCTCGAGCGCAAAGCACGCTGGCGACCGCGGCGACTCCGGGGGCATCGCCGGCCGCAACTCCAGCCGAAACCGAGCCCGCGATTGAATCCTCGCGCACCTTCCAGATGTTGGTCGACTTTTTGACCCGCAACGCTGCGGCTATGCTTGGTGGAATGGCTGATCCCAGAACCGGCCAGGCGTTTCTCGACCTCGAAGGCGCGCGCGAAGTGATCGATATGCTCGACGTGCTTCGCGAGAAAACCAAGAGCAACCTGGCGAAAGCAGATGAAGACCTGCTAATCGAAGTACTGGGCAGCCTGAAACTTACCTTTATGGAAATTTCCAAGGCCGCCGCCGAACAGATGCAGAAAAAGGCCGGAGTAAAAAAAAATAGGCCGTTGCGTGCCACTGAAAATTCGCAGGCCGCCGACGGTAACCTCCGGCGAAATCCAGGCTTCTTTCCTTTTATTCATGGCTTCCCTTCAGTTGACAGTTTTAGGCTCCGGCACCTCGATGGGCGTGCCCACGCTCGGCTGCCACTGCGCCGTGTGCGAGTCGGGCGATCCCTTCGACAAGCGCACGCGCCCGTCAGTGCTGCTTTCCTATGCTGGACGCAACGTGGTGATCGACACGACTCCAGACTTTCGGTTCCAAGCGATGCGCGCGCATATCGACCGGCTCGATGCCGTGATTTACACCCACGCGCATGCAGACCACATCCTGGGGCTTGACGACATACGGCCATTTAACATGAAGCAAAAAAGCGCCATCCCCATCTATGGGTCAGCGGATACGTTGGCGACACTGCAGCGCCAATTCGCATACATCTTCGACGAAACGCCCACCGAGAATCTGCTGCCGGGAGTTGTTCTGCATCCCATCGCAGGCCCCTTTGAGCTTTTTGGAGTGAGGATTGCGCCTGTGCCGGCGCTGCATGGCACCCAGCCAGTGCTGGGCTTCCGCTTCGGAAAAGCTGCCTACCTGACCGATTTCATACGCCTTCCGCAGGAATCAAAGAAACTCCTGTGCGGGCTCGATGATTTTATTCTCGATGCCCTGCGCTACGTGCCGCATCCGATGCATTCAAATGTCGAGCAGTCTCTCGCGCTGGTGGCGGAACTGCAGCCCAAGCGCGCATGGTTTACCCATATCTGCCACGACTTGGGCCATTCCGCCACTAACCGGAAGCTTCCGAAGGGCGTGCAGCTAGCCCACGACGGACTGCAATTCGACGTGGAGATCTAATGCCTCTGGCTCGATTGCATTCCGCCGAACAATGGGCCGCATGTTTTGGAGATCGCCAGCCGACGGTTCTCACGATTGGCAATTTCGACGGCATGCATCTCGGTCATCAGGAGATTTTGCGGCGGGTGATCGAACAGGCGCGTCAAAAGCAGCGGATGGCGGCGGTGCTCACGTTTTTTCCGCATCCGGTCCGGGTGCTCAGGCCAGCCGAGGCTCCCGACCTTCTTTTGACGCTTGATCAGAGGCTGGCCGCGTTCGACGCCGCGGGCGTCGATGCCGCGCTAGTGCTGCCCTTCAACGAAGCTCTGTCGAAGATGAGCGCCGACGATTTTGTCTGCAAATACCTGGTAGAAGCAGTCCGCGCTCAGAAGGTACTGATTGGAGAGAATTTCCGCTTTGGTCACCGTCAGCAAGGCAACGTGGAAACCTTGCAAAACCTGGGCAAACGTCTTGGATTCGAAGTAGAGGTGGTCAATTCGTTGGCCGTGAATGGGACGGTTGTGTCGAGCACCTCGGTTCGCAAAGCCGTGCGTGAAGGCAAGATGGACGAAGCCGCAGAATTGCTCGGCAGGCAGTTTGCGTTGACGGGAGAAATTCAAACTGGCACCGGACAGGGGCGAAAGCTCGTGGTTCCCACTCTGAATCTAAAAACAGAGCAGGAAATGCTGCCTAAGACGGGCGTGTACGTCACCCAGACAAGAGTTGACGGAGGCGTCTACCCCTCGGTCACGAATGTCGGCCTGCGACCGACGTTCAACGGAGCCAATGTGACCATCGAATCCCATTTGTTCGGCTTCACCAAAAATCTGACCACCGGCAAGGTGGAAGTTCGGTTCTTGACGCGACTGCGGGACGAAAAGAAGTTCGCCGATGTTGCAGCGCTGCGGGAACAGGTGCTGCGGGATATTGAGAAAGCCAGGCAATACCACGAATTACCGAAAACCTAGAATCAGCCGCCACTCGCCCTCACGAAAGTGAGGTTGCTTGCTGCGCTCGGGCGTGGCCAGACCGGCAGCGGCCTTTCAGCCCGACTTTTTCTTGCGGCAATCGCCACAAAGCCCTCCCACTTCGGTTCGCGTGATGGTGATCTCAAGATCGCAGTCGCGCGCAATCTGCCGTTTCAAATCTTCGTAGAGTTCACTTTCAAACTCACGAACCCTTCCGCAGCGAATACATGCCACGTGGATGTGGTCCCGCGGGCCGTGGCTTTCGTAGAAGTGGCGATGGCCGCGCAGGTGAAGCAGGTCGAGTTCATCGATCAGGCCATGATGTTTGAGAAGTTCGAGCGTGCGGTAAACGGTGACCCGGGTAATATCAGGATCGATCTTCTGCGCAAGTTCGAGGATTTCGCCGGCGTCCAGGCGCTGTCGGCGCGCCTTCCATTACCTGCAACACCACCCGACGCTGGCGAGTCAGCCGGATACGCCGAGCGCCCACTCCCGCTGGAGACGGCCCGGCGGCTCGTGCTCGTTAATGCGTTCGCCCGTTGATACGCGGTGTGCGGATGTGCCCGGCATCAAAAACTTCCGAAACCAGAGTATACCAGAAGGGGATTTGGTAGTGAGGAAAGCTGGGGCGGCTAGTGGCTCTGAATCAGCTTTAGGATGTCGCTGTACATCACGAATGCGAAGATTCCCAGCAGGAATACCAATCCGACCTGCACGAAGCGCTCTTTCACGCCAACGCTCAAATCGCGGCGCAGCAGCCCTTCGATTGCCAGCAGCAGCACATGGCCACCGTCGAGAACGGGGATCGGGAACAGATTTAGCAGGCCGAGGTTGAGGCTTATCACCGCCATGAGTCCCAGAAGCGTCATGGGGCCACGCTGCGCCGCTTGTCCAGAGACGCGCGCAATGCCCACTACGCCCTGCAATTCACGAATCGAAACCTTCCCGTTGAAAAGGCCGGCAATCACCTGGACGATCTGCCGCATATTGAGATAGGTCTCAATGCCGGCGTCTTTCACCGCCGTAACGGGCCCCTCGCGTTCAAATCCTTCACGCGTTTTAGGGGAGACCCCGATTTGCCAAAGGCTCTCGCCGTCGGAACCCATTCCCTGCATTGGCGTGATCGTAATGGGCATTTCGTGGCCCTCGCGGCTCACGGTGAAATCGATGGGGCGGCCGTTCGAGGCGTGTACCGCATCTACCAGTTGATACCAGGTGGAAACAGGCTTGCCGTCTATCGCGGTAATCAAATCGCCCGGTCTCAGTCCGGCCCGTTCCGCCGGGAAACCGATCGCCACATCGTCAACGATGGGTTGCAGCTTCGGATAGCCGACGACAGAATCCGCAGAAATGGCCTTTTTGGGCACCAGAACGTGGAAGCTTTGTTCGGATCCGCCACGCGAAACGGTGATCGAGAGAGTGTTGCCCGGCTCGGCCTTGTTTACCTTGGATAAGACCTTTTCCCAGGTCGGCGTCTTCTCACCGTTTACCGAAACAATGCGGTCCCCAGCCTGCACCCCAGGCGTTATCAGAGGCGTGGTAGGAACGGCCACCACATCGGCCGGCTGACGAAGGTCAGTATCGTAGGGGACTCCGACGAAGCCATAGATTCCCCAGAAAATCAGGAAGGCGAGAAGCATGTTCATCGCCGGCCCGGCAACCGCAATGAAAACGCGCTGCCAGCGCGTCTTGGAGAGATATTCGTATTCGGCGCCGGTGCGCTCTTCGACCACATTATCTCCCGCCATGCGCACGTACCCGCCAAACGGTAGCGCGCTCAGTCGATAATCGGTGTCGCCGCGCTTGACACCGAAGAGCCGGGGGCCGAAACCAAACGAAAAAACGTCCACGCGCACACCACAAAGCTTCGCGGCGACAAAATGGCCCCATTCATGGACGAAAATCATGATACCGAGGACCACGGATACGGAGATGAGTGCTCTGAGGAAACTTTCCATTAAAACCTCTGATCACTATTCTAGAAGAAAGTCCGCGATTTCCGAAATCGGCTCTTTCGGCCCCGAACCAAAAAGGAAATACACTCCGGGCCATTACGTTCAGGCCGGATGTCGCGCCAGGTGCCGGTCGCTCCAGCACTCTTCCCGTGCCAGCCGGCGGGCCTCGGTGTCCGCCGCCAGCACGTCATCAATCGATGTTAATGGCGCCATGGGCATCTGTTCGAGAACTCGCTCAATCACCTCGGCGATTCCTGGAAACAGCAGCCGGCCTTCCAAGAAGGCCGCAACCGCAATCTCGTCCGCCGCGTTTAGCGCGCAGGGCAACGGTCCCCCTTCGCGCAGGGCGTGCTTGGCAAGGGTCAGACACCGGAACTTCTCCTCGGGAACTTCCTCAAAATCAAGCCGTCGCAAGGCCGACCAATCAAGGGCGCATTGATTAGACGCGATGCGCTTCGGATACGTGAGCGCGTACTGAATCGGCATGCGCATGTCGGTGGGGCCGAGCTGCGCCAGAATGGAACCATCGACGAACTCAACCAGGGAGTGAACGGTCGACTGCGGGTGGATGACGACGTGAAGCTTCTCAAGCTCCATCCCGAAAAGCCAGCGCGCTTCAATGAGCTCGAAACCCTTATTCATAAGCGTGGCGGAATCGACGGTGATTCGCTGCCCCATTTTCCAGTTGGGATGCGCCAGGGCCTGCTGGGGCGTGACGCTCGCCAATTGCGAGGCCGGCGTCTCGCGAAAGGGCCGCCCGAGGCGGTCAGCACGAGTCTTTTGACCTCGGCGCGTTCCCCGGCTCGCAAGCACTGGTGAATAGCGTTGTGCTCGCTGTCAACCGGGAGAAGCGCGACCTTGTGTCGCTCGACGGCGGCCATCACCACCTCGCCAGCGGCGACAAGCACTTCTTTGTTCGCCAGGGCGATATCTTTGCCCTGCTCGATGGCCTGGTAAGTCGCGGCTAACCCAACGACCCCCACGGCAGCCGACACCACCGTATCAGCCTCCGGATGCGTGGATACCCTTGCCATTCCCTCGGGACCGAACAATATTTCGATGGATTCGATCTTGAGCTCTTCGTGAACCAAAGCGCAGAGTTCCCGGGCGGCCTCTTCGGTACCGACCGAAACGACCTTCGGGCGGTGACGCAGAATCTGCTTGGCGATCAGCTCCACGTTTGAACCGGCGGCCAGGGCGACTACTTCACATAGGCCGGGATGGGCATCCACCACGCTCAGGCATTGGCGGCCGATTGAGCCGGTGGAGCCGAGAATAGAGATTCGCTTCATGTGCGGATGATTTTATAAGCCTTCCGGAAAATTTGCGACTCGCGAACGCTACTGTTTCGAAACCAGAAGCAACTGGCACGCCGCCCAGACCACCGGCGCGGCAAGGATCAGACTATCGATGCGATCGTAGATGCCGCCGTGGCCAGGCAGAAGCGCGCCCGAATCTTTGACCGACGCGCCGCGCTTGAAGGCGGACTCAATCAGGTCCCCCATCTGCCCCGCAATATTTCCGAGGGCCGCAACCATCATGAGGCTGACGATATCGATTTGCAGCCAGCGAGCGAACGCTACTGCGACCAACAGCGATCCAAATAAATTCCCCAGCGCGCCTTCCCAGGTCTTGTTCGGGCTGACCAGCGGAGCCATCGCCACCCGGCCGAGCGAACGGCCCACAAAATAGGCCAGCATGTCGCCGGCCCAGATCATGCTGAGAGTGAAGAGCACCAGTTGCCGGCCGACGGTTTGGGTCTCATTCAAGCGCAGAAGATAGCTGAAAGGGAAAATGACGAACAGAAATCCGGCACCGCTGACCGCGACCGCCGGCAGGACTTCGACCAACGATCGACGCGTGAAAAGCCCAATTGAAATCGCGCCGAACACGAAAATGAGAAGAACCGCTTCGAGCGATAGGACGCGGCCTTCGGTGCCACGCAGCAGCAAGATCGCCCCGCTGAGATTCCTCGTCTCGACAAGACCACGCGTGTATTGAGCATAAAAGAGCGCCGCGGAACAGGCAATCGTCCATTTCTTGAAGCCCACCGCCCCCTGCCGCTCCCCGAGATCGAAAAATTCGTGGAGCGCAAGGATCGCTACCACCGCTCCGACCGCCGCGAGCGCCAGGGGCGGCGCGAACCAGACCAGCGCAACGACCGCAGGAATCAAAACCAGAGCTGTCAGGATGCGCCGGAGCATGCCATCCTAACCCTGCGCGGCCGCGGTGCGCGGCCGTACCACGCCGAGGCCACCATAGCGTCGTTCGCGTTTTTGATAGTCCACCAGCGCCTCCAGCAGGCGCGTGCGCGAAAAGTCGGGCCAGAGAACCTGCGTAACGTAGATTTCCGCGTAAGCGATCTGCCACAACAAGAAGTTGCTCACGCGCATCTCACCGCTGGTGCGAATCAGAAGATCAGGGTCGGGCAGGCCGGCGGTGTACAAATGGTCGGAGATGCATTGCTCGTCGGCTTGAAAGGCCGGATTCGCGCGCGCCCGCTTGAGAATCGAATTGCAGGCGTCCACCAGCTCGGCGCGAGCGCCGTAATTGAGGGCCAGAATCAGCCGCATGCCCGTGTTGGCAGCCGTGAGGCGCACCCCCTCTTGCATATCCTCGCGAACCGATTCCGGAAGATGCTCCGAGCGCCCGATAAACAGCAGCCGGATGTTATTTTTCTGCATCGTGGGTAATTCGCGCTTCAGATATTCACGCAGAAGCCGCATCAAGAATTCCACTTCTGCTTGGGGGCGGCGCCAGTTTTCAAGCGAAAAAGCGTATAGCGTGAGGCAGGGGAGGTGGAGCCGTGAGCAGGTCTCGATAATCACGCGGGCGGTCTTCACTCCGCTGCGATGTCCCGCGATACGCGGCAAGTGGCGGCGCTGCGCCCAGCGCCCGTTACCGTCCATAATGATGGCTAAGTGCTCCGGAAGGCGTTGGGGATCCAATTTTCCGAGAAGTTCTGCTTCCTCGCGATTGGCGGATTTAAGAAGTTCGCTCGTTTTCACCGAAAATAGCTCGAGGGTCCGCGAGGCAACCATCGCTCAGCCGGTAACCCGTGAAAGAAGGAAAGCCTAACAGTGAATGCCATGAACGGCAAGGATGCCAGTGTCTGCTCATCCCCTCTAGCCCAACGCTGCGGAGGCGGGCTGGAAGATCGCCGCGTACACGAGCACGAGGGTCAGAACAATCATGACAATGCCGGTGCCCCAGGCGACGACGTTGAATATCAGCGTGTTCGTATGCTCGCCCATCAAATCGCGGCGATTGATGAGCAAAAGAATAAAGATCAGAACCACCGGCAGCCATACTCCATTGGCAACCTGCGAGAAGACCAGAATTTTCAGTAGCGGCGCGTTGGGCAGCAAAATGATGCCGGCACCCACGACTATGAGCATCGTGTAAAGGAAATAAAATGCCGGCGCCTCCTGCACCTTGTGGTCCAGGCCGGCTTCGAAACCGAGACCTTCGCAGATCACGTGCGCGGTCGAGAGCGGGAGAATAGAAGCTGCAAACAGCGACGCGTTGAGCAGGCCAAAGGCAAACAGGTCCGCCGCCCACTTTCCCGCGACCGGTTTCAACGCTTGAGCTGCCTGCGCCGCATCGCCGATGTTCGTGAGCCCGCGGGCATTGAGCGTGGCAGCGCAGCAAACGATGATGAAGAAAACGATCACCATGCAGGAGATGCTGCCAACGAGCACGTCAAGACGCGCGTGCTTGTACTGCCGGGCAGCGACTCTTTTTTCGACGAAGCCCGCCTGCAAATAGAAAAACTGCCAGGGTGCGATGGTCGTACCGACCAAGGCGGTAAGCATCAGAAGATAGCTGGAATTCAAATGCAGCGAGGGTAGCGCGGTTTCCTTCGCAGCGAGCAGCCAATCGGGCTTGGCCAGGATGGCCGAGACGACATAGCTTAAGTAGAACCCGCAGGCAACCAGAAAAATCTTTTCCACCTGCCGCGAACTCCCTCGAACCACGAGCATCCATACGGCCAGCGCCGCCAGCGGCACGGAAATATATTTGCTCAAGCCGAAGATCTGCATGGCCGCGGCTACGCCGGCAAACTCCGCCACGGTGTTGCCAAGATCGACGGCCAGCGCGGCGAGCATGACAAAGAAGGTCGACCGGAACCCAAATTCCTCGCGAATTAAATCCGAGAGCCCTTTACCGGTCACGACCCCCATCCGCGCGCACATCTCCTCGCTGACGTAGAGAGCGATGGTCATGGGTATCAACGACCAGAGCAGGGTGTATCCAAACTGCGCACCCGCGACCGTGTAGGTGGTGATGCCGCCGGCATCGTTATCCACGTTCGAAGTGATCAGTCCCGGACCTACCACGGCCAAAAAGACGGCCACGCGCCGCCGCCACGGGCGGGTGCGGCTGTTCAGCTTTTTCCCGTGGGCCGCCCACGTCGAGAGGGCTTCAGTTAACGTGACCCAAGAATTCATCGCGAGCTCATCCGCTTACAACTTCTCCCTCATGCGGCTCACCACGTCGTCTACGGTGATGGCGCCAATCGGACAGCTCTCCTCGTTGACGACGATCAAGCTGCGCAAATTGTATTTGTCGAAGAGCTCGAAGACCTCCTTTTCCCGAGTATCGGGCGCAACCGAAAGCAGCGGCTCAAACGCAAGATCGGACATGCGCTGTTCTCGAGTGGCCAGCACGAGCCGAGCAATGGGAACCGTGCCAGCCAACTTCGCTTCTCGATTGATGAGCACGATGTTATCGAGCTGATCGGGAGAGATTTCGTGAAAGCGCACGTGATCGATGACCTCTCCGCGCGTCGCGTCCTCGCCGACGACCACAATTTCGGTGTTCATCATGCCGCCGGCCGTGTCCGGGCCAAAATTCAGCAGCGACTCCACATCACTCGCTTCGCGCGTCTCCATTTCATCGAGAACCTCGCGGGAGGTTTCGGGCTCGAGGTTCTGCATCAGGTCGGCCGCCTCATCCGGGCTCATTTCCTCGATGATGTCGGCAGCCCGCTCCGGGTCGAGCTTTTCGACCACCTGAGTCTGCAAGCGCTCATCGAGTTCGGCGATCGCGTCGGCGGCCGTCTCTTCAGGAAGGGCGGTAACCAGGGACTGGCGCTCGTCGGGAGAGAGCTCTTCCATGATGTCGGCGATATCTGCGGGGTGCAGCTCAGAAAGCCTCTCGCTGGATAGCCGGAGCTTCACGCGGCGAAGCGGGTCGGGTTCGATCAGGTTCACGAAATCCCAGCGGATCGTGCGTTGCGGAAGTTTTTCCTGCAGCCGGCGGATCCCGTTGGGCGGCACGATTCCTTGCAGCAACCGGCGAACCGCGCCGGGCAGGCCCACGTCCACCTGCTTGATTCGCAGCTCGGTGTTTCCATTGGTGCGCTGTTCGTCCAGGTCGACGTCATTCACCCGCACGACCTTGCGGCCGTTTGTGTCGATGATCTGCTGGTCGAGGAGATCCTTTTGCACTGCCAGCCAGGCTTCATTCGGTTGATACAGCTCAAGTGCCGATTCATCGGTAGTGAGCCGGACTTCGCCGGGAGCGACCGAGGCAATCTGGTCATAGCGGGCCACAATGGGCCGGTATTTGCCGCGGGTCAGCAGCATACGGGCGACGCGGTTCGGTTGTTCGTCGGGCACAATGAACATCTCTTTGACACGCCCAACGAGATTGCCGGCGGAATCGTAGGCTTGGGCTCCGATCAGTTCCGTTGCGTGCAGCATAGTGACTCCTTACTCCTGGTTCCCGTGCGGAGCCGCGCCCGGCTGGCTCCAAGCCGTGTACTCAGGGCAAACTCCTGTCCGGAGGCAGAGCCCTCCGCTGTAAGGCAAAAAAAAAGCCCGGGCCAACTAAAAACCAGGCCGCGGGCAGACAGTATGAACCTCGGGACTACTTCAGGCCGGGCCTTGCTTCCCTGTCTGCTACCGCACGAACGCGGCATTCAAGAACAATCGCTCGAGCAACTCGTCCTTGGCCGGCGATCGGTTCAATCGCTTCGAGGGAGCTGTTCGTGTCCGGGTCCACCAGGAATGAGGTGCCTGCCATTAGGATTCGTTTGTCCTCGCTTGACTAGTAAAGGCTTACGAAATTTTTGTCAAGCAAAGAGTGCTTATTTTGCGATTTTTTTCCTATCAAACACCATGTTTGTCGCTGCCACGCCGCGCCGGCGACAATCGGCGGCATAAACTTGCCAATACGTGGCTCGCACATACTCCCCAGCTGAAAACCCCAGGGCTTGCGCGACCCGGTCAATTGCCTTCGACTCACCTTCCAGTTCGAGGAAGGTACCAGCCGGGGTTTCATCAAGATCCAGGTGGAGGCCCGCTAAACGAAACCTCGTGCGGTATTTTTCGTACCGGAAGCCGGCACGAAAACCCAGTGAACTGAGAATACGAGGCCAGTTTTGATTCCGCGGAATGACGACTTCCCTCTCAAGCCTCTGTTTGTAGGTCGGCTTGGCCGCAGATTTCCCGGCGAGAGGAGCTTTTGAGGTGAGCACCCTTCTAGCCGCCGCCGGAGGAAAAAAGCGAGAACGAGCCGGCGTCTCCACGCGAACGCGCAGCAGGCGGCCCGCGCGTCGCAAATCGGAATCTGGCGTATCATAGAGGGTATTCTGCTCGAACACGCGCCCGTGGCAGACGGCGTGAAGTTCCCGCAGTCTGAGAATCAGCGCCTGCACATCGCGAATAGGGAGCTTGATCTCGGTTTCGCAATTCGTCGCGCGGGGCACACCGAAGTATAACCTGCTTGAGCGCTCAACCGGGCTCGGGGTGACCCGACTTCCGGGCCCTTGGTCGGCCCGGGAAGTTGCGCTCTATACCAAGTGCTCAGGAAGAAAGTTGCCAAGGATCGCTTGCCCCAGCATAATCACTCACCTGCAAGCCTGATGCGAGCTGAATGACCGAACCGACGACCCCACTGATGCAGCAGTACGGCGGCCTGAAGAAACAGCACCCCTCCGCTTTGTTGCTGTTCCGGCTGGGCGACTTCTACGAGCTTTTCTATGACGACGCGATTGTGGCGTCGCGAATCCTGCAGATTACTCTGACCTCGCGCCACAAGGAAAAGGGCCAATCGGTGCCCATGTGCGGCGTCCCTTACCACGCGGCGGAGAATTACATCGCCAAGCTCATCCGCGCGGGCCATAAAGTCGCGATTTCCGAGCAGATGGAACTACCCGGCCCGGGCAAGAAGCTTGTGCGGCGCGAGGTGATTCGGGTGCTCACGCCGGGCACGGCCACCGGTGGCTGGCTCGTGGCGGCCAAGGAAAATAACTTCCTTGCTGCTGTGGCCCGGCGAACCGCCATGGGAGCAGCCGCAGGAACCTCGCGAGGGGCAGCCCGATCGCCTGAAGTGGCGATCGGTTTGGCTTTCGTCGATCTATCGACTGGAGAGTTTCGCGCCACCGAATTCACGGGCGAAAAAGCGGAGGGCCGCTTGCGCGACGAGCTGGCGATACTCCGCCCGCGAGAGATTCTGCTGCCGCGTCCCGCGACACTTTTTCCGATGGCGGCCAGCGCTGACATGAATGGGCTGGGAGCGGTCGAGACCCGCCTCGATGATTGGATTTTCGAGACCAACTACGCGTCCCGGCTACTGCAGCAGCAGTTTCGGGTGGCGGCACTCGACGGATTCGGCCTGAGCGAGCACCGGCTGGCCAGCGGTGCCGCAGGAGCTCTGGTTCACTATCTACGGGAAACCTCAGCCATTGGCGCCCACAAACCGGAGGATACTTCGACCGTCCCTTCGCTTCGTCCTGCCGGCACCGGACTCGAGCACCTGGACCGCATCACCTACTACGAGCAGCAGGATGCGCTGATCCTCGACCAAGTGACGGTTCGGAACCTGGAACTGGTCGAGCCCTCTTCGGGAGAGGACGCCTCGGCAACGCTGCTGCGCGCGATCGACGAAACCGCTACGCCAATGGGCGCACGGCTGCTGCGGGCGTGGATTTTGCGCCCGGAGATTTGCCGGGGCGAAATCGAACTCCGGCTGGAGGCAGTCGCCAATCTCAAGGGCCGCACGGTGGCGCGCGAGGAGACGCGCAAAGAACTCGACGGGATTCTGGATTTGGAGCGGCTAACGAGCCGCGTGACCCTAGGAACCGTCACCCCGCGCGATCTGTTGGCGCTGAAGGCGTCGCTCGAAAAAATACCGCGCCTGCGTGAATTGATAGCCGGCGAAACGCACCCCCACCCTGGCGGTGGCTCCTCCCAAACCACTCGGCTGGCCGCACTTCGAGAGCAAATGGATGAACTGGCCGAGATTCGGGACACGATCGCCCGGGCCATCGCAGATGAGCCGCCGGCCGTTCCGAGCGAACCGGGCATCATCCGCCCCGGCTTCAACCCGGAACTTGACGAGCTGCGAGATATCACCAAGCAAGGGCGTCAGATCATCGCGGCCATGGAGGAGCGGGAAAGGAAGCGCACGGGAATCGCCTCGCTCAAGATCCGCTATAACCAGATCTTCGGCTATTACATCGAGATTTCGAAAGCCAACCAGCACCTTGCGCCCGCCGACTACGAACGCAAGCAGACCCTTGTCAATGCCGAGCGTTTCACATCGGACGAATTGAAGGAATATGAGCGCAAAGTGTTGTCCGCCGAAGAGCGGATTCTCGAAATCGAGCGACGAGTCTATGGCCAGGTCCGCGAATCAATCGCTCACGAAGCAGCTCGCTTGAGGCGGACCGCCGCGGCCATCGCCCAGCTCGACGTACTGGTGAATTTCGCGCGCATCGCAGCATCGAGAAACTACACTCGGCCTGAATTTACACCCAGCGCCGCCGGAAGTGCCCCAGAAGATCGGGCCGGGCGAACCAGCGGCGCGCCGGCCGAACCGAGCGACCCTGGCCAGCAAGCCGGAGTGCTGATGATCGCGGGCGGCCGCCATCCGGTGATCGAAAAACTCCTCGAGGAACGCGGCGAGCGCTTTGTTCCGAACGACCTGTATCTCGATGACCAGCGGCAATTCCTGCTGCTCATCACCGGACCGAACATGGGCGGGAAGTCAACCTATCTAAGGCAAGCGGCGATTATTTCCATTCTCGCGCAGATGGGCTCGTTTGTTCCCGCGGCACAGGCCAAGCTGCCGCTGGTGGACCGCATATTTACGCGCATCGGCGCGTCGGACAATCTGGCGCGCGGGCGGTCCACGTTTCTGGTGGAAATGAGCGAGGTTGCCGCCATCCTCAATACGGCGACCAGCGCGAGCCTGGTGCTTCTCGATGAAGTCGGCCGCGGCACAGCCACCTACGACGGGCTGTCGATCGCCTGGGCGGTCGTCGAAGCGTTGCACAGCGGGCCAAGACCGAAAACTCTTTTCGCCACCCACTACCACGAGCTCACCGAACTTGAACAATTGCTGCCCGGCGTGAAAAACGTGCACGTCTCGGTTCACGAGGCGGGAAACGAGATTATTTTTCTGCGCCGCGTCGAGCCCGGCAGCGCGGACAAAAGCTACGGCATCGAGGTCGCCAGGCTCGCCGGCTTACCGAATGAGGTGATCGTGCGCGCTCGCGAAATCCTGCGCCGCCACGAACAGAGCGAGGAAAAGTTGAGCGTCGAGCTGTCGCCCGGCTCATCCCCGCCCAATCAGCAAGCCAGCTTTACTGCCATCGACGAATCGGTTCTGGAAGGCCTGCGAAACGCAGACTTAGACAAGCTGACGCCGCTGGAAGCGCTCAATCTGCTCGCCGCGCTTCAGAAACAGCTCTCATGAGCAAACCTCCGCCTAAAGAAATGCTGGTGATGGGCATGATGTCGGGCACTTCAGCGGACGGAATTGAAGCCGCCATCGTGCGTATCTCCGGCTCGCCCCCGGCGATCCTCGCAAAACTCGAATCGCATCACCACGTACCATTTGGACCGCAGGTCCGGGAGCAAATCCTTCGGCTGGCAAACGGCGGCGCCACTACGACCGCGGAGATCAGCCGGCTCGATTTCGTGATCGGCGAAGAGTTCGCGCGGGCCGCGATTGACGCGTCGAAGACTTCGGGGATTGCGCTTTCCAAAATCGACCTGATCGGCTCGCACGGCCAAACCGTCTTTCATCAAGGGGCGCCGGCGCGCTTGGTAGGCGCGTGGCGAGTCGCCTCCACCTTGCAAATTGGGGAGCCCAGCATCATTGCCGAGCGCACCGGAGTACCCACAATTGCCAATTTCCGCCCATCGGATATTGCCGCCGGCGGACAGGGCGCGCCGCTGGTCCCCTTTGTCGACTACCTGCTCTACCGCGACACCAAGCGCGGCCGGGTCGCGCTGAATATCGGTGGAATCTCAAATGTCACGGTGATGGCCGCCGCCGCCAACCCGGAAGACATCTTCGCCTTCGACACGGGCCCGGGAAACATGATTGTCGACGCCTTAATTCAGGGCATGACCCAGGGACGCGCGAAGTACGACCGCGGCGCCAAAACCGCCCTGACCGGCCGCACCATTCCCGAGTTGCTTTCCAGAATGATGCGGGAGCCGTACTTGCGTAAACGACCGCCCAAGACCGCCGGTCGCGAGCAATTCGGGCAGGCCTACGTGGAGCGGCTGATTCGCTGGGGAAAGAACCATCACGCCTCGCCCGCCGATTTAGTGAGAACCGCGACAGTGTTCACTTCCCTTTCGATCGCGGACGCCTTCCGCCGCTTGATCCTTCCCCGGGCATCGATACACGAACTGATTGTTTCAGGAGGCGGCGCAAAAAATCCTCTGATGATGGCTCAACTGGCCGCCTCCGTACCGGGAATCGAAATTATTCACTCGAGCCGGCTTGGTGTGGCTACCGACGCCAAAGAAGCTTTCGCCTTTGCGATCTTGGCCTATGAGTCATACCATGGACGTCCCAACAACTTGCCTTCCGCCACGGGCGCAAGGCATCCTGTAGTCATGGGAAAACTTACCTGTGGGCGCCCGGAGTAGGCTTTTCATAGCGCTTGCCCGGCTGAGCTCTCTGCTTATGCTGGTGCTCGTGCTGGGAGTCGCAGGCTGCGCTTCCACGCATTCCTCCGCGGATGCCGGAGCGCTGAATTTCCTGCTCGAATCCTCACCCACCAGCCTTGATCCGCGGATTGGCACCGACGCTCAATCCGAACATCTGCATGGATTAATCTTTGATAGCCTGGTGGCGCACGACGCGCAAATGAACATCATTCCGGATTTGGCCGAGCATTGGGAAGCGCGCGATCCGCAAACCTATGTGTTTCAGTTGCGCAAAGGCGTGAAATTCCACGACGGCCGCTCCCTCACATCGGCAGACGTCAAATTCACTTTCGATTCCATTCTTTCCGGCCAAATCAAAACGCCTAAGCGCGGATCTTCGAGCTTGTGCAGTCGATCGAAACGCCCGACGCCGGCACCGTGATTTTTCATCTGCGCGAGCCGTTCGCCTCATTTGTTTGGAACATGACCAAGCCCGGAATTGGAATTGTTCCCGCTGGATCCGGCCAAGAAATCGCGCAGCATCCCATTGGTACGGGGCCATTTCATTTCGCCAGCATGACCCAAGACGAGGAAATTGTTCTCGAGCGCAACCCCGATTATTTTGGGCCAGTGCCGAAAATCAGTGCGGTGAGATTTCGCATCGTACCTGATGCCATCGTACGTGCCCTGGAACTCCGAAAAGGCTCGGCGGACCTGGCCTTTAATTCGCTCAGTCCGGATACCGTGGTGACGCTCAGAAAGCAATCGGCACTCGTCACCGACGAAGGCGAGGGAACCAGCCTGGCCTATATCGCCTTCAATTTTTCTGACCCCGTCCTCGCTCGCCGAGAAGTCCGGCAGGCGCTCGCTTATTCAACGGACCGCGCTTCGCTGGTCAAATACTTGCTCAGGGATCAGGCGCAGCTGGCACCGAGTCTGCTGCCTCAGAGCCATTGGGCATACGAGCCGAATGTACGGCGGTACCCCTACGATCCGGCGCGCGCGCAACAATTGCTCGATGCGGCGGGGTTTTCTCCCGGTCCCGATGGCGTGCGCTTGCGCCTGACTCTAAAAACTTCCACCGACGAATCAACGCGTCTGCTAGCCGAAGCGCTCGCGGATCAATGGAAGCAGATCGGAGTCCAGATCGAGCTGCGCCCTCTTGAATTTGCCACGTTCTATTCTGACGTCACGCACGGCAGCTTCCAGCTCTATACCTTCCGTTGGGTGGGAGCCTCTAATAGCGACCCGGACATCTTTGAGTATGTATTTGACTCAAAGAAAATGCCGCCGGCGGGAGCCAATCGCGGCCGTTACCGCAATCCAAAGCTCGACCTGTTACTCGATCGGCAGCGTGTGGAAATGGACCGGGAAAAGAGGAAGGCCATCCTTTCAGAAGTCCAAAAAATCGTGGCGGAGGACGAACCCTACATCAACCTGTGGTACACAGACAACGTTGCCGTCCACAGCACGCGGGTCACGGGACTAGCGATTCCCTCGACCGGGGATTTTGATTTCTTGGCAGAAGTAACCCTGCATTGAAGGCGGAACCTTCTAACCTACGCGCTGAAAACCTGCCGAATTTCTGAATCTGGCAGCGCGCCTTCGCGAACAATCGACCACTCATCCCCGTCGATGCGCACGATGGTGGAAGCAAGAACGCCGCCCGTGTCTCCGGCATCTAAGATCAGAGACAAATTGTTCCCGAGCTGCTGGACGATTTGCTCGGCATTGGTGCAGGAAGGATGTCCAGACAGGTTGGCGCTGGTGCCGGTAATCGGCCCGCCGACCGCTTCGATCAACGCTGTGGCAATGCGCGAGTCGGCCCACCGAAGGGCCACGCGACCGCTGTTTCCGGTCACTTTGAGCGGGAGCCGGTGAGTCGCTTCGACCACCAGGGTCAGCGCGCCGGGCCAAAATTTGCTGGCTAGGGTGAGAAACGCGTCGGGAACGTCACGCGCCAGGGTTACCGCCTGCTCGATGGAATTGACTAGAATTGGCAACGCTCTGGTTTCCGGCCGTCCCTTTACCTGAAATATACGCTCGATAGCGGCCAGGTTAAAGGGATCAGCAGAAAGGCCATAGAAGGTGTCGGTGGGGATACCAATCACTCGCCCGCGCTTGATAAAACTCGCGGCATAATCGACAACGGAACGCTCAGGTGCTTCAGGTGAGATCTTAAGGACTTCGACCGGCAATGTGTTCTCGCGGCGGGCTACGCCTGTAATCTACTGCAGGAAAGTTAACACAGGCCAGCACAAGGCGCAATATACAGCAACAAAAGGACGTAGACCAAAGGTAACCTTGGCGCTGCCAGAGCCCATCCATCTGCCAGCCCCCCAGAGAGAGAACGCTTGCCCGAGAACTAGCGAAGTTTACGGCCAAGCGGTGGTTTGTTAGGCTTGCGACATGGCACAACCGTACCGTGCTGAACCTGGAAGAGCCCCGGCACCAGCCGTAGCAGAGCACGCCGACGTCATCAGCAGCCGCGACAACAAGTGGCTCAAGCTTTTCCGCTCCTCGCTGCGCGGCGCTGGGCCGAGCGCGGGAGAACTAATCGGAGTGGAAGGCCCCAAACTCGTGATAGAGGCCTTGGGTTCAGGCTTGGAGGCAGAAGCCGTTCTGGTGAGTGCCAGCGGCGAGCAACACATGGAAGCAATCCTGCGCGCCGCGAGCGAAAGCGAAGCTGGCATCCGGCGTGAGCGCATCCTGAAGACCACGGACAAAATGTTTGCCGGGATCGCTGGAACGGAAAGCCCGCAAGGTGTCGCGGCGCTTTTTCGACAGCCGGTTTGGGGATTTGAAGACGTGCTGAGCGGCCGCCCGAGCGCTGGCGGCTCTCTCGAGAGTAGCTCGCCGCTCCTGGTAGTGCTCGCGGGTGTGCAGGATCCCGGAAACGTTGGCACGATCGTGCGGTCCGCAGAGGCTTTCGGCGCCACGGGCGCGGTGACCACGCGGGGCTCTGCCGACCCGTGGGCTCCCAAGGCGTTGCGGGCCTCGGCAGGATCAGCATTGCGCCTGCCGTTACTTCGCGGAATGGCTGTTCCCACTGTTCTGGTGCAACTCAAAATGCATGCGGTAAAAATCGTTGCTGCCAGCATGCGCCCGGAAGCCGGCCGTCGTTCCGGCGCCGATTCGACCGACGCTTTGCTTGGTCCCGCCGCCCTGTTTGTTGGCAGTGAAGGAGCAGGATTGCCGGCCGAGGTCGAGCACGCTGCAGACGCCACGATCTCGATTCCCATGGCCGAGTCGATTGAATCCCTCAATGCGGCCGTAGCGGCGTCGGTGTTGCTATACGAAGCGGCACGCCGCAGAAAAGGACGACCGTAGTGGGGCTGTTCCGCGCCATCGAGCCGCAGCCAGCATCGCCACCGGGACGCCCGCTCGCCGACCGCATGCGCCCGCAATCGCTCGACGAATTCGTGGGCCAGGAAGACTTACTCGCGCCCGGCAAGCCATTGCGCACCCAGATCGAACACGACGATCTGAGTTCCATGCTCTTGTGGGGCCCTCCGGGCTGCGGTAAAACGACGCTGGCTCGAATCATCGCCAAGCGCACGCGCTCCGAATTCATCCCTTTCAGTGCGGTGCTATCGGGCATCAAGGAAATCAAGGAAGTGATGGCCAAAGCCGAAGGCGCACGGCGCTACGGCCAGCGCACCATCGTCTTTGTCGACGAGGTTCACCGCTTCAATCGTGCCCAGCAGGACGCGTTTCTCCCGCACGTGGAAGCAGGAAACATTCTGCTGATCGGCGCAACCACCGAAAATCCTTCCTTCGAAGTGATCGCTCCGCTCCTCTCGCGCATGAAGGTCTACCTGCTGCAGGCGCATTCAACCACGCAGATCGTGCTGCTGCTACGGCGCGCTCTGGAAGATTCAGACCGCGGCCTCGGAAAAGAGCACGTCGAGGCCAGTGATGAAATCTTGCAGCGAATCGCGGTTGTCGCGAATGGCGACGCACGGGCAGCCTACAACACCCTCGAAGCTCTCGTGCTTGGGACTGAACCCGGCCCCGACGGCCGCCGCGTAGTTTCCGAAACGCGCCTGGAAGACGTTTTACAAAAAAAGCTGCTCCCCTATGACAAAAGCGGCGAAGAGCACTTCAACCTCATCTCCGCTTTGCACAAATCGGTGCGGAATTCCGACCCCGACGCCGCCCTGTATTGGCTGGCGCGCATGCTTGAATCAGGCGAAGATCCTCTCTACCTGGCTCGCAGGATGATCCGCATGGCCAGCGAAGACATCGGCCTAGCGGAGCCCGGCTCACTTGCCATAACTCTTGCGGCCAAGGCGGCATTCGAGATGCTAGGTCCGCCCGAAGGCCACCTGGCGCTCGCGCAGGCCGCAGTCTATCTGTCCCTCGCCCCGAAGTCGAACGCGCTTTACACCGCCTACGGCGCCGTGCAGCAAGATTTGCAGCAAACCATGGCGGATCCCGTTCCGCTGCATCTAAGAAACGCAGCGACCGGGCTGATGAAACACCTCGGTTACGGCAAAGGCTATCAGTACGCCCACAACACAGAGGAGAAAGTGACCGACATGACCTGCTTACCGCCGAGCCTTCTCGGGCGTCAATACTACCAGCCCACCGATCAGGGATTTGAAGCGCGGATCAGGCAGCGGCTGGAAGAAATTCGGAAAATTCAGAAGAAAGCACCGGTGGACCAGGAAAAGTGAACACCGACCGCCAGCCTGCCGAACCCATCGGAAAGCCGTTTGCCAACAGAGAGTTCCACCGCGGAAGGCTCGCTCTTCTGGTGCTAGCCTCCGCCTTGGCCCCGCTCCTTCTGCCAGCCCAGCAGGACAAGCCCACGATGGAGATCTCCCGTGACTGCCAGATATTCGCGATTTCGAGCAGCAACCGGATCGTTTGCGCCGTCCCCCATGTGAAGCGAATAAAGAAAGTAATCATCCAGCGGGCCGACGTTGTGGTGGCCTCACCAAATGGAAGAGAAAAGCAGATCGTCGAAGGCGAAAAATTCATGCCCGTGCCGCCGCCGCAAAGTTTCATCGTCGATTCGCTGGCGTGGTCGCCCGACGGAAACCGCATCGTCATGAGCATGACCACGCAGAAACCGGCTGCCGACGATGAATCGCCATCCGGCGGAAAATCCCTCGCACTGCTCGATGACGAGGGCCACGAAATCAAAGTCGAAGGATCAAAGACCCGCTTCATCGAAGAAGGCTCGAAGGGCACCTGGCTCGCCGACAACGCCACTGTCGTTTACTTGATCGGTGCCGGTCCTTACAAGATCGGCCGCCTAAGCACGGTCAGCGGCCAGTCCAGCACACTTTTCGAAGGGCGTACCTTCGACGCCGTTGTTTGGGACGCCGCGAAAAATCAGGCGTTCGTTCTCAGCCAGAACCTAAGCGTGACCGGCCGGCAGGCAATTTTCCAGCTCGACCTGCTGCACGAAGCTGTGAGAGAAGTCCTGCGCATCGACAGCTACCAAACAGGATTGAGCCTCTCGCCTTCCGGCAAGAAGCTTGCGTTTTTCGCCGATGGCGACGCTATCGAAGTGCGCGATCTCGCCAATCCGTCGACGAAACCTGTGCGCGTGCGCGTCGGCATGGGCGTCTTCGGCTGGAGCCGCGACGAGCGCCGCGTACTGCTTAAGCGCGGCCCAGCGGAAAAGTCCGGCGAATTAATTTGGGTGGGTTTGTATGACGGAACGTTCGTTCCCGCCTTGCACGGACTGGAATATCACGCCTTCGCCATTTCACCGGACGGCGGCTCAATTGCCGTCACCGAGCCCGGCAAAGAAGTCCTCCGCGTCTACCCGCTGCAGTAAGCCGATTTGCTTTTCACTGGCCAGGACACTCCCGGTAGGCAGCTCTCTGCTGCCCATCGACAAGCCTTCGGCCACGCTACGCGCCCTGTCCTGGCCAAGCGCAGCGAGGGACCTGCCTTTGGTGTGCCGGCAGTTTAATGTTTCCCGCGAGACAACGAAGGCGTTCGGCCGGGCCGTCTGCCCGTCCCCGCTCCCTTGTGCTTGGCCTGGCGCGGGCGCTGGGCACCGCGCTTGCGATGGCCCATGGTCGGAGAGACCTGGCCCTCCAAGATAGCGGACAGCGTAGTCACTTCGGCGGGTGATAGCGTACGGTGCCGTCCCGGAGCGAGCGAATCGAGCTGCAAGTTCCCAATTCCGACGCGTCTCATCTTTTCCACCGGATGACCCGTCTGAAAAAGCCGGTTGCGCAAACTATCTTGACGCGCTTCGGATAACGTCACTTCGTACCAGGGCATTTGCTTGCCGCGCAGGCGCGAGATTCGTGCGCCCGTTGCGGGTCCGAGCCGTTCGATTTCCTCAAAAGTGAGCAGCGATTTCAGCTTCAGATGGTAGGTCTGCGGCAAGCGTTTGGATTGCAGCATGCGATTGGCTAGCTCGCCATCGTTGGTAAGAAAAACCAGCCCCGAGGAATGATATTCAAGACGCCCTACCGGAAACACGCGCTCGGAAACGCCGTGCAGCAAATCGCGCAGCGAAGCGCGGCCCTCGGGATCACTCATCGTCGAAACAACCTCGGATGGCTTGTTCAGAAGCAGATACATGCGTTCTGAGGACGGCCGGAGGAGTTTTCCCGAAACCTTGATATGGTCGCGCGCAGAGTCCGCCTTCGAGCCAAGCTCGGTGATGGTCTGGCCGTTCACGGTCACAAGACCTGACGCGATGAGTTCCTCAGCGCGCCGCCGCGAAGCAATTCCGGCACGAGCGATGATTTTTTGCAGGCGTTCGAGCATGGTGAATTATTCCGAAGGGTCCCGCTACACAGCTTATAGGAAACCAACGGACAACGAACATTTAAATCCATCATTTCCATGGACACGGCCGCCGTCCTCTTGGTAACGTCCGCCCCGGAGAAGGCGTCTATCAAGCAATCACGGCTGGCAAGCGTCATCGGCGACGCAAACGGGAGGAGGAGTCATGCGATCAGCTGGAAAATTCCTCATGTGGATGACGGCGGCGATTCTTACGGCTTCGATCGCGCACGGCGCGACCGTCACCGGCACGGTGAAAGGCCCGGACGGCGCGGCCTTCCAAGGCGCGTTCGCGCAGGCGCAGAACACGAAGACTCGCATCACCGTCAATGTGCTGACAGGCAAAGATGGCCGCTACCGCTTCGACAGCCTGCCCGCCGGGGAATACAACCTCCGCATTCATGCAGTCGGCTACCGCAGCGATCCTCATAACGCCGTGGTGCTTACCGAAAAACAAAAAGTTTCCTTCGACTGGGCCCTGCAAACCGCGCCGGTGCGTTGGACCGACCTTTCGTTCTACCAGGGCGACAATCTGATGCCCTCCGGAAAAGGCAAACTGCTGATCGAACAGCATTGCCTCGAATGCCATGCCTTTCAAACGAAAATGGCCGGGGTCTCGCGGGACGAAGAAGGATGGAGCAAAGCCATAAACTACATGCGCGACGTGATGGGCTACCGGCTCACCGCTCTGAGCGCTGACGATGCGACCGTGGTGAAGGGATACCTGAACAGCGTCTTCGGCCAGGATTCCAAGCTTCCTCGCGACGTGCGCGACATGCCGGAATACCAGAACCTGGTGCGCCCGCCGTTCGCCGATGAGGCCATGAAAATCGTCTACGTGACCTACGAATTGCCCGGGCCGAACCGGATGCCCTTCAGCGCCGCACCGGATAAAGACGGCTACTTCTGGATTCCCTACTTCAGTATGTCCAACTCCATAGGGAGACTCGATCCGAAGACGGGCGAAGTGCAGGAATTCCGCGTGCCCTACCAAGGCACAGCAACCATTCACTCCGCCGTTCCCGCGCCTGACGGAACCGTGTGGCTCGCCGAGCAAGGTTCAGATCGCCTCGGCAAATGGGACCCCGCCACCAAGCAGATCACCGAGTATCAGGATACCAATCCTTATTCCAAGGACGGCCGCGGCAGCAAGCATACCGTGCGGATCGATCCGCAAGGAAATGTCTGGTCAACCGGGAGTCCTTTAACCAAGTACGATCGCGAAACTGGAAAGTTCGAGCATTTCGCGGACGTTCCCTCCGCTTACGGTATTGCGCTCGCCAAGGACGGCACTGCTTGGTTTGCGGAGTTCGGCACGAAGGGAAAAATCGGCAAAGTCGATCCCGAAACCGGAAAAGTCACCAAGTACACCGTGCCTACGCCCGACGCCTGGCCGCGGCGCATTCAAGTAGCCGACGATGGTACGATTTGGTTCGCGGAATTCGGCGAGAGTCCCGCAACTTTGACCCAAACGGGCAAAATTGCGCACTTTGATCCCCGAACCGAAACGTTCAAGGAATACATCCTGCCGGGCCACAGTGCCAGCCCCTACGCATTCGACATCGATGCGAAGGGCCGCATGTGGTATTCGAACATGCACGAGGACGTCGTCGGATGCCTGGACCCCCAAACGGGCCAGGTGGTCGAGTACCCGCTACCCTTCTCTGAAAATACCATGCGCGAATTTTTCCTCGACGAGCAGGGTCGGATGTGGTTCGCATCACCTTCAAACAACAAAGTCGGCTATTTTTATCTGACAAACTAGGCAGGGGACGGGCCCGTCGCAGCGCTGTGCCTTTGGTTTTCATCCCGCCGGCGCGAAACGAGGGAGGCCGCTGTCTTCGACCCGGAATATGGTAGACGAACCCGAAGAGGGCATGGCTCGGATCAGTTCTTCAGCAGGGCTCGGAATTCCCTGCCGCCGCAGAGGCCGCGTTGGAATCTTTGTTCTCCGCAGAGGGTGCCTCACTCTGCTGGGCGGTTTGGCCAGAGGCCACCGCAGCCGCTTTCGTCGCTTCCACCAGAGCTTCTGGGGCGTCCTCGGCAAGCTCCCCTAGGTCGTTATCCTCGGCGTCCGGCTCGACCGCAACTGTTCCTTCGATCGTGGCCGGGAGGACCTCTGCTGGCTCGGTCGGAGCAATGCCGGCGTCGGAGCCAAGCGCGGCCTGAGCAAGCTGCTCGAACTCCTTGAGGCTCGGCAGTTCGTCCAAATCCGAAAGCCCGAAGCGAATCATGAATTGCTTGGAGGTGCGGTAAAGTATTGGTCGCCCGATTACTTCCTTGCGCCCCGCGGTGGTAATGAGCCGCTTCTCAAGCAGCGTCTTGATCACCCCCCCGACGTTCACGCCGCGAATCTCGTTAATCTCCGGCACGGTGACGGGCTGTTTGTAGGCAATCACCGCGAGGGTCTCGAGCGCGGGCATGGTCAAGCGCAGCGGCGGTTGAAGACTCTTGATGAATTTGCGAACCACATCGTGGTGCTGCGGCTTGGTGTAAAACTTCCAGCCGCCTGCGACCTTGCGGACTTCGATGCCCCGCTCGTCGGTCTGGTAGGACGCCACCAGAAAATCAAGCGCCGTGCGCGCCTCCATTTTCTCGACGCCCAAGGCGTGGGCGATCTGCTCGAGCGTGGCCGGTTCGTCGGCCGCGTAAATAATCGCTTCGAGAGCCGCCTGAATTTCTTGTGTTGTCATCGATCCTCAGTTCTCGCTAGAAATCTCAGAGATATTGTTCCTCGATTTTGGACATCGCGTCGGGCCCGGCAAAAACGGCGTCGAACATCTTGTGCTTGCGCACGCCAATATTCGCGAAAAGCTCGGCCTGCACCAGAATTACCGCCTGCATGCGCACCATTTCGAGCACCGCCAGCAGCGCGACGATCATGGCGTTGCGTGTTTCACAGGTTTCGAAAAACTCGATCAGCGAGATCGGCTCGTCGGTCGCCATCAGCTGCTGGCGAAGCCGGTCCATCATCTGCGCGATGCTCACGCTGTCGTGGCGCAGCTCGAATTTCGGAATTTCCTTGCGGCGCTCGAGAATCTGCTGAAATGTTTTCACCAGATCGACAAGCGACACCGTCAGCTCGCCCTCGATCGCGTCACCGGTGTACAGGCTGCGATCCGGCTGCGACCACACGTGATCTTCAATTTGCTGCTTCTGGTAGAGAAGCTGCGCCGCATTCTTGAATTTTTCGTGCTCGATTAGCCGGTGGACCAGCTCGCCGCGCGGGTCCTGCTCCTCGGGCAGCCCCAGCGGATCGGCCGGCAGCAGCATTTTCGATTTGATATGGATCAGCGTCGCGGCCATATAGATGAAATCGCCGGAAACGTCGATATCGAGCTTTTCAAGCTGGTGGAGATAATCAAGATACTGCTCGGTCACCTTGGCGATGGGAATGTTGTGAATGTCCATCTCCTGCTTGCGAATCAAGTCGAGCAGAAGATCCAGCGGTCCTTCATAGGCCGGCAAATTGATGCGATATGGTGACGCCATAGCGATTCCTAAGTGGCTGGCCCCTGTTTGAAAGCCGCAAACCGCAAACGACGGTAATCCAATTCCCAGTTCCCGTTGCTGAAAAGCTCGGGGCGGGCGCGCCTTTCAACTTCGCGCAAGAACGCCTCTTTTTGCGCAGCGGGTACCCGGTTCAAAAACGACGTCGCGAACATGCGCAGCCAGGTAGCGAGCCCCTTCTCCCCATCTTCTAGGCGCGTAGGCCGTTCAAACAGCGCCGCATGCTGAACTTCCAAGCCGTGCTTCTCAAGCAAGTCCGCATATAAGGCGATACTGGGGTAATACCATGGATCGGCCTCGCGATCCAACCGAATGCCAAACTCCGCGCACGCTGCGGCAATAGCCGTCCTGAGGCGTTGAATATTGCCCTTCCCGCCAAACTCCGCCACGAATCGCCCGCCCGGCTTGAGCGCTTTGGCCACCCCACGAATCACTTCCTCCGGCTCGGGGATCCAGTGCAGCGCCGCGTTTGAAAATACGGCGTCAAACTGCCGGTCAAATGGAAGCTCCCGCGCATCGATCACTCTGAACTCCAGCTCCGGATGCTTGGCCTTCGCTGCGGCAACCATTTCCTCCGACCGGTCGATTCCCATTACCTGGGCGCCTGTGGCGGCAATTCCCGCGGTCAAATGCCCGGTGCCGCATCCGAGATCGAGGATGTGCTCCCCCGCTCCGGGCGCGAGAAGCTCGACGACGCCCTGGGCCTTCTGCCACACAAATGCATGCTTTTCATCGTAGAGCCGCGCATCCCAAGCGGAAGCGCTCATATGCCTCCTCGCTGCTGATGGTCACGCCGAACGCCCCGTAAGGGATCCGCCTTGGCTTTGGGCCGACACAGCTGTCGTCCCTCGATCCAGCGGCGCTACCCGTCCGCCAGGGGTCGCTCGCGTGCTTCATCCCATTTGAAAACCGCGTGGCGAACGCGCTTCATCGTCCGTTGAGCAGTCGCGTGGGCTTTCTGGTTGCCGCCCTCCAGGATATCCCAGACTTTTTGCGGCTGCGCCTCGAATCGCTTGCGCCGCGCCTGGATCGGCTCGATCCATTTCACCAAATTCTCCGCCATCGCTTTCTTGCAATCCACACACCCAATCCCCGCAGTGCGGCAGCCTTGATCCGCCCAGGCAACCGTCTCGGTCGACGAAAACAGTTTGTGCCAGGCAAAGACCGGACACACCTCGGGCCGCCCCGGATCGATCCGCCGCTGCCGCTGCGGGTCGGTCATCATGTTCCGCACCTTGCTGCGAATATCCTCTGGCGGATCAGCGAGCCAAATGGCATTCCCGTAGCTTTTCGCCATGCGGCGGCCATCGGTACCAGGCAGCCGCGGGGTTTCTGTAAGCAGATGCCCCGGTTGCTTCAAGACCTCTGGCGGCGTGAACAGACCTGGGCGGCTGCGCATAACGTCGAGGAACTTTTCAAGTCCCAATTCGCTACGGACGTCAGCAAGGAGAATGCTTGCCTCCCTCTGGATAGAAGAGCCCTCGTAATGCCCGGGCGGAAGGTTGTCGAGAAGCAACCTGTGCGCCTCTTGCCTTTGGCTATCAGAAAGATCGCCCCGGAGTTTTGCGCCAAAATAAAAGTTAAACCGCCGGACGACTTCGCGCGTCAGCTCGACGTGCGGTACTTGATCCTCGCCCACCGGCACCAGCAGTTCCTGCTGCGGATCGCCGTACATCACGATATCAGCGGACTGAAGCAGCGGATACCCAAGGAACCCGTAGGTGCCCAGGTCGCGATCCCTCAGGTTCTCGATTTGTTCTTTGTATGTCGGCACGCGCTCAAGCCAGCTGAGCGGCGTGATCATCGAGAGCAGCAGATGCAGCTCGGCATGTTCCAAAATGCTCGACTGGATGAACATGGTCGCCTTGCCGGGATCAAGCCCCACCGAGAGCCAGTCCATCGCAATCTGCAGCGTATTTTCGGCGACGGATGAGCTGTCCTCATAGTGCGTCGTCAGCGCGTGCCAATCCGCCACGAAGAAGAAGCATTCATATTCTTCCTGTAGCTTTAGCCAGTTCGAGAGGGCGCCGAAGTAGTGGCCGAGGTGAAGGCGGCCGGTGGGCCGCATACCGCTAAGGACTCGTTTGCGTTGTGCCACGCTCTAGGATGTCTCCGCAGGAACAGAAATCGGGAAATCGATGCTAACACAGGCGACCCGCATTCCGGGACGGGACTTCCGCACACTCTCTCAGGGAAGAAATAAAATTCCAGATCCTTCCCTGCGCCCAGGATGCCACCGAGCAGACGGAATGACAGAAACAGGCGCAGCAGGAAAGGCCAACGTACTCCATGGAATGGCTAGCACGGAGCGTAAATCTCAGGCTGGATAGCCAGGTGTCGCCTGCACTTCCCGGATCTGATCGAGATGGCGCAGCGTATGGGCGCTCATCAGCACCACCAATTCGTGGCAGGTCATCGCGCCAATCGGATGCACGACGGTGCGCGCATGCAAATCGTCCCGGCAATCGCGCAGGTAGGCGATGGTCTTCGCGCGATTCGCGACGAACTCCTCAAGCGCTTTTGACACCGCTCCGAATCGCCCGGTCGGCCGCACGCGTTCTGGCGCGTTTCGCTTGCCAGAGCGATCCAACCCAAGCTGGTGCAACTCCGTCTGCCGTTCGGGCCGTTCGACGTGTTCTGACGGCGTGGCTTCCTGCGTGAGCCGGGCAAGCAATCCATTCTCCACCAGCGCGATGTGTTCGACGCACTCCTCGATCGACCAGCGATCCGCGGCCGGTTTGAATTTACCCTGCGCGTCGCTCACACCAGCGACGCCAGCGAGAAAAGCCTCCCGCGTCTCGTGCAGCTGCTCGATCAGACCCGTTCGCGCAATTGTTTCCATCTCTTCCTCCCGGCCCGGGCCTCGCTCAGCGCTTGTGCGCGACTTTCCCTTCCATGCCATCGCCCTGCGTGACTGCCGCTCCCTGGCGCACCAGCGAGACAAACGCCGCCGCCGAACGCGGGAGCGTCCGGTCACGCCGGAAGACGATCCCAAGCTCCCGATGCAACTCGACATCGGAAATGGGAATGAGCTTCGCTTGCCCGGCCTTCACCTCATCGCGCGCGAACGTCTCGCTGATAATCGAAACGCCCAGCCCGGCGGCCACAAACCGCTTGATCATACCCACGCTTGGCAGTTCCATGGTTATCCGCAGACGCGAGCGGTAGGGACGAAATTGCTTATCGAGCACCTGCCGCATGAAGCCGGTCTTCGGAAAAATCAGCGGCTGCTCGGCAATATCGCTCGTGCGGACGCTCTTGTAGGCCGCCAGCGGATTCGCCGGATCGACCATCAACATCAAGCGGTCGCGGAAAATCGAGTGAACTTTCAGGCTCGGTGACTTCACCGGCATGGTAACGATACCCACGTCGACAGTTCCGTCCTCCACCTTCTCGAGCACCTTGTGGCTGAAGTTCCGATAGATGCTGATCTGCACCGACGGAAATCGCCGGCTATATTCCGCGAAAATATCGGGCAGGACGTACAGGCAGGTCGCCTCATTCGCGCCCACTGCCAGCGTTCCCCGTGGCGTGCTGGACTGATCGGCCACCGCACGTAGCGATTCGTTGCGTAGGGTCAGCAAACGCCCGGCGTATTCCAGCAAGGTTTCACCCGCCACCGTAAGCCGTACCGACTTGCCCACGCGATCGAATAACTTCTGTCCATATTCCTGTTCGAGTTGACGAATTTGCGCGCTGACTGCAGGCTGCGACCGATAAAGCTTCTGCCCAGCGCGGGAAAAACTACCCTGTTTCGCAATTTCAACAAATGTAATCAGGTGATCGAAGTCCATAGTGTGTGGCGACGAATTATAGCAAAACACGGTTGAAAATAAGGAAGTAAGCCGTAAATTGTGCCAGAAACGTTCACCGCAACGCGCCCCATCCGGCCTGCGCCAAACCCAGGAGTTCGCAGGTCAACGTGCCCGCTTCCTGCTAGCTTCCTTGCTAGCGGCGCCCTTCCGGGGCTATCTTTCTTCTGTCGTCAGGCCGCGTTCGCGACCCCGGCGTGACATAGAGCTGCGCCACCAAGGTGTGCGTCAGCCCCGGGGAACGTTCGTAGGCACACAACTGGCCACCGAAGCCCTAACCGGCAGCCTCATTCGCCAGCATACCCATGACGGCGATGTTTTTGAGCAACTCGTTCGGGAAGTGGTGTCGGTCCTGGAGATATGCCGGATCATTGTAGCTGACCCACACTTTTCCCTCGGCGTCTTCCCAGACGAGCGCCTTCAGGGGCAGGTCAATCGCAATGGAGGGCGCGGCCTGCATTAGCGGCGTCCCGCTCTGGGGGTTGCCGAAGATCAGCAACCTGGTAGGCAGCATCTTCAGTCCTATTTTTTCAGCCTCGCCGCCGTGATCGATCAGTGCGAATAGGGTTATTCCTTTGCTCTCAAGAAGTGATCGGAAGCGTTCGGTGGTCTCTGCTACCGAATGCCGGCTTTGCTTGCTCGTGAACCCAGGAACCCGTTCGAAAGCCATAGCCCCTCCGGCGTTAGCCCAAATTAGTTCTTTGCGGCGGGAACATCTTCGCGTCGCGTCAAACCCGGCTGGCCATTGGCGCGAGACGACGGAGCAGAAGCAGGATTCCGCCATTCCCGGCGCTCGCGCCTCAACAGCTCGGCCGCTTGCTCAGGGCCCCAGCTGCCGGCGGCATAGTTCGGAAAATCGCGAGGAGGCAGCGCGTTCCACACATCCAGCACCGGCTGAACGGCGGCCCAGGCCGCCTCGACCATGTCGGCGCGCTGGAACAGCGTCGAGTCGCCCATCATGCAGTCATAGAGCAGAGTTTCGTAACCGGTGGACGGCGTGGTCCCAAAGTAGTCGGAATATTGAAAATCCATGTTCACGGCGCCCAGCCGCACCACCGGGCCGGGAACCTTCGCCTCGAAGCTCAGCGAAATTCCTTCGTCTGGCTGGATGCTGATCACCAGCTCGTTCGGGGCGAGGTTGTTGACCGAGGTGTTGCGGAACAGCACGAACGGGGGGCGCCGAAAACGGATGACAATCTGTGTAAGCCGCTGCGCCAGGCGCTTTCCGGTGCGCAGATAAAACGGAACGCCCGCCCACCGCCAGTTGTCGATGTGCAGGGCCATGGCCACGTAGGTAGGCGTGTGGGAATGCGGATCGACATTCGGCTCCGAGCGATAGGCCGGCACGCGCTTGCCACCGCTCGAACCCTCCCCGTATTGGCCGCGGACTGCCTGGTCGAGCACCCGCTCCGGACTCAGCTGCTGAATCGCACGCAGCACCTTGGTTTGCTCGTCATGCACCTCATCGGCCTCGAAGGAAATGGGGGGCTCCATCGCGGTCAGCGTAATCAGCTGGAAGATGTGATTCGGCACCATATCGCGCAGGGCGCCCGCCTGATCGTAATAGCCGCCGCGCAATTCCACGCCGAGCTCTTCTGCCACGGAGACCTGCACGTGATCGACATAGCGCCGGTTCCATACCGGTTCAAAGATGCCGTTGGCGAACCGGAACGCCAGAATGTTCTGAACGGTTTCCTTACCGAGGTAATGATCGATGCGAAATACCTGCTTTTCTTCAAGCACTTCCAGGATTTCGCGGTTCAGCGCCACCGCCGACGAAAGATCCTGACCGAACGGCTTCTCGATCACCACGCGCCGCCAGTGATTCTCATCCTGCTTGATCAGCCCCGCTTCGCCGATGCGTTTGATAACCAGGGTGAACAGTTTGGGACTGGTAGCCAGATAGAAAAGGCAATTCCCCTGGGTGCCCTGTTCCTGCTCCACCTTGGTCAGCTGGACCTGCAGCTTGCCATAGAGCTCCGGGTCGTTGAAATCGCCGGTGAGGTAATAGATACGCTTCACAAACCAGTCCCACGACTGCCTGTCGACCGCACTCGTCGAATACTGCTTGATCTCGTCGGAAAGATGGGAGCGGAAGGTGTCGGTGGTGAACGATTCGGCGGAAACCCCGATGATCGCAAACTGCTCGGGAAGCAATTTCCCTTTGGCGAGGTTATAAATGGCCGGAATCAGCTTGCGCTTGGTAAGGTCGCCACCGGCCCCAAAAATCACCATCGCGCAAGGGCCTGGCGGTTGCCCCACCGTTTCTCGGTTTACATTTGGCGAACCGTCATTCGAGTCCACTGAAGAGGCCTCCCAAGGTTTTCCCGCGCGACCTGAGGCTGATCGAGAAAAATCTCGAGCGGACTCATCCAATCCATCTTAGTACAACAGCAGACGGGCGCAAGGCTTGGCCATGCGGGTGGATGCTGAAAGGGTTTCGAGTCGCGATGCGATCACGAACTGAGAGCTTGCTTGATCAACTCCTGCAGCTTAGCCAAACCCGCCGCCAGCTCCGGGCCGAGATGAACACGAAGAACACGCCGATTTCTTTCGGCGAGAACCTGGAAATCACCGCGCGCTTGCGCTGCCTTCACGACGCCGAAGGTGTATTTCTGTTCCGGCACGGGCAAATCCTTGGCATCGTCGCAGGTCACTTGCAAAAACACTCCGGAGTTGGGACCGCCTTTGTAAGCCTGACCGGTTGAGTGCAAAAAGCGCGGTCCGAATCCCAGGCACGTCGCCACGCGCTTGCTGTCGCGCACCGCGTGCCGGATCGCCTGCAGGGCCACCTGATGCGCCTGGTTCATCTGGATATAGCCCAGCACCGCGAAATAATCGCCGGCCTGGATGCGGCTCAGATGCGCGCGCAAGTAGCCTGCCAGCGTGGCGTCCTTCGCGGACTGTTTCAGGGCGGCGGCGTTTTTCTCATCGGTGAAGAGTTTGATTCCCTTCTCTTCGAGCAGCGGCGACTCGGCCGGCAGCGACCCCTTGTTCTCGTATTCTTCGGTCAGCTGGCGCGTTTCGATTTTGCTGGCTTCCACGTCCGGCTGGTTAAAGGCGTTGATGCGAATGATCGAGCCGGCGACGGCGGTGGCCATCTCCCACCTGAAAAACTCCTGCCCGAGCTCGTAGACATCCGGCACCGAAACCCGCAGCACCGGCTGGCCGGCCTTCTCCAGCGCGTCTATTGCCGTATCCTGTTTCGGATCGGGCGCGGTTGCCAGGCGCAGATAAGCGAAAATGCGGTCGTTCCCGTACAGTTCGGGCGCGGCGATTTCTTCCCGATCTACGGGAATCAATCCCTTGCCTTCTTTTCCTGTGGATTCAGCCAGCAATTGTTCGAGCCAGGCGCCCAGATCGGAAATACCGGGCGAAGCGAAAATGGTTACCTTGTCCCGCCCGCGATTGTGAAGTGTTCCCAGAATCGCGCCGAGAATCACGCCGGGATTCTGGTCCGCCGGAACCACCGAAGCGCAGGCATGCACCATTTCTTCGCTGCGGTCGAGAAATTTGCCTACATCGATACCCTGCACGGCTGCTGGAACCATGCCGAAATTCGAAAGCGCCGAATAGCGCCCGCCGATGCTCGGCACTCCGAAAAACACGTGCCGGAAGCCATCCCGCTCGGCCACCTTCTGCAGTTGTGAACCGGGATCGGTCACAGCGATAAAATGCTTCCCTGCCTGGGCGGCTCCCACCACTTGCTTCACCCGCTCAAAGAAGTATTGTTTGTAGATATTGGGCTCAAGCGTGCTCCCGGATTTGCTTGAAACAATGAACAGCGTCTTGGCCAGATCGAGCTGCGACTCTAACGCCCGTATCTGCGCCGGATCGGTTGAGTCCAGAACCAGCATCTTCGGATGGCCCGGAATGCGTCCATAGGTAAGCTCGAGCACTTCCACGCCCAGGCTTGATCCGCCCATGCCGAGAAGAACGGCGTGCGTGAACCCTGCGGCGCGCGTCTCATCGGCAAGTTCTTTGAAGTGCGCCGCATTCGCAATCTGTTCCTCGACAATGCCCAGCCAGCCCAGCCATTTGTTTTCGTCCGTGTTCGTCCAAAGCGACGCGTCGCGCGCCCACAGGCGCTTCACCTTGTCGTTCTTCTTCCAGTCTTCGATGGCGGCCTGAAGATCGTTTGAGAAATCCTCCGGCAAACGGTAGCTGAAATTCTTGACGCCGGAAGGCTGCGCTTTTTTCGTGCGGTTGTTGACGGCCTCGAGCACCTTGTCGAAGGCCTGTTCGAAAAGGGTTACGCCTTCGTCGGTCAGGCGGTCGGTCACTTGCTTCATCGAAACGCCAGCCGTGGCGAGGTCCTGCATGGTCTTGCGCGCCTCGCCCACGCCTTGTTCGAGGCTGGCGCGCGGCCGCCCGTGGTCGCGAAAGGCATCATAGGTAGCCGGAGGAATGGTGTTCACGGTGTCCGGCCCGATCAGTTCCTCGATGTAAAGCACGTCGCTATAGGCCGGATTTTTCGTCCCGGTGCTAGCCCACAGCACTCGTTGCGTTTGCCCGCCGCGCTGCGCCAGGGCCTGCCAGCGCGCATCGCCAAAAATCTGCTTGTAGCTCTGATAGGCGAGCTTGGCATTGGCGATCGCCACTTTGCCCTGCAAGGCGGTCGCGAGCGCCTGGTCGGCCGGGGTCTTGGCATTCCTGATCTGCGCAGCCAGCATGCTGTCGACCAGCGTATCGATGCGGCTCACGAAGAAACTCGCCACGCTCGCCATGCGGCTCACCTCCCCGCCGCTGTTTGCAAAGGCCTCCAGTCCGGCGATGTAAGCCTGGGCTACCTTCTCATACACGTCCTGCGCGAACAGCAAGGTAACATTTACGTTAATTCCTTCGCTGATGAGCTGCTGAAACGCCGGTATGCCCTCCAAGGTCCCCGGAACTTTAATCATCAGGTTCTCGCGTCCGACCGCTTGCCACAGCCGCCGCGCTTCCGCAATGCTCTCCTGCGTTTTGTGCGCAAGATAGGGTGACACTTCCAGGCTCACATATCCATCGCGCCTCTTGGTCTGGTCATACACCGGCCGCAGCGCGTCGGCCGCAGCCTGAATGTCGCCAATCGTTAGCTGCTCAAAGATCTCCTTGGCGTCGAGGTCGCTGCGTTTCGCGAATTCGCCCAGCGCCTGCTCGTAATCGGTACTCCCCGCGATGGCCTTCTCGAAAATCGCCGGGTTGGAGGTCATTCCGCGCAAACCGTCCTCTCGAATCAGCCGCGCGAGCTCGCCGGTCGAAATCAGGCTGCGACGAATATAGTCCAGCCAAACCGATTGCCCGAACCGATTCAGGGTCTTGAGCGGATTCTCCCGCCTCTCACCTGCGGTCAGTCTGGAAGTCGCTTCTGTCGGGGAACTCATCGTGGTCACCTTCTCGTATCGATTTCGGAGGACGGCTGCGAAGCATTCCGAAACTACGCTGCGGATTTGAAAGCTCAGTGTACGCCCGATGACTCGCGAATTAAAGACCGCATCCGAGCGTGCCCGATTCATCGCTACATTACCGGGGGGTCTACACCGCAAGCACCCTCGGGCGGCAGACCCCGCGGACAAATGCCACGCGTTCAGACCCTACGCGAATTAACATTCCCACCTTATACTAGACCTCGATGAAACTCTTCTCCCCGCGCGAAGCCGCCAAGGTCCTCGGCATCAGCTATCCCACGTTGAAACAGTGGATCTACAAAGGCAAGATTCAATCTGTAAAGACCGCCGGGGGACACCACCGCATCCCCGAAAAACAACTTGACAAATTTCTCTACCGCGCCGGAGAGCGCAGCGCAGTGAGCGAACACCGCCCCAACTTTCGCCGCATCAGCGGCCGCAACCAGCTGGTCGGCCGAGTCACCGAAATCAAGGTGAGTGGCTTAATGGCACAGGTGAGCCTGTCAATCGGCGGCCAGCACATCACCTCGATTATCACCGCCGACGCCGTTCGCGAAATGCGATTGAAAGTCGGCGAGACCGCCGCAGCCCTGATCAAGTCCACCGAAGTCATGATCGTCCGCCCGTAAATTCCGGCTGTTTATTTTTGCCAAGCAACCACCCTGCCCTGGTTTCGTATTAAAGCCCTCTTACATATCAGCCGATATCGTATTAAAACGTAGAGCCAGTCTGGTAACATAAGCGGAAGTTTGTAGGAAAAATGATCCCTCGTCGATTTGCGGTGTTCTTCTCCGCGGCCGTGCTGGCCGCCGTGCTCACAGGCTGCGGCCTGGCGGGATCTGCTGCCGCTCCGCCGGCACCCAACGAGATCATCGTCTCGGCAGCCGTCAGCCTAAAGGATGCGCTCGATGGAATTGCCGGTCTCTATCGCCACAGGAAGCCGGATACTGCCATACGCTTCAATTTGGGCGGCTCCGGCACCTTGCAGCGGCAGATCGAGCAAGGCGCGCCGGTGGACGTATTTATTTCCGCCTCTGCGGATGAAATGGACGCCCTGGGATCGCAGAGTTTGCTGGCGCCCGGAACACGACGGGATCTCGCGAGAAACAGCATCGTTCTGATCACCCCCGCTGATCGATCGTCGGTCGCAACCTTTCAGGACCTCGCCAAACCGGAAGTAAAACTCATTGCTCTCGGCGAGCCGCAAACGGTGCCCGCCGGGAAATACGCCCGCGAAGTGCTGACACACTTCGGCCTCTACGAACGGCTAACGCCAAAGTTCGTATTCGGCAAGGACGTCCGCCAAGCGCTCACCTACGTCGCCACAGGCAATGCCGACGCAGGCATCGTCTACGCAACCGACGCCAAGACATCTAGTAAAGTGAAGGTCGTCGCCATAGCCCCCGAGGATTCGCATTCACCTGTGAGCTATCCGGTCGCGATCCTCAAGTCGTCGCGCAATCCTGCCGCCGCAAAAGACTTTGAGGCTTTCCTCCTGGGCCCGCAGGCGCGCGCGGTATTCAAAGAATATGGATTTATTCCGGCGGCCCCCTAGGCGGGCAAGGCAGAGCGGAAACCGATTCGCCGGGCCCTTCCTGCTTCCGCTGCGGAGGCAATGGGGGTTGATTGGGCCCGAGAAGCGGGTGTGATCGATGGCGCGAAGCCTCACCCAGAGTCTCCGCGCAAGAAAGCGGATTGGCTCCGCGATTTCGAATGGAGCTTTCGCGCGCAGCAGCGCGCGGGTAGGTTCTTAGGCCAACTTAATGCACCGCCTGGGGCTCCAGGATTTCGCGGATTCTCGAAGCCAACGTGGCCAAGGTAAATGGTTTCTGCAGCAGCACGGCGCCGGTTTCCAAAACTCCGTGATGAACGATCGCCCGGTCCGTGTAACCGGACATGTACAAAATCTTGATTCCGGGGCGGACTTGAACAATGCGCTCGGCGAGTTCTCGCCCGCTGATGCCAGGCATGACCACGTCGGTCATCAGCAAATCGATTGGCCCAGCCTGCGCGGCGGCAAGATCCAGTGCGGCGTGCCCGTTTTCGGCCTCGATCACCGTATAGCCGCTGGCCTCGAGATATTCCCGCGTCAACTCGCGCACTCCTTTTTCATCCTCGACCAGAAGCACGATCTCCGAACCTCGAGGAATCGACCGGCTCTCCTGGGAGCGCTCGCGCATAACCGAAACGCTCTCTTCTTCGATTCTGGGCAGGTAAATCTTGAACGTGGCGCCGTGGCCCGGTTCGCTGTAGGCCCAAATGTACCCGCCGCTTTGTTTCACGATTCCGTAAACGGTTGCCAGCCCCAGTCCGGTCCCTTTTCCCTTTTCCTTGGTGGTGAAAAAGGGCTCGAAGATATGCGTCTGGGTATCGGCATCCATGCCGACTCCGCTGTCGGTCACGGCGAGCATCACATACTGGCCTGGCGCCAGCACCTGGGGCAGGCGCGTGAACGAGCTATCGAGTTCCACGTTGGCGGTTTCAATGGTCAAACGGCCGCCGCCGGGCATGGCGTCGCGCGCGTTCACCGCGAGGTTCAAGATCACCTGCTCGATCTGGCTGCGGTCGGCTTTGATCAGCCCGAGATTGTTTTGGGAACTTGTCTCCAGATCGATATCTTCGCCAATCAGCCGGCGCAGGATCTTTTCCATGTCGCTGACTACGGTTTGGATATTCAAAACCTTAGGGGCCAGAATCTGCTTCCGGCTGAATGCCAGCAGTTGTTGTGTAAGCCCGGTCGCGCGCTGTGAGGCCACCTGGATTTGCTCGGCATTCCTACGCAAAGGATCCTCCGCCGCCAGCCGCTCGGTCAGCAGGTCCGCATAGCCCTGAATCACCATCAAGAGATTATTGAAATCGTGCGCAATCCCACCCGCGAGGCGTCCCACCGCCTCCATCTTTTGCGCCTGCCGGAACCGCTCCTCGAGTTCCTTGCGGTCGGTGATGTCGAGCGCCATGCAAATGGCGCCCAGGACCTCCCCTTCGCCTCCGCGAAGCGGCTCCACATGGCATGCATAAGAGCCATTTCTCCATTCGACGTGGAAGGTCACCGGCTCCCCGGCCACCGCGCGACGGTGGGCCGCAAAGGGCAAAAACGTCGGATCCGACGTCTCGAAATATTCCTGCAGCGTTAGACCCACGATCTGGTTCGGCTTCAGCCCGAGCCGGGCCAGCCCCGCCCCGAGCGCCGAGGTAAAACGGAGGTCCTTGTCAATTGTCCACAACACTGCCGGCAGTTGCTCGATCAGCACGCGCAGCCGCGCTTCGCTCTCCCGGATTCTGCCCTCCGCCCGCTTGCGTTCGATCGCAAACGCGATTTGGTCGCCGATGGTTGAAAGAAACTCAAGGTCCCGTTGCGTGTATACGTCTTTCTGTTCATAGTTCTGTACGACGAGCACGCCAATCGACCCGACCGTCGCCCGCAGCGGAACACCCAGCCAGGAGGCAGCCGGATTGGGGCACGCTTCCACTTCTTCCTGTGCCGCGAGCGCGTAATATTGTTGCGGCGGGATCGACATGGCACGGCCCGCGCGATAAACGTAAGCCGCGCAACTTCTCCAAACCATCTGCGGAGGTGGTACCGGCTTGATCTGATCCACAAAGAACGGGAAGTTGAACACCCCGGTCGAAGGCTCGTAGAGCGCCACGAAGCAATTCTTCGCATCCAGTACCCTTTGCAGCGCAACGTGCACGCGGGTCAGCAAGTCGCCGAGGTTGTCAGTCACGCTGATCGCGTGCACGATTTCCGTGGTCACCTGCCGTTCAATCTCCGACCTCTTCCGATCGGTGATGTTCTCCACAGTGCCTTCATAGCTCACGATTTTGCCGCTCGCATCCCGAACGGCCCGTGCGCTCTCAGAAATCCAGATTTTCACGCCATCCTTTCGAATAACCTGCGATTCGAAGGCTTCCACAAAATCCCTTTCGTCAATGACCTTCTCGAATTCGTTCCGGCGCCGGGGGTCTACATACACCGAATTTCCGATATCTTCGACCTTCTCGATCAGCTCGGCCGGCGAGGAATAGCCATACATCCGCGCCAGTGCCGGATTGACGCTCAGGTAACGTCCTTCCGGGGTGGTCTGGAAAATGCCCTCGACCGCGTTCTCAAACAGGCTCCGGAACTTCTCCTCCGCCTGGCGTTGCCCGTGGTCGGCCCGGTGGCATTCGCTCCTGTCCTCGTAGATCGCCACGCTCCCGATTCTTTTTCCGCTGCCGATCACAGGAATCACCAGGGCCTGGACGTCTAGGACCACGCCGTCGCGCCTCTTCCGTTGCGTTTGGGCACGGACCACTTCTCCGGCCAACACTCGCTGGACGAAACCTGCCAGTTCTGTCGAGCGATCGGCCGGCGCGAGGAACGTTTCCGGCGTCAGGTTTTTGATGTCGCAGAGCCGATAACCGAACAGCTTTTCAAATGCCGGATTGCACATCTGAATGCGGCGATTCTCATCGAGCACCATCACCGCCAGAGGCAGATTCTCCAACAGCGCGGGCAGATAGGCGCCGTTCGCAGCGCCGGCTGACGCCGCGCTCTGCGGGCTGGGACGTTGCGCGATCTCCAACCTCGCCTGGCACCCGCCAAACTGAATATCCTGAGCCGCTATTGCAACTTCGAATGATTCTCCATTCTTGCTCCGATGCCGGCTGCGCGACCCGCCACCGTGCTTTGCTTCGAGCGTCCGAATATCGGCGATCTTCATTCCCAGCAATTCTTCGCGCGTATAGCCGTATTGCTCCACCGCCGCGACATTGGCGTCGAGTATCTCTAGAGACTTGCGCCCAAAGATGAGTGCCGGCAGGGGATGGCTTGAAAAAAGCAGCTGGAAATGGGGGGTGCCCGATGAAACAGTGCGGCGCGGCTTCGTCCCCTTTACACCACGAGACGAACCCTTAGGCTTGCGCTCAGCAGAGACACGTTTACCCTTCATCCTCAGAAAACCCCGAAAAAACCTTGACTGGGAGCGGCTTGGCCCCTGGCGAACCCTTCTTGTGATGTATATCGCCCTGCCAAACGGTGTCGCAATGGTACCTTGGTACCAAAAGTGCATAATTTAGAACACTTATCAGGCCCTTACGCTTCGCCAACCCTCCGCCTGGAAACTCACGCCTACTGCTTTGTCCGCATAGCGAAGCCGCACGGGCTTCTGTAAGATGGTGGGCGAGGCCGCAAATACGGCCCTTCAAGCTCAGGCGCCTATGAATGAAACGAACAAAAGCCTTACCAATGCCCATGCTGTCAAAGACTCCTTTCTCGAAGAAATAGAGAACCTGGTCCGAAGCGAACATTCCGATCCTTTCCAGATTCTGGGCCCGCACTGGGAGGATCGGCGTGGCGGAACGGTACTGGCCATACGCGCGGTTCACCCCGGCGCCGTGGAAGTAGCCGTTGTAAGCGGCGCTACCGGCGGCACGCAGGCAGCGGTGAAGATCCATCCGGAGGGGCTATTTGAAGCGGTGGTTCCTGCGGGAACGTTGCAAGCCTCTGTCGGACAGCCCGTCGATCCAGCGTCGTATCGCCTCCGTTTCTCATTTGCCGATGGCCATTCGGTGGAGATCTATGATCCTTACGCCTTTCCTCCTTTGCTTACCGACTACGACCTCTACCTCTCCGGTGAAGGAACGAATTATCTAAATTACGAAAAGCTGGGCGCGCACGTGCGCGAAGTCGCAGGCATCCGGGGCGTCGAATTCGGCGTCTGGGCTCCCAACGCAAGGCGCGTGAGCGTCGTTGGTGATTTCAACCTCTGGGATGGCCGCGTGCATCCGATGCGTAACCGCGGGTCATCGGGCATTTGGGAACTCTTTGTTCCAGGCCTGGACGAAGGCGCTGTGTACAAATTCGAAATCTTGTCTCACGTAAACCACAATTTGGGCCTTAAATCAGACCCGTACGGTTTCGCAGCTGAATTACGCCCCAACAACGCGTCGGTCGTCTACAACATCGACCGCTACCAGTGGAATGACTCGGCCTGGCTCCAGGCGCGTGGCTCGCGCGACTGGCTTCATTCTCCAATGTCGATCTACGAAGTGCACGCGGGCTCCTGGCGGCACAAGGCTGAAGAAGGCTACCGCTGGCTCACCTATCGCGAATTGGCCGAGGAACTCATCCCTTACGCAAAAAGCATGGGCTACACACACATCGAACTGCTGCCCATCATGGAGCATCCTTTTGACGCTTCCTGGGGTTATCAAACGGTTGGTTATTTTGCGGTCACCAGCCGCTTCGGCAAGCCCGCCGACTTCATGTACTTGGTCGACCGTTGCCATCAGGAAGGCCTCGGCGTGATCCTCGATTGGACGCCCGCGCATTTCCCTCGCGACGCTCACGGGCTCGCCTTTTTCGACGGCACGCATCTCTATGAACACGCCGATCCGCGTCGTGGTGAACATCCGGACTGGGGCACTCTGGTCTTTAACTACGGCCGCAACGAAGTGCAGAATTTTCTTCTCTCGAACGCTCTGTTCTGGATCGCCAAGTACCACATCGACGGCCTGCGCGTGGACGCCGTTGCCTCCATGCTCTACCTCGACTATTCGCGAAAAGCCGGCGAGTGGATTCCCAACGAGCTCGGCGGCCGCGAAAACCTTGAAGCCATCGCCTTCATCAAACGCTTGAATGTCGTGTTGCATGAACGCCATCCGGGCGCTCTGACGATAGCCGAGGAATCGACCGCCTGGCCCGCCGTTTCGCGTCCCGTCTACATTGGCGGCTTGGGATTTGACTTGAAATGGAACATGGGCTGGATGAACGACACCCTGCGCTACATGTCGCTCGACCCTCTTTATCGTCAGCATCACCACGGCGAGCTTACCTTTTCCCTGCTCTACGCATTCCACGAGAATTTCGTTTTGCCGCTCTCGCATGACGAGGTCGTCCACGGCAAGCGTTCCCTGCTTGAAAAGATGCCCGGGGATGATTGGCAGAAATTCGCGAACCTGCGCTTGCTTTTCGGCTACATGTTCGCTCACCCCGGGAAAAAACTGCTGTTCATGGGCAGTGAGCTGGCCCAGCGCAGCGAATTCTGGGAGGCGAGTACGGTTGATTGGTCGCTCGAAACCTCTGCCTGGCACAAGGCCATTCAGCGCTTGGTCGGAGACCTGAACCGCCTGCATACCAGCGAGCCCGCTCTGCATCAGGTCGACTTTGAATGGTCCGGCTTTGAATGGATCGAAGCACATGACGCCGCTTCGAGCGTGCTTTCCTTCGTGCGCCATGCCAAGAATATGGATGACATCATCATCGCGGTCTGCAATTTCACTCCGGTCGTACGCGAAAATTATCGCGTCGGCGTCCCCCGCCCCGGCTACTACCGCGAAATCCTGAACACCGATTCCCGTTTCTACGAAGGCACGGACCTCGGCAACGCCGGCGGCGTAAACGCCGAGCCCATTCCCTGGAACGATCGCCCCTACTCCATCAAACTCAAGATTCCCGCGCTCTCTGTCATGTATTTCAAACCGTAACCGCTCCGCTATCACCGCTCGACCCTAGCCCGCGCCGAAACTGCGCTTTCTGAATGCAGCTCCCAAATCCTTGGCTGGTGTACAATCCCCGCCGCGACAAGTTGTCGAAAAATCGCGCTTTTTTAGCGGGGCTGGAGCTTCGGCTCCGACCTAACGCCTGGCCGTAAATGTCCGGCTTCAGCCCCGGAGGAAGCGTTCCGGCGTTTTCATCAGCTTGTCGAAGCGAAGGGAGCCGGATAAAACGTCTATGGCGAACCAAGGGCAGCACTTTGTCGCGGTCATCGGCGGCGCAATTTCGGGCTCGGTTGCCGCGGAGATTCTCGCCGATCACGGCATCCGCGTCGCGGTTATCGAGCAGAACAAACGACCCTACGGCAAAATCGAGGATGGCCTTCCACGCTGGCACGTCGAGCAGCGCAAACAGGAATACGCCCGCATCGATGCCCGCATGAAAAAACCCGGCGTTTATTTCGTTCCTTCGGTCAAGCTGGGACGCGACCTTACACTGCAGCAGCTTTTCGACTGGGGCTTTTCCGCCGTCATTCTGGCCAATGGCGCTTGGCGTGACAGAGAGTTGGGCGTTGCTGGCGCCGACCGATTCGTCGATAAAGGCCTCGTCTACCAGAATCCTTTCATCTACTGGTACAACCACAAGAATGAAAAGGATTATCGCGGACCACGATACGAAACGCCGGACGAGGCGCTCGTAGTCGGCGGAGGCTTGGCCTCGATTGACGTCGTCAAAGTTCTTCAATTGGAAAATTACGAACGCGCCCTACAAGCTCGGGGCATCCAAGCCGACATGCACCAGCTTGAAAAGGGCATCCCAGCGGCCTGCAAAGCATACGGCATCAAGCCCGAGGATCTGGGAGTGAAAGGCTGCCTGTTGATCTACCGTCGTCGCGAGCAGGATATGCCCCTGGCCCAGCCCCCCGACAACGCCACTCCCGAACAGATTGCCAAAACCGAACAAGTGCGCCAGAAAATGCTCCGCCTCGCGCGTGATCGCTACCTTTTTCGTTTCCAGGAATGCCGGCTAACGACGGGCCTGGTGGTCGAAAACGGCCGCCTCGTAGGCCTGCAGGTCGCCGAAACAAAAATTGAAGGCCGCAAAGCCGAGCCCATTCCTGGCTCCGAACGCGAGCTGAGAGCGCCCCTGATAATTTCCTCGATCGGCTCGGTGCCCGAAAAACTCTCGGGCCTGGACATGAAAGGCGAATACTACACCTTCACCGACGAAGATCTGCCTCGCTACACCGGCATGGATCGGGTCTTCGGCGTGGGCAACGTGGTAACCGGCCAAGGCAACATCCGCGTCTCGCTGGTGCACAGCCAGAAGGTCACAACTCAGCTCATTGAGAATTACATAGGCATTGGCGACACAGACAGAGATCGCACCGGCACTCTCAAGTCGGTTGAACAGCAAATCGCAGCAGAATCCGAGGCTCTCGAGAAGAAAATCGAAACCTTGCCTCCGCTCTCCAATCAGCAGGTGCAATTGGTCGAGGGGCGCATTCACTCCCTGCAGCGGCAAGCCGGTTACACATCCGATTACGACTCTTGGATCACCAAGATCACGCCCCTTGACCTCGAGTAGTATCGCGCGCGGCTCGGTGCCAGGCGGTTCCCATCGATCGGCATTGCCATCGGCGGGCGTCCGGCCACCGGCATGAGCATTTTGGTGATGGGGGGAACCGCCAACGAAATTACTGATAGCAGGGCTAGTTGGCGGCGCCCTTGGCCGCGGCAAATGGCCGTTCGCTCGCTGTTCCCACCCGCGACCTGCCGATAATGCGTTCGATACGATATACGGGATCGGCGCCCGATTCAAAATGCGTGCGCATCAGCAGCTCGCCCACGAGGCCCACGGCCAGCAATTGCACGCCAAACAGACTCATCATGAGGCCCAGCACCATTAGCGGCCCATGCTCTGCGAACAGGTCGATGTTCCACAAAACCTTTTCGACAAAAAGCCAGAACAGAATTACCGACCCGCTAAAAATACCCAGCAATCCCGGAGGTCCGAAAAAGTGCAGAGGCCGCGTCATATACCGCATCAGGAATCGAATGGTGATGATGTCAAAGAGCACCCGCAGCGTCCGCGAGATGCCATAGTGCGATTTGCCGTCGGGCCGGACGATATTCTTGATCGGCACCTCGACAACCTTCGCCCCATTCCAGGCCGCCAGCGCCGGAATGAACCGGTGCATTTCCCCGTACAGATGAATGTCCTTGATGGTATCGCGCCGATATACCTTGAAAGTCGTCCCGAAATCGTGAATGTCCACGCCCGAAAGCTTCGCCATCATCCAGTTGGCGATGCGCGAAGGCAGCCGCCGCAACAGAAAATTATCGACGCGTCTCTGCCTCCAGCCGCTTACGATTTCGCAGTCTTGCGCCTCGAAGGTCTCGAGCATTAACGGAATGTCGGCGGGATCGTGCTGCAGATCGCCATCCATCGAAATAATTACATCGCCGGTCGCGTAGTCGAATCCAGCCGCGAGCGCCGTCGTCTGCCCGTAGTTGCGCTTCAGGCGAAGCACCGTGACTCGGCGATCAAGGTCGGCGATCTCCGCAAGCCGTTGCGGCGTCGCGTCCTTGCTCTGGTCGTCTACATAGACGAACTCGACGGGCTCATACTTCCCGGTCATCACCTCGCTTAGCTTGCGGTGCAGTTCGAGCACACTCTCTTGCTCGTCGTGAAAAGGCACCACGACCGAGTACCTAGGGGCCAGGGTATCTGACTTGTGCATTGGGTTAGTTTAACCCGCAGTATCCCATTAACTGAATGCCTTCTTTTTCAACCGTGCACTGCACGTCAGGATCGAGCAATCCGTCCAACTCGAGCTGCCGCTGCCGCTGCAATCGCGAGCCGGTACTCGCCAGATCGGCGTCGCAAATCCCCGGATGTAACATGATCTCGATGACTCCTTCCGGAAGCGTCTCGATCATCCGACGCAGAGCTGCGGGCCCAAGCTGCCCGGTCATGGCCAGCCCGAGAAAGTGATCTGGAGCCCGCAAGCCATATTTTCTGGAAATCGCCTCGAACCGCCGCGCAACCACCCGCACCGCTGCCGCCGCTGCCAGCTGCCTTGAAAGACCCGCGCCGGCCCATGAGCTGCGCAAATCCTCGATCGGCTTCCGCACCCGCCTGATCCCGCAGTCCCGCGCGACGGTTCCGATCACATCCATGACCACCGGATGCGCATGCGTATGCTTGTGCGAATCCACGTGGCTTGGTTCGATTCCGGCCGCGCGAATCTTCTCGATCTGCCCGCGTACTTCTAGTCCAATTTCGCTCGTCCGAATCTGCCCCAGACTTACTTTGGCCGCGAAAACCACCAGCGAATTCGGCAGCCTGCCGTTTTCATCCGCCAGCGAGGGAATTTCGCGCGGCGGCAGCACCGATTCACCTCCCACCAATACCAAATGGCATCCCACTCCTAGTCGCGGATTCGCTCTTGCTAGCGCGCAGGCGTCTTCAAACGCGGGCGCCGTTGCCATCAGAGTTGCGCTGGTGAGGATTCCTTCTCGGTGTGCGCGAATGATTCCCTGATTCACCCCTGCTGTCAAGCCAAAATCATCCGCATTCAAAATCAACTGTTTCATTGTGAATTTGAATCGTGAGGCAGGACTTTATGATATCACGCGGGCGCCGACAATCCCCGGCCTGGAGAACCTCTGGGGAATCCGTCCTAACGCGCCCCGCGGAGCAACCGGGCTTTACAAAATTCTCATGGGAATGTGTGACGCTGCAATTCATTCACCATACACGACACGAACATGCTTGGGAATGTGAACGGTTCGTTAAAGTTTTCAACAGTTTTGTTGAAAACCGTGTGGAAATGGATCCCTAGCAAACCAAAAACCCGCGTCAGTCCGAACGAAAATCCCCTTTGCACAATTTCTGGTGCAATTGCTGTGCGTAAAGCTTTTTCGAGAAACCTCCGCACCGTTCCCAATGTAACAACTTGTTGCCAAGGATCAGGGGGGACAGAAAAAACTCCCCGCAAATGTGAAAGCAAGGAAATCATCGAGCGGAAATGAGCAAATCAGTACCAGCGAGTCGGAGGCTCCAGCTTGATATCAATCGACTCTTCGTCTTTGTCAATCTGGTACCACTTGCCGAAGGTGTGCCAGCCGGTAGCGATCACTTGAATCATGATCTGTCCTTGCGGCACCGGCGGCACCTTCACGCCCCCTTCGCCATTTGTTTTTAAATCCAATTCGGCAAGTTTGTCCTTGTGAAGAAATCCGCCCGGCTTGTTGTAGCGGACATAAACGCTCGCGTTCGTAATCGGCTTCCCGCTGCTTCCGGTGACCTCGATCCGCAGCCTCGTGGTGGCCTGCGCCGACGGCTTGTCGGTTTTCGCGCCAGCGTCATCATCCTTCGCGATGGAATTGTCCTGTGCGCGCAGCGCGCCCGTGCCCAGCAATCCCACGAGCACCAGCCATGAGGCCTTCGGCAAAAAGTGAGAGCGGAGTTTCATTGTGACCCCGTGATTCCCTTGTACCTCAACTGCGCCCCGCCCTCAAGCCTTCTTTTAACGTTTCCCCGCAGTGAGGTGATCCTTGCTGGAAGATCCGCGACAAGATTCAAGACTTCAGGCGATCATTTCTGACCTCCGATAGTATGATGAACAACGCGTGCGATGAACGCGATGGCCGGTGCTTCCCTCGCTCTCGCCACAGCCATTTCAGATTCCGCAGCCGCAAGTTCGCATCTGTCTTGATGCGCTGAAATGGGTTCTGCCGATTCGACGAAATAAACAAGGAGGAGCGATGGGCTTTTCAACCGACGCAATTCACGTAGGACAGGAGCCCGACCCTCTCACCGGCGCAGTCGTGGCGCCCATCTATCAAACGTCCACCTACGTGTTCGATGCGCTCGATAAGAACAAAGGCTACGTCTACGCCCGCACCATGCACCCGAACCGCATGGCCCTTGAGCGCACCGTCGCCAAGCTCGAAGGCGGAAAAGCCGCCTACGCCTTCACCTCCGGCATGGCGGCGATCGACGCCGTCTTCCGGCTTCTGCGCCCAGGCGACCACACCATCCTGCCTTCGGCGCTCTATGGCGGAACATTCCGGCTGGTGTCTCAGCTTCTGCTCGGCTTCGGCCTGGAGTTCACCTACGTCGAAACTTCCGTCCCGAAAAAATCGAAGCAGCCATCCGCCCCTCCACACGTATGATCTACTGCGAAACGCCTTCCAACCCCACCATGATCCTCACCGACCTGGCAGCCGTCGCAGCCATCGCCAACAACCACAACCTCACCCTGGTCGTCGACAACACCTTCCTCAGCCCTTACCTTCAGCAGCCCATCGCGTTCGGCGCCCACATCGTCGTCCATTCCATGACCAAGTATCTTAACGGCCACAGCGACTGCATCGGGGGCGCAGTCGTGCTAACTCGCCAAGAAGATGCCGACAAGATTTATTTCCTGCAGCGAGCCGCCGGCGCCGGCCTGGCCCCCATGGATTGTTTTCTGGTCTCTCGGGGAATAAAAACGCTAGCCGTCCGCATGGAGCGCCACGATTTCAACGGCCGCGCCATCGCAAAATTTCTCGAATCCCATACCAAAGTGAAACGCGTCCTCTATCCCGGCCTGGCCTCGCACCCACAGCACGAACTCGCCAAGCGCCAGCAGCGCGCCTTCGGCGCCATGATCACCTTCGACCTCGGCAGTCTTGAGGCTGCACGCACGCTGCTCAACAATGTGCACCTCTGCTCCCTGGCCGAAAGCCTCGGCGGCGTCGAATCTCTAATTTCGCACCCCGCCACGATGACTCACTCCTCCATGCCCCGAGAAATCCGCGAGCAAAACGGCATCACTGACGGCATGGTCCGCCTCTCGGCCGGAATCGAAGACCTAGAAGACTTGATCGCCGACTTGGACCAAGCCCTGGCAAGAATCTAACGGCCGGTCAGTGCGGACATGCCGCATGGCATTATGAATCTTGCGCTTGCGTCGGTCGTTGCTCATCGGTTTTGTTCCCCGAGCAGTCGCAGCGGGTCGCGGGCTCTCGGTCATAAGAGCAAATATCGCAACAGGCTAGTGCAGAAATTATGGCGGCAGTGTGAGAAAAAGCCAAACACGTCCGCATCAAAAGCAGAAGGTCGAACCGTGAGGATTTTTCCGGCCTTGGCTTGGGCCACTTCGCAAAAATGAGACGCTTCTCTGTTCCGATTGTCTGTGGGGCTCACTTGCGAATCGAATCCGTCAGCCACGCGAGATACCCCGGGTCCCCCCTCTCAATCGGCAAAGCAATCATCTCCGGCACCTCGTAGCCGTGCAGCCGTCCGATCATCTTCTCCAACGCCGCAAACCGCGCGCGCGAGCTCTTGATGATCATCAAAAATTCCGTGGCCGTATGCACTCGCCCTTTCCAGCGGTAAATCGACCGTACGGGCGCCTGCACCAGGTTCACGCAAGCCGCCAGCCGCGCCTTCACCAGCGCGCGCCCGATGCGCCGTCCCTCCTGAAGCGACCCGCACGTCACCAGCACTACAATTTTCTCAGTCATCGCCACCCGCTTTCCGGGGAATCCTCTGCGGCCGTCAATTCCCCCAAGGAATTTACTCTTCGGAGAAATTTCCCCGAAATTTTCCATTCGATTTTTGCGCGCCCGCACGATGCGCGCCGAGAGAAACGTCTTGACGATAAGACCCCGGCGATTCATTTCGGCATTCCGGCTGGCGGGAACCATCGCCAAAATTTCACGTTTTCGGGCGTTCGCCTATCTTCCACTGTGATTGCCGGCCAGGTTATTGCGAAAAAAAAAATCCCCACGCTGATCGTCGGCTACGACACGCGCTTCTTCTCCGAGGAATTCGCTGCGCATTTCGCCTCGGTCTTCGGCGCGGACGGCTGCCGCATTCTGCTCTGCAATACCCCGACGCCGACTCCGGCCATCGCCCAGGCCATCATTCACGGCAAGTTCGATGGCGGCGCCAACATGACCGCCAGCCACGACCCCGCCACACAACGGACTAAAATTCTCAGGCCCCGAAGGGGGCCGAGCGTTGCCCGAAGTCACCAAGGATATCGAAAGGCGCCGCCGCGCTCAAGGAGCCACCCGCCGCCCTCGGTGAAATCGAAAACGATTTCGACTCATCGATCCCCGCGAGCCCTATTTCGACCAGCTCCAACAAGATGGTCCGCTTCGACGTCCTGCAGAAGGCGAAAGCAACTTCGTCTACGACGCGCCCCACGGCGCCGGCGCCGGCTGGATGGACCGCATCCTGGCCGACAACCGAATCACTGCCACAGCCATCCGCACCAAGCGCGACGTGCTGTTCGACGGCACCGGCCCCCACCCTTCCAAGAAAACCTGGCTCCTCTAAAATAGGCGGTCCTAGAAAATAAATCGCTAGCAGGCCTGGCGACTGACGGCGACGCCGACCGGCTTCGGCATCCTGGACGACGACGGCTGGTTCATCCAGCCCAACCATATCCCGGGTCTGCTCTTCGATTACTTGCTCGAAACCCGCCGCTACAAACTCGGCGCCTCGCGCAGCGTAGCCACCACGCACCTGCTCGATGCCGTCGCCAAACACCACGGCGTGCAGGTTTACGAGACACCGATCGGATTCAAATACGTTGGCCCGCTCTTGCGTCAGGACAAAATCGCCATGGGTGGCGAAGAAAGCGCTGGCCTGACGCCGTGGCCATCTGCCTGAAAAGGACGGCATTCTCGCCTGCCTTCTGGTCGGTGAAATGATCGCCGCCCGCCAAGCCACGCTCGCGCGGCAGCTCAAAGATTTGTTCAAGAGGGTAGGCGGCGAATACTGGCCGGTCCGCCTCAATCTGCATCTTGCCGAACATGTGCAGGCCCGCGTCCTTGAGCGCCTCAAGAGCGACTGCAAGGATTTCGCTGGCCGCCCCGTCGCCAGCGTAAATCGCCTCGACGGCCTGAAACTGATTTTCGACAATGGCGAATGGATCCTGATGTGGCGCCTCGGGT
>CAVQZU010000033.1:0-123346 GCA_963718485.1 uncultured Acidobacteriota bacterium
TGGAGCGAACGGCGGATACTGAAACTCCTTCGTGAGCTCCGAACCGTTAGCCTCGCAACCACCATCATCCGCGCCAGCACTGGCGGCGCCCGTTCGGGTGAGGCTGCGCTACGCCGCGTTCGAGACGTTCATCGAGAAGTTCGCCCCCAATGTCACGCGCGGCGGGCTGTTTCTCGCCAGCCGAACGCCCCGCCCCATCGGCGAGGTGTTCCAGTTCGAGGTGCAGCTGGCGGGCGGCGAGGTGGCGCTCTCGGGCGACGGTAAGGTGACATATCTGAATTTTTCGGGCAACGTGCACATGGATGGCGTGATTTACGAGATTCCGCCGGGGAAATCACTGGCGCCGCGGCACAATTTTTACGAACAGAACGTGATTGGGCTGGTGGGGCGCGGTTACACGGTATTCGGCTGCGGCCCCAATGCGAACAAAGTGGAGTGGGGAGAGGGCAGCCTCTTCACCGTGCCTCTCAACGTTTTCCATCGCCATTACAACTTCGATCCGGCGAATCCGCCCGGCTCCTTTCGATTACGACCTTTCCGCTGATGCTGCAAATGTTCGGGAGCCTGCGGCTCATCAACGAGATGCCGTTTGATTTCAAGGATCGTTACGACGGCTCGCCCGACTACTTTAAGAAGACCCACCGGATCGAGCAGCGCTGGGACGAGACGAATTTCGTAAGTGACATGCGGACCAGCGAGCTTGAGCAATGGGCCGAGCGCGGCGGCGGAGATAGCAGCATCTTCTGGAAGATGGGAGGGCAGACCATTCTTGAGCCGCACGAATCGGAATTCGAAGTGGGATCGTACAAGCTGGGGCACCGGCATCCCTACGAAGCCATTATTCTGACGCTCAACGGAGAGGATTTTCGCTCGCAGGCAAGGAAGGGTTGGACGAGTCGCAGTCGACCAAAATCGATTGGCAGGCAGGGTCGGTCGTTTCGCCTCCTTATTATTGGTGGCACCAGCATTTCAACACGGGCCGAACCGCCGCGCGGTATTTCGCGGATGACCGAAGGCGATTTCCCGAAGCGCATCGGGATTCCGCTCGACGTGCAGCAAATCGAGGCCAAGCAGGAAGACCCGCGAATCAAGCAGCGCTTTCAGGAGGAACTAAGGAAGGCGGGCGTGGACCAAATCGACGCGCACCACAATTTTGATGAGAGCGATCATCCGGGGTGTAGGAGAACCTCGCCACGAGCACGCGTCGGAACATTCGCATGGACCGGGTCATAGGCAGCCAGCCATCCGCAGCAATCACACAAGGTGTACAAACGACGGGGCGAATGGGCACGGCTAAGCGACTGCGCCTTTCGCCCCGTGCACGCCTCACTATGGCGTGGAAGGAAAAGTCGGCGCAAATAATTTAGGAGGCCGCCACGCCGGTCTTGCCTCTCGTGCTTTAGGAGTTACTTACTGTCCAGCGTCGAGATGAGGCTTATTCGGCGGCAGGCGGAACATGCTCAGCGCCATGCAGCACGATCTCCTTTGCTGGAACCTCTCGGCCATAGATTTGCTTGTTGGCGTCATTGTCCGGGCGAACCGTCGAACCTCCAGTGACACGCCGGCGAAAACACCCCGTGCGCGAGAATAGCTGAGAATTTCGGCGCGGGCGGTTACATCGGTCTCGGCCGAGGCATCGCGTCCCTTGGGACCAGCAGCGGCTGATGCGTCGGCGCCGAGTTTCACCTTGTCACCGAGTATGCTGTTGGCTCCGTGATCGTTCATTACCAACAGCACAAAGTCGGTGGCCTGAGCACCGATCTGGAATCCGAAGCTGGCGCCTTCGAGAGCCATCATTGTGGGCGCTCCCAGTTTCCGTTGAAGTGTTCGCCCTGCCGGCAGGTCATCGCACCGCGGCCGTAGCTGGCGCCAACGCCAAACGCGGCCTTACGGACCGACGGGAATACGATCAGGCAATCAGCTTTATTGAGCAGGTCCTGCGGGATGTCATCGGGAACGTTCAGAATCTCTTTGGCGACGGTGCCGCACTCCTGCAAACGGTCCTGGTCCTTGGTTTGGTCATTGGCCCACACGTAGGTGGAGAGGACAAACAGGGGCAGGAAGATCCATAAAAACAGACGTATCATTTCTAACCTCCTTGAGCGTTGCCTAGCTCGTGCTCTGACCAGAACACGACAAAAGGGGCTGGGCGGGTATCGGCTCGATGTCGGAGAATTCCGGGTTATTCCATGTAGACGCAAAACAGGGTGATCATTTTAAGCAAAAGTCCGGGAGCCTGGTGAGCCGCGGGCGGTACTGAAATGACGTTGTGGGCGATGATACGCGGCCCAAGCTATGGATTGACAATGGGATGCGCCGGGAATAATGTTGGCGCGTTGGCACTTCTAGGCCGGTAACGGCAGCCGATTCACAAGCGCACAGAACAGAGTGGAATGAGCACGTGGAGGCAAGTCAATGACGAATAAGGCTGGGTATACGGGGATCGCCGCGGTGGGCGTGGCGGTGCTTCTGGCCGCTGCGTGGATGCCCAAGATGCACGCAGGGAAGCGCGTGGCGGCGGGTGTGGTGAGCGTCGGGAGTGATGACATTGGCGGCGTGGTGACCAGTTCGAAGGGGCCTGAGGCTGGCGTGTGGGTGATTGCCGAGACGACTGACCTGCCGACGAAATACGTCAAGATCGTCGTGACCGACGACAACGGGCGTTATCTGGTGCCGGAGCTCCCCAAGGCGAATTACAAGATTTGGGTGCGCGGCTATGGGCTGGTGGATTCGTCGCCAGTGCAGGCGGCGCCGGGCAAGGATGTGGATTTGACCGCAAAAATTGCGCCAGATGCGCGTGCGGCGGCGAATTATTATCCGGCGGATTATTGGTATTCGTTATTAAAACTGCCGGCGAAGAGCGATTTTCCGGGAACCGGGCCGACTGGCAACGGCGTCGCGCCGACGGTGAAGAGCCAGGACCAGTGGATCGATCAGGTGAAGGTGAACAATTGCGAGGCCTGCCACCAGATCGGCGACAAGGCGACGCGCGAACTAGAGCCGGCGCTGGGGCATTTCGATACTTCGGTGGCGGCTTGGGGACGGCGCGTAGCTTCGGCGCAAGTTGGCTCGCAGATGAGCGGCGGGCTGGTGCGCATGGGTCGTGAAGCGACGCTCGGAATGTACGCCGACTGGACCGACCGGATCGCCAAGGGAGAGTATCCGCAGCAGGCGCCGCCGCGGCCGCAGGGCCTCGAGCGCAACATTGTGATTACGGAGTGGGATTGGGGCAACGGAAAAGAATATTTCCATGACGAGATCACGACCGATCGCCGCAATCCGACGATGAACGCCAACGGGTCAATCTATGGCGTGCACGAAGTGAGCACCGACTTTATCAGCGTGGTCGATCCGGCGAAGAACACGGCGGCGGAAATTCCAGTGCCGGTGCGCGATGCGGATACGCCGTATGCCTCGCCGCAGGACATGTCCGAGCCGTCCCCATATTGGGGTGACGAAAAAATCTGGAACGGCAAGGCCAGCGTGCATAGCCTGATGATGGATGCCAAGGGGCGCGTGTGGTCGGCGGCGGTCGTGCGCGCGCCGGAGAAGAATCCCGCGTTCTGCAAGCAGGGAGCAGACAATCCTTCTGCAAAACTGTTTCCGCTCGAGACGAGCGGGCGGCAGGCGAATGTGTACGATCCGAAGACCGGGAAATTCGAACTGGTTGACACGTGCTTTGGAACCCTGCACCTGATGTTTGCTGAAGACGCCAACAACACGCTGTGGTTTGCCGGGGGGCGCGATGTGGTCGGCTGGCTGAACACCAAGATGTGGGATGAGACACACGACGCCGCCAGGTCGCAGGGCTGGACGGCGCTTGTGCTCGACACCAATGGCGACGGCAAGCGGGGCGAGTATACCGAGCCCGATCAGCCGATCGATCCTACGAAAGATCACCGCATTCATGGCGCGTTCTACGGGATCAATCCGAGCCCAGTGGACGGATCGGTGTGGGGAACTGTGTTGGGATTTCCGGGCGCTATCGTGCGCATCGCGCCCGGGTCGAATCCTCCGGCGACGGCGCTCGCAGAGATTTACGAACTGCCCTGGAACAACCCGAAGGCTGCGATCAAGGGATTTGGTCCGCGGGGAATGGATATTGACCGCAACGGAGTGGTGTGGACCGTGCTTACGAGCGGGCATTTTGCGAGCTTCGACCGCCGCAAGTGCAAAGGGCCGCTGAACGGGCCGACGGCGACCGGACAGCAGTGCCCGGAAGGCTGGACGATGTATCCGTTCCCCGGGCCTTCGTTTCAGGGCACCGAATCAGGAAGCGCCGACGCGAACTACTACAATTGGGTCGATCAGTTCAACACCTTCGGGCTCGGGAAGAACATTCCCATTGCTACGGGCAATTCATCGGATTCGCTACTTGCGCTTGTGCCGAACACCGGTAAGTTTGTCACGCTGCGCGTGCCGTATCCGATGGGATTCTTTGCCAAGAGCCTCGATGGCCGGATCGACGACTCAAATGCGGGATGGAAGGGGCGCGGTCTGTATTCGACGTATGCGACGCGCGCGCCGCAGCATATCGAGGGCGGCAAAGGGACTAGCAGCAAAGTGGTGAAATTCCAGCTGCGACCTGATCCGCTGGCGAAGTAATTTGAAGGACGAACAGGGGGAACCGCAATTCGCGGTTCCCGGGTTTGTGGCATGTCTCACCCCTAGGTCTGCCGAGCTTCCATGCCCCGGTCGGCTGGAGCCCGGAAATTTCCAGACAACCTATGGTGCGAGGTGTCATCCAGCTCGCCCCGCCCGGGATATTTGCTAGACGTTGAACTCGGCGACAATCCTGGCCGCAACGGATCATTTTGCGAGAAATGACCCGTTTCTTCTCCAACAACGAGCGACCAGCCCCATTTCTCCAGCAAGTCCCATTCTCCGAGAAGAACCATGATCGGTGCCGCAAATGTCCGTGATTTTGCCGCACCGCGATGGGGGTGTTCAATCTTCGACAAACGACTTTAGACGAGCGAGTGCCTGATCCCATTGCTTCGAGATGACGTCCAGATATTGCTTAATGTCTTCCATGAGCTTGGGGTTGAGTTCGAATAGGCTCTCGCGACCTGAACGGATGCTGTGCACGACTCCGGCTGTCTCCAGGACGCGAAGGTGCTTGGTGATGGCTTGGCGGGTGAGCTTGGAGTCCTGCGTGAGGTGCGCGATCGAAAGCGGCTCGCCGCGGCAGAGCTTCGCGACCAGCGCCAGGCGCGTCTCGTCGCCCAGCGCGGCGAAGATGCGTGCATAAGGCTGCTGTCGCTTGGAACTTATGGGGCTATGGATTCCGGGAGACATGGCTCTCGATATTTGTCAGCTGCGCTGCCCAGCCGCGGTCGTTCATGCGCAGAGCATCGACTTGGCGGTCGGCGGGGATTTTATCAAAACCGGACTCGGCGACTGTGAGCAGAGTGCCGGTTGCGGTTTTCTGCAGCGTGAATTCGACCAGCGTGGGTACTTCCTGCGAATAGTCTTTTTCGGCATCGACGGCGTAGGGGTGCCAGGTGAAGGAAAACAGCCGCTCGGGTTCGATCTTCTGCACGACGACTTCCCATGGGAGATGCTCGTAGCCGGGGTGGGTGATGTGGCCTCGCGCAACCTGGCCCGCGACAAACGGACCGTCGATTTTCACGCGGAACCATTCGCCGAACTCGCGATAGTCGGTGAGGGCACGCCAAACTCTTGAGGCGGGCGCTTGTAGTTCGATTCGCTTCTCGATGCGGTTGTTCATAATAAGCAACCTCCTAGTTGCATATTAGCGGCAGTGCCAAACGACTGCAACCTTTTAGTTGCCTTTCGGCGTGGGTCTGCCGGACTGCCGCGGTTGGAAACCATCCGGGGAAAGAAGCTGATTGGTACGGGCTATTGGTCCCTGGGGCCCGCTGGCCGCGCTGGCCAGGCCACTGGCAAGCCGGGCCAAAAATCGCTATCCTGAATACGGTCATGCCCTCGCACCAATTGTGCGGAGGGTGTATGCACATCGACTTATCGAACGCCTGGAAGAGCGGGAGCAGAATTATTGATACGACTGTATCCCTGCTGCCGAATCTCATTTTGGCGGTTATCGTTTTCGTTCTCTTCGTGATTCTGGCCTCAGCCGCGAAGTCGGTGGTCCGCCGGTTCATCGAGAAGCGGCGGCGGCGACGCAGTCTGGGACTCTTGCTCGGACAATTGACTCATACCCTGGTGGTCATTCTCGGATTTCTAATCGCCCTTTCCATTGTTGCGCCTTCCTTTCAGGCGAGTGACCTGATCAAGGTGCTGGGTATCGGCAGCGTGGCCGTGGGCTTTGCGTTTCAGAACATTTTGCAGAATTTTCTTGCCGGCATTCTGCTGCTGCTGCAGGAGCCGTTTGAAATAGGCGACTGGATCAGCGTCACCGGCCTGGAAGGGACTGTCGACGATATTCAAACCCGCGCCACGATCATCACTACGAAGGACCAGCAGCGCGTAGTCATTCCGAATGCTGTGCTTTTCACCAGCCCGGTGATCGTGGGACGACAGCAGCCACAGCAAGCCAACGCCCAGGTGCCGACAGGAGCGACCGCATGATCTGGCGAACGCGATTCGGAGCACTCTGCACGCTGGGGTGCTTAATTTTTTCCTTAGCGGGCTGCCGCTTCAGCTCTGATCACAATGCAGAGCAACAAAAGGAACGCGACGAGAAGACCCGGCAAGAGGCCGAGAAGGCCACCGAGCGTGCCAAGCCGGAACTCGAGGCCGCCGGCCGGGCGATCGGTCGTGCAGCGCAGACCGCCGCCGAAGACGCCCGCGCTGCCGCGCAGGGGATCAAGGAAGGGTGGAAACAAGGTGGCCACGCTCTGGTGGATGTGAACGCCGCGAGCGAAAAGGAACTGGAGAGCCTTCCCGGCATCACCCCGCGCGCGGCGCGGCGAATCATCAAGAGGCGCCCCTACCAAGCCAAACACGAGTTGGTACTCAAGGGTGCCTTGACCGAATCGAGCTACGAGAAGATCCAGGATGAGGTCACAATAAAATAGCCGGCGGGGAAATTGTGGCATGATGGGCGCGATTAGGCCTTGCGAATCGGCCTGGTCATCAAATCGACAAAAAGCTTCTTGAAGCGGTCGTGATCCACTTCTTGTAAAACATTCACCAGACCCGCCGAAGGCGGCGGCCCCAGATAGAACTGCCGCGGATCCACAAATACGCGCCGGTCCGCCGCGCTGAGCGGATGTTTTCCCGCATCCGGAAGGTCCTGCCAGTTTTTGGTCCAGAACATCGAATCGCCGTAGCGGGGGCCCGGAGTCGTGCAGATGTCCACGTACATCTGCTCCGATTTTGTAAACAGGCTCGGATCGATTACCTGCGCCGCAATCATTTCGTCCGCCATGCGGAATAAGCGCATGCTGGGGTCGTGTCGCAGCGGCTCGACCGCATATCTTTGGAACAGATCGGCAATGGGGCTCTGCGCGCGCGCGGCGATTTCCTCGACCATCTTGCGGCCCGCAGAAATCTCATCGCCTTCGTGAATTTCCTCCGCGAGGTCCACCGTCACGACTGTGAATTTCGGCCAGGGTGCGCGCAGCACCTTTCGCGCTGCCTCCGGATCGAAAAAAACGTTGAAGGTATTGGTGAACGCGTGAAAACCGGTTCCCATGATGACCACTTCGGGCACCAGCGGCACGATGTCCGGCGCGAGCGCCATGGCTAGAGCCAGATTCGTCAGCGGCCCGCCGGCGTAAATCGTCACTTCGCCCGGGTTCGCCCGCACCGCCTTAATCATGAACCGTGCGGCGTGTTCCTGTTGCGCCGGGATGTGCGCGAAGCGATCGTAAGGTGCTGGCAGCGGTTCGACGTCGTCCGGACCACCATTGCTGCGGTTGAAAGCACCGAGCCACGGGTCCAGCCGATGGCCGCCGTAGAGTTCCAGCCGCAGCAGCCATTCTTCCTTGGTGTTGAGCATCGGAAATTGCGCGCCGGGACACACCGGAATTTCCGTGCGTCCCATCATTTCCAGCAAGCGCAGGGTGAACGCCATCTCCTGTTTCATCCACGCGTCGCCGCTGACAACTGTTATGCCAAGCAGATGGATGTTCTCGGCCTGCAACATCATTAGCGTTCCCAGAATGTCGGTGCCAAACGGGCCGTAGGTATCCTGGTCGTAAATGATTTTTCGCTGTCCGCCGGGCTGCGGCGCAGCCGCTCGCTGCTCTGGAAGCGCTAGAGCCGCAACGCTCATCGCTGGCACTTCGGAGGGAATCTGCGATGACGCAATTGCGCCTCCGACTGTCTTGATAAATTCCCGGCGGGTCGCAGTCATCGTTGTCTCCCGTGAATTTCCCGGCCACCGTGTCATACCCAGCTCGCCTAGGCCTTCGCGCGATTGATTGGCCGGGTCAGCAGATCGACGAACAACTCGCGAAAGCGCTGCTTGTCAATTTCCTTCAGCGCTTGAACCCGCCCGGCCTTGGCCGAAGGATTGTTCTGCCCCTCGAGCGAGGTTCCGCGGTTAGCGCCCTTCCAATTGGCATCCCAAAAAGAGGTGTCGCCATAGTGCCCGTCGTTGTGGGTCACGATGTCGAGGTACAACTCATCGAAGCCTCCAAAAATCGAAGGATCAATCGCGTGCGCGGCCATCATTTCGTCCGGCATGCGGAAAGATTGCCTCCGCGGATTGTTGCGCTGCGGGGTCTGCTCGTACCTCTGGAATAGCTCACGGATCGGGGCAGGCGCGCGATCCACGATGTAATCGACCTTGCCGTCATCCTGCATGTGCACCTGCTCGGCGAGGTCGGTTGTGACCAGCGTCAATTTCGGCCAGCCGGCGCGAAACGCAATCTTGGCCGCCTCCGGATCGAAATAAACGTTCACCGAACTGGTCGAATGATGAATGCCTCCGCCCATAAAGATTACTTCCTTGGTGATCGGCACAATGTCCGGTGCGAGCATCGCGGCCAGCGCCAGGTTGGTCATCGGTCCGCCACAGTACATCGTCACCTCGTTCGGATTCGCGCGAATCGTGCGTATAATGAAGTCCGCAGCTGGCTCCGGCTGTGCCTTGATCTGCGCGAACCGGCTGTAGGGCGGTGGCAGCGGCTCAACCACGTCACGGCTCCCGCCGTCGTTCGCGAAGCACCCCAGGTATCCTTCGTTGCCAAGCGTTCTTGACCCGAACATCTGGTAGCGCATCTGAGCCTCGGCCTTGGTGTTGAGCAACGGTTCCTGCGCCCCCATGTACACCGGTATTTCCGGACGGCCCATCATTTCCAGCAGGCGCAGCGCGTAGGCCGTTTCCTGCTTCGCCCACATATCGCAGGTCACCGTGCAGATCCCCAGCAGATCGATGTTGTCAGCCTGCAGCAGCATCAGCGTGGCAACCGTGTCGGTTGAAAGCGGGCCACGATGATCCTGGTCGTAAATCAGCTTCTTGCTGCCGTTCGGCGCCGCCGTGGTCTGCGCGGCCTGGGCAGCGGAGAAAACATAACGCTGTGCGCGAGGAGATCGGATCCTGTTTGCATTTCGGTCGGTTTTTTCACTCCATTTCGATTCGCTCGACCGCGAAATGAGCGGCGGTCATGACGAGTCCGTCGCTGAAGACGGGTCCACATTATAGGCCCTCCGGAGTGCGCCCAAGTCGGCATTGTGGCTATCAGAGAGAGTCACCCGCCGCTGGCGTCCGTGCTGGCTTTGCGGCCTGGTGATCCTGTCGAAGCTGAGTCGCAAGTCACGCGAAAAATCAAGAACACACTGCTTCTGAGTGGCACTCCCTGTGACGTTTTGATGCGCCGGTGGTAGAATGACGGTTGAGAATCGGCCCGCGCAGGCTTGTTCTCTACGGCCCGCTGAAGTGGGAGGGCGCCAGCGTGAGACATCCCGCTCAACGCCGTGAAGCAACCGGCCCACAGCTTCGCACCGTTTCGTTCGGTGTGATTTTCACAATCACAATCGCTCTGGCCGCGTCGGCCGGGTACGCCCAGCGCAGCGGCGGTGCCCATTTTGCGGGCTCTTCCGGACATTCCAGCAGTGTCCACAGGTTTGGCGGCCGGCCGATTAGCTCCGCGCCTTTGCCATCCCGCCCTGGTCGGTCTCTACCCATGCCCGGATCTGACTTTCACATACCCAGAACGCCCGGGGGACCACGGCTGCAGTTGCGATTCGGACGTGGTTCGTACCGTGGATACGGCTTTTGGCCACTCTATGGATGGGCTTCGTCTTGGGCCTGGGCAGCCGATTGCGCTCCCTATGCCGAAGACTACTGCTACGACACGGATAGCGATGCAGCGGCCGGGGAGGCCGAGTCTCCCGGCTTCTCTCGGAATTCGTCTGAACTCCTTCCTCGTCGTCTATCTTGGCGACGGCTCGGGCTACGGCGTCACCGACTACTGGGTCGCCGACTCGAGGTTACACTTCGTCACCACCTACGGCGCTGAAAAATCCGTCTCTTTTGAGGAGGTCGATTGGCAGCGCACCGTCGATGAAAACGCCAGCCGCGGCGTTTACTTCAAGCTCAGCTACGCGCCGACAAAACCAAGCCGTGAGGCGGCAATCGCGCCGAGCTGCCCGTCCAACTCGATCGCAGGGAAGGGAACCGGTCGACCCAATCCAGAAATCGCGGGGGACGCCGGACTTTTCGGGGCCGCCGTTTCCGCCGCCGGCCCAGGAGTCCGGGTCACATCGGTCCGCGACGGATCGCCCGCCGCGCAACTGGGCATCCATCCGGGAGACGTGGTATTGCGAATCGATTGCCAGCCTGTGCACAGCAAGGGTGACATCGAGGCCGCACTCGCCGCAAATTCCAACGGCACGCCTTCGATCAGCTATCTCATCAAGGGCGCGTGGCTCTCCGAGCAGCAAATCAAGTTGCGTTAATCCCGGTGGACTCCGCTTCACATCCGTTTTTAGGAATTCGAAGTTTCCCCGCTGACCGCCTACGCGCGTGAGGGTGTAACGCGGTGATGAATCACTCCTTCTGAGTCGCTGATCCCGTGCACCGCGTCTCGAAGCGTGGTCACGGGCAGAACGTCTTCGCCGATACCGACCCGGCTGGCGATGCGGCCCACATCGCCGGTGAAGCCCCAGAGCGCTACTATGACTTGTAACTCTGGCGATTGTTCCTTAATCCTCCGGTAAAGCGCTCGTGTGTGGGAAATGACGAATGGCGGCAGTGCCGAGATGCAAACCAGGTCCGGTTTGTTGACTCTTAGGCGCTCGATCATTTCCACAAGCGGCCCCGGCGGCGCGCAGTCGGCCGCGTGGCCCGCCCGTTCTAACAATTGCGCCAGCATCATGGCGACAACTTCATCGGCTTCGTCTCGTGCCGGAAGGCACAAAACCCTATAACGCTGGCGCGGTTGCATCCGCGGTATTTTTTCCACGGCCACATCCTGGCCAGGACCGATAGCGATTTTGTGCGAGTCGAATTCGATACTGCGGTCACGCAAAACGTCAACAATTTCTTTCGTGCTCTGGTAGATGAACCTCGCCGCATCTTCATCGATCTGTCCCCGATGATGGTCCTGCTCGGCCAAATTCAGGGCCGGAATCAGCACCGAATCGTAAACCTCCTCGAGCGATTTCTCTTTCAGCAGGTTCTCAAGAACCTCCTCAGCCTCTTGTTGGTCCATCGCGAGCAGCCGCTGATAGACCAGCACATCGGGCATCAGGACAGGCTCATCTCCCAGCAGCAACAGAAGAAATCCCAGACGCGGAAGATGACGCCCCAGGACAACAAGACACACGGTGAGCGGCGTCGAAAGCACCAGCCCGACCGGCCCCCACAGGAAGGTCCAAAATATCGCGGCGGCGAGAATTGCAATCGGTGAAATCCCCGTGTGCGATCCATATACCATCGGTTCGACGGCATGTGCTGTGAGCAATTCGATAGTGAGGAACAGCGCAAACGTGATCAGAGGGATTCGCCAGCCCGGGAAAATCGCCAGCGCCATCAGCACCGGCATGATGCCGCCCAGCGGGGGGCCAACGTAAGGCAGAAACCGTAACAGCCCGACCGCCACGCCCCATAGCAAGCCGCCGGGAATCCCGATGAAATGCAGCCCAACTCCGATGGCCGCGCCATAGATCGCATTCACGGCTAGCTGCGTGCGCAAATAACGGCCCACGCGATTGCCCGCTTCGTTTAACGCATACGTGAGCGCAGTCATTCGCCGCTGTCCTGCGAGTGAAATGAAGCGGTTCCGAAGGCTTTCCCTCCGCAGCAACATGAAAATGGTGAAGACGATCACGATCAGCACTTGCAGAAATAATCCCAGCACACTTTGAAGGGACTCAATCGGCAGCCTCGCCGGCTGCACGATTTCGACCGGAAGCGGCTGTCGCGGTGCGGATGGTTTAGGCGAACGCCCGCCGGTGGCGTCCTTCGCTGTATCCTGCGGAGGCGCGACCAAAGCCTTACGGATCTGATTCACCGTGGCTGCCGCATTGCTTATCGTCTCGCTTCTGGAAACATGCAGGGAATCCAGCTTCTCTTTGATGTTGGATTGATACCGCGGGAGCTGATTGACGACATCGACAAACTGCTTTGCCACAACCCATCCGACGCCCGCAACGCTGGCGAGCGTCAGCAGGACCACGATCAGTGTGGACAGGGTTCTTCCGAGCCGCCGTTTCTCAAGGAAAGTAACGAGCGGAGTAAGCACGAAAGCAAAAAGCATTGCCAGTGCCAGGGGCACGAACACGATTTTCGCGAAATAGAGCGCGGTGACAGTAACCGCGCTCGCAACGATCGCCAACAGGTAAAATGCATCCTTTGGGGAAGAACGAACCGCCATGTGGTTCCTTTGTTTCTCTATGCCTTGCAACATGTCACACGGGGAATGTCAGGTTGCGGGATGCGCCCTCTACAGGTCCCCGCGGGCTCTACCCTTCTTCTTTCCCTGCAGCTGCCGGCCATTGCTAGCTCTTATAAAAGAGGCGTATGCCGTTTCTCGGCAATACAATCCAATACTGAAACCAAGGCTGTACCCAATGTACGCAGAGTACCCTCGCCTCGTCAGTTACACCGTAGGCCCAGCCCTGCCAACGCTGTCAAGGCACTTGGACAATCCATCTTTCTAAGCTAATATCAAGTTCCCCGCGTTTTCTGAGCTCACGGGCTCAGAACTGCCAAACCGTCGCTCGGACCCTCCCGACATGAGCGCATTTTTAATTTTGATCGCCGACGATCACGATCTCATTCGTCGGGGCCTTAAATCTCTGCTGGAAGGTCAACCGGGTTGGCAAGTTTGCGGCGAAGCCAAAACCGGCACCGAAGCCCTGCAGATGACCGAGCAGTTCAGGCCGCAGGTCGCCGTCCTGGACATCACCATGCCGGGCCTGAACGGGCTCGATGTTACGCGCCGTATCCGCAAAATATCTCCGCAAACGGAAGTCCTTCTGGTCTCGGCGCACTATTCCGATCAGTTGGTAAAAGACAGCTTTGAAGTCGGCGCGCTCGGCTATCTTTTGAAATCCGATTCCGATCGGGATCTCGTGAAAGCCGTTAAGACGGTCGCTGAGCACAAGCCGTTCTATACCGCCCGCGCCACCGAGGCGATGCTGGCGAAACTCTCGCCCTCGGCGGCGATTGAGGAGCCGGCCGTGCAGCTCACATCCCGTGAGCGCGAAATCCTGCAACTTGTCTGTGAAGGGAAAGTAACCAAGGAAATCGCGGCACTTCTGAATCTAAGCGTGAAAACCGCTGAAACTCATCGCTCGAATATCATGCGCAAACTCAAGATGCACAGCATCGGCGAGTTGGTTCGCTACGCCGTGCAGAATCGCATCATCGAGCCATGAGCATTTAAGCCATGCGCTGCACAGGCAGATGGATTTGGTTGATTGCCTGGGGGAGGCCAAAGTCGATCTCAAACCAAGCTATTCCGCAGTCTGGTGGGTTCGGATTCGAGGTCACAGAACCACCCCACCGTGGAAGTGCACCCGCGAGCGCTTCCTGGAATTTCGGGTGGCACAGGCCCAGGAAGGCCGGTGCCGTTGTGCGCGCCTGTTTTCGGGAACCGCACGTCTTGGTGAAGACCTTGAGGTAGCGGCAAGTTTTCTAGGCACACCCCGGCTGGATTCGCATTCCAGTAGTGTTCCTCGGCGAAACTACGGGAATCCCTTGATAGACACATCGGTTTGTACCGACTATGGTGCTCTGTGAATCGTTGGCCCCTGAGCACAAGCGACCACCTACCGATAGTCTAAGTCTCTTGATATTTGCAGAGTACAATGAGAGAAATATCTCATGAAATTTGACGATCAAACCGAACCGCGATTCGACCAGCCGGTAGTCCCTTTTCAGCCGACATCCTCAAGTACCGCAAGTACCGCCCGCTGGGTGGCGGTTCTCTTGGCGCTCCTGGTTGTGTTGGTCACGAGCGCTCTTTGGTTGAGCGATAAGGCTTTGAGGCTCAGCGAAAACGGGCTGGGTCTTCTGAGCGGCGAGGCCCGGGCCGCAGCCGTGAGTGACGCGCGAGCGTTCCAGCTGCTGACGGATCAATTGGCGCAAATGCGGGAGGAAGATGCGAGTCTCCGAGGGGAACTTGGCACCTTGACCGCGGCAATGAAGGCTACACAGAACGATGCTCACGCGGCACAAAAACAAGTGCTGAGGGTGCGTGACCAAAACCTCGAACAGATGAAGGAGCTGACGGCCGCGGACACCGCTGTCAGAGAGCAGCTGGCCACCAAGGCCGATGCCGACGACCTAAGAACGGTCAGCTCGGACGTAACCAGCGTCCGGGACGCCATCAAAACCGCCAACGACGACTTTCATATGAGCCGCAGCGAGATGGGCACATTGATCGCCCGAAACCATGACGACATCGAAGTCCTGCGCCAACTGGGGGGGCGGGATTATTTCGAGTTCACGCTAAAAGGAAAAAACGCGTCTGAGAAAATGGGCGACATAACCATCGCGCTGCATGGCACCAATCCAAAAAGGAACGAATGCAACCTGGAATTGTCTGTGGACGATAGAACCACCGAGAAACGGAATCGAGCGATCAACGAGCCGATTTTTTTCTACCGAGGACGAGAGCAGCAACCACTTGAAATCGTGATCAATGAGGTTGCCACGAACGAAGTGATCGGATACCTGAGCGTGCCAAGAGATAAGCAATCGTTTACGGCGGTTGCGGGGGCCAAATAGCCCGGGTGGCTCCGCGAGGGTCTGGTGTACCGTTCACGCGTAGCCGGCAGTCGCGGCAAAGTAGCGACCATCGTGCAACACCGTATCGATGGCTTTCAATAATAGATCACCCTCGGTTTTTCCTACAAATCCAGCCACGCCAATTTCCAAAGCCTCTTTGACCAACTGCTTCGATTTATGAACGGAAAAGATAAGAATCCGAATATCCGGAAAAAATTTTCTGATGACCCGCGCGGCTTCAAAGCCATCCACGCCGGGCATGGTGATGTCGAGAATGACCAGGTCGGGTAGGGATTCTTTTGTCCGGTTGATCGCTTCGATGCCGTCTTTGGCCTCGCCGCAGACAGTGAAATCCTCCCGAGATTCCAGCAGCAATCGAAGTCGTTGTCTTACGGCCGCATTGTCATCGGCAATCAGTATGCGGGTCACGCGATCGACTTCCCAACTCTGACTAAGCCGTCACGGTCCAGGTTCATCGGAAAAGTATGCACGGTAAGAAAGCTGTTCGAGAAAAATGAAACTCCATGGACAGCTTTGGTGATTTTCGAGTGTAAAACCTTGGAGACACTGTGCTGCTTTTCCAGGTGCAGCTCGGTGTAGATCACGCCCAATGTTTTTTCGGACCTATACCAGCCTACAAAATCAGTGCTCCGCGTCGAAGCCGAAACAGCCGATGTCACATCACGGACTGTCTTGGCAGCGCTTTCGCCTGTCAGGGCAACGGCCAAGTCGAGCAAAGCGAGTGCGAAAGCTTTCTGTGACCGTTCGGCTCGCCGGCCTTCCAGAGCAAGAAGGATCCGAAAGGCGTCTTCTGAAAGCAAAACTTTCGGCTCGGCGGACAGCGTGAATGCGCGCTTCACCGTGGCTTTTTCCTTCGCACACGCACGGCTGCGCTTCTCGAAATCGAGGAGGTCTCCAATTGCGGCGGTTAATTCCCAGGGACCCATTCCAATCACTCTGCCAGAATATTTCACTCATACAATCGTGACGCCCTGGTAGGCGCTGGTGGTAATTCTCTGTAGCCGAAATGTGGCGGAATGCGCCTCCAGGCGCACCCTCCAGAGTCTTATGACGCATCTGCCGCCGAAGCTTTCGGCTGTGTCGCCGAGGGAGATTCTTTGGCACCGATGTCGATCGAGCCTTTGTAATGCGCACCGTCATCAATCACGATTCGGGCCGTTGCGAGGTCACCAACAACCGCCCCGCTCGTCTTTATGTCCACTCGATTTTTCGCTTGCACATTGCCAATCACGCTTCCGTGTACTTCAATCTCCGAAGCGGAAACATTGCCGTTCACTTTGCCTTCTTTTCCAACAGTCAGTTTTCCCTCGGTTAGCTGAATGGGGCCTTCGACAGTGCCGTCCACGGTCAAGTCTTCGCTCCCCACAATCTGGCCCTTGATACGCAGCCCTGCAACGACGCTGCTGCCGTGGCGGAATTGTTCCGCGCGCCTTAGTTCGTCGTGGATTTTGCTCAATGGACTTCTCCTTGATGAATTACCCTTATTCGGTGCTCCAGGGTTTCGAGCAGGACGCTCTCGGCCATCGGAGCGCCCCTCGGCGGCGAGGGGAATCGAACTCAGCACTCCCACCGCCAGCAGCGCCCTTCCCGGGTGACATTGTCTCCGAGCAGCAGTCCTAGGTCCCCAGCCAAGCGGCACCCGTGTTCCGGGAATCAGCACGATTCCGGCGCACGGCCCAAAACACCCTCTGCAGCTCGCCTGATGGCAGCGTCAGAACCACCTCTGCCCATATGCTGGCAAGGTTTTGCAAATTTAGCTACTACCCGTTTCGCTGTAGTCGTAAGAGCTGTCATCCGGGAGGGCGTTTCGGCAACTCCGTAGCGAACCTCGAGTCGCAAATTTGCGACCCCATTCCGGCAGCAGACACAAGCGAACCTCCGCGGATACGGCTGCCGCACTAGTTCTCAAAGCTGAAGTGCGTGGCAGCCAGGCGATAAAGGCGACGCCACAGGAAGTGATTCACGGTGAGAACCAGACTCGCCATCGCGACGGTTGCTCCCAGCAGCATGGGAAAATTGCCCGCATCGGTTGCCCGGCTGATCACGGCTCCAAGGCCCGTAACTGAAAAGGTCTGGCCGCGGAAGCGAAAATATTCGGCGACGATGCTGGCGTTCCAAGCGCCGCCGGACGCGGTGACAAAGCCGGTAATGAGATACGGGAAGATTGCCGGCAGCAGCAGGGTGCGCCAGCGCTCCCAGTGGGGGAATCGATAGAGGCTGCACACCTCCTTCAAGTCGGTGGGTATGGCGCTGGCGCCCGCGATCACGTTGAACAGGATGTACCACTGCGTGCCAAGGAGCAGAAGCACAATCGAGCCGATTCCCAGACCGCCTCCGACGCGAATCAGCATCAGTAAAATAATGGGGAACAGGGCCGTGGCTGGAACCGATGCGGCGACCTGGGCGAGGGGCTGGGCGATCGATGAAAGGCGCGGGCTCAGGCCGATGATCACCCCGACGGGAATGGTCCAAAGTCCTGCCAGCGCGAGCGTGAGTTCCACTCGGAGAAATGTGGCGCCGGCGCCCGCGAGGATGTCCCGCAGGTCTGTCCCATTTAGCGAACCGATCAGCGCGACCATGCGCAGGCAAGCGTAGGCAATCGCCAAGAGCAAGGCTGCAGCGATAATTCCGGTTGTCCAGTTCGGCTTATGGCGCGACAGCTGACCTTGTTGCGCGAGCACCTGCCGTCGGGCAAAAAACAGATCCAGGCGCTCCCGTGCCGGCCGGATGGAAGCCGCGGCGATGAGGGGCAGAATTCTCGAGCGCTTCATAAATTCAAGTACCGGAGAATGGGCTGTTTCGGCGGCTTCCACCTGCTCGAATTTGAACTTCTGTGCCCAGGCGATGACTGGTCTCCAGATCACCTGGTCGATCAGAATTACGACCCCAATCATGACGGCCAGTCCCCAAAGAATGGCCCGAGTGTTCCCCTCATTGGCGGCGGTCTGGAGATAAGAGCCGAGTCCTGGCAGCCGCAGATCACGGTTTCCCAGCACGAACATCTCGCAGGCAATCAGGAAAAACCAACCCCCCGCGACCGACATCATGGAATTCCAAATCAGTCCAATCATCGAGTAAGGCAATTCCATCTGCACGAATTTTTGCCAGGAGCTCCAGCGATAGACTTGCGCCGCTTCGCGCATCTCACGGGGAATGCTCTTGAGAGAGGAGTAGAAGCTGAACGCCATATTCCAGACCTGTCCGGTGAAGATCAGCAGGATCGAACCAAGCTCGATACCCAACTGCCGCTTGGGGAAAAGAGCCACCATGGAAATCATCACGCCGGGCAAAAAGCTGAGCACGGGAATCGACTGAAGCGTGTCGAGCAGCGGAACCATGAAGCGCTCGGCGCGTGGGTTATATGCGGCGACGTAGCCGTAGGCGACGGCGAAAGCAAGGCTCAGAAAGTAGGCGATGGCGATGCGCAGTATAGAAAACATCGCGTATTTCGGAAGCACGCTGGGCGCGAGGCTGATTTCAGCTGTCCCGCTAACCGGCGCCACCCAGGTGCGTGCCAGTGCCAGAAGAGCGTAAAACAGCGCCAGCCCTCCCAGCATGATCGGCAATTCGCGAAGCAGAGATGGAGCATGGGAAGGAAGCCGGCCCCAGGACGGCAGCTTGGCTGAAAAGGTGGCCAAGCGCTTGGTCATGGGTGTAGCTGGGGATCCTGCGAGGGGGCTTCGGTCTGAGCCGTCCCGTGCAGATATAGGCGATCGGTTTCGGGATCGTAGGAGAAAATTTCTCCGTAGCGGCCCCAATAGAGCGCGGTCTCGATCTGCTTTTGGGTATCTTCCTCGGAGAAATGTTCGTCGAGAAGATCGTGAAAGAATTGAAGTGGCATCGAACCGTCCGATTTGCGTTCGAGCGCCTTGCGCATCTGTTGAAGAACTCCAACGTGGGCAAGCGCGGCGTCGCGAAACAGATGCTTCTGCGTCTCGACGTCGGCCTCGGCAAAAAGTTTGCCCTCAGGAGTGATTTCGACGTCGCCTTCCCGGGCCTGCGCGAAGCCGAGCAGCGTGCTGGCTTCGACAATCGGCAGCAGGTCGTCCACTTCGAGATGAAGTTCTTCGGCGACGTGGTATAAGTCTTCGGCTCCGCCCCGATCCAACAGAAGCTCGAGCAAGCCGGTGATGCCCCCGGGCCGGGCGTGCGGGAGCACTTGCGGAGCCGGCCTGGCCTGCTTTTCGACGGCCGTGGGTGGCGCGAGCGTCAGCTCGGGTTGCGTCATCACTTTGTAGATGTAGTCCACATACAGGAAAAACTCTGCCGACTTGCGATCCCGCGGCTGCTGCAATGCGACGCGAAAATCAGCGCGGATCCGGCCCGGATTGCGTCCAAGCACGACGATGCGGTCCGCCAGCAGCACGGCTTCTTCGATATTGTGGGTAACGATAAAAATGCTGCGCGTGGGAATTTTTCTCGCGCGCCATAGGTCCAGCAGTTCGCCGCGAAGGTTTTCCGCCGTCAGCACGTCGAGAGCGGAGAAGGGCTCGTCCATGAAAAGAACTTCCGGCTCGACCGCCAGCGCGCGCGCAAATCCGACCCGCTGTTTCATCCCGCCAGACAACTCCTTGGGATAGGCATTTTCAAAGCCTTTCAAGCCGACGGTTGCCACCGCGCGCAAGGCTGTCCGGTGCCGTTCGCGGTGCTCCATGCCGCGCGCGAGCAGGGGAGCTTCAACATTTTCCAGGACCGTCAGCCATGGAAACAGCGCAAAGCTCTGGAAAACGATGGCCACATTCGGCGCGCATTGCGCTAAAGGTCGTCCGTGCCATACGACTTCGCCTGAGGTGGGCTCGGTGAGTCCGGAGAGCATTCGCAGTAAGGTAGACTTGCCGGAGCCTGAAGGGCCGAGCAGCGCGGTGATGGTGTCCGCTTCGAGCGCAAGGCTTGTAGCGGCAATTACCTGGATCGTTCTGCCCTCCGGTTGACGGAAGCTCTTTTCGATCCCTCGCGCCTCGATAATCGCCTCGGGGCGCGGCGCCGCAGGGCCTGGCTCTTCCTCGATGCCAGGCAGAGCTTCGGTTTTCCCGGCCTGTTCACGGGCTGGAGCCGCTAATTCGTCCATGAGCAGCTGCCAGGCTTCTTCGGGGAGCTCATCCAAAAAGTGATCGCGATCCGCGGAGTTCATGGCGTTGGCGATGGCCTGCAATTCTCCCAACGGCCGCGCGTGCAACAGCACGTAGGCGAGGTAGTAGGGAAAATGGGCAATCACTTGCGCAGCGACATCCACCGGGAGTTGACGGAAAACAGTCCGCTGCTGCTCGAACGGGAGGGCCAACATGAAATCCGCCGCGGAACTCGGGCCGAGCTCCTGCAATGAGGCAACGGCGAGTTTCCATTGCCTTTGGACCAACTGTTCGTGCAGCCGTTCGAGCAGGGTTGAATTGGCCATGGCAGGCAGTCAGACTACTACGATTCTATTACATTCATTTTAACGATGGCGCCAGTTAGAGTTCTGCAGCCAGGAACGCCGGTTCAGAGAATGCTGACGATGTCAGAGGTCGGCCAAAGCAGCGAGCGTGGGCAAGGGAAAACGGTCGAGGAATGAGCTAGGGAGACATGAGAATCATAGGATAAGACCATGCCTTCGGAGCGCCTCGGGATTCCGAGGGCCCTCCGAAGGCGTGCGTTCTTATCGCCAAGACAACCTTATTCCGACTTTGCCCTAGGAGCGAGCGATGACACAACGATCGTGTTCCATCCACAGGCCCGGTTACGGTGGCTTGGTCGGCAATATACCAGCGGCAGTTCACGATCGCCTGTATCTGATATCTTTTGCCCGGGGTCAGGCGCCGTTGCCAGCCTTAACAACGGGCGCGATCTATGGAAGTGAGGAAGCGGCGCGCCAACTCGTGGATGCGATGGGCCTGTCGCAAGCGGATTGCCTCGCCGGGAATCAAGTCCTTACTCACGGCCACTGCGGTAGCACCCGCTTTGACGAAGTTAAAAATGTTGTTTTGATTGACGCCGCCTGACGCGATGAAATGCACCTGAGGAAAGAGCGTCTTCAAACTGCGGATATAGGTATCGCCGCCCAACGCGTCGCAGGGAGTTACCTTGACGAATTCGGCTCCAGTTTTCCACACGGCGGTGATTTCGGTGGGGGTGAGTGCGCCGGGGAAAACCACAACATCTTGTTCGATTGCCAGCTCGACGACATCTGAAACGAATCCATCACTGGTTAAGAATTGAGCCCCCGCATCCACGCACCGCCGCGCCGACCCGGCATCGAACAGATTTCCTGCACCCACAATGACGGAGGGGAACTGGCGAGAGAGGCGATAGATGAGTTCAAGAAAGCCTGGAAACGTAGCGCTGATTTCGACGATCGGTATGCCGGACTCGATCAGTGCCCCGGCAGCAAAAAGGGCGTCTTCCTCGGAAGTTGTGCGAATCGAGGGGATGACTCCAATTTCGACAATGCGCGATCGAACATCTCGCCGTATGGTTGTCGGGACGAGACTTTCAAAGCTCCGGTCATCGGCTAACGGTCTACTGGTCACGGCCATGATAAACGCTCCGCCTCAGCTGCCTCATCAACCCGGACGAAATGTAAGGGGATAATAATGACATCATAAGTTCCAAATGGGCAAGTAGGTAATTCTTTGTGTGGACATTAGGATCGGAAATCTTCGCTGGGCCAACGATCCGCGAGCGAGCTGCCGAGGCAAACGGCAGGGGATAGATTCAGCGCCGAGGGCTTCCGCGTTGGAAGAACAAAACACGCGCATAAGGTCATCCCTTATGACTTGTTTACTTGCCGCCTGGTATCCTCGAGTCGGGATCGGGTCCCAGTCAGCATCAGTGAGCCTTACGGGGGTAAGCGCAAAAGCATTTCTACGATGGCGGGTCTATAGGGGCAGGCGTGCACTTCAATGAATACAATTCCATTTGGAAGAGACCTGCAACAAAATCGTAACGGCTCCATGGTATACGACGACGAGTATCGGCTACGGGCTTTATGAAAAAGTGCTTACAATTTCTTGTGATCCTGTTGTGTGCGTCGCCTTTTGCTGCCGCGAAGTCTCCTACGAAAGCCGCCCGGCCACTTTTGCCTCCGAGAATCATGCAGGCCGATACGGTGTTTATCGATTGCACCTGCCCTCGCGCGCTCGCCGTCGCCCGGCAAAGAGCTCTGCAGCAGTTGCAGGCATGGGGACGCTTCCGGCTGGTCGAGAATCTGAGGCAGGCCGACCTCGTCTTTCTATTTTCCGGGAATAAATACCTCGGCGACTACTTGACGCGAGATGGCCCGGACAAAAGGCCGGTGGCTATTGAATCTACCATCATGACAGTGATCGACGCGCATACCGGCGAAGCCCTGTGGACAGACTCAAGACGATGGGGAAGCTGGCGGGTCGATGGAGCCACCAGAGATCTGGTGGGTGAACTCAAGGATCTCGATGGCTTCGCAAGTAAGAAGATGGACGCTGAACGATCTTCTGATGTGCGCGGTGACGCCGGTATACGAGTCCTTTGGTCATCTAACCTCGGAAGAAGCAGTGAAATCCGGCGCAGGTGTTACTCGGCTGGCGGACCACCTCATGTTTGAATCTGCGGTGGCCCCTGAATTCTGCAGGAAGGCCGAGTTGCTGGTAGGATCAGATAACAAAATTATTGGTTTCCAGGTGCTAGCTACTCAGGCGGATGACCTGAATATAGATGAAGTGCTACAGCATGCCGACCGCTTCGATTTTACTGGGGGTAAGTACTCAAACGGCGAAACGGTCTATTTTTCTGCCCGGAGCAAGGACAAGAAGATGCTGATCCAATTTGGCGTTCAAGGTCACCGATCGGTCTTGTCGAGCGTGTCCTATTATTATTGAGGCTAGCGGGGAGTCCAGAGACTGTCTTTGCGGGCCGCGGATTGGATGCGGCCATTGCTGACAAAGCTGACGAAGCGGCGCGCTAATTCCTGAATCCGGTCGGCTTGCCGCATGCGAATGGCTTCCCGGGGAATCAACTCGCGTCCAACGCCGAGCGCGGTCGCGCCGGCCAGAATGAAATTGAGCGCCGTTAACTGGTTTACTCCTCCGGCAGCGATCAGATGAACCTGCGGTAACGGCGCTTTCAGCGCCCGGATGTAACTGTCTCCCCCGACCTGCGCGCAGGGCACCACTTTGACAAAGTCGGAACCAGCTTTCCAGGCTACGATCACCTCGGTGGGCGTCAATGTTCCGGGAAAAACGACCACGTGCTGCTTCACAGCAAATTCCACAATTTCAAGGTCGAGCCCGTCGGTGGTGAGAAATTGCGCGCCGGTGTCCAGGCAGCGGCGCGCGGTTTCAACGTCCAACACGCTTCCGGCGCCTACGAGCAGGTCCGGGATGTTTTTCCTGAGCGAGGAAATTACCTCAATCGCTCCGGGCACCGTCATGGCAATTTCCACAATGGGAATGCCGCCACGGGACACGGCCTCGGCCGCAAATCGTGCATCGTCTGCTGACGAAGTGCGAACCGCGGGAACGATGCCGATTTCTTCTATGCGAGCGTGTACTTCTTCTTTTTTCATCGATGGGCGTCCTTGCGGAGCTAACCGCGTTTCGCTTCGTTCGGCTCTAGCCTGATCCTGGTCATCTAGGCCACTCCTCGGCCTTGTTTTCAATCTGGGGTGGGCAGAAAGACACGCTCCTGCCAGAGGTATTTCATGGCGGAGTCAAGCACCTGGGGACTGTCCGGGAACAGTATCCAGGAGTGCTGATCCGCCTCATAGTAGGCGGGGGGAAGCAAAAGGCTCCCGTCGGATAAGACATTCACAATCGTGACCGAGGCCAGGTCCCAGCGGGGCAGGTAAATCCGCGCACGAGGGGCGCTAGCTTGTAAGGCGCTCGCCGTTTGGCCAAATACTTCGTTAGGCGGCAGAGACGCTTGACCAACGGTTTTTGACTTCGACCAGATCACCAAGAACCGGGGCTTGTCTGCGGACATCACCGAGCCGTTCAAACACAGGCCCGGATATTTTTTCTGGCCCTTGTTCTCCCACCATTTCTTCTGTGCCCGGTCCAGGCCGGTACGAAGCCCGGGCGTTCCTTGGTCGGCGCGGAGCACCTGGAAGAATGCCTTGCACGATGCCTGGCCCTGCGCAAGCGCCGGGATGGGACCGAAGTTCGCCAGGGCAACGACAGCAAAAAGTTTCACGGCAAGCCTCGCTTTCGCACGATCTCGAAGTTGGCTCCCCGGGGCCCTCATGGCAGCTTCGCGATACCCCAGCGCCAGGTCTGCTCATCGATTCCTTGACCGAAAACCCCCACAAGCGACGCCTTTCCGATGACGTGACCGTCCAGGGCCTTGAGCAAATCCACACGGCTGGAACCGGGCGCCAGATCAAGTTTTGTGTCGAGAGCGTAGAGTTCAAAAATATAATGGTGGGGCCTTGTGCCAGCAGGCGGGCACGGCGGCTGATAACCATTCACGCCGCGAACATTTCTGCCCTGCTCGATCCCATCCGGGGAACTATCGCGCTGCACGCCCGCAGGCAGGTGCGCCGCGCTCGCGGGGATGTTCCAGAGGATCCAGTGGGTTACGTCCATTGCGCCGTTGCCGGGCGCTGCATCGGTATCATGGAAGATCAGTGCGAAGCTCATCGTGCCTGGGGGCGCACCCGTCCATTGCACGGCGGGTGAGGAGCCATCGGCGACCCCGCAGGTGTATTGAAGCGGGATCCAGTTTTCGTCGTGATAGACAGACGTCATCTGGAAAGCCGGGGGCACTGCTGCGGACTGCTGTTGTGCCGCAAGCTTTCTCGCTCCTATCCCGAGCGAGATCACCACCAGGAGCAGGTTCAGGATGGTCAATCTCATTGCCTTTCCTCCTTGCCATATGCGTTTCGCGCGGGCGAGCTAGGGCAGCGTTCTTGTGCCCACTGCTTCGCGAAGCTGTTCAAGAGCCAGTAAGTAGGAGGCCAGGGTCTGCCGATAGCCAAGCTCGGTCGCTCGATAGCTACGCTCTGCGTCCAGAAAATCAAGCAGGGCCAGACCGCCCCGCCGGTAGGCGTATTCGCTGATATCGCGGGACTGCTTGGCTACGGCCAGATACTTGGAGATATAGAGCTGTACAATTCGGTCATTTGATTCCAGACCTTCGTAGGCATCTCTCACGTCGGTCAAGGCCTGCCCCTGCACCGCTATTTGCTGCTCTTGGGCTTGGGTAATGGCGTAACGTGCCCGCGCGACTTCGCCCTGGTTGCGGTTGAAAATCGGCAAGGGCATGCTGGCCAGGAAAGTGGCGGCATTGATGCCGTTCACATGCGAGTAATTTCCAGAGACCGTGACATCCTGCCGTCCATTGGCCTTTTGCAACTGGTACTGACTATCGGCAGCGGTCACGCCTTGCTGCGCAGCGCGCAGATCCGGGCGATTCTGCAGGGCCTTCATTTGCAAGTCTTCGAGGTTGAGCTTCACCGGCTGGTATTCGAAGTCGCTGGCGACGTCGTAATCGGAGGTGACCGATTCATACCCCAGCAGTTGCCGCAAGTCTGAGAGCGACTGGGCCCGGGCGAGCAGGGCCTGCTCACGATCGGCTTCAAATTGCAGCAACTGAAGCTTGATCATCAGGAAGTTGTTTTCGCTAAGCGCGCCGGCCTGGTATTGATGCTCGCTGATGTCTGCGGTGGTTTGGAAGCTTCGGAGGTCCTGTTCGGCGAGATCGAGCGTGGATTCAGCGAGCTGGACATTGAAGAACAGGGTGGCAACCTGAAACGTAAGCCCTCGCTCGCTGTCGGCTACCAGCGAGCTCGTCTGGGCGGTAATATCCTTCTGCGCCTGAAGACGGTCAGAACGCTTCCCGCCGCGTTCAATCAGGTAGCTCATGCCGATGTCGGCTTCGGTGTTGTTCTTCAGATAGTCCGGAGTGGAAACTCCATTGTATAAGCCGGGATTTTGTTTGGCCGGTGAGCCCAGTGGCAAATATTCCCAGTCAGAGAAGATGGTCGGGTTGGGGCGCAGGCCTTGGGTGATCTCTTCGGCCTCGCTCTGCTGAACGGTGGTGCGCAGGGCCATCAAGACATGATTGTGCTGCACTGCCATGTGGATGGCTTCATCGAGCGTGACCCTGACAGGACCCTGTCCGTGGGCGACCAATGCCAGCAGCAAGACGGCGAGCAGGGAGGTGCCCAACCGGACGCGCAAAGTTTTCAGAGCTGCACAATTATGCTTCAAAGGCGACCTCCGGTTCGGGCAGTGGGTCGCCATCGCGGGCGATCCACACATACAAGGTCGGCAATAAAATGACACTCATCGCCAAGGCAGCGACCAAGCCGCCCACGATTACAATCGCGAAGGGCCGCTGGGAATCAGAACCGATGGCGTGCGAGAACGCGGCGGGGACCAACCCGAAAGTTGCCACTAGCATGGTCATCATGATGGGCCGAAGCCGGAGGACGGCACCCTCGATCGCGGCGTCGACGATTGTGTAGCCTTTGACCCGCAGTTGGTTGATGTATTCAAGCATGATGACGCCCGTTTGGACCGACACTCCAAATAGCGCCAGGAAACCAACTCCCGAAGAGACGCTGAAGTGCGTGCCGGTAATGAGAAGTGCTAGCAATCCACCGAGAGGAGCCATTGCAACCACTGCCAAGATCAGAAGAGCCCACTTCGCTGAGCGAAACATGGTGTAGATGATGATGAAAATAACCAGGATGGTGATCGGTACAATGAGCATCAGGCGGCGCGAGGATCTTTGCTCGCTTTCGTATTCTCCCGCCCATTGGAGGTGATAGCCGCGTGGGAGTTGCACTTTCTGATTGATCTTGTCAATGGCTTCCTGGACGGTACTTCCAAGGTCCCGGTCTCGAACTTCGAATCTCACCGCGACGTAGCGCGAGTTTCCTTCGCGGTAAATGTCGTAGGCGCCGTCCCGAACCTGCACTTTGGTCAGCTGCGCGAGAGACACTCGCTCGCCGGACGGAGAGAGTAAGCGGATGTTCTGAATGGCTTCCCGGGTGTCGCGGTACGATTGCTGATAACGGACGGTCAAATCGTAGACTTGCTCACCCTGCAAGACCTGGCTCACCGCGTTGCCGCCTACGGCGGTCTGGATGGCGTCTTGTACGTCGGCCACGTTGATTCCGAATCGCGCGGCCTGTTGACGATCGACAGTGAAGTTCAAATTGGGCTGGCCGATGTCGCGAAGAAGTCCGAGATCTTTAACGCCAGCGATATTGGACATGACCTCTTTGATCTCTTCGCCTTTCTCCTCGAGCACGGTCAGGTCCGGCCCGTAAAGCTTGGCGGCCAGGCCGCCTTTCGTGCCGGTGAGTGTTTCGTCGACGTTATCCTCGATGGGTTGCGAGAAATTCCAGAACACGCCGGGGAGTTTTGAAACTTCGCGGTTCATGGCGGCGATCAACTCATCTTTGTCTTGACGAAATACCGGTCTCCATTGTTCTTTTGGCTTCAGGTCGACGAAATACTCCGTGTTGCCAAAACCACCGGTATCGGTCCCATCGTCGGGGCGCCCGACTTCCGATACGACCTGGGTCACTTCAGGGAATGATGCAAAAATGAGTCGGCACTGAGTCGCGAAGCGGGTGCCCTCCGTAAGAGATGTGCTGTTCGCAAGAGAGCCGCGGGCCCAAATGGCACCTTCGTCCAGGTGGGGCAAGAACTCCCCGCCGATGATTCCGCTGAGAGCCAGGAATAGCGTTACGCCAAGCGCGGCCAGGCCGGCGCCCAACGTAACCCAGCGGTGCTCGATCGCCCAATGCACTCGCCTCCGATAGTGATCTGTGACGAAGGCCATAACGGGGTTGTGCCATTCACGGATTCCCCTGCTGAACAACCAACTGGCCAGTACGGGTGAAATCAAAATCGAAAAAGTCATTGCGCCCAGTAGGGCGAAGGCAACAGTCCAGGCCATCGGCCTGAAAAGGCGGCCCTCGACACGTTGCAGAGTGAAGATCGGAACATAGGCTGTGATGATGATGGCGATGGCGTAGAACACGGGCCGCTGAACTTCGTGGCAGGCTTCGCGGATCATTTCAGTGGGGGTTTTGACAATGGCGGTATTCAGGCGTCCCGGCGCAGCGTCCGGCCGAGAGGCGTCCTGGCGATGGCTCAGGTGTCGAATGATGTTTTCGACCATGACCACGGCGCCGTCCACCACCATTCCAAAATCCAGCGCGCCCAGTGACAGAAGATTCGCGGGAATCTTTGCCAGATCGAGCCAAATGGAAGCAAACAGCAAGGCAAACGGAATCGTCAGGGCGACGATGAAGGCGGCGCGAACGTTGCCCAGAAAGAACAGAAGGATGATCGTTACCAGAATCATCCCTTCGCCCAGGTTGTGCAACACAGTATGGGTGGTATAACGGAGAAGATCGCTGCGATCCAGCATCGGAACGACCTTCACGCCCTCGGGCAGGATCTGATCGTTGAGTTCCTTCACTTTTTGGTGGATCCCGTCAAGGGCCGGACCTGCGTCTGCGCCCTTCCTTAGCAGAACAACACCCTGAATGACGTCGTCCTCATCGACAATTGTGCCATCGGCGCGATGGGTGGCCCTTGCCATCCGACCCAAGCGAATTCTTGGACCCTGGCCGACCACTGCAATATCCTTGACCCGAAGGGCTGTCCCATTCTTCGTCGTCAGGACGGTTTGCGCGATATCTTGGGAATTCTGGTAGAGCCCGAGCGCGCGGATGTTCATCTGCTGCAGGCCGGTCTCAACAAAGCTGCCTCCGGCATTCACGTTGTTATTAGCCAATTGCTGCTCGACTTGGCCGATACCCAGTCCGTAGGAAATCAGCCTGTTCGGGTCAACGCGCACTTGGTATTCGCGCGCCGTGCCACCGAAATCGCTCACGTCCACGATGTTTGGAACCGACTTGAATTCCTTGAGCAGAACCCAGTCTTCGATGGTTCTCATATCCATGAGGTCGTAGCGGGGATTGGTGCTTCTGATCGTGTACCAGTAGATCTGTCCGACGAGGCCCCAATCTGTCCCGATTTGAGGCTGGAGCCCTTGCGGCAGACTCACCTGCGTGAGCCTCTCAAGAACCTTCTGCCGGTTCCAATCGTTATCGGATTGGTCGTCAAAGATGCACAGAACGAAGGACAGACCAAAAATCGACTCCGACCGCAGTACCGAGAGATGCGGGATCCCGTTCATCTGGATTTCTACGGGAATGGTGACTTGCTGTTCTACTTCTTCTGCCGCACGTCCGGGCCATTGAGTAATAACCGTCACATAGTTGTCGCCAATGTCGGGGTAGGCCTCGATGGGTAGGTTGTGAAAGGAGACCCCTCCCCATGCGAGCAACAACACCGCGGCGGCCAGTACTACAAACCGATTGTTGAGTGCGAAATCTACGAGAGCGCGAATCATCGTGTAGCGTTCCTTTTCTGTCTGGATGTTCGGCCATTACTCATTGTCGATCGCGTTTTGGAGTGCGAGGGCGTTGGTAACAATCCGCTGGCCAGGCTGCAGGCCTGACAGAATCTCTTGCTGCTGGTTCGGCAACATCTCTCCAGCGGAGACCTCCAGGCGGCGGAACTTGTGATCCTGCGTCGGCGTGTAGACCCAATCGCGGTCGTGGAGATGCACGATGGCCGAAGCGGGAACGGCGGCATGGGCTTCCTTCCTCAAACCGTAGAAGGTGGCCGTCGCAAACATTCCAACCTTCATCAGCCCGGAATTGCGCACTTCTAGGCGCACTTTGGCGGTGCGAATCGCAGGATCGAGAATTGCGCCGATGTTGCTGATGGTTCCCTTCAGGACCTGCGAAGGAAAAGCGTTGAGTCGAATGTCCGCCGTTTCGCCCATTTGCAGGTTGGGGATGTCATTTTCATAAACGTCGCAAACGATCCAAACGTAGGAAAGATCGGAAATCGTGAAGGGATTCGCGGAGAAGCTTTGAATAGTTGCAGCGTTGGTGACTTCCTGGTCGGTAATCACGCCCGAAATCGGGGCAAAGATATCGACAATTCCGCTGGGGTTATTGGGATCGTTGCCGAGCAGGCGAAGATGTTCTGTCGTGGTTTCGAGCGTGACCTTGGCGTCATCCTCGGTGTCTTGCGCGGCTTCGAGATCCTGCGTCGCGATGGCGCCATGCGCGTAGAGGTCGTTCGCGCGGTCGAGTGCCTTTCGCGCGAGAAGTTCATCGGCGACCGCCTTGCGATAAGAATCATAGCCACCGGAAACGTCATCGCTGCGAATGCGCAACAGGAGCTGGCCCTTCTGCACGTTGTCGCCCAGGCGCGCACGAATATCCACCACGCGCCCCGATGCCAGCGTAACCACCGGTACGGTGCGCGCGATGTCGGGGTTCACGGTTCCCGTGACCACCAGTTGGGATGCGGCCTGGTGCTGGGTTGCTGCGGCGAGAGGGTATTGCTCGGGATGCTCTACTGCGAAGAAAGTTACGTCCACGCCGGGAATCACGTTCGCACGGGGCGGCGCTTCTTGTGCGGCGGTGTCCTCGCGCCGTGCACAACCAGCCACAATGGATATTGCGATCAGCAGGTGACATATTTTCTGCGCGGCTCTACTTCGCATGTTCCCCTCACATCCCAACTGATGTTTGCAACCGAACCGTTCCGTTGCTCGCGGAAAACTGGGTACACTCCGAGCGTTCGGGCCGGACGGCAAAATTCAATGGCCGTCGCTATCGCTTTCTGACACAGATTGGCGTCGGGTTACGCCAGTGAAGGCGGGGCGCGGTTCGCCGCGAAGGAAAGAAGCCGTTGAGAAGCAGCGTCTGGGTTGGGCGAAAGCAGTGGCCCTTGGCGTTGCCGTAAATGGCGGAACGATCCTGTAGAGCATTCCGCTGCGTAGGATTCCAGACACGCAAAGGTTATGCCCTGGTAATTCTGTGGCGCGCCGAGAGCGGATGCCGACATAACTCCGGGCAGGATGCCTGCGAATGCGGCCAGGTCCGCTCTCGAGAAATGTCCGCTACCGTCGTTGAGAAACACGGCCAGTGCGGCTTTCGAGCCAGCAGAGCGGACGATCAAATCCAGATTCCCGTCGCCGGTCAGATCTTTGGGCGTAATCTGCAGGCCGCCAAACGGCGCGGCGACTCTCAAAAATTGATGACCACCCTCGGTCAATCGAATCTCGATCCAGTAGTGAGCGGCTGAGGAATCAAGACGGTCGAGTTCCACCGTTGCAAGGTCGGGCTGTGTGTCACCGGTAAAGTCCGCCATCACCAGGCCCAGAGCCGGAGCTGCGGGGGGAGCGAAGGTCCCTGTTGTCAAAACCGCCGCTGTACTGCCGCGAGTGGAAAGCGGGAAAGTCAAAGCGCCTGTCAGGTTCCCGTTCGCAGTCCTACCCGCCGCCGGCAGCGGATCTCTCGGTTGGATACTAAGGCCGAGCATCACGGCGAAAGCCACCAGTACATGGAACGCCGCGAGAGTTTTGTGGGAGCCGATTCTCATTAAGACTTTGCCTTGGTCACTACTTTGTTCCCGATGAATGCGTGACCGACATGCTCTCGGTCTGCTAATAATCATATTCCTGTGTCGATGCCACACTCATGGAACTCCTCGATTTGATACTGGGGGACCCATGGAATGGATAAGAAACGCATAAAATCTTCGTAAAGCTCGCCGCGCTAACTTGTTCTTCGAATCGGCCAGCTAAGGTTGAGAGCGGCGCGGGAAACCGACTCCAGCGCCGCCTCGGTTAGGTGGTTGACCAACACCACGTTGTGCGACGGGTTACGCTCAAAGAAATTAAAATTTGACCATGACCGCGATGGTGTTGGCCCACTGGCTCTTGCGAAGATCGGGCTGCCATGCGGTCCAAGCGCTTCCGAATTGGGTAGTGCAGGCGGTTGCCACCGCACCGCCCAAATTGTCTACGGCAAAACCGTTCCCAGAGGGGGAAAAACTGGAAACAGCAGAAGTCGTTCCGTTCGTGCAGAGGTAGCTCGCAGCCGTACCTACGCTTCCGTTGTAAGCCACCGGCCCGACGTTGCCGCCAGGAGGCGTAATGCCTTCCCGGCCGGAGAAGTACGGCACACTTGCGTAGCGGTAACCGGTCTCAAACCGGAAAGTGATGAACTGGGAGGGCATGTAGTCAAACGTGATGGTGCTGTCCCAGGCCTTGTATGGTTGCCCAGGAGCCTCCACGAAGTAGGGTGATCCGGAAACAGCGGTCGCCCCGTTAATTGGCGGGAGTAAGGTCAGATACCGACCCGGATTGTCCATCGCTCCGCCGCCAATCGTCATCGCGAAGAGGTCTTTGTGAAACCAGGCGCGGTTGTAGAGCATCCAGCCAGCAAAGGATTGCTTGGGATGGCCATTCTTGTCGCCCCAGCAACTCGTCACTGTTCCCGGCCCCGATCCACCGTATTCGCATCCTAGGTCGCCCGTAACCGTAAAGGCCAGCTTGTCCAATCCCAGGTTCTCGGGCTGATTGTAGTACCTGACTTCCACACTGTCATCGGTATGGATACGCGAACGCCCGGGGATACCGAGCTCGTCGGTGCCCATTCCGTAGTTGTTGAAGACAAACGAGAGCCACTCCCGGGGGACCCACTTAATCTGTCCGCCAAGCCCAGGGTGGCCGTTGAATTTGGCATAGGACTGCCAGCCGTTGATGATCCAAGGCTCGATCTTCAATTTGTCAGTGGGGAACCACTGAATCCGCACGCCGTTGAAGAACCACGGCGTGTTGGAAGAAACATACGAAGGTTGGTAGGTCCAGTTGTCGAAATTGTAGTAGCTAAATAGGCCGATGTAGGACACGAAAATACCGTAGTCGATGTTTAGCCCGTGGTTCACATTGAAGTGATACCCACCCCAAGCTTCCGAGAAGTACTTGTAAGCGTCGTTGAGGTTCCATTGCCCCACCCCGGCGCTGCCGTCATTGCGCGGCGTGGTGGTTGCAAATAGTCCAGCCATGGTCAAGACCCTGGCGCGAACGTTGTCGATGCGCAGGTCCCCGCCGACACTCATCTGCTCCAATTGGACTTCGCCGTTCCGGAAGCTTTCGGTCGAGCCGCCCATGGTGTGATCTTTCGGCTGGTTGTAACTCTCAATGAAGTTGGTGTCTACTCGGATTTCGGGCACAAAATATTTGGTAGCCAGCGGCGTGTCTTTGGTGCGGGGAGTATTATTCTCCCAGGTATTATCAAACGAAAACGGCGCTGACTTAGTGGTAGTCTCCGCGCTGCAGCAGGTTGACGCTGCTGGGGCCTGCGCCGGAGCATTCGAGGATTCCGCGGGCGTTTGCCCTTGCGGCGGCCTCATCGCAATCGAACTGGATTCCATCGCTGGCGCCGATGCCGCAGGAGCCACCGCAGCGGGCGGCTCCGGGGCCGAAGTGGCTTTCAGCTTTGCTTCGAGCTCGACGATGCGCTCCTTCATCTCTTCGAGCTCTTTTGCGACCGCGGAAGCTACCTCCGGATTGGAGGCAGCGGGCGCAGGCGATCCGCTCGCCGTCGCGTTTGCGCCAGAAGCACCCTCGCCGAGCCGCATATCGAATCGCAGATCGTCGCCCGCTGCTAGCGCGAGGTAGACTGCTGGGGAGGTTGCAAAACCTTCTTTATTTGCCTTCAGCTCGTAACGGCCAGGCTGGAGGCTTCCAATCATGAAGCCGCCCTGCGCATCACTGACCACCACTCGATCCATATTTTCAGCGATGCTATGCACCGTGACTTGCACCCGAGGCAGTACCAGGCCGCGCGAATCGAGCGTCGTACCGTGAAGAACGCCGGGTGCCGGTTCTCCATACGCCACGACGACAGAAAACTGCAGTGCGAGAAGCAATAGGATGCACGCCGAGAATACGACACCCCGCAATCTGCGATTCATAGAACCCCTTTCGTTGCCAGTTGAATTTTGATGCCGGGAAAATACAGAGTCGAACATAGGGAAACCGTAAAGGTAGCTATGCATAAATTGATTGGCTTGCATCAGCCTTTTCGTGATCACTGTTGGATGGTTGTTCATTTCGCCGTCTTGTGAAGCCCGGGTGTGATTTTCGGCCGAACGCCTCAGCAAGGTGTCTTTGTGCGCCAGACAAAGCTCGGAACCTTATCCATCGCTCTCAAACTAGCGAACATTAAACGGGGCCGGACATAACGGAGCAATAAGTGCTCCATAAACACTTCGTAAGGAACGAGGTGTTTGTGGGGCGGCGCGGCGAATCTGCTTTATGAAAGCGTGATTGTTTGTTTATCAGTTCCTTATATCTCTTTGTAACTATGAATTGCTTCTGAAATCGATAGCTGGCATGCGCGAAGAATTCGCATAGTGCGGGATGTCCATAAGGAAAGAATCGAGAGGCACGCCTTGATCGCACAACCCATTCCAAAGGCCGCCAAGCGCGCGCCCGCCAAGGTACTCATCGTGGACGATGAACCGCAGGTTCGCCGCGCCCTGCGTACCATATTGGTCAGCCAAGGCTGCGCCGTCATTGAGGTGCGTGACGGCGAAGAAGCTCTGGAGGAAATCAAAGCGGATCCACCGGACCTGATCCTGCTGGACATTAATATGCCTGGCATCGACGGATTTGAAACCTGCCGAAGGATTCGCGAGGCCTCCGACGTCCCCATCATTATGGTGACCGTTCGGGGTAGCGAGAGCGACAAGGTCAAGGCTCTTGATGCCGGAGCTGACGACTACCTGGTGAAACCTTTTGGAACCCAAGAATTGCTGGCTCGTGTACGTGCCGCCGCGCGCCGCATTCCGAATCTGGAGGAATTGCCGCCCTTTGTTTCACCGAACCTGAGCATCGATTTCGAGCGCCGCCGGGTCACCGCTGGCGGGCAGCCTGTTCACCTGACACCGACAGAATTTGAGCTCCTGAAACATCTTGTCCTGAATCAAGGAAAACCGGTGTCCCATTTGAAATTGCTTCACCTGCTGTGGGGGCCGGAGCACGCAAACGATCGAGAACCTCTGCGGGTTTTCATCGGCCAGTTGCGAAGAAAGATCGAACCCGATCCCGACGAACCGAAATACATTCTGACCGAACCTTTGGTTGGCTATCGCTTTGAAGTGGACGCGGGGCGGCTCCCAAAGACGCGCAAGAATAATTGATCGTGAGGTTAACCTTCCGTCATGGATTCCGCGACTGTTCTAATCGTTGACGACGAACCTCAAATTCGCCGGACGCTGCTTACCGTGCTGACCTCTCAGGGCTATTTAGTGATGGAGGCCGGAAGCGGTGATGAAGCGCTTGAAACCATTCGGCGAGAACGCCCGGACCTGATCCTTCTGGATGTCAACATGCCAGGACGATCGGGCGTCGAGACTTGCCGCGAGATCCGCGAATCTAGCGACATCCCGATCATCATACTCACGGTGCGACACGCGGAGCGCGATAAAGTGCTGGCGCTCGACGCCGGTGCTAACGATTACATCGTCAAGCCTTTCGGCGCCAATGAACTTCTCGCTCGCATTCGTGCCACTCTGAGGCGTTCATCTCCTGCGAATGCCCTTCCGTCGTTTGTCTCGAACGACTTACGTATTGATTTTGAGAGACGCGCGATCGCGTTGAAGGGCAAAGCTGTCCGGCTGACTCCCAAAGAATTTGAACTATTGCACTACATGGTGGCCAATCAGGGAAAGCCCCTACCGCATCGTCGCATGCTGCAAGCCGTATGGGGGCCGGATTACGGCGGGGAAACTGAATACCTGCGCGTGTTCATCAATCAGCTCCGCAAAAAGATCGAGCCCGATCCGCATCACCCTCGCTACATCCACACCGAGCCCTGGGTGGGATATCGTTTCGATCCCCCGCAAGACAAGAACCTCGCCGTTCACTCTGAAGGATAAGTTCCGGCACATGTTGGGCATGTTTGCCGCATTTGGAATACCTAAGGAAAAGATTTTGATTCTTTACGACGTATCAATCATTCCCATAGATTTAATGAGTTTGATCCACTGGGGCATAAATTCTATCTTCATGTCTCAGTTCAATCGGAAGTGCCAGCGAGGGCCCGACAATGTCGACGAAGATAATGGATCTCCACTCTTTGGGTCCGGTGGACGTTCGGCAGTGCCGATCTCCGAAGTTTGCCGGGCCTGCTGCGATACCCTCGGCTGCGGTATCCAAAGTATCGCCGAGGCCACGGTTTCGATGGCAGTTCGTTGCGCGATGCTTCGTGGGCCCCGCTGCTATCGTTTTGATCACGGAATTCTTTTTGCATGGGCCGTCGGTTAACGCCACGACCGTCGGGTTTGCCTTCCTGCTGGCGATCCTGACGATGTCTTCTTTTCTTGAGCTTCGATTTACGGTGGTGATGTGTATCGCTGCCACCGCAGCGTATGACTACTGCTTCTTGCCGCCTACCGGTTCATTCAATATCAATGACTCGCAAGACTGGGTTGCGCTTTGTTCCTTCCTGGTGACGGCTCTCATCGGAACGAAACTCGCTGCTGCCTTGCGAACCAAAGCCGAAGAGGCTACCTGCAGGCGGCTGGAAGTGGAGCGGCTCTATACCTTGAGCCGCCGCCTGCTGAGCCCGGGGCATCCGCTGGATCTATTCAAGATGATTCCCAGACATGTTGCGGAATCCCTGGGATTTGAATCAGCGGCGTTGTATCTCATCGAAGGAGACAAGGTGTTCTGTTCCCAGACAAATCCAGTCGCGCTCAATATCGAGGAGTTGCGGGCCGCTGCTTATTTTGCGCATTCACAGATGAACGACAATGGAAACATTTCGCTTACGCCGATTCGATTAGGAACTAGGGTTTATGGAAGCTTGGCGCTTTTCAGTCGCGTTCTCTCTAGGGAGTCGATCGACGCCGCGGCGGCACTAGCCGCTGTTGCCATTGCCAGAGCTTGCGCCCTCGAGCAGGTGGCAAAGATCGAAGCCGCGCGTGAGAGCGAGCGATTGAAATCTGTCTTGCTCGATGCCATCACCCACGACTTCAGAACTCCTCTTACCTCGATAAAGATTTCTGCTACAGGTTTGCTCGAGGATCTGGATTTCGATCGCGTCCAGCGCAAAGAACTGCTCCTCATCATTGACGAAGAGTGTGACCGTATCAGCAGGCTGGTGGGAGAAGCAGCGGAGATGGCGCGCCTCGAGTGTGGAAATGTCAAATTGGAGACCGCTTCTCACACCGTGGGCGAATTAGTCTCAACCGCGCTTTCCCATGGTAGGAATGTTACTTGCAACAGAGAAATCCGCGTTGATCTGAAGCAGCCGGAACGGCAGCTTTCTGTCGACCTTCATCTGGCTGCGAAGGCCTTGTTTCAGCTGATCAGCAATGCGCATCTGTATTCCTCGCCGGGCCAACCGATCGACATCACAATGGACGAGCAGGATGGTTTTGTATTGGTTAGTGTCTGCGATCACGGGCCGGGGATCGATCGCACCGAACTTGATTCCATCTTCGAGAAATTCTATCGAGGGAAGACCCAAAGGTATTGCGTACAAGGCACCGGGATGGGTCTCCCCATCGCCAAGGCCATCGCTGAGGCACATGGTGGAACTATGACGGCCAGCAGCCGGCTCGGAAACGGCTCCGTTTTTACCTTTAGCCTGCCGCTCGAGCAGCGAATCCAAGCAGAGCCTTAACCCCATCTTTCCAGCGTTCGAAGAATTAAAGGAAAAGCTTCCAAGCCAATGGGGTGACGGGAATCAAACGCTGCAGATGCCGTGTATCGGAGATGCGGATTGCCCCCCGTCTTTTCGACCGGGAATTTCTCACAATAAATAGAAAAAGGCTGTTGCTTCGCTCATGACGGGTAATGACCCAGGACATGGTCGGGCGTATCCCGCGCCGTCGAAGTCACAGTGGCAACACTATATGAGGATATGAGGCAGTGGCCGAGTACCTGTTGGGCTGGCCTTCCAGAAGATAGCCGAGTGGATGATCAGGTGTCGAGCGTCTGCGCGATGGTGCTGGCCGCACGAACTGAAGATGCGAGCAGGGTAGTCAGGAAGAAAGCCATGAAGATGAGATAGCCAGTACGCTCAATTCGCATAATATTCAGCTGACGCGAACTTTCATTTCTCAGGCACGCGGCATTGTCCCATTAACTTTCCCTGCCTGCCGCACCGTCGTCGGTGTGTCGCTGGGGTCGGGCGCTAGGGGGCATCCGATCAAGTAAGTAATCTGAACATTTGTAGCCTTATTCTTGTGCTCGCCAATTTCCCACCGATATCTGGCTCCAATCAATTCGTCGGTTAAATCGTTCAGCTCCTGCGGTCGATATGTACGGAGGCAAGACACTACTCCGTCAAATAGCAAAACGAAGGGGATTACCGGTATTACATACGTCCATAGCAACCGTGACCAGCGGAAGGGGCGAATAAATAGAGTGAATACGAACGGCGCGAGTGCCCAAAGAAAGATTAGGCCGACAGCCGCCGGGGTTCGCCGTGTTATTTCAAAAATACCGATGCCTTGCCCTGCGTTGACGGAACTTTGGAGTATGGCCAGGGCTTCTGCCTCCGAAAAATGATGGAATGATGTGAATATCGTTCGAAAACCAATGAGTTCAAGGGGTACATCCTTTGCGTCAACCGATTCAGGATGGAAAGTAACATTCTCTGAAATGACTTGGGCTTTTTGGAACGCCTTGAGGTTTGGGTATTTGTCGGTCAAACAGATCTTCACGGCCTTACCATTCTCTTGGAGCTTTTGTGAAAGCTCTAACCAAGGTCCGCCCCCGCCGGAACACAGATCAACAATGACCTCGCTACGGCTCAAATGAAGGGCCTGTCGAAGTAGCGGCACAGTGGGGCCGTAGGCATTGGAGAGATTCAATCCAAACTGAAGCATGTCCGTAACTGCGTCTCGAATAGATGCGGGAAACCAGGATTGTTCGTGTAGCTCGAGCAACTGTATTCGGCGCATAGCAATGTGGGTAGAAGCTATCACGGATGCAGCGTTGTGGCACAATCATGTAATTTATCGGCGTCGCGGCACGCAGGCTTCGCCTCAGGCTTTCACCGCCTTGCCGTGCGCGCATGGGGTGGGTTTTTGTGGGCAGACCATGAGTACTACCGAAAATGGTCCTGTCTGCCTAATGCGTTGATCGACGGGCTTTGGCAACATCGAAGTATGTTGATATCCCATGAAGACAAAGTCGCTGATCCTGTGGCACCCGAACATCTAGCTCAAGCCAATGTCGCCACCTTAGAGGCTTCGTTTCGTCCCGAGTCGCTCGGCCAGCTGCAAAGTGAACCCAGCGATGAGTTCGAAACCCGGCGGAAACTATTTTTCAACCTTTAGAGGGGTTCGGAATTCCCGTCATGTTCACAGCCGGTACTTTCAGCTGTGCGCCTGGCCTGCAACTGGCAATATAGCGCCCCATTGCAGCGGTGAAATCAATTTCCTTTAGGCAGTTCGCATGGTTGTCAGCGAAGAATCCGACAACCGGGTGCGCCTTTTTAACTCCTATTTTTTTCAATTCGGAGACGAGAGCTAGAATTGCGGATTCTGAGACCGGCCGCGGTTCTTCGGTGGAAACTCTTGTCCGGACGCTAAAGTGTCGGTTTCTTGGAGGGCATTGAGACGCTCGCGCCTAAGCCCTCCGTCAATCCGCTCGATTTCCTACGGGTAACCTTTTGAGACCTCTGACAGGATTTCAATCAAGGCCGGTCGCAAGAAAATGCTAGCCTTTGGTGATCCCGGTTGCAGTTCATGGTTCCCAGTCACCATGTACAAAACTCATTCTCCGTGGGCGTCCAGGCAGACATCACGTCTGAAAAAGCGGCCGGTTTTGTACAGCCCCGTCAGTTATCCGGTCCAGGAGCGCATCCATTCCAAAATTCACCGTCTCAGACAACCAATATCCGGGTTTTTCCCAGTAGTTCCTCGCCGATGGGCCTTGGGCGCCGCCATCCTTGCCCTTTTGCTCTTACCTGCAGGGCCGTTAGAGGCCCAGTCCCAAACTACACAAAGCGATCAGAGCCTCGCACAATTGAGCCTGGAACAACTCGGCAATGTTGAGATAACCAGTGTTTCCAAGGACCCGCAGCAGGTCCTTCGGACGCCCGCAGCGATCTTCGTCATCACGCGGGAAGACATCCGGAGTTCCGGGGCCACGAGCATCCCGGAAGCCCTGCGCATGGCGCCGGGCGTGGAGGTGGCGCGCACCGATGCGAGTCATTGGTCGGTTGCGATTCGCGGTTTTGCGGGCCAGTTTTCAAAGTCCTTGCTGGTTTTAGTTGATGGCCGGAGCATCTATACGCCGCTCTTCGAGGGAGTCTATTGGGACTTGCCTTACGTGATGCTCGAAGACGTAGAACGCATCGAGGTGATCCGAGGTCCCGGTGGCACGATCTGGGGATCGAATGCAGTCAATGGCGTGATCAACATCATCACGAAGAACGCGAACACGACCCATGGCGCCTTGGCCACCCTGGGGGGCGGAAATGTGGACCAGGGAACCGGGGCGTTCCGCTATGGCGGCTTGGCCGGGAAGGGGTTCGACTATCGGATCTACGGTATGGGTGAAATCCGAGGGCAGGAATTTCATCCCGACGGAGACGGATTCGACCACTGGCGCATGGGACAGATGGGGTTCCGCACCGATTGGAAGAGCGGCGAGAAGGATACCTTCACCGTACAGGGCGACATTTACCGTGGCGAGAGCGGAGAAAGCATCCAGATTGGTTCGTTTTCTCCTCCCGCGGAAACCGTGGAACGGGGCGAGGATTTCGTCTCCGGGGGCAATCTGCTGGCTCGCTGGCAGCACACGACGGGAGAAGGCTCCGACATACAGGTTCAAGCCTACTTCGACCGGACCAATCGACAGGACTTCGAGCTCGGTGAGACTCGTGATACGTTTGACGTCGATTTCGTCCACCACTTGCGCATTCACAGCGACCAGGAGTTAACCTGGGGTATAGGGGCAAGGGTGAGCCCCAGCAACTTCATTCAAACCTCGCAGGGCGTTAATTTTCTGCCGAGCAAGCAAACCGACAGCATCTACAGCGGCTTCGTGCAGTACGAACTTCCGATCGTGCGCGACAAGCTCACGCTGACGGCGGGAACCAAGCTCGAGCATAATAACTTCAGCGGCTTCGACTACCAGCCCAGCGTGCGTCTACTGTGGACTCCGACGCCTCACCAGTCCTTCTGGGCCGCCGTGACGCGGGCCGTCCGGACGCCGTCGCGCTTGGATCAGAATGTCGACTTCGCCATCTTTGTGACCAACCTACCGCCTCCGGTTTTCTTCGAAATCGTGGGTGATCCCAAGCTCAAGGCGGAGCAGTTGGTCGGCTATGAGGCGGGATACCGCACGCAGATCAACCGCAACCTGTACGTCGATTTCTCCGCGTTTTACAACAGCTATGACGACCTGCAGGGCTACGGGCCAATTGGGCTTGTCGCGTCGGCGACTCCGCCCCCTCCGCACCTCTCTTTTGTTCTGCCCTATGCCAATGTTATCCAGGGTCACACGATCGGCACGGAGATCGCTCCCAATTGGAAAATTACGCGCTGGTGGCAGGTGCGCGGCTCCTACTCGTACCTGCACATGTCGCTGAGGGACAAGCCGGGATTCACGGATGTAGGAGGGTTGCTCGGTACATACGCCGGTGCAAGCCCTGGCAGTGTCGCGAGTTTCCAATCACTCTTCAACTTGCCAAAACACTTCGAATTCGACCAGACATATCGGTACTCGGGCACGCTTCCTGAGTACAGCGTGGCCGCCTATAGCACGGCTGACGCCCGACTGGGTTGGCATGTTGGGGAAGGCCTCGATTTTTCGGTCGTCGGGCAGAACCTTCTGCAACCCTCGCACGCGGAATTCGGGGGCGATCCCGGGCCGCTGGTGGGGATCAAGAGAAGCGTTTATGCCAAAATCGTGTGGACGAGATAGCCAAAGGCCCCCCCCAGGGCTGCGCCCTTCGAGCAGCCGATGGCAACGACGGCCTTCGCAACACAAAGGCGAAGGCGCTCCAGGGAATTCTCACTCACTCACTCACGCCGCCGCTAAGCGCCCATCGGCCCGTTTCCGGTGCCTTCCCACTTTGAATTGGGCGGCTCGCCGTTGGCACGACATGAGTTGCTCCGAGATGTTGAACATCACTGTTTTGAAGTAGCAGGTGGTAGTCGCTATGCGCGAGCCGATCTCGCTCTATCCGGCCTAGCGCGTCATAGTCACTGGTTTGCAATCCGACGCCGAGCATGACGACCCCCCATTGGCTGATAATTCCAAGTAGATCGGCAATCGCGCTCGCTGATTGCCAAACGCGTGAAAGCAGGCCTCCGGAACGCCCGGGCGAAGGGGAAGACGGTCGGCAGACCCAAAGCGGGTTCTGGACGTAAAGCAGATTGCCTCGCTGCGAGCGCAGGGGCCAGGCTGGCGGGCCATCGCCAGGGAGCACTCGGTACCGCATCGCTCCTGGGCGTTCCAAAATTCGGGAAAAGGTTTTTGGAACGCGGTGGGCATTCGTCCTCTATCCGTAGAGTTCGAGCAATACTTCATTTCTCCGATTCCGTTTGTAAGTTTCGATTCGATCGATCACTTGCCTAGCAACCGTGGCTTACTCTCCTCGACGTTGCTAATTGCCCACCCCGTGGCAAATTTCGGACTTGATCGCAACTTCGTGCTTCGTCCCTTACGACTCTCTTATACCAAACCCCCTACGTTTCGGACGACGCACTATTCCGAGCCTAGCTGGTGAAGGCACAAACCAGCGAGTGCGCATTGAGCCAAACAGCAGCGCCAAAGCGAGGGACGGCGAAATGAAACCTATCTCCACGGCGGTTATCAAGCGTATTTTAGCTATCACTCTGGCTTTTGTATGTGTGCCAACGTGTAACGCTCAGGACCAGTCGCAAGTTCCGAGCAGCAGTCGTGCCGAGGAAGCAAGCACCAGCACGGATCTGTTTATCATGCTCGGCTCGGATTTCGTGCGACCTGGCCTCGTTCCCAAGGCGAACGACAATATCGGAATTGGCCACAGCTTTGGTTTCCTGAAGAAAGACCCTTTGGGGGACGAACTCACCTTCGCATACACCTACGAGGATGGGGGATCTGGCTTTTGGCATTCTGATTTCGGGTCTCACACCGAGAGCGTTGGGGTCATGAAAAACTTCGCTATCCCGAAGACAACGGTGGTAACGGGCTATACGTGGATTCAAGTGGGCCTCACCAGCCTGACCGGAGGACGGCAAGTCGAGAGTCACTTTTACGATGGCGAGTCCCTGGGAGCTGTAATTCATTTCCATACCCACAACTCGATTTGGATTCAAGAGACATTCAACAAAATCGTGACAATTCCCTGGTACACGACAACAAGTATCGGGTATACGCGGAGTTGGTAGCTCTCGCAGGACTAAACCATATGGGGAAACAGTTGAATAAGGTTATTGGACAGGTTGCCGGGCGGAGCAGCGGCGAAGCTTTGGAACTCGACCCGGCGTTTTGTTGGCAAGCGGTGTACAGCCGAGACCGACGCTTCGATGGCCGCTTTTTCGCAGGAATGACTACTACGGGAATTTATTGCCGGCCGATTTGTCCTGTGTCTTTTGGGACTCCGAACAACGTCCGGTGGTTCCACTCGGCCGCAGCCGCCGAGTCAGCTAGATTTCGTCCATGCAAACGGTGCCGCCCCGACACATCACCCGGAAGTTCGGCATGGTTTGGCACCTGGGCGGTGGTTTCTCACGCAGTCAAGCTGATCTCGCAAGGGGCTCTGAACGAAGGCAATGTGGAGCAGTTGGCTGACCGTCTGGGAATCGGATCACGACACCTGCGGCGGCTCTTCAATCGGCATCTTGGGGCATCACCGCTGAAGGTTGCCCGATCACACCGGGTGCAAATTGCGAGAAACCTAATCGTCGAAACAAATCTTTTGCCCACACAAATTGCCTCATGCGCCAGTTTTTCGAGCATCCGACAATTCAACCATTCAGTGAAAACAACCTTTGGGCGATCGCCGAGTGAGCTCCGGAGACTGCGCAAGACTTCAGAGGCGGGCGATCGTCAAACCGGGGTTATCGTTCACCTTCCTTATCGCACACCTTTTGATTGGGTCCAGCTGATTCGATTTCTCGCTCAGAGAGCCAGTCCAGGTGTGGAAGCCGTCGAAGATGGATTCTACCGACGGACGATCGAGATCGATGGCGCGGTTGGCTCAATCGAAGTCTGGGAGGAACCGCATCATGAGCGTCTCGCGATGCGCGTAAGGTTGCCGAGATACGATTGTTTGATGCAGGTCGTGCAGCGTGTCAGTCGGTTACTCGACCTTGGAGCCGATGCGCTTCATATTAAGCATGTCTTGGGACGGGATCGAAAGCTTGCCGGTATGGTGGCGGAGCGGCCGGGTCTGAGAGTGCCGGGAGTGTGGGATGGGTTCGAGCTGGCGGTACGGACTCTTCTAGGGCAGCGACTCACAATTGTGGATGCGCCGACGATCGTTGACCGCTTGGTGCAGACTTTTGGCCGGCGTATCGACGTGCGAATTCCTGGACTCACTCACCTATTTCCGCAACCTGAAATTCTCATGCAGGCCAATTTCGCCGTTTTGGATATCCCGGTCCAACGAGCCGAGGCGATTACGTGTCTAGCACGGGCCGTGGCGGCTCGGAAGATCACGTTTGACGGCTATAACGGCTCAGACAGTATTCTTGCGGAGCTCCGCCGCCTCCCCAACATCGACGAGAGCGACATATCCTATATCGCGATGCGTATCCTTGCGGAACCGGATGTCGCCCCACATATGGAGAGGGGACTACGCAGGGCGTTGGACCCTCCGGGAAGAGTTGTTTCCCCGGCATACATGTTGCGCACCTTCGAAAAATTCAGACCCTGGCGTGCTTATGCCGCAATGCATCTATGGGCGGCCTCGGAGCAAACTGAAAAATGCGTCGGTCGTCCCCGCAAACGGTCCGCGGGAAATGGAAGTAGCGTGTCGATCTGGCGAAATGCCGCCGGATCGCGCCGTGTTCCGAAGTAGAGTTTCTGAACGTCAGGGAACGGGATTCGCGGCACCTCGGAAATCAATCACTTGCAGCGGATGTTTCGGCAGGGAAGTTTGAAGAATTGTCGTGGACTTGTGAAGAAAGATTCTCGGGAAACTGTCCGCACTCTGCTCGTAAAAGTGACAACTTGTTTACAATCCCGCGACAACAGAATGCGTGCCTTGAAATATTCTGATGCATAGAACACGAGGTCGTGCCCGTTAAATTCGAGCACTCTCGCCCTTGCTGAATTTCGCGTTACCGCCTCGTGCTCGCCTTTTTGAGAAGGAGACCACCATGAAAGCGAATCATTCAGTCACTTCGTTGCGAGCGAACGGCTCCGTTACCTGCCGTCAAGCGGCTCGCTGTCTGCTGTTTATCGGAATCTGGACTCTTCTCGGCTGTGCGGGTGGCTACCACAACCCTATGGTTACGAGCGCACCGACTTCGACCCCTAGCCCGACCCCAAACCCGCCAATGCCGATGCACCATAAGAAATAATACCGTCCTGCCGAGGAGAACTGCTCAAAACCAGTCATCCGACGATTAACGGTGTAAGGCTCGCCGTCGAATGTACAGGACGTAGTGGGCGTGCGCCAAAGGCAAATCCTCTTGGCGGAGCGAAAATGCACGATTCGCTCGTCGCAGGATCAATCACTTGCGGATGAGGGGAAAGACAGAATTTTGGCGGATGCCAAACCTAGCCGCCGTACCGTCCCTTCGCCAAGCCCGAGCTTCTCTCGGATGGCGAGCCAGGACAGTCCTTGAGCGCGTAGATCGAGAACGTGGGCTATGTCCGCTTTCACCCGGGGTCGCCCGACCAGCACCGACTATCTCAGCGGCCGCGCGTTTAACGCTCTCAACATTAGAAAGGTCGCAAACAACCATTTTAACATGCCCACCCTTCTGCTGGATTTCCCTCTGTAAAGCGCGAAGCTTCTCGCGATCGCGCCCGACGAGGACGACTATTCCGTGCTTGGCAACCTCGGGGCGCTGTCGCAAGGCCGTAGCCACAGGTCGGCCCGGTGATGACGTACGCGCGGTCTACTTGATTCTTGTCCGAGATGGATGTCCGCATGGATATCCCCGTTGTTGTATGTCTAGTCAGTCAACTATATATCGACGAAAAGATCTTGTAGGCAGATATTCTGTTGCAGGGCGCCCTCCCATGGGGACGGTGCGCTCGAGAGCGTGGGGATTCCCGGTGCCACTGCTACTCGCTCCCTGCCTTGACGAACACGAACTCTGACGGGAGGTTTGTTTTCCAGAGGAGCCGGCATGTCCAAATCGATGGCTTATGAAGAGAGGAACTGCTTGACGAGAACTGCGGTGTCGTCAGGGTTCTCTTCCGGGAAGAAGTGACCACCCTTCATCGCCTGCCCTTGCGCGCGCGGAGCCCATCGCCGCCAAATACCGAGGGGGCCTCCGTCTTTTGCATAGAAAGTGTCGAGAGGACCGCCTTCGGCCCATAGATGCAACATGGGACATTCGATTCGCTTCGAGGCTTCCTTATCCGCTCGATCGTGTTCGACATCAATCGCTGCTGCAGCTCGATACTCCTCGCAGATTCCGTGAACGCGAGCCGGATCGCGATAGGTGGAGACATATTGTTCGAGAATCTCCAGCCCGAAGGAACCTTGGCCGAAGGGATTATGGAAGACGGCTTCGGGCGCCCCGAGAAGATACTTCTCCGGAAGTGGCTCCTTCTGCGATAGCAAAATCCACGGCCAGTAAGTCCGCGCGAAGCGCGCATCGGACCGGCTCCATGCTTCGAAAATAGGAATTACGTCGAAGACGGCAAGCCGCTCCACGTTTTTCGGATGATCCAAGGCCATCCGGTAGCTGACGCGTCCTCCGCGATCGTGACCAATCAGCGTGAAGGTCGGAAAGCCGAGCTTGTCCATCACCTCAACCAGTTCCTTGGCCATGGCACGCTTGGAATAAGGAAAGTGGTCGTCAGTAGAGGCAGGTATCCCGCTGCCGCCATAGGCGCGCAAGTCCACGCAAATCACGGTGTGATTCTCGGCAAGCTTGGGTGCGAGGAATCGCCACATCAGGCTTGTGCGCGGGAAGCCGTGCACCATCAGAATTGCCGGCCCTTTTCCGTAGCGACGCACGAAAATCGTGTTTCCTGAAACCTCGACTTGGGAGGTCTCGAAAGAACTGTGACCAGCTACAGTTTGCGTTGTGTTTTGCGCTCGCGCAAATGCGTTGACCGGGTGCTCCAATAGAAGACCGAGAGATGCGCCTGTGACAGCGCCAATAAAAGTACGCCGTTCCATTGTTCCCTCCTCCTTCGAATAACGCTCCGCTAGGGAATCAGCAGACAAGGAAGCAGGCCTCTGATCGATGTCCATGCGATTCGAAGTTGCGACTTCCATCGACTCCCCCCTTTGCCACCCAGCCACCCCAACAGGATGAAATTAAATACCGGCACCAGCTTGTGCCCTAAATTCCCTTGATCTCGCCGCCATCCATGCGAACGGAAGCACCCGTCATCCACTTCGCCGCCGGGGATACGAGATAACTCATCAGATCGGCAATCTCCTCCGGCTTTCCAAAGCGGGTAATGCCTGCCTGGTCCGGGAATTTCCTGATTGCCTCTTCCACAGTGAGGTTGTGGGCAGGCGCCCATTTTTCAAAGAAGGATTGCCGGCGTCCCGTCATAACCGCCCCAGGCGATACGCTATTGACCTGCACTCCATCTTTGATCCCTTGCTCTGCGAATGCCTTTGCGAGCGCGTTAATGGCTGCGTTGATAGCCGCGACGGCCGCGAAACCCGGCTTTGGGTCGAAGGCTGCACTCCCCGACATAAACACAGCAGACCCGTTCGAGGCTTTCAAAGCGTTCCAAGCCTCCATCGTCAAGCGGGGCGCCCCGTGAAACTTGAGTGTCATGCCGTCGTCCCACTGCGCATCGGTCATCTGGAATAAATCGATCTGCGGCACGGCACCCGCTATGTTAAGCAGGGCATCGATTCTGCCAACGCGTTCGAGAGTCCTTTCGACGACGGTTTTTGCCGATTGTGGTTGACGCAGGTCGAGCGCCAACGCCATCGTTTCGGACCCAAGAGAACTGACTCCGGCCGCAGTTTTTTCCAGGTTATCCTTATCCCTTGCCACCAGCACGATGGCCGAGAAATCGCGCGCAAGTCGCAGGGTCGTGGCTCGTCCTATGCCCGAACTCGCACCGGTGACGATGCCGACAGATTTAGTGGCCATTCCCAATTGTCTCTCGTAGGTATTTGAATCAGAGATCAACTTGGCCACCTATGACGAGAGAGTTTCACGCGCCGCTTCCAGGATTACGTTGATCACAAGATTTGGCTCCGTGTACATCGGGCTGTGGTCCACGTTGTATGAATGGATTCTCGCGTGCATACGATCGGCCATGAAATGCAGCGTTTTCGGATTGATCATGCGATCCTCTTCGGCGATTAGGAACCACGACGGTTTCGTTTTCCATGCCGGCGTCGGGGCCGGTTCTTGGATACACTGAACCGCGATCGGCCGTTGCACCGCAGTTGCGGTTTTGGTTTGATCGAGAGAAGACTTGTGGGCAACTGCGCGGCTAAACCCGTCGTCCGGCATCCATATAAAGCCATGGGAATCGGGAGCCATCTTGGGCGCTTCCGGATGCGATGGGTTGAGATAGAACACCTTTGCGACCGTCTCTCCTTCATCGGGCGCGAGTGCCGAGATATAGACCAGAGACTTGACCCTGTCTTCTCGTACGGCGGCGATCACGGCGCCAGAATAGGCGTGCCCCACCAGGACCACTGGGCCGCTTGTCCGCTCAAGCGCCTGGCTCAAAGCGGCAGTATCGTTGGTCAAGGACGTCATAGGGATAGGCGCGCAGATGGCGTGAAGGCCGTGCTGTTCTAAAGGCAGAATTACGTTGCGCCAACATGAGCCGTCAGCCCACGCCCCATGCACCAAAATTACGGCTGAGTTGGGAGGAAATCCGTTTGTTTTGGAAGCCCGAGAGTTCGCGGCAGCCAGTGCGTGGTTCTGCGCGCGCGCAAGTTTAGTGAGGGAGCCATTTAGAGCGGCACCCAGGGATGCAGCTGTGAGCGCGCCAAGAAACCTTCGACGTTCCATGTCTTCTCCTCGTCCCTATTAGCTTTTGTCAGGAAATGAGCACAGAATGTTCACGGTCAAGCCGTTCGTTCTGCTTTCAGCCGACCGACGCCATTCGCGGCGAAGAAGTTTTTCATCGCGGCGCCAATTTCTACGACGTGTGTCTCAATCGCAAAGTGTCCAGTATCGAGGAAGTGAACCTCCGCATTCGGCAGGTCCTTGCGAAAGGCCTCTGCTCCCGCGGGAATGAAGAAAGGATCGTTCTTACCCCAGATCGCCAGCAAAGGCGGCTTCGACTGACGAAAATATTCCTGAAATTTCGGATAGAGTTTTATGTTCGAAGCATAATCCAGAAACAAATCCAGCTGAATTTCTTTGTTTCCTGGCCGTTCGAGCAGAGCCGTATCCAGCGTGTATGACTCAGGCGGAACAACCTCCGGATTCGCCACGCCGTCGGTGTACTGCCATCGCGTTCCGCCGCGGTCAAAATATTTTGGCGGAGTATGTCGCGGTTTTCTGCTGTGGGTGATGACCAATACTTTCGGATCGGGCCCAGGCTTCGCCAAGGCCTTCTTCGTATGCGTTCCCATTTTGTGAAACGATCGCTGTGACGCGCTCAGGGTGAGCCATCGCCAAACGGAAGCCGGTTGGTGCACCATAGTCGAACACATAAATTGCGTAGCGGTCGAGATTGAGTGCCCGCGTGAAGGCTTCTATCGTGAGAGCCAGTTGATCGAACGAGTAGTGGTATTTGCGTTCAGGTGGGACCTCCGTGAATCCGAAACCCGGAAGATCCGGCGCGATCACGCGGTAGTCACTCGCTAGGCGCGGAATAAGTTCTCGGAACATAAACGACGAGGTCGGGAAACCGTGCAATAGGAGAACTACGGGCGCGTTTGCTTCACCGGCCGTACGATAAAACACCTGCACGCCATCGGCTTCGACCCTCTGGATGGATGTAAGAGGCAGGTTAAATCGCGCATCGTCCTGGCTCGCCGCTGGGCGTTTTGAGGCTCTTCCTGACGTGGCATCACTCATAGGTCCCCTCCTCACTTCCTCGGTCTCTAACGCACGTCAGACACCAATGAGGTCGCGACTCAATCGAAGAGAGGACATTCCATGCAAATCATTCTGGCGATTGAAGTTCGTAAAGAAGGAGCTCGGTAAATCTCAAATCGTACTTGACGAATCGCTGACGGATATCCGCCGCCGCCGGATTTCCGTCGGACTCACTGCTGCCACTGGTAGGTGATTCGCTATAGTGGCTCGCAAACTCAATCGTCGCCAGCAGCACCGGCGACACTGTGTTTCGGCGGGACTTCAGCAGGCCGGCGAATACCAAGCTTCTTCATCCTGTAGGCCAACGAAGTCCGCTTCATCCTTAAACGAGCGGCCGCGCCACTGATCACCCAGTTGCTCGCCTCCAGCGCACGATGGATATGATCCCGCTCAACTTCTCCGAGACCGTTGATAGGAGCGTTTAATGCCTTGTGATTCTGGAACGAATCCAACTCGGACACTGGCGCGCGCAATGTCGACTGCGGCGAGAGAATTACCGCGCGTTCGATGAAGTTTTGCAATTCCCGGATGTTTCCGGGCCATGGGTATCGCGCTAGTGCATCCATCGTCTCCGCAGGTATTACGTCAATTCGTTTGTTCATGAGTTGCGCGTAAAGCGCGGTGAAATGCCGCACCAATCTCGGAATATCCTCAGTGCGTTGCCGCAAGGCCGGAACCTGGATCGGAAACACTTTCAAACGATAATAAAGGTCCTCGCGAAATGTCCCTTGTTTTACCATCGTTGGCAAATCCCGATGCGTGGCGGCGATCAGCCGGACGTCAACCTTATGAGTACGGTTGCTGCCCAGCCTTTCAAATTCCTGCTCCTGCAAAACGCGTAGGAGTTTCGCCTGAAGTTCCAGTGGGATATCGCCAACTTCATCAAGAAACAGCGTGCCTTTGTCGGCGAGCTCGAACCGCCCCGTTTTTTGGGCGATGGCACCCGTAAATGCTCCCTTTCGTGGCCGAACAGCTCACTCTCGAGGAGTCCAAGAGGGATTGCGGCGCAATTCAGTTTCACGAATCCCTTCTCGCTCCGACTGCCCAGCTTATGTAATGCGCGTGCAACGAGTTCTTTGCCGGTTCCCGTCTCTCCCAGGATCAGCACGCTTGAATCCGTAGGTGCCACTACCGACACCAGACTCAATGCGGTCTTCAACGCGGGGCTCTCTCCGACGATTTCCGTAAACTCGGACCGAATTTCCTCCTCGAGATAGCGCCTTTGTTTCGTCTCCGCGTCGCGGTCCTTGATCGCCCGTTCGTAGTCCAACGCGTTCTCTACAGCAATCGCTACCTGGCTCGCAACCTGTTCCAAAAAGGCGACATCATCTTTGGAATAAGCCCTCGCTGACCGCTTTAGGGCTGCCAACACGCCTACCACGCCGCCCCTGCCGATAAGCGGGAGGTCGCAGCCCGATATCAAACCTTCGTCCATGTGGCGTTGATAGTAAGGGCGACCTACGTTATTCCCGAAGGTTTCCGGGTCGTTTCGATGTTCCTCTACGTGATTAAAGTGTTGAGTCTTGCCGGTCCAGAAAGCTTTGCCGCAGAGCGAACCATGGATCGGTATGATTCCGTCGCACACGTAACCTCGCGGCTCAGGGTTGTACAAAATCGTCATGCGTAATTCCCCACTGTCAGCATCAGGAAGAAGCAACGAGCAAAAGTCACATCGCGTGACGCGCAGAAGGTCCGTCGATAGCGACTCGACCAACCGGCGAAGGTCCAGCTTGGACGTCATGCTATTGGTAATTTCTAGAAGCAGTCGCAGCCGATCGCGTTCGCGCTGCAGCGCCTGCTCGTTCATGTGTCGCTCGATTGCGATACCAGCAATGTGGCTCGCATTCTCAATCAACTTGAGATCGTTGACGCTCGGGCTGCGTGATTCACGATAATTGATCGAAAAAGTGCCGAGGGCTTCGCCTTCACTCGTGAATAAAGGACGCGACCAAACGGAACGAATTCCATAAGGCAACATGCGGTCGCGATAGTTGTCCCAGACGGGATCCGTAAGGACGTCGGTTACGTACACTGGTTCCCTCCGATAGATCGCCGTGCCGCACGATCCGCCCTTGACGCCAACAGTCATGGTCCCTGCTTGGGCGATGAATCCAGGAAGGCTGGGCGCAGCAGCACAATAGAGTTCCTTTCCGTCTTCGTCAGGAAGCCAAATCGTGCAGGACATGCCTTCAGCTTGCGATTCAACCAACTGGGCAATGTTCGATAGAACTTCGGACAGAGGAGAGCCAGCAAAAATGAGCTTTTGCAACTTGAGGACAGACTCGATCGAAAACAAACCCGAATCGCCGTTCGTCGGTGCATCCGGCGTCAGAAGTTCTGCGGAAGACCGCACCGCGTTCTCCATGAATTGTCCCTTTCTTGCGCTATTAGATTCGGCTACTCCATTCTTGGTTCCAACACGGAGGGAGCGCGGGCGGCGTCAGAGAGAAGCTCGACCATCTTCTGCCGTCTCTACACGAAGTGTGAATTACGTCCACCCCCAAGCCGATTCCATGGCGTCAACTTCGGGCCTGATCACAGTTTACTTTAAGCCGGAACGGGAGGAACCGCCAGAGTCTATCCAACCGAGTGAGGGTGGTGGTCGAGGCCTTTCATTGGTCTTCGAGTTCGCCGGTCATGGTAACGCTCGCGAAATTCCAGCCTTTCGCGAGGCTCGTGCCTCCCTTAAATACAAATTGACCGGGTACCGCCTCCCAAAGCGCGTGCAGGGCTCGAACTACGAAGTAGTCCTTTTCTATGATGGCGTCGGGAAGATTCTTAGCGTTAGCCGTAGCCGCCAACAGATCCCTGAAGTCCTTGAGTTGGGAAGCATATTTCGTCACACAATACCCCAGAGCCGAGCTTCCGAAAAAACGCTGACCAAGCCGTACAATAATCTTGGCCTGTCGTGCTTGGAATAGTCGAAAAGGTTCGAGCGGGCCACCCAGACCCAGACGGAGCGTCGTTGAGTAGCACCACTGATTAGTACCGTATTTGTGTTAGCGGCATGCTTCCAGCGTGATGCGAGTCAGTGCGGAGATTGCGCCAATTAGCTTTGCTTCCACATTTCAACTGTATTCGGCCCCCAGCGGCAAACCAGCTGCAATTATTTGAGCTGTATTTACCATCCTGCACCTCCACAAAGGTTTCATCCACATCAGAGCGCGGCTAAAAGTTCAATTCGAGTTCCCGCACCCTTATTGGCGAGACTCCATTCCACCAAAAGTGGTGAGGCAGCTACCTACGCAGAGACTCAGTCGAAAGGAGAGGGTATGGGAGTAGTTTTTTCTAGGGCTCCTCATTTTGTGTTCCTCGGTTGAATGCGGGCCTTAAAGACTACCCATGATGGATGTCCTTCAAGCTGTGCGACAACCCAATAGTGGAAAGTGATGACAAAGATGCTTGGACTCCACATCAACTAAGCGCTCTGTCCGTCCGAGTAGGCACTCGCTCTCCACACCAGGCCCAAGTTCTTTCCGCGTCGGATCAAGGGCACCGGAACAAGCAGATATCTATAATGTCTACGAACCTGATTGATACAATTGAGCCGGCGATTCTCGCGCCTGTTCGTAATTCAGAACGTCCGGAACACCCGCGATATCGTGCCGACATTGATGGCTTGCGGGCCATCGCCGTTTTATCCGTGGTCGGATTCCATGCTTTTCCATATTGGGTTCACGGCGGTTTCATCGGCGTTGATATCTTCTTTGTCATCTCGGGTTTCTTGATATCGAGAATCATCTTGGCAAGTCTGGAACAGGACCGCTTCAGCTTTGTTGAATTCTATTCTCGCCGCATCCGACGAATATTTCCCGCACTTCTACTGGTTCTGCTTGCTAGCCTCGCGTTCGGATGGTTCACGCTGCTTGCCGATGAATATGCCCAATTGGGCAAGCACATCGCGGGCGGAGCTGGATTCACTTCGAATTTTTTGCTGTGGAACGAAAGCGGCTATTTTGACAATTCGGCAGAGACAAAGCCCCTCCTGCATTTGTGGTCGCTCAGCATCGAGGAGCAGTTTTATATCGTCTGGCCGCTAATGCTATGGATCATGCGCAATCAACGATTCAATCTGCTAAGGATCGCGCTTTTCGCAGCAGCACTGATAACATTTTTGTTCAATGTGATCCAAATCCACATTGACCCCACCGCCGCTTTCTATTCACCGCAAACACGCTTCTGGGAATTGCTAATCGGGAGCATTCTGGCCTGTTCCGCTCTTCCTATGGAGGCACTATCCAGACGATTCTAGGGAGCAGCTTCGCAAGGGAATCGGACGCAGGGAGTCGCCGAAAGCTTCTGGCTCAGACGGAATTATAATGCGCAACCTCTGCTCCGTGTTTGGTAGCGTGCTCATTGCCGCTGGACTCGTTCTCATAACGAAAGATAGGCCGTTTCCGGGTTGGTGGGCATTGCTGCCGACGGTTGGCACGGTCTTAATTATCTCGGCTGGCGCTCAATCCTGGATTAACCGCACAATTCTTTCGCATCGGTTTCTCGTATGGATCGGATTAATCAGCTACCCTTTATATTTGTGGCACTGGCCGATATTGTCATTTTCCCGCATCGTTCAAAACCAGGTGCCATCCCGGTGGACGGGCTTTACTGTGGTTATAGTTTCGATTCTGCTGGCATGGCTGACAAATCATTTCATTGAAATCCCCATTCGCTTTGGCGGTTACGGCCGCATCACAGCGATTGCATTGCTTGGGCTCATGGCGTTAATCGGCTGTATCGGATATGAATGCTACGCTCGAGAGGGCTTTCCTTTACGGCCGCTCGCGAAAGAGGCACAAACGCTTTCCAGTTACAATTATTATGACGGCAAGACCGAAGCGGAATTTTGGGGGCGTAACAGCTGCTTTAATTTGAAGGATTCCTATTTGAGTTTTCAAAGAAATGGCTGCGAAACTGCGGTGTTCCCCGGTAATCAAAAAGTGTTCTTAGTTGGAGATTCCCACTCCGCCTACTTGAGTCAAAGCCTGCGAGGTTTCTTACTTAAGAAGAAATATAACCTGTTCCAGTTTTCGGCCGCGTATTGCACACCTTTGTCCTTAAATGACCAGAGGGAGCGTTGCCGTAACATAAATCGCCACGTACTCGAAAAGATTGAAACTGAAAAACCGGATCTCCTGATTATTTTCGCGGATTACATTGATTATGAGAATTCCCCTGAGAACGGCGAAACGATTCCATACAGCGACTTCGTTAGGGAAAGGGCCAGCTTCTTTAGACAAGTCGGCGTGGAACGAGTCATCATAATTGGCCAAATTCCGACATGGGAAGGATCTCTACCAAATCGCTGATAAGGGACTTTATCCTAAAACGTCGAGAAGTCCCTTCGCGAACGTATGAGGGAATCGTGCCGCTTTCGTTGGAGTGGGATGGAAAACTACGAGATCGCGGGCATCCGCCATCGGGCGTAACTTACCTCTCTTTGAAAGATTTTCTCTGCGACACTTCGGGCTGCATTACGCTCGTGGGACCAAATTTGGAGAAAGACCTCATAGTTTTTGATTCTAGCCACCTCACAAAATCAGGGTCGCAATTTATCGTTGACCATCTGCTTTCACACTATATTTATTGATTTTTGGAAGACAGAAGCGGTCTTCATTCCCGGTCGCGAGCGACTTCCGATGCGCTGAAATGTTTGGCCTCGCAGAAAAAAATCGCGCCTAAGCCAGCGACGATGATCTCAAAAGACAGTCTTCTGATTCCGAACTTGCGGTGGACCCTATAGTCAAGACCATTTTTCTGTTGCAATAAGTTAATATCGGACAAGGTCGGGGGTTTGGTTTTTCGGTTCTCTTGCTTCTCGAATAAAAGGCCATCCGTCGCCGTCGTGGCTGTGGAAAAGTGGGAATCCGCTGGTTTTGCGGATTTCCAAGCGAGGTGGGAAAGTCCGTTCTGTGGACTTTTCCACGGAGCGGCTTTCCCACAGCCTGAGAGCCGCGCTTCAATCTTCTTTTCGGTCTTACGCCTCATAGATTGCTGCTGGCGTCTGATAATCCAGACTCTGATGCAATCGTTCGTAGTTGTAAAACTGAAAGTATTTGTCGATTCCCGTGCGCGCTTCCGAAACCAATTGGTAGTCCTTCAGATACACCTCCTCGTATTTCAGCGAGCGCCACAAGCGTTCGATGAAAATGTTGTCCAGGCATCGTCCCCGTCCATCCATGCTGATCGCGATGTTGCGCCTTTCTAGCTCACCTTGAAATTGCTCGCTGGTGAACTGCGACCCTTGATCGCTATTGAAAATTTCCGGGCAGCCCCGACTTAGTGCGCCTCGCAGGGCCTCCAGGCAGAATGCCAGCTCCATCGTCAACGACAGCGCCCAGCTCAATACAAACCGACTGAACCAATCCATCACCGCTACCAGGTATAGAAATCCCTGGGCCATCGGGATGTAGGTGATATCTGTACACCAGACTTGGTCGGGCCGCTCGATCCTCAGCCTTTTCAATAGGTAGGGATAAATCTTGTGCCCTTTCCCAGGCTGGCTCAGTTTCGGCTTCGCGTACACCGCCTCGATGCCCATCACCCGCATCAGCCGTACCACCCGCTTGCGATTCACCGCATACCCCAGCGATTGCAACCAGGCCGTCATTCGTCGACTCCCGTAGAAAGGTGCTCGCGTGTACTGCTGATCGATCAACTTCATCAGCCCGAGATTTTCCTGGCTCTCTTCCACCGGCTCGTAATACAAGCTCGCCCGGCTAACCCCCAACAAGGCACACTGCCGCCTTATGCTGATGATTGGATGTTCTGGTTCTACCCAGTTGCGCCGATCCTCACCCGAGAATCCCAGCTTTTTTTTCACCCACTCCAGCTCCATCTTGAGCCGGCCGATCTGCTCGTACAGCGCCTCGGAGTCAAATTCATCGTCGCGAGCTTTCCGGGTACGACCATCCACAAAGGATTCTTGCAGTTGCTCCAGGGCCGCCTTCCTCCACTGCGCAATCTGCACGGGGTGCACCTGAAACTGTGAACCCAATTGGCTCAGCGTCTTCTCTCCACGGATTGCTTCCAATGCCACCCGCGCTTTGAATTTTGCGCTGTAGCGTTTCCTCGTCGTTGTCATCGCTCTCCTCTGCGTCAACGACTTCGTCAAAATCTTAACTTATCGGGTGGTCTAAATTTCGGGGTCCACCATAACTCGAATTTGCTCATGCTGAACATCGAACAACATGTTGCAGCAGCCTTCTGATTTCGGTCAGGAAACGTTTGGCCTGTTCCCGATATTCCAAACGGTCGAGTGCGAAACTTTGAAATGCGCACGAGTTGCACAATTCCCATGCCGTTGATCCACAAACGCCCGATCTTTTCTCGCTCCTGGTCGGAGACAAGGGTTCTCGTCTGCGTCGCGTCCTCGCGAATCAGGATGATTGGTCTTTATGTGGTGAGGAAGTCTTTCGTTCGGCGGCCCGGCAAATCCTTGGAACAATTGCCGCGGCTTTGGAACACTCTTAGAACAAAACCCCGGCGTTTTGGGCCGATTCGCAGTGATTTACAGGTGGAAGGTCAATCGAATCATCGAGTCTTTTTGGAGCGGGCGATGGGAATCGAACCCACGTCCGAAGCTTGGGAAGCTTCTATACTGCCATTGTACGACGCCCGCTCTGCTTCCAATCTCCCTGATTATACACGACTAAGAGGCGCAGACAACACGGGGCCATTTTGGAGTATTTTCCAAAACCAGGTGAAATGCCCTTTTCTAGGGAGAGACATCTACTCCAGCAGTTTGGGCCAATTTCGTAACCCTCCAAGCCCAATAACTTAGGAAAATCTCTTGGAGATTGGATCGCTGGTCCTGTCGTACATCGGAAGCTCGCGAGGCTTCAGTCATTGGCTCGGCTAGATACCCCTGCAGTTAGGTTGCGAGCTTTCGGATGGGGAAGATGGGGAACGCAACGCATGCGCGAAAAGACGTCGATGTGGTATGATAGGGCCACAATGATGGCTAAGACGCAGATCACACTTGAAACTGAGATGCAGCGCCGTGCGCGCCAGCGAGCAAATGATCTCGGCGTGTCTCTCGCAGAATATTTTCGCCGCTTGGTGGCGCGCGATCTTTCGCGTCCTGAGACAGCAGCTCACGTAGACCGTATCTTCGATCTCGGGAGCTCGGGGGGCTCAAATATTGCGAGCCAGAAGGACTCCATGATTGCCGAGGCTTTCAAATCTAGGCGAAGGAAACTTCGGCGTCGCTAGAGCTCCCGGGGTATGAGCCTATTCGTCGACACGTCCGTTTGGTACGCTGCTGCGGACTCTTCCGATCGTAGCAACGCCCGCGCAAAAGCGATTCTTAAGTCCGGCGAGACATTAGTAATCTCGGATCACGTTTTGATCGAAACGTGGACCTTGCTTCACCACAAGCTTGACCGAAAAGCTGCGGAGCGATTTTGGGAAGGTCTGCGCACCGGGATAGCGGTCATCGAGGCGGTTACTTTGGCAGACCTAGAGGTCGCCTGGGACATTGGCGTTTCCTGGCGTGACCAGGATTTCTCCATCGTCGATCGCACGAGCTTTGCTGTGATGCGGCGTCTGGGCATCGACAGAGTCGCGTCTCTCGATGCTCATTTCGCCGTGTTTCGTTTTGGTCCAAAGCGTCGTCACTCCTTTCATATCCAGAGGTAACAGGAAGAACCTCCCACCTTTGGCTGCCGCAGCCTCGCGCGGCGCTTGGCCGTCCCACCGCCTGCTTTTCCGCACACGCGCGACAACACTGGATCCCATTCGGCAAGAAATACACGTCCTTCGGGTCGGGTTTGTTTCTTGTTGCAGGCGTGGCAAACCTTCGGACCCTGCCTCTCTGGCGAAGGCGGGGTGGTGTCCCAGCGATGGCCGCAGAGCCCTACGAACAGTTTAATCGTGAAGAACAACACTCAGGAGTGAGCTGTTGATGTGAAGCCCGCCATTTGTGTCAATGAAGCCGAGTCTCTTGAATTTGTTCATAAAAAGATTCACCCGTGAACGCGTTGTGCCAATCATTTCCGCCAATGTTTGTTGCGATACTTTGGCCAGAACCTTCTGGGGCTGGTCTTCCTTGCCGTAGCGAGCAAGCATTAGAAGAGTGCGAGCAAGCCTTTTCTCGGTCGAGTTGAAAAGCTGGTCGACTAAATCCTCTTCGACACGGATATTCCTCGAAAGAATGTAGGAGATGAAACGGTCAGACAACTCGTGTTCCTGGTGGAGTACCCGATTCATCTCCTTCTTTTCAATCACGAGGACAGTACTTGGCGCAATCGCGGTTGCCGTTCCGATTCGAATGGACTGGCCTGCCAGACACCCCTCACCAAAAAAGTCGCCGGGTCCCAGCACCGCCACTACGGCTTCTTTGCCAGTCGCATTGACGACGGAGAGCTTTACACGACCCTTTTGAATGTACATGACGGATTTCGCAGGGTCGCCTTGCCCGAAGATCGTTGTCTTTATCTGATACTGGACAACTTTTCTAGCCACGCCAGCCGAATCAAGGAATACCTGAGCATCGAAGGCTATCCTCTGCAGTCGGTTTGGGGCGGTGGCCATTGTGGTGCTTGCTAGCTACATAGTACCACTCCGCCTTGGAGAAAATTAAAATAGGATTGCTGGGGGTAGCCGCCGCCCATCTAGGAGAAGTGTTCCTTTTTGCACAGTTTTTTGGTTCCGACACCACGTAGAGTGTTTGCTGTACTGAAATTGCTCCGCCCAGGAGAACCCTATGGAACACATCATTCTCGCAGGGACAGTTAAGAAGTTGATTGATGGGTCGCTGGTAGATAAACCGCAGCAGGCCCAAATCTATCTTGCCGGGGCCGATCAGCTTTACGACGAACTTCGAATTCCCAATATTTACAAATGGGAAGTGGGCAAAAAAATCGAAGTGACAATACGATCGCTCTAGCAGCCCAGAAAACCTCACCTAGCAATTGAAATCACATTGAGCACGGTGCGACCGGGCTTGAATTTCTGCCACTGCATCCCGCAGAGCGGTAGCTTCGGGCACGGAAACCGCAAACCTTCCTTACTGCCGTTTCCCTCCCTCTCTCGGCACGCCAAGTCTAGCTCTGCTGACAGAAAGCCGATCCGCAGCAAAGTGCTGGATGGAACGGGCAGACTATGATTTAGTTTGAAAACCCATAGCCAAGTCGTGCTGCACCATGGAGCAGGCTCTTGGCACTTGTGTATCGCGCGTGGGCTTCATTCTCGATAATTTCTTGTGAAAGTAAACCTATGCGCTCCGCGAACGAGAGTGGCTCTGCGGTGCATTTCGCCAGAAGGTCGGTTGTTTTCTCTGCCTCGACAAAATAGCCTCGCATTGCAAGGATGCAGTCGGCGTGCGGGTCGTTGAATTCCGCGTAAGTCATGCGAAGCCTACCTTTCTGTACCTAGAGATCCTACGCTTCTGGCACCAGTCTTGCTATGTCGAACGGCGCTAATCGCATAGCCCGCTCGATCGCGGTACGGGGTGGTCTGTGATAATGTCGCTGGCCAGCACTGGAATTCCTGATCCGCAGGCGTCGGTAGCGGGGTCCTCGATTAATCGTGAAGAACAACGCTCAAAAGCGAACTATCGATATGAAGCCCACCGTTGTACTTGATAAAGCCGAGTTTCCTGAATTTGTTCATGAAGACATTGACCCGTGAACGTGTCGTGCCGATCATTTCCGCCAGCGTTTCCTGCGATACTTTCGGAAGCAGCTTTTGCGGTTGATCTTCTTTTCCATAGCGAGCCAGCAGCAACAGGGTTCGCGCCAGCCGTTTCTCAATAGAGTTAAAGAGCTGATCGACTAAGTCCTCCTCTACGCGGATGTTTCTGGACAGCAGATAAGCGATAAAGCGGTCAGAGAACTTATGTTCTTCATGAAGGATGCGAATCATCTCATTCTTTTCAATGACGAGTACGGTGGTCGGAGCCATTGCGGTCGCTGTCCCCATTCGAAAAGGCAAACCTGTCAAGCACCCCTCGCCGAAGAAATCGCCTGACCCAAGAAGCGCTACGATGGCCTCCTTGCCAGCCCCACTGACAACCGAGAGCTTCACGCCGCCGTTTTGGATGTACATCACACTCTTGGCAGTCTCACCTTGAACGTAGATTCTCTGTGATTTTCGGTACGTCACAGGGTCCCTCGCAATACCGGCGGAATCGAGAAATAGGTCAGGATTGAAAGCTGTCTTTCTATTTCTTTTGTTCGGACGACTTGGGAGGTTGTTCACGGTAGGCATTTTGGGTGCCTCCACACTATATTACTAATACATAACGCATAGAGGAACAACTACTAAAATGATATTCGTCGGAAACCTAGTCTTATACAGTATGGTTTCGAGCGATCGCTGGAGCTGGTGATTGAATTTTCTCCTTGAGCGCTCCTTCACTGTCGTCAAGTGCTGGAAGGTCGCATCTAGAATCGCTGGCTACTTCGGTGAGCCGACGCCGTACGATGACTGAGCCGATCATGCAGTGAGTCGACGCCAGGTTTAGACCAAGCCCACCGGATCAGACGAGAACGACACCCGCGAATTATCCGTGGTGGAGACCTGGACTCAACTATGTCCGAGACCGATCCTTTGGCATGGCGCTTGAGGACGAAGATCTTCCGCGATGAACGCCGAGAGGATCGTTTCAGTGAGGGACCAAGGCCGCGGGGTCTGCGAACATATCGTTCGACCACGGCGCATCGGTGTTCGGGGATGAAGCGATTTGTCCAGCGTTGAAAAGGTTTCCGAAGAAGTCAAGCACACGATTAAGGCCCTTGAGAAGCCGTCTGATTTGTGGGCCGCTAGTTTACAAACACATCGACCGCAATGCGATCATTCGGATATCTGCGATTATACAAGTAATACCCGTCACCGGAATAGTCAATATACACGTCGTCATTGTCGTACCAGTCGTCTGACCAGTATTCCGGCCAGGGATCAACGAGGCTGAACCAGAAGCCGTTGTATTGGAACCGCGGATACCCGCCAACCACGACTAATGGAATCGTGCTGATGCGGAATCCGTGCTCTCGCCCGAAGTAGACCTGGAAGCGATCGTTCGGAATGCGGTAGCCAGTATAGCCACCGCGCTGTTGCCATGTTCGGTGCTCCGATTGCCAGCTGCGCGCGCGGGCCTGCTGCCAAACCCCCCGCTGTTCACCTTGCCTCACCCGCACTTGCTCCGAAGATCGATTGGCTGGCTGCTGTTGATACCCTCGTTGCTGGTCTCGACCCTGTTGCTGTTGATAGCGGTCGCTCTGTTGTTGCTGGCCCCGGTCTTGCTGCTGATTTCTATCCTGTTGCTGACCGTGTTGCCGGTTTTGGTCTTGCGGTTGCGATTGCACCCGCTGTTGTTGGTTCTGCTGCTGTTGCCGGGCGCCGTCTTGCTGTTCCCCGCGCTGATGCTGATCTCGCGTCTGCTGCTGTTGTTGCTGTGCCCGCTGCTGCTGCTCGGCCTGCTGTTGTATGCGCTGTTGGTTCTGCTTCTGGTTTTGGTCTTGCTGTTGACTGCGTTGCTGCTTCTGTTCTTGTTGCTGGTGTTGAGTCTGCTGTTGATTTCCTCTGTCTTGTTCTGAGCGCTGCTGCCTATTCTGGTCCGGTTGCTGATTATTGCGCTGATCCTGCTGGTCAGGCTTTTTCCTGTCTTTGTTCTGGTCTTCCTGAGCGGATACGCCGGCTCCGATCAGGAGACAGATTAGCGCTGTCATGACGAATGTTTTCATCGAGGTCACCTTGATATAAACTTGCGCCTCTTACCACAGCGTAGAAATACCCGGAATACCGTATGTTGTTTGTTTGGAGCACATTCTCCGATCGCGCATCGTCGTTGTGTACCGATCATGTTTGTAAAGTGCTGCGTTCCCTCGATGTTTCCGGGACTCCAAAAATAAAAAGTAGCTGGCCAAAATGTCGTATGGAAATAGTCTGGCGGCCAAGCAACTGCAATATGCTCGAATTGCGAAAACGGCCGTTCTGTGTTTTCGGCCGGTGGTGGCCCCAGCCACGCCAAGAAGGGTTTTCAGTTGGCACAAACCTCGCCTCCGGTTTTTGCTGTGGCAATACTTGGCCGTCATGGCCCTGGGGTCCTATCTTGGTTAGAGTGATCTCTCTAGCGTTTTGGGAAGTGCGAAACTCGATGTCGCCACGACTGCGTTCCGGCATCTCATACGGTAAATCATCTCTCATTCCACATGAGACGCTTGGCTTTCGTCGAATCGGTTCAGCCCCCCTTACAACCTGAAAAACCTTGCAAACTTTTTTTGCTCTCGGGAGTCCAAGCAATCAAGAAGACAGCCAGTTCTTAAGCGTCTATCCATGGACGTCTAGGAACTTGGAAACACCCGAGAGGCGGCCCCACCCCGGCCGCCTCTTGTTGTTGGAGTTGCGTTCGATCCGTTGCATGATCCGCTCAGGCGCCCCCAGACCAGCTACTCAAGCGCGGGCGTGCGGTACTGAGAGGACCCGAAAAACTAAGGTTGGCTACAAGACTGGCTGTATTTTCTCTTTCGCACAGGCGATCGGTTAAGGTCGTTGACCAAAGCCGCCGCCAGACCTTATTTTGCACCTGTAGACCACCGGGATGAGGGTCGGAAATCAAATCGATCCGGCCCTTTTCCTCACCCCCGTTCGACCGCCTTACACACGAGAAAGAATGTTAAGCCGCAAGTAGAAAAGTCGTTTCTCAAAGTGGCTATTTCGATTCGCTGGCAAGAAAATGTGTTAATTCATCGTCATTCGAGCTGGACGTGAAGGCGGGCCGCGCGAAGCAGACGATGCAGTTTGTCCTGGACAAAACTGCCAAGGTACAAGGGCAGTGAAGGTTGGCACTCCAGTAAAGTTGAATAGGCAAGCGAAGGAGGCCAAAATTTGGCATTGAACGTCACAGTCCAAGCTTGGTTACGACTGGGCTGCTCCTGATTCACTCTACGAAGGTGGAATCGGAGAGTTCTTGTTTGATTCCGCCTCAAGAATCGGGACAGTCGGGAGAGCGCCGAGGATGTCAACGTTTGGTTGTTGCGGAACGGCGGGGCTTGCGCCCACAAAAGCGGAGGTCAATTAGCGACGCTTTGGGGCAGTCCGTATGGGCTGATCGTCAGCTCCTTAGTCCCCGCCATTTCGTCTCGCCTGGCTCGAATTACGATCCATTCCAGATCGGTCGGCCGGCAGGGGGAGGCGATTACTTCAAAGAGTCCCGAACGCTTGGCTGCGTGATATTCGTCAGGGCCGATGGCCGGAGACATCAGCACAACCCGCACTTTTCCTTTCGTAGATTTGCGGGCAGCCGTTACCAAGAGATCGCGATAGTCTCCATCTGAAAGATTCTCATCGCAAAAAACCAAGCCGACGTTCTCGCTGGTGAGAATTTCGCGGCACCGACGTATCGTCGAGCTGCAGATCGTGCCTATCTCGCGTTGCCCAAGGATCTCCTCCACGCGTCGGAGTCGTTCAGAATCCGAGGATGCAACCATGACATGCCAGCTAGATCGCATATAGAAGCTCCTAGTACTTCGTAGGAGCCTGAAAGATGGCCAAGGCTGCATATCCTGGGTATCGGGGATTTCCAGTAGGAACCCGACCAGGAGTCCTGTAGGCGGGCGTTTTTCCACAGCTTTGGCACCGCCTGGCAACGCCAGCACTTCGGTGAAGGGTTTTTGGCGACATAAGGCCTTAATTTGAACTTTATAGCCATTGCCTTTGGCGCTCACCATACCGCGAATCCATGCTGGTAAATCTTGCCCATTCCATAACCTTCAAATCTCCAGCGTGAAGCGTACGGGCAAGATGCGGCCCGAGTATCGGGCCCGTGGAGATTGTTTTGCATTGCGCAGGAATGAGTGCCGAACCGGATGGTCGCATTCACCCGAAGGGCCTGACCGGAAGGATGAGGCTTTTGAGAATTCCAAATAAAACGGACCGATCTGCCATGGCTTGCTCGCCCTTTTGCGCCAGCCACCCCTTTCCCCCCGGTGCTGGCAGAGCCGCAGATTTGCGCTGCAGGCTGATGGTCTCATGACAGTTGGGGCATTCACGAACCAGGTGGTAGCCTATGTTCTCTGATGGAACACGCAATCAGAAAAGACGGGGATTCCTAATAGCGTGAGGTGAAAAAATGTCCAGTCCCCCGAAAAAAATACGCTGAAATAGTTCCTTTGATCCAGACTCCATTTGTGAGCCAAGGGCTATAACTCTGGCGGTCGCGGCGTTTGGGGTCGAAGAGTTCTCTCCGCTGGATCGGTCATCGAAATGCGAAACAGGTGCTGGTCGGGAACACAGATCTGTAAGCCAACAGTAGAGAGAGAAAAGCGAAGTGAACATGGAGCAGGTAAAAACGAAATCAGTCGAACCGCAGGAGAGATTACGGTTTCTGACATCAACTGAGATGAACTCAATAAAACGCGGCACTTACGTTGAGCGCGGATTGGGCGACCTATACCCGGCACCTCAAGCCCTAATCGCTGGTGGTTCTCCTATCATCCACGAGGGGAGCAGCGGGGCCTCGCGGTTGCTCCAAGCGACCCCCCTCCCAAGCTTGTCTCGTCAGTGCGCAGCATCCCATTGAGCCCAACTCCTGACAGTTGTTGTGTGTGTTCCCGACATTTAGCATCCCAAACGCCGGTCAAAGGAAAAGTGATGCCGAAACTAATGGAGACCTCGTCCCAGCGAAATGAACAGTCAGCCGAGAACCGTCCCACAAATGAAGATATCGAGGTGCGTGCACACGAGATTTATATTGAGCGTCGCGGGACTTGGACCGGATGTGGATGGATCGGCCGCAAGCAGCACGGCACCCACTTGAGAACACAGAACTTAAATCGTTCATCGACTGACCCCACCTAGCGCCCGGGCTCTCCCGACTCGGACGATCACCTTCGCATCAGCGGGCGCACAAGTTATCCTCCAACGTGATTTGCTGTCGCCCGCGTCACTCTATCCTTCCCAAGACGGGTTCTCAAAGCGAACCACAATAGGGAAATAGGTGTGGCGGAGTGACCACTCGCGCCGACAGTCTGGGACTTCTCGAGGAAGTGTTCATGCACCGAGCGGATCAGAATTCTATCTGTGGTCGAACTTCCTTGATTATTCCTGCTGCTCGAAGGCCATCTGACAGAGGCATAATCACATCCATCACAGATTAATGATCAAATCAGGTTCTAACCGGCGGTCGCGATCGCCTTCCTTGTCATTGGAACCCTCATCCAACAATTTCAAGCCCGTTATCCATAACCGAGCTAACCGAGCTTCGGATGCTTGACTCATCACTTTGTCCCGCAGTACCATTCACGCTCCCATCCCTCTTCCGCCGGTGCAAGGAGGGGAACTGTGGAAATTAGCCCAAGGCCTTATTGGCGATATCCTCCGAACAGTCCCGCACGTTATGCTGTGGCATTGCTGGCAACCACAGTGGTCGTCTTGGCAGGCTGGGGCCTGAAACCTCTTCTGGGTGACTCGCTGCCCTCCGTCACAATATTTCCCCTGGTTGCTTTCACAGCGTGGTACTGGGGCCTCGGACCGTCAATAATGACCGTTGTGCTTATTTTTCTCAGCACGAAATATTGGTTTATCGAACCTACCCATTCGCTCCGAATTGCCAGCGCCTCACAACTGATCGGTTTAGCCGCGATGGTTTTCGCTTCTGGTGTGGTTATTGCTATCGGAGAAGTAAGTCGCCGAGTAAATGAAAGACTGCTGAAAGCACAAGGAGAACTGGAAGAGAGAGTCCAACAGCGTACGGCGGAACTCAATAGGGCCAACGAGAGCCTCAGCGAGCTCACGGCACGCCTGCTCCAATCACAAGATGATGAACGCCGACGCATCGCTCGTGACTTACACGACAGCGTTGGGCAAACGTTGGCGGCTCTGGGAATGAATTTGTCATCTGTGGAGGCTGACATTGAACGTTTGATGAAGGTGGCCAGCGTTATAAAGGACAGCAGGGAACTGGTGCGAGAAACAAGCACAAACATCCGCACGATTTCATACTTACTGCATCCGCCCCTGTTGGATGAACGCGGACTATCGTCAGCTCTTCCCTGGTACGTGGATGGATTTGCAGAACGCAGCAAGATTGAAGTTGATTTGGAGCTTCCCCATGACTTTGGGCGCCTTTCGCGAGATTCGGAAATTGCCATTTTCCGGGTTGTGCAGGAGTGCCTTACGAACATCCATCGCCATTCCGGAAGTGCTAGTGCCAGAATTGTCATCAGCTGCTCAGAGACGGATGTGTGGGTCGAAGTGCGAGATCAAGGCAACGGAATACCGCCAGAAAAGCGAAGCGAACTCGCATCGGCAGGTACTCCCGGAGTTGGTATCCGCGGCATGCGAGAAAGAGTCCGGCAACTCGGCGGAAACTTGGAAATCAGCTCAGGGGGGATCGGCACAGGGACCATCGTCGTAGCACGGCTACCTTTGGCGCCGTCGGCTGGCTCAGTGGCAGTCGCTAATCAACTGGAGGGGCCGCCTACAGAGGACGAAAAGTTCTCTGTCGGGCACTTGATCGCTGCTGAAGAAGAGTTAAAGAAGGAGTACACCTGGGATGGTTTGTCATAGCGTGCCGGTAACCCGAGGATTGCCATGACGGACCCCAATGCCGCAACGCAAAGCCCTTGCGATGTGACACAGTCGTATCGCATCGACTTGCGGATACCATCTCAGGCGAGTTTCTGAAAGAATTCTTCTGGTGTTTTTCCGTGCGCCAGATGATCGATGAAGGTTACCCACATCTGATGCCACGCCAGTCGGCCATCTTGATTCAACGTTGCCTTATTTAAGCCGTCCCACCCGAGTGTTTTGCCTAACGCTTCCCAAAAGAGGGGATCAATGAAAGCCATCTGGGAGGTTAGGATGCCTCCAATTTCCGCTTTCTTGAAATCCCAGCCCCCGGCAATCGCCGCATGAAGAGCCTCTTGTGTGGTCATCGGGTCGCCTGTGTGGATCGCGAAAACTGACTCGGCGTACGTCGTGCGCGTCAGGTTTAGGGATTATGTATAGTCACTGGACTGCTAATCAAGCTGAGGTTTCGCTCCTTCATGAAGACCTCCTGGGCTTCTTGATGCGCCGCAGCGGCGGAGGATGCATCGCCCGCCGATCGTATCTCCCAGGCGCCGGTTGAAAGAACATGCAACGAAGATGCGCCAACCCGTTCGTCCCAGTGCCCCTGTGCTGCCGAACGCTCGCGCGGTCGATTCCGCGTATCCCCACCTCCGATTGCCACTAGGCAGTTTTACCTGGTTCGGTCGCCTCGAGATCAATCAGGCACCGCCGGGGCATGATAGACTAGGTGCATGACCGAATTTCAAGACAGTCTTTGGCAGCTTCACTGCAAGAATGACAAATGCGACGAATTGTTTGATTACTTCGGACGTTTGCGCTCCAGCACGCTCATCAACTGCACGCACTGCGGGAAGCCATCCCGATACGCGCTAGCCGATTTCGTCAGGCACAACTCGGCAGAGTAGCCTAATTACTGAGATCCACGGCAAATCGCGGTAATGGTCCAGGCGGGTACATCTTCGGTGCACCCAGGAAGCTCTGCTGCACCCCCCTTATTTGGTGGGGCGCAAGAGTTGTGGACAACTGAGTTCTGCGGATGGGCACACCCTCAATTTGAGAGCTCTCGTGCTGCCCGCCCGAACTGGCAGGTGCGCAAGTCTCGGTTGCGGATCGCGCGAAGTCGCCGCGGCAAATCCAACCCTGCAATTTCGCTCTGATTTCCTGAGCCCGGCCCCCCAATGCGCGAGGCAAGTCATCAGAACGATCGCCTTCTCAGGCCCGACAGGGCCCGCTGGGCCTTGAAGCGATGAGAACAGTTGTGCCGCCATGCAGATCCCCTTCACTAGCAGCTGTTTTCTGGTCCGCATGTCGGCAATCTACTCGATACGACCTGTCCAGCCGAATGGTCTGTGATCTATGCAAGACCTCGCCAGTTTCGGCCCCACGCTCAACCAAAAGCGGCATCGATGTCCTCGCCGGCCCGCGTCAGGCGCGGATGAATCGGGAGCAGCGGCGGCCCCTTCCGAACCCATCGCCGGCAGGGTGGAAAACGCGTGACTGGCAGCAGACACGCTCTTTCGCCCCGGTCCTGTGTAGGAGTAGCTTTCAAAAAAATGCACGCGCCGGCGGAGTTATTTTATCTGCGGATAGTCCAAGTAGTATTGATGCAGCTCCGCTACCGTCATCGGCCCTTTGCGAAGCCGCGCGATGGTGATATTTGTTCCGCTGCCGCTCGTGACTGCCCACACAGTATCGCCTGCGCGAAGATCGGTCAGGTGTAATGGCTTTGCTTTTTCGTCGATGAATTGAGTCCGGGCACTCACCTTAGCAAGTTGGGTGACTTCGGTTGGCCGCTTCAGCAGCAGTTGCGCGTTTGCCTGATCGAGGGAGGCAACGATAAAAAATTCCTCACCCGCTGCGGTCTTCTTCTCCTGCGCGTCAGCCACAGTCATCGAAAACATGCTAAACAAAATGAGCGATACGCTCAGGGAACCAATCCTTTTATTCATAGCGCAGTGCCTCGATCGGATTCAGGCGCGCCGCTTTGCGCGCCGGATAATAGCCAAAGAAAATTCCCACCGCCACCGAGAAAACGGCGGCCACCAGGACGGAAATGGGCGAGACCAGCGTAGGCCAGCTCAGCGCGCGCGACACCAGGATCGACCCGAAGATACCCAGAACGATTCCAATCAGGCCGCCAAGCGAGCTCAGCACCAGGGCCTCGCTCAGGAACTGGTGCTGCACATCTTGTTCGGTGGCGCCCACAGCCATACGCACGCCGATTTCGCGCGTCCGTTCGGTCACCGACACCAGCATGATGTTCATGATACCGATGCCTCCGACCAGCAGCGACACCGATGCAATGCTTCCCAGCAACAGCGTGAGAATGTGCGAGGTCGCATCAGCGGCTTGCGCGAGTTCGTCCGGGCTACGGATGATGAAGTCGTCGTCCTCGCTCGCGCGAAGGTGATGGCGCTGCCGGAGCAGGGAAGCGATCTGCTTCTGCGCGATGGGTATGTCGGCTTCGGTGTCCACGCCGGCGTTGATCATCTGCACCCAGCTGATACCCGCGATCTTTTTCTGTACCGTGGTGTAGGGCGCGAACAGCGTGTCGTCCTGATCCTGCCCAAAAGAATTTTGTCCCTTCGTTTCGAGCAGCCCCACAACTCGGAAGGGCAGGTTCTTCACCCGCACGGTCTTTCCTACCGGGTCGTCTTCTCCAAAAAGCTGAACCGCGACCGTCTTGCCGATGACGCACACGTCGCCCGCGTCCTCGACGTCGCGCTGGGAAAAGTTGCTGCCCTCGACGACAGGCCAGCTGCGAAGATCAAGATATTCGGCGGAAACGCCCGTGATGCGCGTGGCCCAGTTTTGATTGGCGTTGACGACTTGCACTGCCGAGGTGATGCCCGGCGAAACGGAGGTAACCGTGGAGATGTGCTGGGCGATGGCCTGCGCGTCGTCCGCGGTAAGCGTTTTGGTGGCCTGGCTACCCAGGCGAACGCCGCCCGTATTGACGCTGCCTGCGAAAATCATCACCAGGTTCGTACCCAGATTCTGAATCTGTGCCTGCACCTGTTTTCCCGCACCTTGCCCGATCGCCACCGTACAGATCACTGCCCCCACGCCGATGATGATGCCGAGCATCGTGAGGATCGTGCGCATCTTGTTGCGAGCCAGGGCTCGCAGTGCCACGCGGATCACTTCGCGAAGATTCATGACGCTATCGGGGCCCTCCGAAGCCGCCCGGAGGACGAACGCCCGTCGTGGTGGTGGCCGCGCCGCCCTGCTGCGCGGTTACCAGAACATCTGCCTCGTGTAGGTCGCCTTGTAACACCTGCGTGTAGTTGTAGTCGGTGATGCCACACTGTACCGCGATTGGCGTGAGTTGCTTGTTGTCAGCGCTGAGTCTCCAGACGACCTGCCAGCCGCCCAGATGCGTGGTCGAAGCTTCGCGCGAGATGTTGTATTGCTTGTAGAGGGCTTGCAATTGCTGGCGCTCGACATCGGGTTTAAAGCTTAGCGCGGCGTTGGGAATTTCAAGCGTGTTAGCCGCGTGACCGGTGGGAATGGTTACGTAAGCGGTCTCGCCGGGAAGAAGTTTTTCGTCCGGATTGCTGAAGTCGATCACGGTGTTGTAGGTGACCACGTTCTGCACGGTTGTGGCATTCAGTCGCACGGCACTGACGCGGCCGTGAAAAAGCTCGGTGGGGAACGCGTCGACTTGAAAGGTGACGGGCGTGCCCACGGTGATGTTGCCGGTGTCGGATTCATCGGTGGCGGCGTACACCTGCATGCGCGTCAGGTCCTGCGCGACCGTGAACACGTTCGGGGCTTGCAGCGTGGCGGCCACGGACTGGCCTACATCGATGTTGCGAGCGACAACCGTGCCCTCAATGGGCGAGATGATCGTCGTGTAACGCAGATTGGTCTCCGCTTGCTTGAGGGCGCCTTGCATGGCCATCACTTGCGATTTGGCTTGCTGTAACTGCGCCTTTGCTTGCGCGACGGTGGCCTGTTGTGCCTCGACGTCGGCCTGCGCCTGCCCCAGGGTGGATTGGATAAGGTCGTTTGAATCCGTGGAGACCACGCCGGATTTAAAAAGATCCAGCGAGCGCTTGGCGGTTGCGGTCTGGTACTTCACGTTGGCCTGAGACTTCGCCAGGTTTGCTTCGTCCACCTGGACGTTGGCGGCCAGAGTGACAAGGTTCGACTGGGCGTTTTCGAGGTTGCCGCGTGCTGTGGAAACTTGCGCTTCATAGATGGCGGGATCGATTTGGGCCAGAACCTGGCCGTCATGGACGCGGGTGTTGAAGTCGGCAAAAATGTATTCGACCGTGCCGGAAACGTAGGAGCCGACCGGAATGGTGGTCAGGGGATTGATGGTGCCGGTGGCCTGCACCGATGCGGTGATATCTCCTCGCCGTACCGGAGCGGCCATGTATGGGGCGTCCTTGGACCGGCTCCGATAGTAATAAGCGCCTCCCAGGGTTGCCATCAGGCACCCGACCCCAACCAAATAGGTAAACTTGTGGTGCTTGTAAGAATCACGGAGGGTCATCGGCCACTCGTATGGTGGAAGCTGCACAAAGCGCGCGCATTATATCTTTTCTGCCTTGTGAATGTATTACGAATCAAGTTGCGCGAAGTTTCGCAATCCCCTGCTGGTGAGTCGCAAGCAGGGCTGCTCGTGTCATGTTAGAGTGGGCGATTCAAGAAATCGTCAGCAAGCAGTTGGCACGGGCTGGGAGGCCAAGTGGCATATCGAGATTTGCGGGATTTTCTGGGCACTCTGGAAAAAGAAGGGGAGCTGAAGAGAATTTCGGCCGAGGTGGACCCGGTTCTCGAGATAAGCGAAATCACGGATCGAATGGTGAAAGCCGCAGGGCCGGCGCTGCTCTTTGAGCGGCCCAAGGGATCGAAGATTCCGCTGGTGACCAACCTGCTTGGCAGCGAACGGCGGATGAACCGGGGGCTCGAAGTGAATTCCCTTGGCGAGGTTGCGGCGCGCATTTCGGCGTTTCTGGAAATGCAATCGCCGCAAGGACTGCTCGAGAAAGTTAAGATGTTGCCGAAGCTCGCCGAAATCGGCTCATTTTTCCCCAAGATCGTTCGGAGCGGTGACTGCCAGGAGGTGGTGCGAACCGAAGGTTTCTCCTTGTTTGATTTGCCCATCCTGCAGTGCTGGCCTCAGGATGGCGGCCGCTACATCACCTGGCCGATGGTGATCACCAAGAATCCCGAGACCGGAAAACGGAACACTGGCTGCTATCGCATGCAGGTCTTCGACGAACACTCGACCGGAATGCACTGGCAAACTCAGAAGCACGGGGCCGAGCACTTTCGCAACGCGCGGGCCATGAAGCGCAACGACAAGATCGAGGTGGCCGTGGCCATCGGAGCGGATCCGGCGACTTGCCTTGCCGGAATTTTGCCTGTGCCGCCGGAGATGGATGAATTTATGTTTTCAGGGTTTTTGCGACGCAAGCCTGTCGAATTGGTGGCTTGCAAGACGGTTGATTTGGAAGTGCCGGCGAATGCGGAGATCGTTCTGGAAGGATACGTTGAGCTTGGGGAGCTGCGTACCGAGGGGCCCTTCGGCGACCATACCGGGTTTTATTCGCTCGAAGGACAGTATCCAGTCTTCCATGTGACCTGCGTGACGCATCGCAAGGATCCGCTCTACCTGACGACCATCGTTGGACCGCCTCCTCAGGAGGACTATTTCATCGGCCACGCGATCGAGCGCGTGTTTCTCCCGGTGATGAAGATGCAGCACCCTGAAATCGTGGACGTGGCGATGCCCGCAGAGGGTATCTTTCAGAACCTGATGATCGTTGCGATTCGGAAGAGCTATCCGGGTCATGCACGCAAGACGATGAACGCGATCTGGTCGCTCGGGCAAGCCATGTTTACAAAGGTAGTAGTGGTGGTCGATCACGACGTGAACGTGCAGGACTCCGGCGAAGTTGTCTGGAAAGCTCTGTGCGCCATCGACCCGGAGCGCGACATACAGTTTGTGCTCGGGCCGGTCGATACTCTCGATCATGCTGCCCGCCGGCAGGACTTCGGCTCCAAGATGGGCATCGACGCAACGCGCAAATGGCCAGAAGAAGGATACGCAGGCCGTTGGCCCGATGAAATAAAGATGGATGAGGCCACGAAAAGGCGCGTCGATGCACTATGGGCACAATTGAGGCTCGGGGACTCGAAGAAAAAGTAAAAGCGGAATGCTCTGCTTTCGGGCCTGCTTTAGGGGTTAACTTCATTCCTGTTTCATATTGAAACCAAAGAACTTGTACTGCCGCTTCGCTGGTCCTTCTCTGTACGTTCCACCGATGTCCCTCCGGACCGGGTTTTATTCATAGAACACGCGAGGGACAGGTTTGCATTGACTGCAGGTGTTGCAGATGTGATAAACGGTCTAAGCGCACGTACCGGGCTTCATAGTACCGAGGTTGGAGGTTTAGAACTCAGCATTGTGTTTGGGCGGTTGGCAGCGCCAAGAAATTCAGAGCGGCTTATTGGAAGTAGGTCAAGCGGAGTGAGAGGCCACACGATGTTCAATCTGGGTAAGACAAAATCATTGATCGGCCTGGATATCGGCTCAAGTTCGGTGAAAGCCGTTGAGTTGAAGAAGGCGAAAGACGGCTACGAGCTGGTGAGCTTTGGCCTGGAACCCCTGGCGCAGGACACGGTGGTGGACGGCGCGATCATGGACGCTCCTTCGGTCGCCGAAAAGATCGTCTCGATTTTCGACACTCAGAAAATCAAGTCCAAAGACGTGGCGACGTCGGTTTCGGGCCACTCGGTGATCGTGAAGCGGGTCAGCATGCCGCTGATGACCGAAGAAGAGCTGTTTGACCGGATGCAGGCCGAAGCGAGCCAGCACATCCCGTTCGATATTGCCGACGTCAACCTGAGCTACCAGCTTCTTGAAGCCACCGAGAACCAGATGGACGTGCTGCTGGTGGCCGTGAAGAAAGACAAAATTCTGAATCACACCAACGTGCTGGCGCAGGCCGGGAAGACCCCGGTGGTGGTGGATATCGACGCGTTCGCCCTGCAAAACAGCTTCGAGCTGAACTACGAACCCGATCCTTCGCAGGTGGTCGCGCTGCTGAACGTGGGCGCGAGCGTGATGAACATCAACATCATCCGCGGCTGGACGCCTCTTTTCACTCGCGACGTCTCGGTCGGCGGCAATCAGTACACCGACGCGCTGCAAAAAGAGCTCGACCTGAGCTTTGAGGATGCCGAGAAACTGAAGATGGGCGGCACGCTTCGCGGGCGTCAGCGAAGAGCAGCGGACCGCGATCCTGCGCTCGGTCTCCGACATTCTGATTCTCGAAATTCAAAAGACGTTCGACTTCTTCCGCGCCACGGCCGAGCGGCGAAAACATTCGCCGGATCGTGGTTGCCGGCGGGACGGCGCGCGTTCCCGGGCTTGCTCGACCTGCTCGAAGGAAGAGTTCGCCATGCCGGTCGAGGAGCTCTATCCGTTTCGCAAAGTCGCAATCGATCCAGGGCGTCACGATGAAAACCAGCTTCGCGAGCTGGCGCCGCGCCTGGCAATCGCCGTTGGCCTGGCGCTGAGGAGTTTCGACACGCCATGATTCGGATCAATTTACTCGGCCAGGCTCGTCCCGAAAGCCGCCAAGCAAGCCGGTGCCGCTGGAAGCGACGGTGCAAGTGATCTGTTCGCATGCGTGGCGATCGCGGCTGCGGCGGTCATTCTGGGATCACCTATATCAGCAGAAGCAGAGCTGGACGAAACCAGCGACCGCATCGCGGCCCTGCAAGCCGAAAGGGCCAGCTCGCAGCAGATCAAGGCAGGAAGTCGACCAGTTTGAGAGCGCAAAAGCGCGTGCTGCAGCAGCGCATCGACGTGATCGAAACGCTGCAGCGGAACCGCAGCGGCGCGCAGGACATGATGCAGATGGTCGCGAATACGGTGGTCCGCGTGGATTCGCTGCTGGCTCACATCGCTGGATCGAAGGGCGAATCGCTCGATGATGGAAGGCGAGGCCGGATCGATCAACGCCGTGGCGAATTTCATTACCGAGCTGAAGCGGTCCGGATATTTCCACAAGGTCGAGATCAAGACGCGAAGGAAAACGATATCGTGCCCGGCGTGGAGACCTACGGCTTTTCGATGACGCTACGGTCAGCGTGGCGCCTCCGGCAACCGGGTCAGGCACATCGACGCAGGCCACCAGGAACGACGCAACCGCGCCGCAACCCGCGGCCAAGGGAGGAGGAGCTAATCATGGCGACGAGTCTTCCGGACTGGCCCTGGCCGCTGCAAGCGCTGCTCTATGTAGGGCTTGACGATCGTGCTCGTCCTGGCGGTTTCTACGTTCCGGGACTGCCGCTCAGCAACGTCCGGACGCAGCTGCAAAATGCCGCAGAACAGGTGAAGCCGCTCGAAGCCGACGTGCAAAATCTTCGCGTTTACAAACAGCGGCGCGCGGAATTGCAAACCGAAATGGACGCGTTGCAGAAGCAGCTGGCGACCCTTCAGACATCGTTCCTGAGGACAAGCAAACCGATCAGTTCATTCTGATGGTTCAGCGACGCGGCGGTCAGCTCCGGGGTGGCGATCCGTTCGCTGACCGCGAAGCCGATCGCGAAGAAGCCCTACTACTTCGAGATGCCGTTTGACGGTGAAGCCGACGGGCCCTACTACGCGGTTCTGGATTTCTTCGCTCGGCTGGGGCGCCTCTCGCGGATCATCAACGTGGGCGATTTGAAGCTGACGTCGATGGCGGAAGGGCGGACCGCCGGGAAGTTCCATCTGGCTGCCTGGAACGTCGGTGACCGGCTACCTTTACGATCACGACTTTCTTCTACGAACCCCGCGGAAGCCCGGCGCAGCTGCTGCCGCTCGGCGCCGATAAAGCGGTAAGGTCGAAGACGATGAAACTGGCAAACATCTCGAAGCTGGTTGGCGGCAATGGCATCTGCGTCTTGCTTCGCTGCCAGGATCTGGCGGCGCAAACCAACCGGCAACGAAAGCACCGCTGCGCCGAAGGCGAGGTCCGCGAAGCAGCGGCGGCGAAGCCTCGACGCGGCCGCAACCGGAAGCGCCCTCGGCTCCGCGGCCGCCAGCCGACGGCGGCGGCAAAAGGATGCGACGGACGGAATGGTCGGCAAGCGCGATCCGTTCGCGCCGCTGATCAACGACAAGAAGGACACGGGCAGTCTGGAACATTTCCACCGGGCAAGGCAGGCTGGTGATTGCTACGGTGCGGGTGGACGGCGCCGTGCGCTCCGGGAAGGCATGATCGCCGTGGTCTCCAATGCGGATCAGCACGTGTATTTCGTCCGTGAGGGTGACCGATTCTACGACGGAGATGTGGAAAAGATTGGGCTGGACGGAGTCACGTTCGACAAAACTCGAAAGACGCCTTCGGGAAGCCGGTCGAGCGGGAAGTGACGAAGCGAATCTACGCAAGCGCAGGAGAGCAGCAATGAGGATGACTTGGCGAGGATGGGGGCTGGGAGCGTCGTGGCGCTCGGCCTGATATTGTCGGCCGGAACGCTCTGCGGCGAATGACGGACCCGCGCTGCACGTGAAGCCGAACCTGACCGACGGGACGGTGCGCTTGGAATTTCAGGCCGATGGCCCATTCGAATACACCACGTTTCGTCCGAGCGACAGCCTCTATGTAGTGGACCTAAGCGGAGTGACGGCGGGTGATCCGGCGGGCGTTCGCGTCGTGCCATCCGAACTGATCAAGAGCTACCGCGTCTCAGAATACTCGTCCGGAAACAAGTCTGTGGTTCGGATCGAAGTGCTGCTTGAACAGGGTGTGCAGCCGAAGCTAGAAAGAACCGACGCAAACACTGTGAGCCTTCTGGTTTCGCGGGATCCCGAAGCTGTTAGCGCTTCGCCGGTCGTGACACGGGAAAAGGCGGTTGTGGTTCCGGCAGTCGCCAGGCCGGTCGAGGAGAAAGACACTGGAGCGTCGATCGAATCGATCCTGCAGGTGAAACTGGCTCAGGATGGGGATCAAACCGATGTGAATGTGGTCGGCTCGGGTCCGCTTAACTATCATGCGACGCTACTGGAAAAGCCAGACCGCTTGGTGCTGGATTTTGACGGCGCATATCTGAAGACGCCCGTGAACCACCTCGCGAGCAATCTTGACCCCGTGCGCGAAATTCGCCTGGCTCAGTTTGCGCCGAAAACCTCTCGCGTGGTAATCGACATGCGCGAGCCGGCGCGCTACGCTATCAATCGCGAAGGCAATACGGTAACGATTGCCTTCGCAGCCACTGCGTCGGTGAACTCGCAGGCCTCATCTCTTCCATCGGCAGGCACCGCGAATTTGATCAACACCAAGGCCGCGGCGGAGCCTCGCGGTCCCCGGGGCCCGCACAAGCCAAGGGGCCCGTGCCGGCTCCGGCCGTTGTTTTGCCAACTGGTATGACCGAGAATTCGTCGGCGCTGGCGACTCCTCAGTCTGCCACCGAAGCTGCCGCCGTCGCCTCGACTCTCGCAACCGCCGCGCCGCCCGCCGAAGCAGCGGTGGCCGCTCCAGCGGCAGTTCCGGCTCCGGCGCCAGAACCGGCGAGGCCGGCAGCCGTGCCTCAGGCGCAGCCGCCCACGCCTGTTGCGAACGGCAAGTATTCTGGAGAGCCCATATCCGTGAATCTAAAGGATGTGGACTTGCGGGACTTCTTTCGGTTGATCCACGAGATCAGCGGACTGAACGTGGTGGTTGATCCCAGCGTGAAGGGCACGCTCACGATTGTCCTCGACGACGTGCCGTGGGACCAGGCGCTCGACATCGTGCTTCACAACAATGATCTTGATAAGCAACTGGAAGGGAACGTTCTGCGGATCGCAACCCGCGACACAGTGCGCAAAGAGGCCGAGGAAAGCCGTGACTTAGCCAGGGCCCAGGCCGAAGCAGCCGATATCGTCACGACTACGCGCGTGCTGAGTTATGCGAAAGCGACCGTTGTGGCGCCGACTCTTAAAAAGTTCCTCTCTTCGAGGGGTGACATTCTCGCAGACGATCGTTCGAATACTTTGATCATCCGAGACGTTCCTACCACCTTGCCGGTCGTCGACAACCTGTTACGGCAACTGGACCGGAAGTCCCAACAGGTGGAAATCGAAGCGCGGGTGGTGGCAGCGAATCGCTCCTTTGCCCGTGAATTGGGTACTTCGCTTGGAATTTCAGCCGGTATCGGCAACAGCGCCGTATCCGGAGACAGCACGGTTGGACCCAGCCAGACAACCTTTACTCCCAAGCCGCCAGTGGTCATCGGTGCCGGAGGGGCCGGAGTCACCTCGGGCCAGATACCCCTAGCCACCAGCTTGCAGACCTCCGTGCCGACCAGCGGCCTCCAGTATCTGTTTGCTTCGCCGAATTTCGCCCTGGACTTCGTGATTGACGCTGCGGAAACCCGCGGCGTCGGCAAGTTGCTGTCCAAGCCCAAGGTAATCACCCAGAATAACCAGAAAGCAACCGTCAAGCAGGGAACCAAAATTCCGGTGCAGACCGTTGTGAACAACACGGTTTCAGTGCAATTTGTCGACGCGGTGCTGGAACTCGATGTGACGCCGCAAATCACCGCCGATGGAACCGTCTACATGGATGTGACCGTCGAGAATGACCAGATCGACCAAGCCATTCCTCGCGTGCAGGGAATTCCTGCAATCGACACCCAGTCGGCCGAGACGAAGGTGACCGTAGTCGACGGGGCCACCGTGGTCATCGGAGGAATTATCGTCACCCAGCAGCAGACCGCCGTTTCGCAGGTACCGCTTGTTGGTAGCGTGCCCGTGCTCGGAAATCTTTTCAAACACACAACTGTTAGCTCTACGTCTCAGGAATTGCTATTCTTCCTTACACCGCGCATCCTTCCGATGTAGTTCATCGTCGCTGCGCGAGTCCTAAGGAGCTTTTCTGCCTGACGTGGCGGCAAAGAACCAAAAACCAGCCCGGAGCCGGATCGATCGGCTCCGGTTTTTGTTTTCCGAGCTTCATGCCGATGCTCTGCTGGTGTCGCATCCTGCGAACATTCGCTATCTTTGTGGATTCTCAGGTAGCGCAGGACTCCTGCTGGTCGGATCGTCGCAGGCCACCTTTTTTACCGACAGCCGCTATACCTTCCAGGCCCGGGAGGAGGTGACCAGCGCAAAGATTCAAATTGCCAAGAACGGGATCGTTCGCGCCGTAGGCGACCTACTGCGCAAAGGGAAAGGCCAGCCGCTGGTCGGATATTCGGCCAGTCACCTCACCGTGGCCCAGAAGCAGGCGCTGCAAGCCGCTTCCGGAGGCCGAGTACGGTGGCTCCAGGATGCCAGCGTGGTCGAAAGGCTGCGTGCGGTAAAGGACCGGGAGGAATTGGGGCGGATGCGCGAGGCGGCAGAACTGATCAGTGAGGTTTGCCGGCGGGCCTTGCCGTGGATCAAGCCCGGGGTGAGCGAACTCGAGCTGGCCGGGAAAATGGAACTCGCGATGAAGCAACTGGGCGCATCCGGGCCGTGTTTTGACACGATCGTTGCTTCGGGCGCGAGATCGGCTTGGGCCCATGCCAAGCCTACGTCGAAAGCCTTGAAGAAAAGCGAATTGGTGGTGCTCGACCACGGTGCTATACTTCGTGGCTACTGCAGCGATATGACCCGTACCGTTTTCCTGGGACGGGCTCCCCAGAAGGTTCGACGGCTCTATGGCGCCGTCTTGGAGGCTCAGGCAGCCGCCAAGCGGGCGATCCGGCCGGGAATAACAGCCGGGGAAGTGGATGACGCGGCGCGCGGCGTGCTGAAGCGGTACGGCTGGGCGAGGTATTTCACTCACAGCACGGGCCACGGTCTCGGTCTCGAGGTTCACGAGATGCCTCGGCTGGGGCGCGGCGAGAAGTTTGTATTGCAAGAGGGAATGGTTGTGACCGTGGAACCAGGAGTGTATGTCGAAGGACTGGGCGGGATTCGGATCGAAGACGACGTCGTGGTGACGGCAAGCGGAGCGGTGGACCTTACCACCGCGCCAAGGGACCTTACCGAGCTCTGATGGTAAAAAAAGCGAAATTGCATCGCGATTCGGACAAGGTTGTGGGTGGGGTTGATCTCACCGAGATCGAACGCCTGTTGGAGTTTATGAAAAAGCACCGCCTCGAGCAGTTCGAGTATGAAGGTGGCGGCGTTCATATCATGCTGAAAAAGGCTTCCGAGCAATCAGCAGGGACGCCGCCGCGCTATGAGGCTGCGCCGAATGAGCAGGCGCAGACCTCAACGGATCCTGCTGTTGCCATGGCATCCACCGAGAAACACCTCGCGGCCAAGGCCGCCGCCGCGGACCTTCATCTGATCAAGTCCCCCATTGTGGGTACCTTTTATGCGGCTGCCAGTCCGGGGGCCGATCCGTTTGTCACCGTGGGCACACGCATTGAGGACGGACAGGTGCTTTGCATCATTGAAGCCATGAAACTGATGAACGAAATCGAAGCGGACCAAGCCGGAGAAGTCGCAGAGATCTACGTTGAGAATGGGCACCCGGTCGAATATGGCGAGCCCCTATTCGGCATTCGCCCCAACCGCAAGAAATAGGCTGCAACCCCATCGTTGCAATCCTGGCAGGTCTGCAAACAAGGTATACTGCCGATTCCATGTTTCGAAAAATTCTGATCGCGAATCGCGGCGAAATTGCGCTGCGCATCCTGAGCGCCTGCAAGGAACTCGGCGTCCGTACCGTGGCGGTCTATTCGGAAGCGGACCGGAATTCGCTGCATGTGCGGTTCGCGGATGAGGCGATCTGCATCGGTCCTGCTCGCAGTAGCCAGAGCTATCTGAACATCCCGCAGGTGATCAGCGCGGCGGAAATCGCCAACGTGGACGCGATTCATCCGGGCTATGGGTTTCTTTCCGAGAATGCGAACTTTGCGGAGGTCTGCGAGGCATCGCATATCACGTTCATTGGGCCCTCGCCGGATGTGATCCGCATGATGGGAGAAAAAGACCGCGCGCGCGCGGAGATGGCTGCGGCGGGGCTTCCGGTCATTCCCGGTAGCCCCGGCGTGGTTGCCGACGAGGAGGCTGGCCAAGGAATCCGCGGCGCAGATCGGCTTCCCGCTGATGATCAAGGCAGCCGAAGGCGGCGGCGGGCGCGGGATGCGCGTGGTGCGTCACAACGCGAGATTCTGCGAGCGTTTCAGACCGCTCGATCGGAAGCCGAGCAGGCGTTCGGGAGCCCCAACGTCTACATGGAGAAGCTGATCGAGCGTCCGCGGCACATCGAGTTTCAGGTGCTCGGGAGACAAGCACGGCAACGTGATTCATCTGGGCGAGCGGGAATGCTCGCATCCAGCGCCGGCACCAGAAAGTGCTCGAGGAGTCGCCCTCGCCGGCGCTCGACGCCGGCGACCGGCGGCGCATCGGCGAAGAAAGTGGTGCGAGGCGCTGCGAAAGCGTGGGCTATTCGAGCGCCGGGACGGTGGAATTTCTGCGCGACGCATACCGGAGAACTCTATTTCATCGAGATGAACGCGCGCATTCAGGTGGAGCATCCGGTCACCGAGATGGTCACCGGAGTGGACCTTGTGAAATCGCAGATCCGGATGGCGGCGGGCGAGAAGCTGGAGACGTGGTCGGCAAGCGTTCGAATTCCGCGGCCACGCGATCGAATGCCGCATCAACGCCGAGGATCCGGAGACGTTCGTGCCATCGCCGGCCGCATCACCGCGTTTCGCGTCCCGGGCGGCCCGGGAATTCGCGTCGATACGGCCGCGTACGCCGATGCGGTGATCCCGCCTTATTACGATTCGCTCGTGGCCAAGCTCATCGCCCATGGCCGCGACCGCGCCGAAGCGATTGCGCGGCATGCACGGCGCGCTCGACGGATTCATCGTCGAAGGGATCAAGACGACGATTCCTTTGCACAAGCGAATCCTCGCCGATCCCGATTTCATGGCCGGCAAGTTCGATACGCATTTTCTCGAGCGGCTCCCCGCCGCAGCGGCGAAGTAGCCGGAGACGGTTGTTCCCGCTTCTCTACGCGATCGTCGATCCGAACATCACGGCCGAGACCGTTATCCTTGCGCAACCAAGCTAGCCGATGCGGGCGCCACCTTGATTCAGCTTCGAGACAAGCGCCCGTCCGCGCGCAAGGTCTATACGCCGATCGCAGGGAGCTTGGGCGCTCCTCGGTCCCCCGCGGTGTGCGCTTGATCGTCAACGACCGGCCGGACATCGCGGCGATGGCCGGGGCTTCGGGGGTGCACGTTGGGCAGGACGATCTCCCCGTCGAAGACGCGCGCAAGATTTGCGCCTCGCCCTGCTGGGTGGGCGTTTCGACACACAACCTCAAGCAATTGCGCGAGGCCGAGAGCACTTCGGCGGATTATATTGCCGTAGGGCCTATCTTCCCGACGGCTACAAAGGAAAATCCCGATCCGGTCGTCGGGCTGGAATTGTTGCGAGCGGCGCGCCGGTTGACGTCGCAAGCCGCTGGTCGCCATCGGCGGCGTCACCGCTGGCAATGCCGCCGAGGTGTTTCGCTGCGGGCGCTGATTCCGTGGCGGTATTCGCGACTCTGGCCGCAGGCGACGCGATCCGGGCGAACAGGTCGCGCAAGATTTTCTGGCCATAGCAGAGCGCGTGGTCACCAGGCGCTCCTGAAGGCGCAACGCCGCATGCCACCGCAGGCGCAGACAATCGGGGCCGCCGCCGAGAGCTCCCAGGCGGAGCTCGTGCAAGGGACTTGGCCTATTCGATTCGACGATGATCGTCGTCGGCTCGATGATCGGCTCAGGAATCTTCATCGTTTCCGCAGACATCGCCCACCAGGTTCAAAGCCCGGGTCTGCTCCTCGTCGTTTGGCTCGCCGCAGGCGTCATGACTTTGATCGGCGCGCTTGAGTTACGGCGAGCTCGCCGCGGCCATGCCGCATGCCGGGGGGCAGTACGTCTACCTGCGCGAGTCGCTCGGGCCGATCTGGGGATTTCTCTACGGCTGGACGATGCTGCTCGTGATCCAGACGGCAACGATTGCCGCGGTGGCGATCGCCTTTGCGAAGTTCACAGCGGTGATCGTGCCCTGGTTTTCTCCGGCAGCATGGATCTGGAAGATCGGTACGTTCGGTCCGTGGCAGCTGTGGTTCGGCGCGCTCGGCCCTTACAACGTCGGCCTGAACCGGCAGAATCTGCTGGCGATTCTTTCCATTGTTTTCTCACCTGGGTGAACACACGCGGCCTGCGTTTGGAAAGATCGTGCAAAATGTTTTTACGGTCACGAAGGCGTTTTCGCTCGCGGCGCTGGTCGTTCTGGGATTCTGGTTCTCAACGGCGGCCGCCCGGGCGGTGAATTTCAGCGGATTTCTGGCGGAATGCTGCGCTGGTCCTCAGACATCCGTATCCGTCCGGACAACCCGGCGTGGATGATCGGAACATTGACTCTGATCGGCGTGGCCATGGTCGGTTCGCTTTTTTCGATGGACGCCTGGAACAACATCACGTTCACGGCGGCGGAAGTGAAGAAATCCGTGGCGTGATCTTCCGCTGTCGCTCGTGCTCGGAACCGGTATCGTCATCGCTCTCTACACGCTGGCGAATCTTCGCCTATCTGAGCGTGTTGCCGGTTTCCGGCGAGCCCCACGGGGCCACAGCGCTTGCCCGGGGGATCGAATACGCGGCCGATGGGCGAGTCGCCACCGCCGTTCTGGAGGTGAGTTTCGGCCCGGCCGGCGCGATCGTGATGGCGGCGGCCATCCTGGTTTCCACCTTCGGCTGCAACAACGGCCTCATTCTTTCGGGCGCGCGTATCTATTATGCGATGGCCAAGGACGGTTGTTTTTCCGGTCGGTCGGGTAGCGTGAACCGCATCACGCGCCCGGCGTGGCGCTGATCGTTCAGGCGATCTGGGCATCGCTGCTGTGCCTTCGGGCACCTATGGCCAATTGCTCGATTTTCTGATTTTCGCGGTGCTGATTTTCTACATCCTGACACTCGTGGGGCTGTTCGTTCTGAGATGGAAGCGGCCGGAAATGCCTCGACCCTACCGCGCTTTCGGGTATCCTGTCCTGCCGGCGCTATACATTCGTGATGGCGAATTTCGTCGAGATTCAGCTGTTGCGCTACAAGCCGCAGTACACTTGGCCGGGGTTGATTATTGTTCTGCTGGGTGTTCCGGTTTACGGGCTGTGGAAATGGGGTCAGAGCCGGGCGAAAGTTTAGCGGGACCGGGCGAGGTCTCTCGAAAATGAGCAGCATTTCGACAACCGATCAAAAATCGCGGACTGGCAGTCCGCTGCTGGCGAAGAAGCCGATGGATTGGCTGTTGCACGAAGCGCAGGATGCCGGAACGCATACGCTTAAGCGCACACTCGGGCCGGGGTCGCTGACGGCATTGGGCGTGGGCGCCATCATCGGCGCGGGAATTTTCGTCTTGTCGGGTTTGGGGGCGCACTATGCCGGGCCCGCGCTGATGCTCTCGTTTGTGATTTCCGGACTAGGGTGCGCCTTCGCGGGTCTGTGCTACGCGGAATTTGCCGCCCTGATTCCGCTCGCGGGCAGCGCTTACACCTATGCCTATGCGGCGCTGGGCGAAATTTTCGCCTGGATCATCGGATGGGATCTGACGCTTGAATACGCCATGGGCGCGAGCACGGTTTCATCTGGGTGGTCCAACCATTTCATCGAATTCCTGAACATTTTTCACCTCCAGATGCCGCTCTGGCTCGCCTACGACCACTGGACGGCGGTGCGGCAGGCGGAGAACATCGTTGCCAGGCAAATGGCTCACAGCTCTGATCCCGGGCTGGTGGAGGGAACGCAGGCCTTTCTGGCAAAGGTGGGCGATATCATCGGCGCGCAATCGCCGGAGTTGCTTCAGCGGGCGCACGATCTGGTGAATGCGCCGCGGCTTTTGGGCGTGGATATTGGATTCAACCTGCCCGCGTTTTGCATCGCCCTTCTGATCACGGCGATCCTGGTGGTGGGGATTCAAGGAGAGCGCCACTTTCAATTCCGCGATTGTGATTATCAAAGTGGCGGTGGTGCTCTTCGTGATTTTGTTGGGCATGCGTTATGTGAGCCCGTCAAACTGGGGCATGACTGGAGTTCGTTTGCGCCCATGGGTTTTTCGGGAGTGGGAGCCGGCGCGGCATACATATTTTTCGCCTACATTGGATTTGACGCGGTCTCCACGACCGCGCAGGAAGCAAAAAATCCGCAACGCGATCTGCCGATCGGGATCATTGCTTCGCTTCTGGCGTGCACGGTGCTTTACATTCTGGTGGCGGCGGTTTTGACCGGGATGGTGCCGTGGACCTCGATCAACATCGAAGCGCCGCTGGCGGTGGCGTTCTTGGATCGCGGCCTTACCAAGGCATCCTATCTGATCACCGCGGGAGCACTGGCCGGGTTTGACCAGCGTGATGCTGGTGATGCTGCTCGGGCAAACACGCGTGCTGTACTCCATGGCTAACGACGGGCTTTTGCCTCGAAAGTTCTTCGCGGCGGTGCACCCCAAGTTCCGGACGCCGTATAAGAACACCATTTTAGTGGGACTGCTGGCGGCGATCGTTGGAAGCCTCACTCCGATCGACGACATCGGAAAAATGGTGAATATCGGAACGCTGCTGGCTTTTGTGATCGTTTGCGTCGCGGTGATGGTGCTTCGTAGGACCAACCCCGATCAGCCGCGGCCTTTCCGCACGCCCTGGGTGCCGGTCGTGCCGGTGCTGGGAATTCTGTTCAACGGCTATATGATGTACAAGCTCGGCTGGATCAATTGGGCGCGCCTGATCATATGGCTGATCATCGGGCTGGTGATTTACTTTACCTACAGCCGCCATCATAGCCGGGTAGGGAAGAACGACCGTTCCGCGCTCTGACCATCCTCCACTAGCCAAGACGCCGTGGAGGGTCTGGAAAACTAAGTTTCGGTGAGGCAATTCTCCCCACGTCGTTGGTTTGCTCTGCTGCGTCGAGTCTCGAAGCTCGAACGCATGGCTATCGCTTTTCTTGCTCTGTACGGGGTTGTCCGCGGGATTCTGATCAGGCATCCGTTCCCGTTTTCCACGTTTCTGGGGATCGTCGGCTTGATGGCCATCGCCTACCTGGGCTTCCAGGTGCTCTCCTGGGTTCGAAGCAAAGTCCTGTGGGGAATCCGAAACCGGCTCATCGTGGCCTACATTTTCATGGCGCTTGTTCCGGTAGTGCTGTTGCTCACGATGATTGGTATCGGGATGTACCTGCTCTATCCACAGATCGGCGCGCATCTGCTGCAGGACGATCTGCAGGATCGCACCGAAGTGATTGCCGCCGACGCCGAGGAAATCACGATTGCGGTCGCTGAGGAGATCCAGCCGGGCCAGTCACCAATCGACCAGGCCTTGCTGGCCAGGCCGAGAGTGGCCACCCTGTTGACAGCGGCGCGGGCGCAATGGCCCGGCTTGCGTGTGTTCCTACATCGCGCCCGGCTGGTTGACCCGTCAAGTGGGCAGCGGTTCGCGGGGCTGGTGGTGTATCGAGGACAGCTTCTGTTTGCCTCCGAGCAGAAGCGCGACACCGCAAGTGGGCCTGTCGCGGTGCTGGTGGCTGCCCCTATTACTCCCGTCCTGCTCGATGGTCTCACCTCCGAGTTGGGTCCCATTCAGTTCACGCTGATGCAGCCGGCGGACGAAACTTCAAAAGGACTCAAGTTCACCATCAACGGGCGGCTGTATGCGACCGGCGAGCGAATCGTAAGCAGCAACCGCGTGCTCCCTCGGGCCGCGAACTGGTTGGACATTCCCGTGGGCGGGGCCGCGACGCTGCAGGCCTATCGGGTCGCCGCCGATCCAGATAAGGTTCCCGCCATGGCGCCGGCTCCCGCGCCTGTGCTGGCCACGTTTACGCTGCGGCCTTCGACTTTAAACAAGAGTCTGTATTCGTCGGTTGGGGCGATTGGGCCGATCTTAGTCACGATCATAATCGTCTGCGCGGTGATATTTCTAATTCTCGAGGTTGCGGCGCTGGTTACCGGAACGATTTTGACGCGCACCATTACGCGATCGGTCGGAGATCTCTACCATGCCACCCTGCACGTGGCGCGAGGCGATTTTTCGCATCGCGTGCGCGTCCACCAGCGCGACCAGCTGGGCGCCCTGGGGGAATCGTTCAACGAAATGACCGGTTCGATTAGCAACCTGATCGACGAGCAGCGGCAGAGACAGAAGCTAGAGCAGGAGATTGCCATCGCCAGCGAAGTGCAGCAGCAGCTTTTTCCGAAGACCCTGCCTTCCTTACCCGGCCTTGAACTGGCGGCGGTGTGCAAGCCGGCTCGCGTGGTAAGTGGCGACTACTATGATTTCATTCGCATCAGCGCTACGCGTGTGGGTATCGCGGTCGCCGACATTAGCGGGAAGGGAATCTTTGCGGCGCTGCTGATGGCCAGCTTGCAGGCCGCCCTGCGAAGCACCGCGACTCTGGAGGGGAACGGCGACACCTCGAAGCTGGTGACCTTGCTCAACGGACATCTGTTCAGGAACACGTCGGAGGACCGCTACGCCACTTTTTTTTACGCCACCTATGATTGCGAGTCGCACACCCTGAACTATACAAACGCGGGCCATCTGCCGCCGTTCTTCATCGCCGATGGATCGGTTGAGCAATTTGATCAAGGCGGAACGGTGATGGGCCTGTTCGAGCAGACGCCCTACACCCAGGTTACGGTGCAGGTGCCGCCCGGTTCGCTGATGGTGGCCTATAGCGATGGTCTTACCGAGGCGGCAAACGTATACGGCGAAGAGTTCGGGGGCCGACGGTTGAAAGAAGAGATATTGCGTCACCAGGATTTACCCGCGCAAGGCTTGATGGAGGCCCTGATCACCGCGGCGGAAAAATGGACCGGGACACAGGAACAAGCCGATGACATTACCGTGGTTGTGGCACGCATGCGCTGATTTCCTGCCGTGTTTGGCGGCGCTCAGCAAAGAAATGAATGGGGAAGGGAGCGACCCTCGTGAGCGTGTGTGATGGATGCGGAGCGCTGGCTAGCGATAGGCATATCAGAGAACGGATTGAACGGTTAGAGCTCGCGTCCCGTTTTCGTCCCGTGCACATTCAGGTCTTACTCGTTGATGCCGCTCCTCCGCCGCAGATGGAGGACTATTTTTACCGGGTTGCAAAAAGCCGAGATTCGAGGTCGGCCGAATCGGTCTGCTATTTCGATCAGCTTATGAAGGCTGCAGGAGTCGCAACCGGACCAGAGATTCAGCAGGAAGCGGCCCTGGCCAATTTTCAGCGCCGTGGTTTCTTTATGGCTTCTGCTCGGGAATGTCCGCTAGAAGGTTCTGACATCTCCGTGGCTCGCGTTTTCCCGACTTTGTTGAAGCGAATCGAGCTTTCCTACCGTCCTAAGCGTGTGGCGTTTTTGTCGGTGCAATCCCTGGAATTGGTTCTTCGCTTCCAGGCGAGTGGCTGGGGAGAGCAGTTGATTCTGGATGCGGGGAAACCGTTTCAGGTTGGAACCCACGGACGAGTCGCTCCGTTTGGCGACCGTCTGGCGTTAGCGCTCCGTCAAATGTCCTGAGGGTTCAGGTCTGCAAGCCACTCGCGGAGGGCGAAACTGCATCGAACCTACTCAAGGGGCACCTAGCTTCGGCGCTGGTTTCGTGGTTGTGCTAAAATCCGGGGTTGATCGAGGTTTCCGCCAACACAGGAGTACGCGAATGAAGGCTCGCACCAAGTTTTTGGTCGGCTCTGGGCTGATTGTGGTTACCTTGTGCATGCTCGCGTATGTAGGCTTCACGCAAAGCAAAACCTACTACCACACGATTTCCGAGCTACCCACGCTTCAATCCGCAGCGCTCCATCAACGCATGCGCGTTTCAGGTAACGTTCGCGCCGGGTCGATTGCCCATCGCGAAGGGCGGGTGGACTTTGTCCTCGAAGAGCAGAATAAGACCTTGCCGGTGAGCTACATTGGGCGCGATCCGCTGCCCGACACCTTCAAGGATGGCGCGCAAGCGCTGGTCGAAGGAAACATCACCGCCGACGGCAGCTTTCAGGCCGAGCAAGTTCAAGCGAAGTGCGCTTCGAAGTACCAAGCCAGCCCGGGCGGCGCGCCGGCGGCCGCTCAGCCCGGCCAAACCATGAACGCTAGCGGTTCGGCGAGCAAGAGCTAGGGCGGCCGGGGGGAATCGGTGGACATATTTGGATCATTTGCACTGCTGCTGGCCTTACTGGCGGCGGTGTATGCGTTTGCCGCTGGCATCGTGGGAATCCTCACCCGGCGGACCGCCCTCACCAAGAGCGCCCGTAACGCTGGCATGGCCGTTTTCGGGCTGGTCACACTTGCGGTCGCCTCCCTGGAATACTTTTTCTTCACCGACAATTTCACGATGGCTTACGTGGCCGAGCACAGCAACCACGCGCTCCCGCTTTTTTACAAGTTCGCGGCGCTGTGGTCGGGGCAGGAAGGCTCGCTGCTATTCTGGAGCTGGCTGCTTTCGATTTACGCCTTCTCCGCGCTTTTCCTGAACCGCGGAAAACATCCCGAACTGATGCCCTACGTGGGCGTGGTGCTGGCGGGCGTGCAGACGTTTTTCCTGACGCTCAACAACTTTGTGGCCACACCGTTTGCCGTGCTGGGTAGCGCCAATTCGGCGGGAGTGTTCCACCTGGCGCGGCTCTCAGAGGGCAACGGTCTGAATCCTCTTTTGCAGTATCCGGAAATGGTGATTCACCCTCCAATGCTGTACCTCGGATACACCGGGTTCACGATTCCCTTTGCCTTCGCGCTGGCGGCGCTGCTGGGCCGCTATCCCGGGGAGAAATGGATTCACATCACGCGCCGGTGGACGATGGTGGCCTGGTGCTTTCAGAGCATCGGCATTCTTCTCGGCGCGCATTGGGCTTACGCCGTGCTGGGCTGGGGCGGTTACTGGTCCTGGGATCCGGTCGAGAACGCTTCCTTGCTGCCGTGGATCACCGGAACGGCGTTTCTGCATTCAGTGATGATGCAGGAGAAGCGCGGCATGATGAAGGTGTGGAATATCTGGCTGGTATTCACCACGTTCATGCTGTCGATTCTGGGAACGCTCCTGACGCGCTCGGGCGTAATCAGTTCGGTGCATGCGTTTGCGCAATCGGGAATTGGCACCTGGTTCGTTACATTCCTGGGAATCGTCTTCGCGGTTTGCTTCTGGGCTTATTGGAACAATCGCGACTATCTGCGCAGCGACAACCAGCTTGATTCGCTCGTTTCGCGCGAATCAAGTTTCCTGTTCAATAATCTTGTGCTGCTGGCGGCCTGCTTTGCGGTGCTTTGGGGGACGCTCTTCCCGGTGCTTTCAGAGTGGTTCACGCGCAGCAAGATCAGCGTAGGCCCCCCGTTCTTCAACAAGGTCAACGTCCCGATCGCATTGTTTCTGCTGTTACTGACTGGCGTGGGCCCGCTGCTGGCCTGGCGCAAGACTTCCTTGGATGCGCTGCGGCGCAATTTCGCCTGGCCGCTGGCCGGCGGAATCGTCTCGGGAATGGTGGCCTTCATTTTCGGCTTCCGCGATATCTATGCGCTGATTTGCCTGATCCTGTCGGTGTTTGTGACCTTGACGATCTTCGCCGAATTCTTCCGCGGCGCGCGAGTGATCGCCGCTCGGGATCATACCAACATTATTTCCGCGGTCGGCGACCTCACCATGCGCAATACGCGCCGCTACGGCGGCTACGTAGTGCACTTCGGAATGGTGCTGGTCTTCATCGGCATTGCCGGTTCGGCGTTCAACAAAGACATTCAAATGGAGATGGCGCCGGGCCAATCGCTTTCGATCGGCCCCTACACGATCCTGTGCCAGAACTTCGACCAGGTCGCTAACGATAACTATCAATCCGAGCGCGCCACCCTGGAAGTTTTCCGCAAGGGACATTCAGAGATGATGCTCTACCCGCAGCGGCGTCTCTATCTTGCAAGCCAGGTGACCGAGACCATGGTTGCGGTGCAGAGTACCGCCTGGCGCGATCTCTACGTTGTTTATGCCGGGCGCAGCCCGGATACGGGCAAGCCCGTGATTCATGCTTACCTCAATCCGCTGGTCAAATGGATATGGTTTGGCGGAATTGTCGTGGTGCTGGGAACCGGGCTCGCGATGCTGCCAAACCGGCGCGCGGCAATCGTTCTCAAGCCGGCGCAGGAACACACCTGGGGTGAGGCGCTGGCCTCGCCGTCGGGTACTTCGGCCGCTCTCGTAGGTCGAGTTGAATCCCATGAGTGAGCTTTGGCTATCGCGCCTGGCGCGGCGGCCAGCATCGCTGCAGGTTCGCTTCGGCCGTCTGGCGGCTGTCTGCGCTTTGTTCGCGGCGCTGTTTCTCATGTCGCCCGCCAAGGCACAGGAAACCGAGCGCGCGAAAGCGCTCGGGCAGAAACTGATGTGCGTGTGCGGATGCAATCAGATCCTCACCGCCTGCAACCATGTGGGCTGCCAGTATTCGCACAAGATGCTGCAGGAACTCGACCAGCTGGTGGCCCGCAACGACTCGGACGATCTGATTTTGCAGGCGTTCGTGCAGGAATACGGGCCGACCGTGCTTTCTGAGCCGCCCACCAAGGGTTTCAATTGGGCCGCCTGGGTCGTGCCTATCGTCGTGCCGCTGGGGGCCTTGTTTCTGGCCTGGGAGGTGGTGCGCCGCTGGCGCCAGCGCGCAGCTCTGGCGCCTGCCACGGGCCCCGCGATTTCCCCTGAGCTGCTGGCCCGGGCCAAGCATGAGGCTGACGAGGATTCCGATGCTTAGCATCGGTATAGACATCGGCGCGGCTTGCGTGCTGCTCCTGATCGCCACACTGCTCTTTGTATTTAACGTCCGCCTCGAGTCGTCTGACTTCGTGCCACACCGCACCAAACTGGACCAGTTGCTTGAGCGGCGCGACGCCATCTACGATAATCTGCGCGACCTCCGTTTCGAATATCGCGCTGGGAAATATTCCGAAAAGGATTACGAAGAGATCAAGCAGTCGCTCGAGATCGAGGCTGCCCGCGTGCTAGCGGATATGGACACTCTTACCGGAAGCACTCCCACGCCTGCCACGCGCCAGGCGGCCAACGAACGGGTGCGCAGTTCATGAGGTTCCGGCTTCGCAAATCACGATTTGTCCGCATGGCCACGGCCTTGGCCGGGGTGATTCTTGCATCCGCGGCGGTGCTGAGCGCCGGTACGGTAACCGGCACTGTCCGAAACGGTACTACCGGCAAGGCGGCGGCCAACGTGGAAGTGATTTTGATCCAGTTGCAAGGGGGAATGCAGCCGGTCGCCAATACCAAGACCGACGCGCAAGGCCAGTACAAATTTGACAACCCGCAACTGGGCGCCGGGCCAATGCTTCTGCGGGCCGTATATCGAGGCGTGAATTACCACGAACCGGTCACGCCGGGGAAAACTACGGTCGACATGCAGGTGTTTGAGCCGACAAACAGGCCCGACGCGGTGGCCGTTACCGCGCACGCCATCATTCTGCAGCCGGACGGATCAGCTCTCGACGTCGGTGAGGAATACAACATCACCAACAAAACGCAGCCTCCGCTGGCTTACTACAAAGCCGACGGCTCCTTCCTATTTTCTCTTCCCGAAGGCGCAGCGATGAATCAGGTGTCGGCTGTTAGCGCCGCGGGCATGCCCGTCATTCAGAACCACCCTCGATAAGGGTAAGAATCAGCAAGCCATTGCCTACGCCTTCCGCCCCGGCGAAAGCGGCGTACGGATGTCCTACAAAGTGCCGTACGCGAATAACCAAGCCAAGTTGACGTTTGTCTCTCCCTATGCCGCCGATAGGCTGGGCATCTTTGTTCCGCCCACGGTGCAGGTGTCAGGCGAGGGGCTTTCTCCGGCGGGGACCGAGCAGGGGTTCAGCGTTTACATGAAGCAGGCGGTGGCGGCCAATATGCCCTTCACGGTGTCGCTGTCCGGGACGGCGCCGCCTCCTCCGCAAGGCGCTGCGGCGGGTGGGGACGAATCTCAGGATCCCTCGGTCAATTCTCGCGTTGGCGAGGCGCCCTCGGCAGCCGCAACCACCATGCCCGCTCGGCTCGACAGTCTGAAATGGACGATCGCTGCGGGTTTCGCTGCGATCTTCGCGCTGGGGCTGATTTTCCTGCTGCGGCGTCCTGAATGCTCAGCGAGGCTGGCGTTGATTCTGTGCCAGCCGCCCATGGCCCGCGGCAGAATCCGGCCGCGCCAAAGCTGCCGATCCGGTTGCCGAGATGAATCAGAAGGTCCACGCCAACCTCGACGAGATGAAGGAAAACCTGTTCAAGCTGGAATTGCGGCGGCAGGCGGGAACCATCAGCGAACAGGACTACACCCGCGAACATGCCCGCATGCAAAAGGTCCTGCGCGATTTGGTCAAAGGCTGAGCGATACGACTTGTCCGCCACTGGCACGACGCACATTCCCGTTACCGGGCTCTGCGGCATACGGTTTGACAAGGTTGAAAAGAGATTTGGATCGCTGATCGCCTTGCGCGGCGTTTCTCTGGAAATATTTGCTGGTGAATTCGTGGCGCTTCTGGGCCACAACGGGGCGGGGAAGACCACGCTGCTGCGGATGGCGGCTCTGCTGATGAGTCCCACCAGTGGCAAGATCAGCTTTACCGGCACGGCAGCGTCCGATGACGGCGACGCCTCGTCTGTGCAGAACAAACGCCTGATCGGCATGGTAGGACATAGTACGTTGGTCTACGACGAGCTGACCGCCCGCGAAAATCTGATGCTTTTCGGGCGGCTTTACGGGATCGAGCCGCTCAACGTCTGCGTGGGCGAATCTCTGACTGCCTGCGGGCTAGGGTCGCGAGCGGGAAGTCTGGTGCGCACGTTTTCTCGTGGGATGCGCCAGCGCCTTGCCATCGCTCGTGCGCTTCTGCACGGGCCCAGGCTATTGCTTCTGGACGAGCCCGCGGCCGGTCTGGACCGGCAAGGAATCGAATGGTTTGGCGCGACTCTGGCGCGCCTGCGCGAACAAGGCTGTACCGTGTTGATGAGCACCCATGCGCGAAATGAATCACTTGATCTGGCCACGCGCGCGATTTCTCTGCGGGCGGGCCGAGTCGAGCACGATAGTGGTCCCGGTGGCGACCCGCACCCCTTGCTCGCGGCGTTGCGCGCAGAGGCTTGATGGGCACCTCGCGCGCGGCCGCCATTTTGCTTGCGAAGGAACTGCGGCTCGAGTTCCGCACGCGCGAGATTCTTACCGCCACCGTCGTATTCGCGCTGGTGGTCGTGGTCCTATTCAGCTTTGCTTTCGACCCCACGGCAACCGAATCCCGCCGCTACGGGCCGGGCCTGTTGTGGATCGCCTTTCTTTTCGCCGGTTCGCTGATGCTGCATCCATCGTTCGCGCGCGAGCAAGCCAACGACACGCTCGATGCGCTTCGCATGGCGCCGGTGTCAGCCTTTGCGATTTTGTTGGGTAAGCTGCTTGCCAACTTTGTATTCCTGTCGATCGCCGAAGTGATCCTGGTGCCGGTGTTCGCGGTACTCTACAACATATCGCTTGCGGGAATTGTGTGGCGGCTCATACTTGTTCTCGTTCTCGGCACTTTCGGGCTGGTGGTTACCGGCACGGTCTTTTCCGCCATTTCCGCGCACGCCCGGATGCGCGAACTGCTCTTGCCGCTCCTGCTTTTGCCGATTCTCGCTCCCATGCTGATCGCTGCCGTGGAAGCGACCGCATCGCTGCTTACCCAGCAACCGGCCCTTGACCGCACCTGGGTGGCGTTGCTGGCCGGATTCGATATGGTGTTTTTCGTGGCTACTTGGCTTCTGTGCGATTTTCTGGTACAGGAATGATAAGGGAATGCAATTGAAAGGGCGGATTGCCTTAACGGTTGTTGTGGGAGCCCTGGTCTTTTTCGCCGGGTATGCGGCGCTATTCATCGCCCCGGACGAATCGACCATGCACGAAGTCCAGCGCATCTTCTATTTCCACCTTCCGTCCTGGATGATTTCTTTCACGGCGTTTGCCATTGTTTTTGTATCGAATATCACCTTTCTCGCCACCAAGCGGATGAAATGGGACTGGCTGGGGGTTGCCGCCGCCGAGGTGGGGGTGATTTGCTGCTCGATCGGCCTGATTACCGGGCCGCTGTGGGCGCGTCCGGTGTGGGGCATCTGGTGGACCTGGGATGCCCGCTTGACCACAACCTTCATCCTGTGGCTGCTGTATGTCTCCTACCTGCTGTTGCGTGGGTTGCTCGAAGATCCCCAGCGGCGCGCGTCGCTCTCCGCGGTGTTTGGCATTTTTGCGTTTCTCGATGTACCGCTCGTATACGTTTCCAACCGTCTGTGGCGGACCCAGCACCCGCAGCCCGTTCTGGCCGGCGGAGAAGGTTCCGGGCTCGACCCGGTCATGGGGAAAGTTCTGCTGATATGCGTGATTTCCATGTTCGCGGTGATGATTCCTGTTTTGGTCGACCGCTACCGCCTGGAGCGTTTGCGGCACGAGTTTGACGAACTTCGCCTGGAAGTGGAAAATCGGAGCACCGATCCACACTTGGTGCCTGCGAAGGGTGGTCTATGAAAAATTTTCAGTTCCTATTCGCGGCCTGGATGGCGGTCTGGGCTGTGTTTTTGCTATACGAGGTGTCGGTTGCGCGGCGCATGTCGCAGTTGCGCGATGAACTGGAACGGCTGAAACAGCAGCTCCGCGAGGGATCCTAAGTAAGGCCTCGAGTCGCATCGTAAGGGTAGGATTGTCCGCTACAGGGAACTACTACGGTCGAGAATTCTGGTGCTGGCCGGCTGGGTGGTTATGGTTTTGGGACTTTACTTAGCCCCTGATAAGCGAGATTCTTTGGATGGCGGGTGAGATCATGGCAGCGCCAAGAAAATTTGCCGTAATCATGTTTCAACTCGGGGGCCCCGATAGCCAGGCTGCCGTCGAGCCGTTTCTCTACAATCTATTCTGCGATCCGGACATCATCAATTTCCCGGGTTCCTTTCTGGCGCGCAAGCCCCTGGCAAAGTTGATCTCCACCACGCGCTCGAAGCGCGTGCGCGAGCACTACGCGGAAATTGGCGGTGGCTCGCCTATTCGGCGCCTCACGGAGCGGCAAGCCAAGGCCCTTGAGGCTGCCTTGCGCACCCACATTTCCGCGCGCACGATCGTGGCGATGCGCTACTGGCATCCGGACACCGAAGAGGCGATCGAGGCGCTCGAAAACGCTCCCTATGACGAATTGGTCCTTCTTCCTCTCTACCCGCATTATTCGTTAGCCACCACGGGCAGCAGCTTGAAGGAATGGAACCGGCTCTACAAACCCCGGGTTCCGGTCCAGGTGATCGATCATTTCTTCGATCATCCCGACTACATTGGCGGAATCGTCGAACGGGTTAATAGCGTGCTCAACCAGCTACCCAACCCCGAAGAAGTGCATCTGGTTTTCAGCGCGCATGGGCTCCCCCTGGTGCTGGTTGAAAAGGGCGATCCTTATCCCCAGCACATTCAATCCACGGTGCGCATGGTTTGCGAACTGGGCGCTTGGGAAAACCGCTTCGTGTTGTGTTATCAGAGCAAAGTGGGGCCGCAGAAATGGCTCCAGCCCTCGCTGACCAGCACCATCGAGAAGATGGCTCGCGACGGCGTCAAGCGGATGCTGGTAATCCCTATCTCGTTCCTCACCGAACACATCGAAACCCTGCACGAAATCAACATCGAGGCTCGGGAGCACGCCGAAGCCTTGGGTGTTTCCGACTTCCACATGATGCCGGCGTTGAATGACTCGCCCTTGCTGATACGCGCGATGGCTGATCTGGTGCTCCGCTCGGTGGGCATGCGGGCTGGTGTTGCTTCGGTCGTCTCCTGACCGTTTGTCATAAATAACTCGTCTGTCTCTAGCGCTGTCTTTGAAAATCCATTATCTGACTGGCTCCTCTCGGGATAGACCGTCCGGGTCGGCAGCGAATCGCTATGGTATAAATGGAGTGCTGCCCCGGAAGCGCGCGTTTTCCTGTGAGGTGTCGTGGAATTTTCCCTGACGAGCGAGCAGCAGCAGCTTCGAAGGACCGTCCGCGAGTTCGCCGAAGGCGAGATAGCCCCGCACGTGATGGAGTGGGACGAAGCCTCGACCTTCCCCTCCGAAATCATCCCGAAACTGGCTGAGATGGGCCTGCTCGGCGTGATTTTCCCCGAGGACTATGGCGGCGCAGGAATGGGCTACATCGAATACGCCATCATCATCGAGGAACTTTCCCGCGTGGATGGCTCGATCGGCATCATCACCGCCGCGCACAATTCGTTGTGCACCAACCACATTTTCAAGTTTGGCACCGAAGCGCAGAGAAGAAAGTATGTTCCGCCGCTCGCGCAAGGCAAGAAACTCGGTTGCTGGTCGCTCACCGAACCCGAAGCGGGCTCCGACGCGAGCGGTACGCGCACGACCGCCGGCAAAGCCGACCGAGGCTGGGTTCTAAACGGCGCCAAGACCTTTACCACGAACGGACATTACGCCGATGTGTGCGTCGCGATGGCGGTCACCGATCGGGAAAAGAAGCAACACGGGATTTCGGCGTTTATCGTGGAGAAGGGGACGCCCGGATTTCGTCCCGGAAAGAAGGAAAACAAGCTGGGCTTGCGGGCGAGCGACACAAGCGAGGTCGTGTTTACCGATTGCCGCTTGCCCGCTGAAAACCTCCTAGGCAAGCAAGGGGAAGGTTTCGTTAACAGCTTGCAAATTCTCGACGGTGGACGCATTTCCATCGCCTCGCTTGCGCTGGGCATGGCCCAAGGTGCCTACGAGGCCGCCCTGCGCTATGCGAAGCAGCGCAGGCAATTCGGCAAAGCGATTGCCGAATTTGAGGCCATTCAATTCAAACTCGCCGACATGGCTACCGAAATTGAGGCGGCCCGCCTGCTGACCTATCAAGCGGCCTGGCTCGCCGATCGGGCGCTGGCCTCCGGAGCTGACGCGATTCGATTTACACGCGAATCGAGCATGGCCAAGCTATACGCGGGAGAAGTAGCGGTGCGCGTCGCCAACGAAGCGGTGCAAATTCATGGCGGCTACGGCTTCATCAAGGATTATCCCGCCGAGAAGTATTATCGCGACGTAAAGCTTTGCACCATTGGCGAAGGAACCAGCGAAATTCAGCGTTTAGTGATCGCGCGGCAACTTCTCGGGAAGCTATAGATTGTCAATCTCCATTGAAAATTGGGCCGAACAAGTTCGCGCCGGCGATGCTCGCGCGCTTTCGCGTGCCGTCTCCGCTATTGAAAATCGGACCCGCGAGGCCGAAGAAATCCTTCGCCAACTCTTTCCCTACACCGGCCACGCCTATCGCATTGGAATTACCGGGGCGCCCGGAACGGGCAAGAGCACGCTTGTGGACCGCTTGGCGGCTCACTACCGCAGCGAGAACCAGATGGTCGGAATCATCGCCGTGGACCCTTCCAGCCCTTTCACGGGGGGGCTATTCTGGGCGATCGCATTCGGATGCAAAGCCATGCGGGCGACAGCGGCATTTTCGTTCGTTCCATGGCCACGCGCGGCTATCTGGGGGGCCTTGCTCAGGCTACCGGCGACGTAGCGCTTCTGCTGGACGCAGCCGGCAAGCAGGTGGTGATTGTTGAAACGGTCGGAGTCGGGCAGGGCGAAATTGAAATCGTGCGCTTTGCCGACGCTACGATTGTCGTGCTCGTGCCCGGCATGGGCGACGATATACAGAACTTGAAAGCCGGGTTAATGGAAATAGGCGACATTTTCGTCCTCAACAAGGCCGACCGCGAAGGAGCCCGGCGCTTCGAACAACAACTTACGGCGACGCTGCAGATCGTACCGGAGCAAGACGGGTGGAGGCCACCGATCGTGCGCACCGTCGCGACCGAGGGGCGGGGCATCGATGATCTCGCGCGGCAGATCGAGGGCTTTCGCCTCCATTTCGACCAGGCCGACCGTCGCGCGGCCCGGGAGCTGCATTATTGGAAACAATGGCTGCTGCGCTTACTCGAGACACGCTTGATGGAGCGCGTGGTTGGCCGGCACATGAGCGAAGCGCAATTTGAGTCACTTGCGGCCGAAGTGGCCAGCCGCAAAAAAGACCCTTATACGGCCATCAGCGAGATCCTTGCCCGTGCGGAAGCAGAGAAACGGCCATGATCGCAGCAGGAGAGCATTCGTGAAACTTGGCGAACTTGAATTTCACATTGTCTCTGACGGACCTGTGCTTCTGGATGGTGGCGCGATGTTCGGAGTAATTCCCAAGCCGCTATGGGTGAAAAAATGTCCCGCCGATGCCCGCAATCGCATCGAAATGGCGATGAATTGCCTCCTCATCCGCGTGGCTGGCAAGCGCATTCTGGTCGAAACGGGCGCCGGGGACAAAATGAACGCGAAGTTCCGCGACATTTACGGCCTGGAGGGTCCGAAATTGCTTCCGCGCTTGCGCGACTACGGCATTGCTCCCGAAGATATCGACATGGTGATTGACACCCACCTCCATTTCGACCATTGCGGTGGGAATACCCGCGTCGAGAATGACCTCGTCGTCGCTGCCTTCCCCCATGCGCAGTACTTCGTGCAAAAGGGCGAATTCGAGCATGCCATGAACCCCAGCGAAAGGGATCGCGCGAGCTATTTCGAATACAATTACGCCCCACTGCGCCAGAGCGGCCAGTTGCAACTGCTCGAAGGTGACTGTGAGATCGTCCCTGGCGTGGAAGTGGTTCGCGTAGCAGGCCATACGGCGAACATGCAGTGCGTGAAGCTTAGCGGCGGAGGAAAGACGGCGTTTCTGCTGGCCGATCTTGTGCCCATGTCCGCGCATCTCCCGCTTCCCTGGATTATGGGTTACGATCTTTACCCCATGACCACGCTTGAAAATAAAAAGAAATGGCTTCCACAAATTGTCCGCGAAGGCTGGCTCGCGCTCTTTGCGCACGATCCGCGAGTGCCTGCGGCCTACTTGCGCCAGCGCGATGAGCAATGGGAAGTCGAACCCGTAAAGGTGGATTGAGAATGCCCAAAGCATCCAAGTCAAAGAGCAAGAAAGAGACCGTACAGGTCGGAATCATCGGAGGCAGCGGTCTCTACCACATGAGCGGCCTGAGCGAGGCCCGCGAGGTTCGGGTCAAGACTCCGTTCGGCGATCCGTCCGATGTCATCGTCATCGGCACTCTCGAAGGACGCCGCGTCGCCTTCCTCGCAAGGCATGGCCGGGGCCACCTGATCTCGCCCAGTGAAATCAACTACCGAGCCAACGTATGCGCGATGAAGATGCTGGGGGTCGAGCGGATCATTTCGGTGAGCGCGGTTGGATCGTTGCGCGAAGATTTGCCGCCGCTGGAGTTTCTCATCCCGGATCAGTTTTTTGACCGCACTCAGGGCCGGGCAGCTACGTTTTTTGGCGACGGCATCGTCGGGCACATCGGCTTCGACAAACCAACCTGCGCCCAGCTTTCCGGTCATCTTGCGGACGCCTGCGAGCGTATCGGAGTGAAAGCGCATCGCGGGGGCACCTACGTGTGCATGGAAGGCCCGCAATTTTCAACGCTCGCCGAGTCGCATACCTACCGCCAGCTGCGCTTCGACGTTATCGGCATGACCAATCTCACCGAAGCGAAACTCGCCCGCGAGGCGGAAATCTGCTACGCCAGCTTTGCGATGATCACTGACTACGATTGCTGGCATCCGCAGCACAGCGCTGTTAGGCTCGAGGAGATCATTGAAAACCTCAACCGCAATACCGAAAACGTGCAGAAAGCCATTCATGAAGTCATTCGCGGATGGGGAACCGCCGAACGCGATTGCAAGTGCGGGAAGGCCTTGGCGCACGCTATTCTTACAGATCGCCGGGCGATTCCGGCGGCCACAAAGAAACGTCTTGCGCCCATCATCGGCAAATACATTTCCTGATGCAGAGACTGAGAGAGCCTATGTCCCTTTTGGTTGTCGGTTCAATGGCATTCGATGCGATTGAAACCCCGCACGGAAAGGTCGATCGCACCCTCGGCGGCGCGGCCAGTTATTTTGCTCTTGCCGCCAGCCAATTCGCGCCGGTCCGCGTAGTGGCCATCGTAGGGAATGATTTTACGGAGAAAGAAAAAGCCGTTTTTCGCGGCCGCAAGATCGATCTTTCCGGTGTCGAGCACGCCGAGGGAAAGAGCTTCTTCTGGGCCGGGCGCTACAGCCAGAACATGAACGAGCGCACGACTCTGGCGACGGAGTTAAATGTCTTCGCAAACTTTAAGCCGACTCTTCCCGATAGCTACCTCGATTCTTCCACGATATTCCTTGGCAACATCGACCCCACCCTGCAGCGCTCGGTTCTGAAGCAGGTGAACGGCCAGCCAAAGCTGGTCGGCCTGGACACCATGAATTACTGGATTGACGGAACCAACGCCGAACTGCGCGAGACCCTCAAGCACACGCACATTCTGATGATTAATGACGACGAAACGCGCCAGCTCACCGGCGAGCACAATCTGCTTCGCGCCGCCAGACACGTCTTCAAAATGGGCCCGCGAACGCTGGTCATCAAGCGCGGCGAACATGGCGCCCTGATGGTCCACGATAAATTTATGTTCTCAGTGCCCGGGTTTCCGTTGGAAGAAGTGCGCGATCCCACCGGCGCCGGTGATAGCTTTGCGGGTGGCTTCATGGGCTACATGGCGAGTGTGGGCCGGATCAACGAACAAACCCTGCGCTCTGCCATGGTGTACGGTTCGGTATTGGGCAGTTTCGCTGTGGAACGCTTCGGTGTGGAGCGCCTGACAAAACTCAAGCGGGGAGAAATCAACGCCCGGGCGCGGCTTTTCTCGAAGCTTACTTCCTTCCAACTTTGATCGCTGGAAGCGGCATCACCTGACCGGTCTTCTCGTGTTTTGATCCTGGAATGTGCGAGCCGCGAGGCAGGAGTCGCCATGCTGCATGATTTGAGCTCGTACGTTGTGGCCCGTTTGCTCCTCGCGGCGGTGCTCGGCGGAATCGTCGGCCTCGAACGCGAGCTAGGCCATAAGCCCGCCGGCATCCGCACCAATATGCTGATTGGTCTCGGAGCCGCGCTGTTCACCATCGTTTCCTATGAAATGGCCGGGAATATCGGAGGCGATCACACGCGCATCGCCGCGCAGATCATTCCGGGCATCGGATTTCTGGGCGCCGGCGTGGTTATTCGCGAGCGCGGCACGACCGTCGGAATCACCAGCGCTGCGACGATCTTCGTGGTGGCGAGTATGGGGATGAGTATCGGGGCGGGCCTCTACGTCACCGGAATTTTCACCATGCTCCTGGTCTTGGGATTCCTCGTCATTATCGGCAACATTGAGCAACGCCTGGGCCTTGCTACCCGCGTGATGAATTTCCGCATCACCGCCTCGGCCGGTTCCGAGGTGGCGGGGAACATCCACCAGATGGTGGAACAGGCCGGTCTGAACGCCCGGCGCTGGCGCAGCTATCGAAGCGCTGAGGGGCTGGTGGTTGAGTTCGAGGCCGAAATGACCGTTCCGCAGGAGCGCGGCCTGGTAATCCGCTTGGGGGCGCTCCAGGTGCATTGCGAAGCCCATCCGGTCCCGCCGATAACTGCCCTGTAAAATGTTTGTCGGTGTCAGGGAAACGTATTTTGGGGAATCGAACTGTGCCGCTTGGCTTTCAGGGTAGGCCCGCCGCGGGCGGGCCAACCATTGGCGTCTTTTCCGAATCCGAGTTGACGGGTTGCGCGCCGGGATGCTATCAATCTTGTCTACTTTGCGGGGGGATTTTCAGACCGGTGTCTCAGCTTTCCTCGTTCCGCGCTTCTGGCTGCTGGTTGTGAGCGGCTTAGGGAATTCCAGAAAAGATATGGGAGGCTCGTATTGATTCGTTTGCGGTGGGCGGCGCTCGCGTTGATTCTGGAATGTGTGGTGCTGCTTGCGGGATGCGGAAGTAATACCCCGCCTTTCAACAATACCCCGGTCATCGGGAACCTTTTCCCCCCCAGCACACCTGCCGGCGGCGCCAGCTTCACGCTGAGTATTACGGGCACCGGCTTTATTTCGACCTCCACGGCTTATTGGAACAATACCCAGGTCCCCACCACATTTAACGCCTCGACGCTTGATCTGTCGGCGACGGTTCCGGCGTCGGACATTGCCAGTCCCGGAGTGGCACAGGTCGTCGTCGTTACTCCGGCACCCGGGGGCGGGATGTCGAACGCTGTTACCTTCACCATCAGCGCACCGCAGAATCCGGTACCGGCAATTAGTTCGCTTTCCCCGGCCGCCACAGCCGTTGGCGTGCTACCGCCCAACGACGTGCTGCTGGTAAATGGAACCAATTTCGTCCCAGCTTCTAGTTCGGCATTCAACGGCATTTCGCGGGCGACAACGTTTGTAAGCGCGACGCAGCTAAGCGTGCCGATGGCGGCAGCAGACGTTGCGGCCAACGCGACGATCTCGGTTACCGTTTCAAACCCGACGCCCGGCGGGGGTGTTTCAAACGCCGTTTCATTCAAAGTAGGGACGGGAAGCTCGGTGCGGCTGAAGGCCAGCGCGATCGCCTCCGGTGCCGGGTTTCCGCAGCTGGTTTCGGTGAGTGCAGTTAGCGCAGCGTCGAATGGTCAAAGCGCCATGCCGGTCATTAGTGCCGATGGGCGTTTTGTCGCCTTTCACTCGACAGCGACCAACCTGCTAAGCCAAGGTGCTTCGGGAAACGTCTTTTTGCGCGACACCTGTCTTGGGGTAGCGAACTGCTCGCCGCAAACGATGGCCGTTGATTTGGCGCCTGACGGGAGCGCTCCGAACGCCCAGGCGGGTGCACAGATCGCCATCAGCGGCGACGGCCGTTTCGTTGCTTTTGCTTCGAGTGCCACGAATTTGGTGCCCGCAGCCGCGGTTTCAGCTGGGTCCCAAGCAAACCTGTACGTTCGCGACCTGTGTCTGGGAGCCGAGGCTCCGGCCGGCTGCATTCCGCACACAGCGTTGGTTTCTGTCGGAAACGACGGCCATGCCGCAACCGGCGCTAGTGATTCCCCGTCGATCAGTGAACATGGGCGCTACATCGCGTTCCTATCGTCGGCTGCAGATTTGGATGGCGCATCCGGAGAGCCTGGCGTGTTCGTGCGCGACACTTGCCTGGGATCTTCGGCCACGAGCAGCTGTGTCGCGAAAACCTACCTCCTGGGTTCGCCCGAAGGCTTTCTGCGCGGTGATAGCTTTGCGGATCCGGTTATTTCATCAGACGGCCGTTACGTGGCTTTTACGGCCAGTCATGGCGTGGCGCGAGATTGGTCGCAAATTTTGATTGCCACTACCTGCCTTGGGACCGAAGCACCCACCTCGTGCACACCTTCGATCAGCATGGCCTCGTCGCGAGCGGACGGTTCGGCGCTGGCTGGTGTGAATCACTCGGCTTCGATCAGCGCCGATGGCCGCTTTATAGTTTTTGAATCACAAACTTCCAGCCAGCCACCCAACGTTTTTATCCGCGATACCTGCCAGGGCGCTTCAGCCAGCGCGAACTGCGTTCGCTCCACCATGCTGCTGCTGCAGAATGCAGCCGCTGCTTCGATCAGCGCGACGGGGCGGTACATCAGCTATGTAGTTGCCGCCGCCAGTTCGGCGGTCGATGCCGCGGTGCAGGGCTCGCTGTCTGTCTACGATACCTGCTTTGGTGCGACGGTCGATTGCACGCCACAATCATACGCGGTGAGCGGTTCGAGTAGCATGTCGCCGGCCTTGCCTGTTGCCGCAGCCGCTTCCGGTTATGCGCCGCTCAATGCAGATGGCAGCTTCCTGGTGTTCTCCACATCGGACGCAATCGCCGAACTACCCCTCAGCGGCCAGGGAGACGTGTGGTTGTCGGTCACCCCGTTCTAGGCACTCGGCAGGGTATTGCTGCGTTTGCTTGCTGGCTCCGTGCCTCTTTGCTTCCGATTTCCGCTTCGGTTCTGGACTCGCCCAGAAAATTTCCTTATTCTCAAATAACCCCATGCCGCAGCCTCTCAAGCCACGGGCACTGCGATCCGGAGACGCTGTCTGCATTGTTTCTCTCGCCAGCCCGGTCGAACAGTGTCTGCTGACCAAGGGACTTGCCGAAGTCGAGCGCCTGGGCTACATCGTCAACATGGACGCTAGCAGCGTCCTCGCCCGCGACGGATATTTTGCTGGTTCGGCCGCCTCACGAATCACTGCTCTGAGGGCAGCTCTGGCTGAGCCTTCCTCAGGCGCGGTCTTTTGCTCGCGTGGCGGCTATGGCTCGAATTACCTGCTCGAGCCGTTGAGCGGCGCTCTCTCGGCACCCAAAATTCTGCTGGGTCACAGCGACATCACGTCGTTGCAGATATGTTTGTGGCAGAAGTTTCGATGGGTGACGCTGCACGGGCCGATGATCGCTTCCGGTTTTGCCCACGGCGCAGGCGCCGCGGACGGTTACGATCGCGAAAGCTTATGGCATGCCCTGGGCGACACCCAGAAAGGTTGGAGCGTCGATCTTCAGGGAGAAAGCATGGTGCCGGGATCTGCGGCCGGCGTGCTGCTTGGCGGATGCCTCACGCTGGTGCAAACGACGCTCGGCACTCCCTGGGAACTCGACACCCAGGGCGCTATTCTGATCCTCGAAGACCGCGGGATGAAGCCCTATCAGGTGGACCGCGCGCTCATGCACTTGAAACAGGCGGGCAAACTGAAATCCGTCGCCGGAATCATACTCGGTGACTTTCCTGAATGCGACGCCCCGGCAAATGGCGAAACGGTAAAGATGATCGCGCAGCGCCTACTCGGCACTGTGGGTGTGCCGGTAGTGTGGGGAGCGGCGCTGGGACACACCGCGCGACCGATGTTAACGCTCCCCTTGGGGGTTCGCGCGCATCTCTCGGTTTCTGCAGGCGCCACCGGAGCGCATCTGGAAATTCTGGAACCTGCCTGTGTGGCCTAGTGAAAATATAGGGGGGAGCTAAATCATCGATATGGACTCCCATAGGACTGCCAGACACATTCACCTGCTGGGAATCGCGGGCTCGGCCATGGCTCCGGTTGCGGGGATGCTAAAAGAGCGAGGGTTTCGCGTTACCGGGACCGATGTCAACGTCTACCCGCCCGCCTTGACCCTTCTGGATTCTCTGGGAATTCAGTGGAACGAGGGATTCCGCGAAGAAAACCTTAACCCTGCGCCTGACCTCTGCGTCATAGGCAACGCCAACTCCAGGGGAAACCCGGAAGTCGAATATATCCTTGACGAGAAAATTCCCTATTGCTCGATGCCCCAAGTTCTCGAAGATTATTTCCTTCCCGGGCACACCTCGGTTGTGGTCGCAGGAACGCATGGCAAGACCACCACCACCGCCATGCTCGCCTGGATTTTTCAGGTCGCCGGCAGGCGCCCGGATTTTCTGATTGGCGGGGTGGCTCCGAACTTCGGCGATCGCAGCTACGGCCTCGGAGGCGGGGAAGAATTCATCATCGAGGGCGACGAGTACGATTCCGCTTTTTTCGATAAGGCACCCAAATTTCTGCACTACCATCCCGCTGAATTGATAATTACTTCGCTGGAATACGATCACGCGGACATCTACCCGGATCTGGCATCGATCGAGCTGCAGTTCCGCCGCCTGGTAAATCTGGTGCCGCGGCGAGGCCGCATCGTGGCCTGGGGGGAAAGCGCCGAGGTGAGAGCGGCGGTGGCGAAAGCCTTCTGCCCGGTCGAGACGTTTGGCTTGTCCTCTGACTGTGACTGGTATGTGGGCGAGACGCGCTGGCACGACGCCGCCACGGAATTTCCGGTGCTCTACCAGGGCCGGGAAGTAACGCGTATTCGTATGCCCGTCGCGGGCCGGCACAACGTGCTCGACGCCCTCGCGGCGGTCGCATTGGCGTACGGACGCGGTGTAGAATGCGAAGCAATCGAGCAGGCTTTTGCAACGTTTCAAAGCGTTCGCCGCCGCATGGAGATCAAAGGCGAGGCTAATGGCGTTCTGATCGTCGAGGACTTCGCGCACCACCCCACAGCGATTGGCCTGACCCTGGAAGGCGCGAGGACGCGATGGCCCGGCCGCAAAATTTGGGCCGCCATTGAGCCACGCTCCAACACCATGCGACGCAAGGTCTTTCAGGATGCGCTCCCCGAAGCGCTGGCCATTGCCGATCACGTGGTCATTGGCCCGGTCAGCCGCGCGCAGCTTCTCGCCGAGGACGAAAGGCTCTCTCCCGAAGCGATTGCTGAGAATTTGCGGCAGCACGGCCGCTCGGCGCAGGCTTTTGCATCGGCGCCAGAGATTGCTGAATACCTGGCGGCGAACGCCAATCCCGGCGATCTCATCCTGGTGATGTCCAATGGCAGCTTTGATGGGCTTTGCGCCAAGCTTCTTGAGAAGCTGAAGTCGTTGGCAGGCGCCCGCGGATGAAACCGGCCCGTTGGTGGACCTGCGGCTGGGCCGGGATTTTCGTGGCCGTCACTCTTCTGGCCGCAACACCGGCTGGGGCCACGATCCGTTATCGAATTTCCCTGGCGCACAATGAGGAGCACCTGTTTCAGGTGGACATGGAAATCCCCCAGGCCGCTGGCCCCATAGTCGTTGCCATGCCTGCGTGGAACGCTCTCTATCAGGTGCGCGACTTCGCATATCGAATTCGCGGTCTGAAGGCCATCGCCATGTCCAGGCCCGGGGCCGCAGCTCCGGCGCTTGCCGTCACGCCGATCGACAAGCAGACTTGGCGAATCAGTTCCCCTGAGAGCCAGGCGGAATCAGAAACTCTGCCAGGCGAGGTGGTACGCTACTGGATCGAATGGGATGATCCTGGTCCGTTCAATTCGCAATTGAACGCGCATCACGCCTTTGTCAACCTGGCCGAAGTCCTGATGTATGCGCCCGACCGCCGCCGGGAAGACATTGAGGTTGTATTCGATAACCTTCCGCCCGGCTGGAAAATCATCGCCGCGCTCCGGGCGGGTCTCGCCACGAATTCTTTCATCGCAGAAGGTTACGACGCCTTGGTCGATGCCCCCGTAGAGGCCGGGAAGTTCGAGGATTTTGCATTCGACAATCAGAACGCGCACTTTCGTGTTGTGGTCGACGGCTCTGAATGGAACAAAGGCCGCCTGGAAGATTTTCTCCGCCGTATCACCGCATACGAGCTGCGGCTCATGGGCGGCGCTCCATTCAAGGAATACACCTTTTTCTTTCATTTCGGGCAGTATGCCGATGTGGGCGGCGGAGGCATGGAACATTCGGACTCGACGGCCATTTCCGCGACCTCGGTTGAGAGCGCCGCGAATGTGGCCGCACACGAATTTTTTCACGCCTGGAACGTCAAGCGAATCCGTCCGCAATCTCTCGAGCCGGTCGACTACTCGAAAGAGCAATACACGCGTGCTTTGTGGTTTGCCGAGGGCGTAACCAGTACCTATGGTGCTTTTACGCTGGAACGCGCGCATCTCTGGACCAGATCGCAGTTTTACGATGATCTTGCCACTCAGATCAGCGAGCTCGAATCGCGCCCGGCGCGCGCATGGCAGAGCGTCGAAGAGTCGAGCCTGGATGCCTGGCTTGAGAAATACGATAGCTACAAAGCGCCCGAGCGCAGCATTTCCTATTACAACAAAGGACAGATCGATGGTGTGCTTCTGGATTCGCGATCCGCGACGCCACCGACAACCGCAGGTCGCTTGATGACGTCGTTCGCGCCATGAACGCCAGGTACGCCAAGGCAGGGAAGTTCTATGACGACAGCGCCGGCGTTCGCGGCGTGGTGGAAGAGGTCGCCGGAAAAAGCTTCGAGGACTTCTTTCGCCGCTTCGTTGCCGGAACAGATGAAATTCCCTACGACGATTTTCTCGCCATCGCAGGATGGCAATTGAAGCTCGAAGCAACCACCACCCCGGATCTCGGTTTTTGGCCGGGCACCGAATCTCCCCAAGGAGTCCGTGTCTCCGGGCTAGAACCGGGCTGTGCCGCCGAGGCCGCCGGACTTCGCAATGGCGACCTTATCCTTCCGCCCCGGGGCCGGCCCTCTCCTCGGGACTTTGCCGACTATCTGCGCGGGCGCTTGGCGGGTGACCCGCTTACCCTGCATCTTCGCCGTGCCGGCCAGGAACTGGAGATCTCCTTTCGAGTGGGTTCGCGCGAGGAGCGCCAATATTCCATCACTGAAATCCCGCATCCTTCGGACCGGCAGCGCCGCATGCGCGACGGCATTCTCCAGGGCACGACGAACTGATGCTTCCGCCGGCTATCGAATACCCCCTTTTGCACCCGTCTTGGTCATGATCCGCACGCTCGTCGTGGTCACATTATTCGCCCTGGGCATCGTTTTCGTTCTACCGTGGCTGATCCTTTGGAGCTTGCTTACAGGCAACCAGGACCTAATGTACCGCTGGTCGATGAACGCGGTTCGCACGGTCATTGGGTTGGTGGGCGTTCGCGTTCAAGTGGAAGGCCGCGAAAACATCCCGCCGGCCACCTGCATCTTTGTCGCGAATCACGTTTCCAACATTGACCCGCTAGCTTTCGCTCCGCACATCCCCCGGCGCGTTTCGCTGATGCTCAAGAGGGAGCTCTTCCGCATTCCCATCCTGGCGTCTGGCATGCTCCTGGCGAAGTTTATCTCGGTCGACAGGGGGTCGCGTGAAGGTCGGGCAAACAGCGCAAAACTGGCGATCCGCTACCTGCAGCAGGGGCTGTCTCTGGCGGCGTATCCGGAAGGCACTCGCAGCCCGGACGGCCGCTTAGGGCCCTTTAAAAAAGGCACCTTCGTAATGGCCCTGCAGGCGGGAGTGCCAATTGTTCCCGTGTCCATCGTGGGGGCGCAACACTTGATGCCGAAAGGGGAATGGGCGATTCATCCGGGCGAGGTAACCATTCGGTTCGGTGCGCCGGTGGAGGTGTCCTCCTACACTGTGGCGACCCGTGGGGAGTTGCTTGCGCGCGTGCACGCTGTGGTCGCCGCCGGTCTGCCTCCGGAGCAGCAGCCTGCTCACTCGGGCTCCCGCGAACGAGGACCGGACACCCCCGCTTAGTTGTGTTGACAACCGTGAGCGGCCAAGATTAATGTTTCGCGCAGAGCTTCTTTTCGGTGCCCGACTCGCAGGAGGACAAATATGAGCAAAAGAACTTCCCGTCCCGGGATTCTGATTCTGGGTCTGGCCGCGCTGTTGAGCGCCTGGCTGCCTAAAATGCGTGCCGGTGGAAATGCCGCGGCGGTCAGCGTGGGAAACGCCGACATCGCGGGGGTTGTGGCAAGCTCAAAAGGGCCCGAAGCCGGTGTGTGGGTGATCGCCGAAACCAAGGATTTGCCCACCAAATTTGTGAAGATCGTCGTAACCGATGACCAGGGCCGGTACCTCATTCCCGATCTTCCCAAAGCGAGCTACAAAGTATGGGTGCGCGGTTACGGGCTCGTCGATTCCTCTCCGGTCGAGGCCGCCCCGGGTAAAGACGTGAACCTCACCGCGAAGTTGGCTCCGGATGCGCGCACAGCGTCCCAATATTATCCGGCCAACTATTGGTATTCCTTGCTTAAGCTACCGGCCAAGAGCGATTTTCCGGGCACCGGACCCAGCGGCAACGGAATTTCGCCGCAGATGAAAAGTCTTGGCGAATGGGTGGACTGGGCCAAGACCGATGGCTGCGAGTCGTGCCATCAACTCGGAGACCGGGCCACGCGGCAACTCCCGGCCAGCCTTGGCCACTTTGATTCCTCCGTCGCTGCCTGGAGCCGTCGCGTCTCGTCCGCGCAGGTGGGTTCGCAGATGAACGGCGTGCTTCTGAAATTCGGCAGGGACCGAGCGCTTGCGATGTACGCGGACTGGACCGACCGCGTGGCCGCCGGAGAGTATCCCAAAGAGGCTCCGCCGCGGCCGCAGGGCGTCGAACGAAACCTGGTGATCAGCGAATGGGACTGGGGCAGCCCGAAGGAGTATTTCCACGACGAGATCTCAACCGACCGGAGAAATCCGACCATCAACGCGAACGGCCCCATCTACGGCGTGCATGAGGTCAGCACGGATTTCATCACCGTGCTCGATCCGGTTCGCAACTCGATGAGCGAGGTCCCGGTGCCTGTTCGTGATGCCAATACTCCCTATGCCGCCCCGCAGGATATGTCCGATCCTTCGCCATACTGGGGCAACGAGGCAATTTGGAACAGCAAGGCGAACGTTCATAGCTTGATGATGGATGCCAAAGGGCGCCTGTGGACGGCCGCTACGATTCGAGCGCCGGAAACTCCGGCATTCTGCCGGCAGGGAAATGCTTTTGCCGCTGCTTTCCCGCTCGACCGCAATGCCCGCCAAGCGACAATGTATGATCCTGAAACTCGCAAGTTCAGCAACGTCGACCTGTGCTTTGGTACCCAGCACCTGATGTTTGCCGAAGACGCGAACAACACGCTGTGGTTCAGCAACCCGGGCGGAGACGTTGTCGGCTGGCTGAACACCAAGATGCTTGATGAAACCCACGACCAGCAAAAGTCGCAGGGCTGGACGGCGCTGGTGCTCGATACCAATGGCAACGGCAAACGGGACGCATACGTTGAACCTGATCAGCCTGTCGATCCGGCCAAAGACAAGCGGATCAAGGCCGGCTTTTACGGGGTCAATCCGAGTCCCGTTGATAGTTCGGTGTGGGGAACCGTGCTGGGATATCCTGGTGCGATTGTGCGGCTGAATCCGGGCCCGAATCCGCCATCGACGGCGCTAGCCGAAATCTACGAGCCTCCCTGGAACGATCCCAAAGACCCCAAGAGCGGCTACAAAGGATTCTCTCCGCGCGGAATGGACATCGACCGCAATGGTGTCGTGTGGACCGTCCTGGCCAGCGGCCATCTCGCCAGTTTCGATAGGCGCAAGTGTAAGGGGCCACTGAACGGACCGGCCGCAACCGGACAGCAGTGTCCGGAAGGTTGGACGCTCAGTCGAGTGCCGGGTCCATCTTTCCAAGGAATGGAATCTGTGCCCGTCGATTCGAATTATTACGATTGGGTTGATCAGTTTGACACCTTCGGCCTTGGCAAGAACGTGCCGATTGCCACCGGCAACGGCTCCGATGCGCTGATGGCGCTGCCCTCGGCTAACGGGAAGTTTGTGGTGCTTCGCGTGCCCTACCCTATGGGGTTTTACGCCAAGAGCATGGACGGCAGGATCGACGACCCCAAGGCTGGATGGAAGGGCAGAGGTCTGTGGTCTACCTACGCCACGCGCACGCCTCAGCACATGGAAGGCGGCAGGGGCACGACGAGCAAGGTCGTGAAGTTCCAGTTGCGGCCCGACCCGCTCGCGAAATAAGAGCGGGGGTCTGGCTGGCAGAGAGGTGAGACCACCCGGGCGTGCGCTTGGCGTACAATGCTAGGCGTGCCATTCAAATCCGGATTCGTTGCCATCCTAGGGCGTCCCAACGCGGGTAAATCTACCCTCGTAAATACCTTAGTAGGCCGCAAAGTAGCGATCGTTTCACCAAAACCGCAGACCACGCGCAATCGCATTCAGGGCATTTTGAATCGCGACGACGCGCAAATCGTGCTCATCGATACCCCCGGCATCCACAAGGCGGGAAATGTCCTCAGTCGCCAGATGATGAACGAGGTTCAGCAGGCGCTGGAAGGCATCGATATTCTTTCTCTGATCGTGGACGCTTCGGCCGGCACCGGCCGCGGCGATAAATTCTCGATCGAGTGGGTCGGCCGTTTTCAGGGGCCTGTTTTTCTCCTGCTCAATAAGATTGATCAGATCAACAAGCAGCAGCTTCTGCCCCTGATTGATCATTACCGCGGCGAATTCGAGTTCGCGGAAATTTTCCCGATTTCAGCGCTTTCGGGCGAAGGCACTGCCGACTTGGCAGACGGCTGGCTCCGCCGGCTGCCGGAAGCGCCGCCGTACTTTCCTGCCGATCAGTTCACCGACCAGCCCGAGCGTTTTCTAGTCGCCGAGATCATTCGCGAGAAGGCTATTGTTACCACACGCGAGGAAGTGCCCTATGCCATCGCCGTGCTGCTGGACAGTTTTGAAGAAAAAAAGAATCTGATCCGCATCCGCGCGACCCTTTACGTCGAGAGGGACGGACAGAAGGGCATTCTCATCGGCAAAGGCGGTGCGACGATGAAGAAGATCGGCACCGAGGCGCGCCGGGAACTGGAGTCCATACTCGGATCGAGAATTTTCCTGGAGCTTTTCGTCAAAGTGCAGCCGAACTGGCGCCAGAATGTGGCCATCGTTCGCCAGCTCGATTGGCACCGCCAGCTCGAGCAGCTCAGTGAATTGCAGGAAGGGAACTCCTCGCTCGGTTAACGGGGCTTCGAATTCTATCCCACTCGGGAGGGTGCAATTCCCAGAGAGCGCATCTTGCGGTAGAGATGGCTGCGCTCGAGGCCCAGGGCCTCGGCAGCCTTGGTCATGTTCCAGCGGCTCTCCTCAAGCTTTCGCAGCACGAACTCCCGCTCGTAGGCCGAACGAGCCTCCTGAAGGCTCTCATAGGGTCTCTGCGGGCTCTTCGACGCGCCGCGAAAAAGCTCCGGAGGCAAATGCTGGGGCTCGATCTGCGCCGAAGGGCACATGATCACCAGCCGTTCGACCAGGTTCTTCAACTCCCGCACGTTGCCCGGCCACGGATAGCTCAGCAGCACCTCCAAGGCCGGGGAGCTGAATTCCTTGGGTTTCTTTCCGTATTCATTGCAAAACGCAGTGAGAAAATGCCCGGCGAGAATCGGAATGTCCTCGGTGCGTTCCCGCAGCGCCGGCACATAGAACGGAATTACGTTCAGCCGGTAAAACAGATCCTCGCGAAATGCGTTGTGCTCAATCTGCTGCTCAAGTTTCTTGTTGGTGGCGGCCAGCACGCGGACGTCCACATTCACCGGTTGATTCGAGCCAATCGGTTCCACGCGCTGCTCTTCCAACACCCGCAGCACCTTCGACTGCGTCTTCATGCTCATGTCGCCGATCTCATCAAGAAAAAGGGTGCCTCCGTCGGCCTTCTGGAACTTCCCGGTCTTGTCCTCGCTCGCACCCGTAAAACTGCCTTTGCGATGCCCGAACATCTCTGATTCGATCAGCTCCTCGGGAATCGCAGCGCAGTTTACCTCCACGAAAGGCATCGAACTCCGCGCGCTACTTCCGTGTAATGCCCGCGCCACCAGTTCCTTGCCCGTGCCGCTTTCGCCATAGATCAGCACGCGTCCGTTGGTTGGCGCCGTGAGCGCGATCTGTTGCCGCAATGCCTTCATGGGTACGCTGCTGCCCAGAATTTCGTGCCGCTCCTGCAATTCCTCGCGCAAACGGCGATTTTCTTCTTCCAGGCGCGTGTAGTCGAGCGCGTTTCGGACGACCAGGATAATCTTGCCTAAGGAAAGCGGCTTCTCGATAAAATCGAAGGCTCCCAGCTTTGTGGCGCGTACCGCCGTTTCGATATTTCCGTGTCCGGAGATCATGACCACCATCGGAGCGGCGTCGCGAGCTTGCAGCCGCGCGAGCGTTTCGAGGCCGTCGATTTGCTTCAGCCATACGTCCAGCAAGATCAGATCGAAGGTCTGTCGCTCCACCTGGTCGAGGCACTCTTCTCCGGAAGCTACGGCGGCGACGTCGTAGCCCTCATCACGCAGAAGAGCGCCGAGCGATTCGCGAATACCTACTTCGTCGTCGACGATCAATATGGAACCGGGCATAGTAAGGCCAGTCTTCCAACCAGCTTCATTGTACCGCGGAGCTCTCCGTTGCCGCGGCAGCGGCCGGCATTTCCGCGGCGGGGAATCGAATCACGAACCGCGTTCCCACCGGCAAGTTATCCTCCACACGGATTGTTCCATTGTGCTCGGCGACGATCCGGCTCGCGATCGCCAGGCCGAGGCCGGTGCCTCGTTCTTTGGTCGAGAAATGCGGCAGAAAGAGTTTTAGCTTGTCTTCGGGGGAGATTCCCTGGCCGGAGTCGGATACCTCGATCTCGACAGCGTCGCCGTCGCTCACGGTTCGCGTGCCCACGCGAAGCTGCCGGATCGTTGAGTTTTCCATCGCTTCCGCGGCGTTGTCGATCAGGTTCGCCAGGACGCGTCTCATCAGTTCGGGGTCCGCTTTGACCAGCGGAACCGACTCCGCGAGATCCATTTTTACGGTAAGGCCATCGAGCCGGCCCCGAAACAGGGCGACCGCACTCTCCACAACCGTGTTCAGATCCGCCGGCGCGAGCTTGGCGGCCGGGAATCGTGCGAACTGCGAAAACTCCTCCACCAGCGATTCCAGCGTCTGCACCTCGTGCTCAATGAGCCCGGCGCATTCCGCTGCCAGCTTTTCAAAATCCGTTCGCGCACCGCCCGGTTTCGCATCGGCGGTGCGTTCGAGGTACCGCAACATTCTCTGCGCCGAAAGCTGGATGGGAGTCAGGGGATTCTTGATCTCGTGCGCGATTCGCTGGGCCACCTCCTGCCAAGCGCTGGCCTTCTGAGCACGCAGCAGATCGGTGAGGTCGTCGATCACCACGACAAAGCCGGGGTTGGATCGCCGCGGCCCAAGCGAACTGACCGTCACCGCGGTTCGCACCAGACGTCCTCCGCTGGCGATTTCGATCTCGCGCGAGGCCGCTCCCATGCGCAGCGATCGCCGCATCAAGTAAAGCACCGAGCGCGCCGCTTCTTCGCCCACGAGATCCTGAAGTGTCTGCGCGTCGTTCGCATACTCGCCCAAAATCGTCGTAACCGCGGAATTGATCCGCGAGATCTCGCCCGCCGGAGTCAGCGAAACGACGCCGGTAGGGACATTTTCGAGGATAGCCTCCATTAGTTTGCGCCGACCTTCGCGTTCTTCGACGGCCTGTTCCAGGTTTTGCGTGAATTCGTTGATCTGCCGGCGTCCTTCACCAAGCTGCACGGTCATCCGATTGAACGACCGGACAAGCGTGCCCAGTTCGTCCTGTGCCTGTATCTCGATGCGATGGTCGAAGTTCCCATGCGCGATCTCGCGGGTAGCTTCCGCCAGAGCCTGAATGGGCACCGTTACCTGTTTGGAGAGGAACAGCGCGACCCAGGTAGCAGTGAACAGCAGCAGCAGCGTGATGAGCATCAGGGCGAGAACGATCTCGCGCTTGTAGGCCCGTAAATTCTGCTTCAGTCGCGCATAGGTTTGGGTCTGCGCGTCGATATCGAAATAGCGATCCATGAATTCGGGCGGAAGCCTTTGCGCCATGACCACCGACCCGCCCGCGTAAGGCGCGCTTCCCGCGAGGTAGTATGCTCCGCCGAATTGCCAAATCTCGGCCCCGCCGGCAATCGTTCGTAGATAGGTGGGCTCGGCCGTGTGGGCAGAGGGCTTCGCGTTGACTGCCGGCCTTGCACCGCCGCCTAAACCTTGTACCTGCCCGCTTGCGTCTCTAACCCAAACCACCGGCGGATCGGCTCCCGGAAGGAGGTTTGACAGAGCGGGCGGCGGCTGGCCCTGAAGCCTTCTGGCTTCGGCCTGGGCATACAGGCGGAGACGCGCGAACTCGCGTTGCGAAAAATCGCCGATCAGTTTCTGGCTCTGCTCGTTTGCGACTTCGAGCGGTCGCGGGAACCATAGGTTCAGCGTGCGGTTTACCAGGGCGTAGCTGAAAAAAAACATAAACAGAACTGGCAGAAGGGAAACGCCCATGGCTCCCATGACCATTTTCACCTTGAAACGGGAGCCCAACTGCCCGCTGCGCCGCTCCGCCCAAAGCCGCAGCAGACTCCGGGACAGGATCAAAGTGAAAACAAGTAGTGCAGCGGCAATAAAAGTCGAAAGCGCGAACAAGATGACGAACGCGCCCTCTTGTTCGGGATACAGCGGAATTCGCAGCGAGCCCAGGGTGAAGACGGCTGCCGCCAGCAGTGCGACCGTTACACCACCGGCGGTAAGCCAGATTTGCCGTTTCCAGTTCGACGGCTTCACGCTAGCAGCCCTCTTGCAGGTACTGCGCCCAGCGCGGGCACGGCGGGTGCGACCGGGCGATCAGAAGGACCCCGGGAGTGATTGCCGGTCTGCTAAGGCACAGGCAAGGCATCGAAAACTCACCATATCGAGCAGTTGTTCACCTGTCAAGGTGAACTGTGGCGCAATTGCCACACTTCTGGGGCTCTCCCAAGCGATCACCTTGCAGAAAAGCGCTTTGAAACCAGCGCCCCCCGTGCGAGAGACTTTCGTCGGCTCGCTCCTGACGGCTTGGCTGCAGGGAACTAGCCGTTCTTGCGTTCGAATTCGCGCATGAAACTCACGAGCGCTTCCACGGCCTGCAAGGGGACTGCATTATATAGAGAGGCTCGCATGCCACCCACTGAGCGGTGGCCCTTGATTCCGACCAACCCAGCCGCTTCGGCCTCTTTGGCAAACTTTTTCTCAACGGCTTCGTCTCCGCCGGCCACGCGGAACACGATGTTCATCTTCGACCGAGATTCCTTCTCCACGGGGCATTGGTAGTAGCTGCCTGCATCGAGCGCGTCGTAGAGCAGCCTCGCCTTTTGCGTATTGGTCCGCTCGATCCCGGCCGCGCCGCCCGCCGACGCGATCCAATCAACAACCAGACCCAAAACATACACCGCGAAAGCGGGAGGCGTGTTGTAGAGAGATTTCTCTTTGGCGTGCGTGCGGTATTGCAGAATCTTCGGGATCTTGTCATTACCGCGTTCGACCAGATCCTTGCGGATGATTACCACCGTCACACCGGAAGGCCCCAGGTTCTTCTGGGCCCCGGCAAAGATCAGCCCGAAGTGCTGCACATCGATTGGCCGGGAGAGAATATCGGACGACATGTCGGCTACGAGCGGCACCGGGCCCGTTTCCGGCATGGTGGTCCATTGCGTGCCTTCGATCGTATTATTGGTGCACATGTGCACGTAGCAAGCATCGGGCGAAATCTGGATCTCGCTCGGGCGGGGCACGCGCCTGAATTGGTCGCCTTCGGTGGATGCCGCGAGCCGCACTTCGGCAATCTTGTTGAGCTCTTCGATGGCTTTGGCGGTCCAGGCGCCGGTGTGCAGTGCGTCCACCGGTTTGCCTGGCAGGTATAGGTTCATCGGGGCCATGGCGAATTGCAGGCTGCCCCCGCCCTGCAGGAATAGCACCGCGTAATTCTCGGGAATCGACAACTGCCGGCGCAGGCCTTCTTCGGCCCTGTTGTTGATGGCCTCGAACGCCGCGGAGCGGTGGCTCATCTCCATCACCGACATTCCGGAACCGCCGTAGTCCAGCAATTCCTCGCGGATGTGTTCTAGTACGGGCAGCGGAAGTGCCGCGGGGCCCGCATTGAAATTAAAGGCGCGCTTGGTGAGGCGGTCAGACAGGGTCGGATTCACGATCGAAAATTCCTCCTGTATAGCTCATTTGGAGCTGAATACCGGTTTAGGTTCCCGGAACAGGATAGCAGAAGCCAGCCCACATTTGTGTAGGGCGCCAATCCTGCCTGTTGCGATCGGGTATGGGAAAGCCGACCGACGAGGGCGCAATCGCCACGCATTTCTATCGGGTTCGCGCAGACGAAGTCCGCCGTGATCGTTTGGAACCCGCCATCGCAACGTTTTCAGCGCGGACCCGCGGACTTTGTCGTCTTGACACTCCGAACATGCAACCAGTAGACTGAAATTCGATCCAAGGGCAGGTGTGGGGCTGGTGAATGCTTCTCTCTCGGGACTACGTCGGTTACATGGCGAAGGAAGTGGTGAAACGCCTGCTGGCCGGCAAGATGATCGAAGCCAAGCACGCCGACGCGCTCACCGAACAGGTGCGCAAGGTGATGGCCGACGAGGTGACCGTCGAAGACCGTATCAACGAGGAAGTGCGCGAAATCCTAAGCAAGCATTCCGACGAGATGAGGCGCATGGGTGTTTCCTATCAGGAGATGTACAAGAAGGTGAAGGGCCAGCTTGCTCGCGAAAGGAAATTGATCCTCCGCTGACATGCGCTTGAGCCGCGAAAAGACGGTTCGAATTTCCCACCGAATAATTGATTTTCTGGTTTCCAGCAACGACGTAGATTTTGTCGAAGACCGCGACACGATTCGTCTGGAGATCGTCAATATTCTCACGTCGCTGTTGAAGCTCGAAGAGCAAGTCGACACCGAAGTCCGCGCCAAGATCGCCTCGCAGAAGAAGGAAATCCTCGAAGGCAGCGAGGAGTGGGACATCCTTTATCGGAAGTATTACGCGGAGGGATTGAAGCGCCTCGGGGTCGCCGAAGTTCACGCTCACACGTAGAATTTTTCCACTCTACATTTCCCTTTCACACAACAAAAAGGACGCCCCTTTGGTGCGGACGTCCTATCTAACCAATTCTTGTTTTCGATTCGCTCCTTCAGGGCTGATCGTCGGAGCGACGCTTGAGTGTTGGCCGGTCATCGTCTGAACCGGAGTCTGCGGGGGCGGAGCTGGTGCCGGTGCTGGTGCTATTGGGATCCTGCCCTCCAGCCGTGGTTGAGCCGCCCTTGTTCTGGTCGGTACGACGGCGCAAGGTGGGCTTGTTCGGATTAGCGTTCTTCACTTTCTGGTTCGATTCGATCTGTTCCAGGCGGTGCTTCACGGTATCGAACTCCGAGGTGGAGACAATGTACTCTTCCCGCGCGGGGAGAATCGTGGCGATTTCCTTTTGCGTGGCTTCGATGCGGTCCGGCGTGGGCGGATGCGTCGAGAAGACCTTGGGAATGGTGCCGGGCTGCTTCTTCTCATCGGACTGCACCTTCTCGAAGAAGGCGACGAAGGAATTGGGGTCGTAGCCGGCCTTGTACATGTATTGCAGGCCGAGATAATCTGCTTCCCGCTCGGCGTCCCGCGAGAACTTCAGGAACGTAACCGGAATCATGAAATTCATGCCCTGGTAGATGGCGTATCCGGCCCAGGTGTAGGGAATGAAGATCATGGCGGGAATCGAGGCAAGCTGCATGATCTTCATTCCCTACACCTGGGCCGGATACGCCATCTACCAGGGCATGAATTTCATGATTCGGTTACGTTCCCTGAAGTTCTCGCGGGACGCCGAGCGGGAAGCAGATTATCTCGGCCTGCAATACATGTACAAGGCCGGCTACGACCCCAATTCCTTCGTCGCCTTCTTCGAGAAGGTGCAGTCCGATGAGAAGAAGCAGCCCGGCACCATTCCCAAGGTCTTCTCGACGCATCCGCCCACGCCGGACCGCATCGAAGCCACGCAAGGAAATCGCCGAATTCTCCCCGCGCGGGAAGAGTACATTGTCTCCACCTCGGAGTTCGATACCGTGAAGCAGCACCTGGAACGGATCAAATCGAACCAGAAAGTGAAGAACGCTAATCCGAACAAGCCCACCTTGCGCCGTCGGTACCGACCAGAACAAGGGCGGCTCAACCACGGCTGGAGGGCGGGATCCCAATGGCGCCCGGCGCCCGGCACCAGCTCGAGCCCGCAGAGTTCCGGTTCAGACGATGACCGGCCAACACTCAAGGCTCCTGAAGGAGCGAATGGGAAACAAGAATTGGTTGGATGAGACATCCGCACCAAAGGGGCGTCCTTTTTGTTGTGTGAAAGGGAAATGTAAAGTCAAAAAAAGTTAAAGGTGTGAGCGTGAACTTCGGCGAGCCCGAGGCGCTTGCGAGGTCCACCCGCGTAATACTTCCGATAAAGGATGTCCCACTCCTGGCTGCCTTCGAGGATTTCCTTCTTCTGGGACCGGTGTTAGCACAGACTTCGGTGTCGACTTGCTCTTCGAGCTTGGAAAGCGACGTGAGAATATTGACGATCTCCCAGACGATCGTGTCGCGGTCTTCGGACAAAATCTACGTCGTTGCTGGAAACCAGAAAATCGATTATTCGGTGTGGGAAATTCGAACGTCTTTTCGCGGCTCAAGCGCACATGCTGAGCGGAGGAGAAAAATCCATTCGCGAGCAAGCTGGCCTTCCACCTTTCTTGTACATCTCCTGATAGGAAACACCCGTGCGCCTCATCTCGTCGGAATGCTTGCTTAGGATTTCGCGCACTTCCTCGTTGATACGGTCTTCAACAGTCACCTCGTCTGCCATCACCTTGCGCACCTGTTCGGTGAGCGCGCGGCGTGCGGCTTCGATCATCTTGCCGGCCAGCAGGCGTTTCACCACTTCCTTCGCCATGTAACCGACGTAGTCCGAGAGAGAAGCATTCACCAGCCCCACACCTGCCCTTGGATCGAATTTCAGTCTACTGGTTGCATGTTCGGAGTGTCAAGACGACAAAGTCCGCGGGTCCGCGCTGAAAACGTTGCGATGGCGGGTTCCAAACGATCACGCGGATTCGTCTGCGCGAACCCGATGAAATGCGTGGCGATTGCGCCCTCGTCGGTCGGCTTTCCCATACCCGATCGCAACAGGCAGGATTGGCGCCCTACACAAATGTGGGCTGGCTTCTGTTATCCTGTTCCGGGAACCTAAACCGGTATTCAGCTCCAAATGAGCTATACAGGAGGAATTTTCGATCGTGAATCCGACCCTGTCTGACCGCCTCACCAAGCGCGCCTTTAATTTCAATGCGGGCCCCGCGGCATTCGCTGCCCGTACTAGAACACATCCGCGAGGAATTGCTGATACGGCGGTTCCGGAATGTCGGTGATGGAGATGAGCCACCGCACCACGGCGTTCGAGGCCATCGACAACAGGGCCGAAGAAGGCCTGCGCCGGCAGTGTCGATTCCCGAGAATTACGCGGTGTATTCCTGAGGGCGGGGGCAGCCTGCAATTCGCATGGCCCCGATGAACCTATACCTGCCAGGCAAACCGGTGGACGCACTGCACACCGGCGCCTGGACCGCCAAAGCCATCGAAGAGCTCAACAAGATTGCCGAAGTGCGGCTCGCGGCATCCACCGAAGGCGACCAATTCAGGCGCGTGCCCCGCCCGAGCGAATCCGTATTTCGCCCGATGCTTGGCGTCCACATGTGCACAATAATACGATCAAAGACGATGGACCACCATGCCGGAAACGGGCCCGGTGCCGCTCGTAGCCGACATGTCGTCCGATATTCTCTCCGGCCAATCGATGTGCAGCACTTCGGGCTGATCTTGCCGGGGCCAGAAGAACCTGGGGCCTTCCGGTGTGACGGTGGTAATCATCCGCAAGGATCTGGTCGAATGCGGTAATGACAAATCCCGAAGATTCTGCGATACCGCACGCACGCCAAAGAGAAATCTCTCTACAACACGCCTCCCGCTTTCGCGGTGTATGTTTTGGGTCTGGTTGTTGATTGGATCGCGTCGGCGGGCGGCGCGGCCGGATCGAGCGGACCAATACGCAAAAGGCGAGGCTGCTCTACAACGCGCTCGATGCAGGCAGCTACTACCAATGCCCCGTGGAGAAGGAATCTCGGTCGAACAACTACATCGTGTTCGCGTGGCCGGCGGAGACGAAGCCGTTGAGAAAAAGTTTGCCAAAGAGGCCGAAGCGGCTGGGTTGGTCGGAATCAAGGGCCACCGCTCAGTGGGTGGCATGCAGCCTCTCCATATAATGCAGTCCCCTTGCAGGCCGTGGAAGCGCTCGTGAGTTTCATGCGCGATTCGAACGCAAGAACGGCTAGTTCCCTGCAGCCAAGCCGTCAGGAGCGAGCCGACGAAAGTCTCCCGCACGGGGGGCGCTGGTTTCAAAGCGCTTTTCTGCAAGGTGATCGCTTGGGAGAACCCGGGAACTGTGGGCGATTGCGGCACAGTTCACCTTGACAGGTGAACAACTGCTCGATATGGTGAGTTTTCGATGCCTTGCCTGTGCCTTAGCAGACCGGCGATCACTCCCGGGATTCTTCTGATCGCCCGGTCGCAGCCGCCTGCTGGGCGCAGAAGGTGTCAGAGAGGGCTGCTAGCGTGAAGCCGTCGAACTGGAAACGGCAAATCTGGCTTACCGCCGGTGGTGTAACGGTCGCGCTAGCGGCGGGCGTCTCACCCTGGGCTCGCTGCGAATCCCGCTGTATCCCGAACGAGGGGCGCGTTC
>CAVQZU010000034.1:0-114948 GCA_963718485.1 uncultured Acidobacteriota bacterium
ATCCTCAAGACAGGATTCCCGCTGCTAGCCATAGGTTGCCACCGACGCTACCTTGGTTTGTCAAACCTGACTGAAGGTCTACGCTGACTAAACCTGGGTTTGGGGTGTTTGGTCAGCAGTTCTCCGCCTCGCCGAACTCTTGGCGCCGATGCGCAGCGTGTCGCGCCCGACCGCAGACGTTTATCGCCGCGAACAGGCAAGTCCTCTCCCGCTCTCGCTAATCAGGGATTTCCACGCGCCCAATATTCTGAGAGCGCCCCGCTATTACTGCCTATCCGTCATCGCGAGCAAAACGAAGCGATCCAGACTAGGATTTTGTGCTGCGGCTTGTCTGGATTGCTTCGCTTTGCTCGCCAATGACGGCAAAGGGGTTGCTCGTCAAATAGGGAACGGACCTACACCCACCCCGCCAGTTCCCGCCGGGCGATCGCCTCCAGCACGGCGATCCCCTCGTCGCTGTCGTTGAGGCAAGGCAGGGCTGCGAACTTCTCGCCGCCGGCTGAGTGGAAATATTCGGCGTTTTCGACGCCGATCTCCTCCAGCGTCTCCAGGCAGTCCGCGGCGAAGCCCGGGGTGAGCACGGCGAGGCGCTTCACGCCCTCGCTGGCGAGGCCGCGGACGGTGTGGTCGGTGTAGGGCTTGAGCCATTCGGCGCGGCCGAAGCGCGACTGGAACGTCATGCGGAGCCGATCGGGCGGAAGGCCCAGCGCGTCTCGCAGCAGCCGTGTCGTCTTCGCGCAATGGCAATGATAGGGATCGCCCTTGTCGAAATACGCCTGCGGTATGCCGTGAAACGAGGCGAGCATCACTTCCGGTTCGAAATCGAGGTTGGCCAGTGAGGTGCGGGTCGAAGCGGCGAGCGCGGCGATATAGGCGGGATCGTCGAAATAAGGCGCGGCGACGCGAAGGGTCGGTTGCCAGCGCATCGTCTTCAGCGCGTCGAACGCCTTGTCGCAGACCGTCGCGGAGCTCGCCGCGCAATATTGCGGATAGAGCGGGACCAGCAGGATTCGGTCGCAGCCGGCGGTCTGCAACGCGGCGAGGCGGTTCCCTATCGAAGGCTTGCCGTAACGCATCGCCCAGTCGACAACGATCGGGCGCGCACCGAGGCGGGCCCTGAGCAGGCGGCCGAGCTTTTCCGATTGCGCCCTCGTGATCGTCTTCAGCGGACCCTCGTCGCGCTCCTTGTTCCAAATCAATTCGTAGTCACGACCCTTCACGCTCGGGCGGCGCGTCAGGATGGCGAGATTGAGGATCGGCCACCAGAGCCAACGCGGCGTTTCGATCACGCGCCGGTCGGAGAGGAATTCGTCGAGATAGCGGCGCATGGACCAATAGTCCGTCGCTTCCGGCGTGCCGAGGTTGACGAGCAGCACCCCGACTTGGCCGTTTTTCACGGGGGGGTGGCCGGCCGGAGGGCGCTCGGCGAAGGCTTCGGGGGCCGCGGGGGCGTTCATCTGAGGCGCCGGAAAAGACGATCCCGACCCGACTGTCATTCCCGCGAACGCGGGAATCCAGGACGCCACGCGGCCTCTCCGACTTTCCGGCCGTCTAACTGCGCGAGCGCGCCGGGTAAGGCGCCGGGCCAACAGGACGGGCCGCGTGGTCTTCTGGATTCCCGCGTTCGCGGGAATGACGGCGCATCTTCGCCATCGCCGCTCTCCAAGTCAGACGAACGCTCCGCCTCAAGTCGGCGTGAAGTTCGTCGCGACACCGTTGATGCAGTATCTGAGCCCGGTCGGCGGCGGGCCGTCGGGGAAAACGTGGCCGAGGTGCGATCCGCAGCGCGCGCAATGCACCTCGGTGCGCGTCATGCCGTAGCTGCGGTCGACCGTGGTTTCGACTGAGCCCGGCACGGGATCGTTGAAGCTCGGCCAGCCGGTGCCGCTCTCGAATTTCTTCTTCGATTCGAACAGCGGCTGGCCGCAGCCCGCGCAGGTAAACGCACCGGGGCGCTTTTCCCAGTTGAGCGCGCAGGAGCCCGCCCGCTCCGTGCCGTGCTCGCGCATGATGTGATATTGCTCCTGCGTCAGGAGCTTGCGCCATTCGGCGTCGGTATGGGTAACGGGATAGCTGTGTGTGTCCATCGACGTCTCTCCAGAAACGTTTCTATCAAGCCAGCGGCGCGGAGCGCAACGCTTCATGCCCCTCATTCGCCCTTCCCGAGGGGCTTGTTACCCCTCGGTGTGTCCTGACGCCGATTTGGTCATGAAAAGCGCCTTTGCAAGCGCGGCTTAGGCGAACCCGTCCGCAAAAGCATGCCGAATGTCGATTTCGCGCAAGACGATTGCATGGACGCTGGGGATCGTCGCGGCGCTCTACCTCGGCCTCGCCTATGCGCTCGCGCCTTGGGCGTGGCGGCATTACGAGCATCAGAGGGGGCTCGCCGACCGGCCCATGATCACGACGACCAGGTTCGGTATTCCCGGCGACGCGCTCAACGTCGGGCTGGAAGGCGATCAGGCCGACGTGATCTGTGCGATGCTCGCCGCGGGTTGGCATCCGGCCGACCCCGTCACGCTGCGCTCCAGCGCCCGGATCGTCGGCGACGTGCTCGCGCGCCGCGCCTATCCGACCGCCCCGGTCAGCGACCTCCTCTATGACGGGCGGCGGCAGGATCTCGCGTTCCAGAAGCCGTCCGGGGTGAGCCCGAGCCGTCGCCATCACGTCCGGTTCTGGAAGGTGCTCGACCAGGGCGACGACGGCCTGCCGGTCTGGCTCGGCGCGGCGACCTACGACAGCAGGGTCGGGTTCAGCCATTACACCGGCCAGGTGACCCACCACATCGGCCCGACATCGACGCCGAGCGCGATCTGCTCGCGAGCGATCTCTCCGCCTCCGGCCACGTGGAGGCGACTTATGCCGTCAGCGGCGTGGCCCGACCCTCCTCGCCCGCAACGGCGGCGGCGATCCCTATTTCACCGACGGCGAGATCACGATTTCGCACCTTCGGCCCGGCTGCGAGAGCCAAGCCGGCGGCCCGCCGGCGCTGGAGAATCCGCCGGCCGTGAAAACCCTCGATGCAGAACTGAAATCGGCGCCTGCGTTCCAACATCCCGACGCTACCGCGGCTCTTGGGCGTCGCCTTAGAGCATCGTCGGCATGGAGATCGGCATGCTCACGCGTTCCGGGTCCGGTTCGGACGCCTCGAGCCGCGCCGGCGCCTCGCGCTCGATCCTGGCGGTGCGCTTACGCATCGTCACGAGTTCCTCGGCGGCGGTGGGATGGACGGCCATCGTCGCGTCGAGATCGGCCTTCCTCGCGCCCATCTTGATCGCGATCGCGAGAACCTGGATCATCTCGCCCGCTTCCGAGCCCATGATATGCGCGCCGAGGACCCGATCGCTCGCCGCATCGACGACGAGCTTCATGATCGTACGTTCGCCGCCCCCGGTGAGCGTCGCTTTCATAGGTCGAAAATTCGTCTTGTAGATATCGACGATCGCGAAGCGTTCGACCGCCTGGCGCTCGGTCAGGCCCACCGCGCCGATTTCCGGCGTCGTGAAAACCGCGCTCGCGACGTTGTGATGATCGGCGGGCGTCGACGCGCCCGCGAACAGATGGTCGGCGAGCACGTGCCCTTCGCGAATCGCGACCGGCGTCAGATTGATCCGGTTGGTCACGTCGCCCACCGCGTGGATGGAAGGAACGTTCGTCGTCGAGTCCTGGTCGACGACGACCGCGCCGGCAGGGTCCAGGGCGACGCCCGCGGCCTCGAGCCCCAGCCCCGACGTGTTGGGCCTTCGCCCGGTGGCGATCAGGACCTGGTCGACTTCGAGCGTTTCTCCGTCGGAGAGATCTACGCGCAAGGCTGGGCCGGATTTGCCGATCCGCATCGGCAGGCATCCAAACCGAAACTGGATGCCGGCGCGAGCCATCTCCTCGCGCAGGCCGTCGCGCATGTCTTCGTCGAATCCGCGCAAGATATTGCCGGCGCGCATGATCTCGGTGACCTCGGCCCCGAGCCGCCGGAACAGAGAGGCGAACTCGACCGCGATATAGCCGCCTCCCACCACGAGCAGCCGGCGCGGAAACGTAGCGAGGTCGAAAATCTCGTTCGAGGTGATGGCGTGCTCCAACCCTTCGACGAAAGGCAGGAACTCGGGCCGGGCGCCGGTCGCAACCAGGATGTGCCTCGAGGCGATCTCACGACCGTCGGCGAGGCGCACCTGATGAGCGCCGATTACTTCGGCCCGCTGTTCGATCGTTTCGACGCCCGAGTTTCCCAGGTTCGCGCGATAGGCCTGAGAGAGGCGGGTGATCTCCTTCTCCTTGGCGGCGACGAGCTTCGGCCATTCGAAACGCGTCTCGCCCACGCTCCATCCAAAACCCTCGGCGTCGCGAAAAGCGTCCGCGAAACGGCTGGCGTAGACGAGCAGTTTCTTCGGCACGCAGCCGCGGATGACGCAGGTTCCGCCGATCCGGGATTCCTCGGCGATCATTGCTCTCGCGCCATGGCCGGCCGCGATCCTGGCGGCGCGCACGCCCCCGGATCCCGCGCCGATGACGAACAGATCCACGTCGAAATTCATGACGCTTCCCGCTCCCGTTCGCTGGCCTGGTCCGGCCGCTCACGAAATTGTAGCCGCGCTCGCTGCGCAGCGTCATAGAGCGCTTCACTTCCCTGGTGTCAACCAAGCGGAGCCCACGCAGTCAGCGACCGCGTCTATAGCGCCGCGGCGCGCGACGTCAGAAGTCGACGCCCTTCTTCTTCATTTCCTCGCGCACGCGGACCAACAGATCGTTCGCGAGCTTCTGCCGCCAGGCGCTTCCAGCGGACTGAAGCTCGTTGATGAACGCCGGTTCGGCCGCGACGTATTTCTTCCCCGTTGGACTCTCATAAAACGCGAGCACTTCCTTGAGTTCGGACTCGCTCAATTTCGTCGCCATCACGCGCGCGACGTCGGCGAGCACTGCCGGCTCGCCTTTGTTGAACTCCGGGACCAGCACGAGGAGGGCCTGATGCAGGGGGTCTTTCAGCTCCGGCCGCGTCGCGAGGACGTTTTTCTCGAATTCGCCGAAAAGCGCCGGCACGACGACGTCGAGCGATTGCTTCAGGCCGAGGTCCACGATCAGCTTATTCGCGGTCTCGATCGCTGCGGGCGAGGGTTCGGCCGCCCGAACGGGCGCGCTGAGCGCCATGAAGGCCGAAAGGCCGGCCAACAGAATTTTCGTCCTCGGGCTCGCACGGAACGCCATTTCGCAACTCCCCAATTATCAAGCAGTTGGGCGCAAGACCTGGACGCCCCCGGGGCCGGCGACGACCGCGGCGCTCGCCAAGCCGAGGAAAAGTCCGTGCTCGACGATCCCGGGCGTCGCCGCGAGCGCGGCGGCGAGCGCAACCGGATTCGCGATCGCGCCGAACGCGCAATCGAGGATATAGTGGCCGCCGTCGGTGACGAATGCCTCGTTCGCCCTGCGACGCAAGGCGATCGAACCGGTCAATCCCAAGGCGGCGCAAGCCTGCGTCAGCCGCCGACGGGTCAACTCCAGTCCGAAAGGAACCACCTCGACGGGAAGCGGAAAGGCGCCGAGGCGATCGACCATCTTCGAGGAATCCGCGATCACCAGCATCTGTTTCGAGGACGCCGCGACGATCTTTTCGCGAAGCAGCGCCCCGCCGCCGCCCTTGATCAGCCGAAGGGCAGGGTCGAATTCGTCGGCGCCGTCCACTGTCAGATCGAGCTCCGGACAATCGTCGAGCGTGGTCAAACGGATGCCGAGCGCCTCGGCCTGGCGCCGCGTCGCTTCGGACGTCGGCACGCCGATCACGTCCAGACCTCCAGCGACGGCCGCGCCGAGCAGATCGACAAAGGCGTGCGCGGTCGTTCCGGTCCCGATGCCGAGCCTCATGCCCGGTCGGACCCAGTCCATCGCGCGTTCCGCGGCTTGATGTTTGTAGCTTTCGCCTTCGGACGACACGCCGAACTCCGCTTTCTCATCCGTTAGGAATCGCCACGCGGGCAAACGCGTTGCGCGGATTGCGCGATGGGGTAACGGGTCGCGTCCGGAAAGGCAAATCGCTGTGCAAAATTCATGGGTCATCCCTGGCGTCAAAACAACAAGGCGAATATGGTCTGACAGTCTGGCTTCACCACGACCATGCGAGGGCGTCGAATGTTCGTGATCCTCCCTTTCTATTTAGCGGTCGGCTTTTGCGTGGGCTTCCTGTGGACCTTTCGTTACAGCCTCCGAGTCTATTTCAACGACACGCCCAGGATGATTGTTGTCGCCTGCATTGCCGGCGGAATTGGGATTTTCATAGTCTCATCGTTTGGTCCGTTTTTGGGAACGAGCGGTCCGAAGGGAACTATGCTTGCCGCCGCCGGCGTCGGAGTTGGCGTCGTGGCCGGCCGGTGGTTCAGGAGCGCCATCAGCGAACGCGACAAACTGGTCCTTATTGCGGCCAGCGGCTTATTTCTCATGCTGTGGAGTACGACCTCAAGATTTTCGAGAGGCTCTCAAAAGTTGGCGCGGGCGACGTGAGTGTGGAGTTTTCCGGCGCAAACAACCGCACCCCGTCGGGGAGCAGCGCTGGCTCCGACCTAAACAGCAATGGCGCCGGCGGAGCCGTCGACCTCGACATCTACCGGTTTCCAGGAGCGAGCCGCCTGGACTTCACAATCGAATATTTGCAGCATTTCGGCGCCTACATCTTGCGCGATGAACAATTTGCGCGATTGTTCGCCGACGAGAGCCCGATCCTGGAGAAAGGCGACGCACTATCCGCTTCGATGGAGCCGTTGACTTTCCAATATGCGCAATACGCTTGCAATCAAATAGGTCGATTTGCGGACAAGCTATACAAGCTGCAGAGATATCATAGAAGCGAAATCTCTGTTTTTACAGTCAGTCCCGAACTGGTCTCGGCGCTACGGTTGTCGTATGTTCGGGCTATCCACCAGAAAAATCCAAATATTGACATCGGCGTAGATGACAATGGGAAGCCGGCAATCCGCAATTACTTGGGAGCTATTTTTCAGAAGTTGATTGGAAGTCTGGATGAAGAGATTGCCGGATTGGGAAAAGATGGGCGAGATCGAAATCCTTCGGAGGACCGTGCACTGTGCGACGCCGTTCCAATGGGCGCGCCACCATTCCGAGAACTATCAGCCAACGAAAGCGAGCACTCCTACGGCTATCTGGGTTACTTCGCCGCGACAGTGGCATTGGCTGAATTCGCCGCTGGAAATCGTGAGAATGCGATCCAACTTCTCGATAAGGAAATCAAACGGCAAATTCAGGAACAAGACAATCCTCCGGCGCGCGGCGAAGCGAAGATCGGCGTCTGCGGTCATGGTTCGCCTGAATTGCAGGCCAGCTGCGGAAAATTCAATCGGCTAAACGCGATGCGGCGACTCACTGGTCCTCCTGAGGCTAGAATCCCTAGAAGATAGCGTAATCTTGACGACTGGGGATCACACAATCGACCCTATTCTTGTATTGTCGCTCATGAGGACAATTGCAACTTTTGATCGACTTTTCTCGAGGCTGGAATTGAACGGAACCCCGGGAAAACAACTCTTTCAAGGATCGTCCATAGACGAAAAGAATACGTCATGTGCGCAGACCTTGACAGCGGACGACATCGGCAAGCGATTGCTGGCTAGTTTGATCTTCGCGAGAATCAGCGAAGAAAACACCGCAGTTTGGACGGTAGGCGAGGATCGAAATCTTCTGAACGTCGAGCCTGAATTGATTGCTAAAATCGATCAATTCGCAATCTACATATCCACCTTTAACTTCTCGTGTTTGGATGATTTGGGATTGACGATACCCGCAAAATTAGTCTCAAACGTAATAGAGAGCGCCGCCGTCTATTGGGAGGCAAAGGGCGATCGGTTCGGCGCATCGATCGGGGATGCAGTACACATCCGGCAGGTAGAGGCCGATCCGGCAGCGACGATCTACGCTCTTTGTCTAGCGAGAAAGGCATATACGATCGCCAAAAACACAATCCCGGACAGCCAGAAATTCGCCTCGTCCGACAACTCGCCTGATGAACAGTTCTCTGATTAAGTCAGCACGGCGTACCCCCTCACCCTGCAGGCCGGGCGAGAGCGCGCTGATGCGGCGCTCTCAAGATATCCGGTCGGGGACGTCGAGAAGGTGTGCCACGAATAACCGCAGGAACGCTAATAACCATACTTGAACGGTTCAGCCAACACCGGGGCGGCCGACACCAAAAACAGGGCGAGAGCCACCAGGTAATATTTGCCCATGACGACCTCGTTTCCTATGAGGGACTGCCGCTAATATAATACGTCGCGGGGCTGAATGCCAGATGAAAACCATGTCCCTATCCGCAGCCGAACGTTTCCTCACCCCCCGCAGCCTCGACCACGTCCTCGAACGTCCTCAGCCCTGTGCGCGGCGCGTTCACCAGCACGGCCATATTGCCGGGGGCGTGCAGGTTTTTCCACATTTTGGTGTGCGCGATCGGGATCTCGCTCCAGGCAAAAACCTCCGACATGCATGGGTCGATGCGCCGCTCGATTACGAATTTGTTGGCCGCGGAGGCCTGCTTCAGATTGGCGAAATGCGAGCCCTGGATGCGCTTCTGGCGCATCCATACGAAGCGGGCGTCGAAAGTCAGGTTGTAGCCGGTCGTGCCGGCGCAGAAGACGACCATCCCACCGCGCTTGACCACGAAGCACGAGACGGGAAACGTCTGCTCGCCCGGATGTTCGAAGACGGTGTCGATGTCCCGCTTGCCCGTGACGTCCCAGATCGCCTTTCCGAACTTCCGCGCCCCGGCCATGTAGGCGGCGTGTTCGGGCGAATTGACCTTGGGCAGCTGGCCCCAGCACGAAAAATCCTTGCGGTTGACGACGCCTTTCGCGCCGAGCGACATCACGTATTCGCGCTTGGATTCGTCGGAAATCACGCCGATCGCATTGGCGCCCGCCGCCGCGCAGAGTTGCACGCCGAACACGCCCAGGCCGCCGGACGCGCCCCAGACGAGCACGTTGTCGCCGGGCTTCAGCCGATGAGGTTCGTGGCCGAACAGCATGCGATAGGCGGTTGCGAGCGTCAGCGTATAGGACGCGCTCTCTTCCCAGCTGAGGTGCTTCGGGCGCGTCATCAATTGACGATCCTGGACCCTGCAGAACTGCGCGAAGGAACCGTCCGGCGTCTCGTAGCCCCAAATCCGCTGCGAGGACGAGAACATCGGATCGCCGCCGTTGCATTCCTCGTCGTCGCCGTCGTCCTGATTGCAATGGACCACGACTTCGTCGCCGACTTTCCAGCGCTTGACCTTCGAGCCGACAGCCCACACGACGCCCGAGGCGTCCGATCCGGCGATATGAAAGGCGGATTTGTGAACGTCCATGGGGGACAGGGGTTCGCCCAAGGCCGCCCAGACGCCGTTGTAATTGACGCCCGCCGCCATCACGAACACGAGCACGTCGTGGCTGTCGAGCGGCCAAGTCGGAACGACTTCCACCTGCATCGACTGTTCCGGCGGTCCGTGCCGATCCCTGCGGACAACCCAGGCGTACATCAATTCCGGGACATGTCCGAGCGGAGGAATTTCGCCGATCTCGTAGAGGTTCTTGTTCGGCGCGGACGCCGACCGTTGCGCGCTCGGCGCATCCCCGCCGACGGTCGTCGAAATTCTATTCATGGCGTTCCTCGTTCGCGCAATATTTTGATCGGGCCGGTCTGGGCTCTGTTGAAGGTTCGACGTCCAATGCTGCAACGCAGCATGAGCGGCGCGCACGACAAAATCAACCCAATTCCCCCGGCCCGCGGGAAGTATCGCATTCGACTTTCGTTCATCATCCCGAAAGAGTCGTGGCGCAGAATGTTCGCCGAGGCGGCGGCGCCGCGGTCGAGCTCGACGCGAGTGGCGCTTGGCCGAGATGCGATTTGGATGGAGCCTCGAAATGGCCGCGATGAAACCCTTGTTCGATGTGATATTCGGCTTGGAAGGCTTCGAAAAGACAGCCTTCTGGTTAGGCATGTTCATCGCCTTCCTGGGCGCTGGGTTCTTCGTCGATTACCTCATGCACAAACAAGGATTCGGCGTGTTTTGGAATGGGGTATACGTATTTATAGCCGCGTTTGCTGGCCTTTATTTCAAATACAACTATTTCCAGAGGTTACCCTACACCAGGTACGAACCGTTCATGACCGCCGGACTGTTTTTCTTGTCGATCGCTGTCTTCTTGACCATGATGAGCTTCTTGCGCAATCGTTTCTGGTGATTGGCGCCGTCTGCGCGGAAGAGGCGAAGCGGCGCGCTCTTTCCGCAGTGACATCCGAGAAGCGCCGACGGAGTCGGGCGCTATTCGCGCCTGGCGTCATTGCGAGTTCCGCACCTCCTCCAGCCGGTCCCCTTGGATGAAACGGGCCTTCCGCTTTTCCGTATGCTCAGGCCTAGCGCAGCGAAGCAACCCAGGGGCCGCGTGACGCTACCCCCGGGTCGCTTCGTCGCTTCACTCCTCGCGGTGACGATCCCGCTTGATCGGAGGCCGCTGGTGGGAGGAGCCAACGGTGGCGGAATAAAGGCACCCTCCAAGCCTTTTTCCAAGCTTCTCCAAAAGTCGCGTGTTTTTGCTCCAAGCTTTTTCCAAAGAAATCTTTGGCGGTTTTGTGAGATTTCAAAGGGTTACAAGGCTTCCAAACGTCCTTTGATGGCTTCCAAATTTTTCTCCTTCAGTTGCCCCTTTTCGGCCGCATTTTGGGCGCCGCCGGACCGCATTCCGCCGCCTCGCTTGGAGCGCGTCCGGCGGTCCGCCTGATTTTACGATGCAGTTCGGTAGCGTTTCATCGCGGAGCCGCGATCCAGATAGAGAGAATTTTCAACCTGACAGATAATTCGATTTCTGGGAAGAAATATCCATAATTCTCCGAGCCGGTTCCACACCAGCCTCCGGCCGGTCCCTTTGGATGAAACGGGCCTTCCGCTTTTCCGTACACGCTGGCCGCTCTCCGCGGACGGATAAGCTTCACTACTTCTCTTTTCCCGTACCAAGTTTATATAGGAAAATCAATGAGATAACCGTTTTTTCCCGTTAGGCGAAGCCGAAGCAATCCATCTCTCCAAGGGCTGTCCCTCTACGCCCTCACAATATCCGAGGCGTCTCGATCGCTCAGCCCTTGTCCCGCATCAGCCGCGACTTGTCGCGGTTCCAGTCGCGCGCCTTCTCGGTTTCGCGTTTGTCGTGAAGTTTCTTGCCCTTGCCCAGGGCGATGGCGATCTTGGCGCGCCCCTTGTCGTTGAAATAGATCCGCAACGGCACGATCGTCATCCCCTCGCGCTCTACGCCCTTCGCGAGTTTGACGATTTCCTTGGCGTGCAGCAGCAGCTTTCGCGGCCGCCGCGGTTCGTGGTTGAAGCGGTTGGCCTGCAGGTATTCCGGAATGTTGGCGTTGTAGAGGATCATTTCGCCGTTGCGATCGAGCGCGGCGTAGCTTTCGGCTACGGTCGCCTTGCCCGTCCGCAGCGATTTGACCTCCGGCCCGGTCAACATGATCCCGGCTTCGAACACCTCGCCGATTTCGTAATCGAAGCGCGCGCGTCTGTTGTCGGAGACGACCTTGGCGTTCGGGTTGCCCTTCGCGGCCACTAGCGCACCAGGTCCCCGGTCACGCGTTGAGGATGCCGGCGTGGACCATCGCGCGGCGAATCACCGCCTCGGTCGCTTCGCCGACCGGGGTGAGCGGGAGCCTCATTTCGTTTCGCCCGCGGCCCAGCACGCTCAATGCGTATTTTGTCCCGCAGACGCCGGGCTCGACGAAGATCGCCGCATGCAGCGGCGTCAGGCGATCCTGCATGTGCAACGCGTGGGCGTAGTCCCGCTTCAGAGCAGACTCCATAAGCTCCGCGCAAGGCGCGGGAGCGACGTTCGCGGATACCGAAATGCAGCCGTGTCCGCCCGCCGCCATATGCGCCAGGGCGGTCATATCTTCGCCGGAAAGTTGTATGAACTCCGGCCCCATCGCGTGGCGCTGGCGCGAGACGCGGCCGACGTCGGCGGTCGCGTCCTTGACGCCGACGATGTTCTTGAGTTCGTATAGCCGCTTCATGGTGTCGACCGACATGTCGACGACGCTGCGCGGGGGAATGTTGTAGATGAGAATCGGAATGCCTACGGCGTCGTTCACAGCCTTGAAATGCCGGTAGAGCCCCTCCTGGGTCGGCTTGTTGTAGTAGGGCGTCACGATCAGCGCCGCGTCGGCGCCGGCACGCTCGGCGTGGCGAGCGAGTTCGATCGTCTCGACCGTGTTGTTCGATCCCGCGCCCGCGATGACCGGCACCCGGCCGCGCGCCTCGTCGATGCAGACATCCACGATGCGGCGATGCTCCTCGTGCGTCAGCGTCGGGCTTTCGCCCGTCGTGCCCACGGGCACCAATCCGTGCGAGCCCGCCGAAATCTGCCAGTCTATCAGAGCGCGAAAGGCCTGCTCGTCGAATTTACCGTCCTTGAACGGGGTGACCAGGGCCGGCATCGAGCCGTGAAATTTCGCCCGCTTTTCCATCTCGCGCTTCCGCTCGTCTCTCGTCGCGCCGCCCCCGGCACGTTCGAGAAAACACATAGACCCTCGATCGCGCCCGCGAAAGGGGCGCGCCGCCGAGCGGCGTGGTTAACACTTCCTAAGCGAAGCGGGGCTACCTTCATGGCGGAGGTTTCGTCATGAGCGTTTATTTGAGGGCCGCGATCGTCGCCCTGCTCGTCGCGCTGGGCTTCCTGGCCGGCCGATTGACGAACGCGCCGCAACGGGCGCCCGACGCGCTGGCGGCTTTTCCTGACGCGCCGCAGAGCCTGGTCGCGGTCCAACTGCCGCCGGAGGCGATGCTCCCCGGCGCCGAGCGCGCGCGCGTAAACTTCGCCGCGCAAGTCGATTCCATGCCCGTCGCCGCGATCGACCCCGTACGCATCGCGCCTTCGAGCGCGCCGCTGACGCCGCCCTCGCCGCCGCCGCCGCGGCCGGAGCTTTCGCGCTTCACATCGGCCGCGGCGCTCTATCGCAAGGGCGACCGTGTCGGCGGGGACGCGCTCGCCGCCCAAATCTCGGATCCATTGCAACGCGCCGCGCTCGAATGGGTGGGGCTGAAGAGCGCTCCCGATCGCGATCGTCTGATCGCCTTCGAGGCGGCTCACAAGGATTGGCCAGCCGCCGATTGGATGCGGGATATGCGGGAAGGCTGGCTCTACAGCGAGCGCACGCCCGCGGCCACGGTCGAGGCGCTGTTCGCGCACGATCCGCCGCGGACGCCGGCCGGAGTTCTCGCTGCGGCCCGCGCGGCGCTCGACGGCGGCCGCAAGGACAAGGCGACGGAACTGGTGCGCGGGCTGTGGCGCGACATCGATCTCGACTATGCCACCGAGGGCAGGGTTCTCAAGGAATTCGGCGTGCTGCTGACCCGCGCCGATCACAAATACCGCGCCGACCGGCTGCTCTACGCCGAGAAGATCGCGGCCGCGCTCCGCGCCGCTGCGCTGGCGGGAGCGGACGAAGTCGCGCTCGCGAATGCCCGGGTCGAAGCGATGCGCGGCCCGCTTTCGCCACGCGCGATCGCCGCCGTGCCCGCCTCGCTGCAATCCGACCCGGGCTTGCTCTTCGCGCGGGTGCAGGATGCGCGGCGCGCCAACCGGACGCCCGATGCCGCGGCTTGGCTCGCGCTGGCGCCTCACGATTCCGCCGCGCTGATCGATCCCGACAAATGGTGGACGGAGCGGCGGATGGTCGCGCGCGAGTGGCTCGATCGCGGCGCTTTCAAGCCCGCCTATGAGCTGTGCGCAGGCATCCCGACCGCCTCGGTCGCCGCGCACGTCGACGCCGCCTTCCATGCGGGCTGGATCGCACTGCGCTTCCTCAACGACGCCTCCGCCGCCGCTCGGCATTTCGCCGAGGCGAGCGCGGTCGCGGTGACGCCGCTGGCGCACGCGCGCGCCGACTATTGGCAGGGGCGCGCCGCCGAAGCGCTGGACAAGGACGACGACGCGCGCCGATTCTACGAGCGCGCCGCCGGCTATCCCATCGCCTACTATGGCCAGCTGGCGCTGAGAAAGCTGGGCCGCGACGCCGCTATCGCGCCGCGCGCGCCGCATTCGGTGGCGACGGGCGAGGCGCGCGCCGAGGCGACGCGCATCATCGAACTCTATTACGACGCCGGCCTCGATGATTTTGCGATTTCGCTCGCCTTTGCCGCGGCGCGGAACTGGACCGACGAATCGCAGATCGCCGCGCTCGCACAAATTCTCGCGCGCCGCGGCGACGCCAGGACGAACGTGACGTTCGGCAAGCTCGCGACCGAGCGGGGTTTCGCGATCGACGAAACCGCGTTTCCGACCTTCGGCCTGCCCAGTTTCTCGCCTCTGCCGCATTCGGCTGATATCGCGAGCGTGATGGCCGTCGCGCGCCAGGAGAGCGAATTTTCCTGGCGCGCGGCCTCGGGCGCCGGCGCGAAGGGCCTGATGCAGATCCTGCCCGCCACCGCCGAAATGACAGCCCGGCGCGCGGGCGTGCCGTTCGACTTCGGCCGGCTGATCGGCGATCCCGCGTTCAACTTGCAGCTCGGCGCGGCCTATCTCGGCCAGCTGATCGACGACGAGGGCGGTTCGCTGGAAATGGCGCTCGCCGCCTATAACGCGGGCGCGGGCCGGGTCGCGCAATGGACGGCGGCCTACGGCGACCCGCGCGGCGGCGCCATCGATCCCGTCGACTGGGTCGAACGCATCCCGTTCGACGAGACGCGCGACTACGTGGAGCGCGTCAGCGAGAACCTCGGGATATATCGCGCCAGGCTGAGCACGCCCGAGGCGGGGCAGGCCGGGCGGGTGGCGCGGGAGTGAGGGGGCGCTGCTTCGTAATGTCGGATCAGGCGAGGGCGCGAGATGAGGGCCGAGGCCGCCCAACAGGGAATCAACAGGGAATTTTCTCGGATTCCGCCGTTCTCTTGCGAAGATCCGTCCCGAAAACATCTGCGAATTCAGTAATTTGCGAGATCCACGAGATGAAATTCCCTGCGCAACGGAACAGGGAATCAATTCGCGACAACAGGAAAGCGATTTCGCGATAACAGGGAATTAATTCGGCGGAACAGGGAATTGGGTCGAAATCGATCCGCTCGCCGCGATGCTCATCCCCGCTGCCGCCTAAATGCTATTCCCCAGCGAGCCGATGCAAGGCGGCGTTCACCCGGTTGCGGTCACGCCGCGTCCGCGGAATTGCATTTCGCCCCGCGTGTGGATTGTCAGGGAACGGTGTCGAGCTATTCATAGCGAACTCTGTGGTTTTCTTCAAGGGCATCCCACTCGATTGGCGGCGATCCGCTTGCCACCTCGCCCCTCTCAAATACCTTCCTTTTTGAGAATATTTCAGAGGGTGCCTGGGGACTTCCGCAAAGCCCAGAAAATCGCTATCATCTTACCCAAGCTTTCGGGGGCTGCCATGCAGAAGACAATAATTATTTTATTGCTTCTTCCCTTTCCGCGCACGCCGGAGATCTCGCACAAAATAACACATACACATTTTGTATCAACCAAAGTCCGTCAGCACACGATTGCTATGTGCTGCAAAGCAATCGGGACTGTGGTGATAGTAGTTATAGTGGTGATGGTAGTTATGCAAAAGCTTCACAAAGTTACTCGACTTCGGCTGCGGCTTGTGCCGCCGCGCGCGGAAGCGACGCATGCAGAGACGGGTTTCGCTGCTGAGTGGCCCGGTAGGCAGGCCGCGAGGCAAATCGCCGAGAGGTTGTTCATTGCTTCCTCCGTATGGCGGCCTATTGTGACATCGCTCAGCCGCTGGAAATAGCATGGCACGGATAGGCCTGCCGGCAGTTGAGCGCGCCGATCGCGGCGGCGACGTCCGGATACTTCGCCGTCCAGTCGAGCCCGTTGCGCGTCAGCGGCGCAGCAGCGCCATTGACAATCCGGGCATGCATGCGGAAACCGTCGAATTTGATTTCGTGCGCCCAGTTGTCGCCTGCCGGAATCCTCGTCACCAGCTTACACAGTTCCGGCTCGATCCATTGCGGGGTCATCGCAGAATCTTCCCAAAATCCTACGCTAAGGATTTGAGGCGGGCTCAGACCCCAACGCGCGCCTGACGATCCCGCGTCACGGTTGCTCAGTGAATTTAGTATCAAAATCTGACGCTTGGTCCCCATGCCGACTGGCCGGAGTCGACCCATTGCGGCCATCTGTCGGCAACGCGCTCGACACCGGTTCCGATTGTCCACTATCCCGTCCAACGGCTCGGATGCGACCATGGACATCGGGGAGTGGTTACGAGGTCTCGGCCTCGAACAATATCAGGCCGCGTTTCGCGAGAACGAAATCGATGGCGGGAATCTGCCGAAGCTGACTGCGGAAGAACCTAAGGATCTTGGGGTCGCTATCGTTGGCCATCGGCGCAAGATATTGACGGCGATCGCGGAACTGACCGGTTCGTCCGCAACGCCCGCTCCGGTCGCGCCGCCGACGGCGGAGCCGGCGCCCCCGGCGGCGGTCGCCGAGCGGCGGCAGTTGACGGTGATGTTCTGCGATCTCGTCGGCTCAACCGCAATTCGACCCGGCTCGATCCCGAGGAACTGAGCAACGTCCTCGGCGCGTTTCAAAAGGGCTGTGTCAGCGCTGTGACCGGGTTCGGCGGCTCGGTTGCCAAGTATATGGGCGATGGAGCGCTCGTCTATTTCGGCTATCCGGAGGCCCACGAGGACGACCCCGAGCGAGCCGTCCGTGCCGGGCTTGCGCTGATCGACGCGATGGCCGCGATGCAGCTATCCGTTCCGTTACGCCCGCAGGTCAGGGTCGGGATCGCAACCGGCCTGGTCGTGGTAGGCGAGCTGATCGGCCAGGGCAGTGCGCAGGAACGGTAGCTGTCGGAGAGACATTGAATCTGGCGGCAAGGATTCAGGCTGTCGCGTCTCCCGATTCCGTGGTGGTGGCGGAATTAACCCGTCGCCTTGCCGGCGCCGCCTTCGACTATGAGGGGCTCGGGCTGCACGAACTCAAGGGCTTCACTGATGCGGCGAAGTTGTGGCGCGTCACAGGTGAAAGCACCGCGCGGGGACGCTTCGATAGCAGGGTTGTCGGAGGCCTGACTCCGCTGGTCGGCCGGGCCGAGGAGATCGCGCTACTTCTTCGTCGCTGGGACCACGCGAAGGCCGGCGACGGCCAGCTCATCCTTCTCTCGGCGCCTGCGGGTTTCGGCAAGTCGCGCATGACACAGGCATTCCGGGAGCATCTCGACGGTTCTTCTGTCATTTGCTTGCAATATTTTGGCTCCCCCTTTCACGTGAACAGTGCGTTTTACCCCTTCATCAGGCAGCTCGAATGGGCCGCGGGCATCGTCCGTACGGATACCGGGGCCCAGAAACTCGACAAGCTGGAAGCCATACTGGAGGGCTCGGCGGAAAGTAAGATCGAGGAGGCCGCGCTCATGGCCGACAGCTGTCGATTCCTTTCGGCGAACGCTATCCGCCGCTGCATTCACCGAGGCGGTCCAAAAGCAACGGACGATGGAGATGCTGGAGGAGCAACTGGTCCTGATCTCGCGGCGGGATCCGGTGCTGGTTATATTCGAGGACGCGCACTGGATCGATCCAACGTCGATCGAGTTGATGAACAGGATTATTCGCAGAGTCGTCGACCTGCCGGTGATGATCATTGTCACCTATCGGCCTGAGTTCTCTCCCCATGGCTGGATCTCGGGCATGTCACGATATTGAACCTAAACCACTTGGGCGAAGCCAAGTAGTCGAATTCATTCATAAGTCGGCAGGCGGCAAAACGCTGCCGGAGGCGATCATCGCACAGATCGCCACGAAGTCACAAGGGTTCCTCTATTCATCGAGGAGATCACTCGGGCGATTTTGGAGTCCGGCGATCTCGAGGAGGATGGCGAGCGTTACGTCCTGCGGGAATCAGTTCGAGATTCAAAATTCCCTCGACGTTGCAGAGACTCCCTGATCGCGCGTCTGGATCGCCTTGGCGTGGCCAAAGATGTCGCGCTAACGGCATCGATAATCGGTCGGGAGTTTTCCTACGAACTGCTCGATGCGGTATCGTCGGTATCGCAAGCGACGCTGCTGGAGGGCTCGAACAGCTTGTCCGATCCGATATGTTGGGGCAGCAGGGCGCGCCGCCGCATTCGCGCTACATCTTCAAGCATGCGCTGATCCGCGACGCGGCCTTTCAGTCCGTCTTGAACGCGCGAAAGCGCGAGTTGCACCAACACATCGCGGAAGTGCTCGCAAGTCGGTTTCCTGAAGTTGCCGAAACCGAACCAGAACTGCTGGCGCATCACTATACCGAAGCAAATGTGGTTGACCGTGCGCTGGCGTACTGGCGCCAGGCCGCCGAGCGGGCGGCGAAACGATTGGCTTACATTGAGGCGCTCGGTCACGTTGAAAAGGCGATGAAGCTCGTTGCCGCCCTGCCCGAAAGCCTGAAAGGGACGAGTGGGAGCTGACTTTCCTGGTGATCGAAGGGCCTTCGCGGATGGCGCTGGATGGCTGGGACAGTCCGCCGGCGAAACTGCTTTACGAGAAGGCGCGAGCGGTGGCCGAAAGACTGGGGCGTCCGGCAGAAGTGTTCCGATCGGTCTGGGGTGTATGGATGGGGGCGCACGGCAGCGGCCAGCACGTTCGCGCCCACGAACTACTCGAAGAAATCTTTGGCCTTCTTAAGCAGACGAAAGATCCGGAATACGTGGTTCAGGCTCATCATGCCGGCGGCTCTCAGATGGTGGCGGAGGGCGTGCCGCTTGCGGCGCTCGCTCACTTCGACCAATTGCTGACGAACTACCGGATGGATGTCCACGGCAACCTTGCGATGACCTACGGCGCCCACGATCCTGGGTGCTGCTCCCTCGGCATGCGCGCATTAAGCCTGGCGATGCTGGGTCATCTCGATCAAGTTGCGGCCGCGCTCAAAAAGGCACTGGACCTGAGCGCATCGTCTCGATCATAAGCCCAGCCTCTCCCAAACGCATATGTTCTGCGCGGAAAAGTACATCATCCTCAACCGTGCGGACGAAGCCGAGGCGCATCTGAACACTTGCATTTCGCTTTCCAAGAAATACTCTCTGGCAAACTACCTCATCCCGGCCAAACTCATGCAGGGTTGGGTCCGCGTGCTGCGAGGCGAGGTCGAAGCCGGGATCCGGCAGGCGGAAGCGGCACTGGAAACCCTGAAGTCGTTTCCGTCGCGCCGATTCCACCTGCCGATACGAATCGCGATCGTCGGCCTAGCCAAGGCGGCAGCGGGCGATTCGATGGCGCGCTCGCCCTTTTCGTCTCTGCGCTCGAAGCGGCATCGACCACAGGGGAGCGGTGGTACGAACCAGAATTGCTTCGCTTCAAGGCCGAGATGCTGCTCGCGCAGCCAAAGCAACGCGCGATTGAGGCAGAACAATGCCTGAAAGCGGCAATCGCGCTCGCGCAGCAGCAAGAGGCAAAGTTCTGGGAACTGAGAGCCGTCGCCGCGCTCGCCAAACTCTGGGCAAATCAAGGGCGGCGCGATGAAGGACGTGATCTCCTTGCGCCGCGCTATGCCGGGTTCATCGAAGGCTTCGAGACCGCCGATTTGAAAGAGGCGAAGACGCTACTCGATGCGCTGGCCTGAGCGGGTGGTCGTCGTGTGCGGCGTCGAAAAAGTTTCGGGACTGCCTTTCATACGACCGCTTTCCCCCATCGCGGTCGTTCGGCTCCGGCGCCATCGTTGGATTTTGACAAAGAGGCGGCTCAGACCCCGACGCGCGCTGTTCGACGAGACCGGGACCGTCCTGCCACGTCTGGCGGTCGAGTTGGACGAGACGCTCGCGCCGCTGGGCTGGGTGCTCGGCGTTGGCAGCCGCACGGCCGCCGGCGAGGTTTGGCCGGATGACGCAAGTCCTGCGGCGCATCTCGACGCGCCGCTGCTGGCGGCGTTGCGTCCGGCGGCGCCGCTGCTCGTCAGCCGCCAGATCGTGGCGCCGCTGCTTTCGCAGGTCGAAAAGTCGCGGCCGACGCTGGTGTTGGCGACCCGCGCGCTGGTCGGCGAGCAGCGGGCGGGGTCCGCGATGGTGACTGAGTTTCTAGAGGGTCGCAGCCTGCGAAACCCGCCGCCTTTCCTCGAGGCGCTTGTCCGGCGCAGCGGCGACGGAGGCTGGCCCTCGTCTCTTGAGGCCACGCACCGACCTGCGGCGCTCCCGAGTAGCAGGTTTATCCACATCGGTCGATTCGGCTCGTTGCCTGAACGTCGGCTTCGGACTTGCGGCGACCGTCGGCTGAACGGCCATGTCAAACTGATCCACCATCGAATTTTTCCCTTCGAATTTTTCCTTTCTGAGTAACACGAATTGTGCTATCGCGTCCTCAAGGCCTTCCAGCGATCCCGAAAGGGCGGTGTTGGGTTGCAGCTCGCTCGGGAGAGTAATAAATTTGGAGGAGGAAACTTTCGGTTTGAAGCTATTTGCAACCCATTGAAATCCACCCAAACCGCAAAAGGATTGGCGATATTATACTTGACGTACCACGGTGATAAGATAGGTTGTGGCATAAGAAATCGTCACCATGAAATCAGTCCTTTCAGACATCCATTTCCATAACGAAGCGCCGCTACGCCTACGTCGAGGCCCGCATATGGGCGAACGGATCGTATGCCCGCATTGCGGCGGCGCCGATCCAGCCCGCATTCGGCGCATGGGCGGCAACTCCACTCGTATCGGCGTTCACAAGTGCAACCAGTGCCGTAAGCCGTTCACTGTCAAGATCGGAACCATCTTCAATCGCCATGTTCCGATGCGCCATTGGTTGCAAAGCGATCTACCTATACTTTGATCAAAGAAAGGCATCAGCAACCAACTTCATCGCATTCTCGGCATCACGCTGAAAAGCGCGTGGTTCCTGTCGCATCGCATTCGCGAGGCGATGCGTTCTGGCGACCTTAAGCGCCGATGGGTGGCGAAGGCGAAGATCGTTGAGATCGATGAAACATTCATCGGCAGAAGGAAGGCGCCAAATGCGCCGTGGCGGCGTCTCACAAGAATATTGTTTTGTCGTTGGTTGAACGAGGTGGCCGGCCGCTCAGTCCACGTCGATTCAACCAAGAAAGAAGACATCATCCCGATTGTGAGGGACAACATAGCGCGAGAAACTCACGTATGACTGACAAGTCAAACACCTATAGCGGTCTCGACAAGCATTTCAAATCTCAGCGTGGTTGATCACTCCCGTAAAGGAATACGCGTACACCGATCGCGTGAGCGGCATCAAGATCGGCATCAATTCGGCGGAAGGTTACTACTAGCGTTTTCAAACGCGGCATGAAAGGCGTTACCAGTATTGCGCCAAAAAGCACCTACACCGCTACGTGGGTGAATTCGATTTCCGACATCGCAATCGCTCGAACTCGGCGTCGAGGATACCGAGCGCGCCGAGCACGCGTTGAAGGGTGTTGTCGGCGAGCAACTCACCTATCGAACGCTTGACCGAGGGACATCATCGGTATGGCCCAGCGCCCAAAGCCAAAAACAAAAATGCCACATAAGCCAAGGCTACGAGACAAAGCGCAATCCGAGCGGTTCATTGAGGCCGCTCGGGGGTTTGGCATCGAGGAAACGGGCGAGACATTTGAGCGAGCATTCGGGAAAGTTGTCCAATCTAAGCCAGTGGCGTCCCGTTCTCGTCCATACGGAAAGCAAGCTTCCTCATAAACCCTTTAACAGAAACGAAAATATGCTCCGCTTCATCCAATGTATATTTGCTTTCAGCATGCATTGTCGAATTACGCCAAACATTTCTAACAGCGTCTAAGTGTCTGTCCGAGAACAAATTAGAGTTCTTAAATCGGTTAGCGACCCCCTCTTGAACTCGTAAATCCGTTACCATTTTCTCCCCTTTTCCTGAATTTGGGGGGATGCTGGGGTGTGGACCAGGGAGAACCGATGCCGCTATGACCGCAGGCATCTGCGCTACGAAAGCGATCTGACCGAGGTGGAGTGGAGCGAGGTGGGGCCGCTATTCCGCCGGCCAAGCCCGGAGGCAACAAGCGCACGGTCGATATCCGCCAGGTGACGAACGGGGTGATGTACGTCCTCAGCACCGGGTGTCAGTGGCGCGCCATCCCGAAGGACCTGCCGCCCAGACACGGTCCACGAGTACCTCGTCCGATGGACCTACGACGGCACGCTGGAGCGGTTGCATCACTCGCTCTATGTGAAGTGTCGCGAACAGGCTGGGCGGGAGCCAGCCCGACTGCGGCGATCATCGATGCCCAGAGCGTGAAAAGCGCGGAAAAAGGCGGGGCCTCGATCGATCCGCACGGTTACGACGCCGGCAAGAAGGACAAGGGCAAGAAGCGGCATGTCCTGGTCGACACCCAGGGTTTCGTGCTGCACGCCATCGTGACGGCCGCCGACATCCAGGATCGCGACGGCGGCGCCATGCTGCTGGCCACCTTGTTCGGGATGTTCCCGTTTCTGCTGAAGCTCTATGCCGACGGCGGCTATCAGGGGCCGGAGTTCCAGAAGGCGCTGAAGCGTGTCCTGTCCCAGGCCGAAGCCCAGATCGTCAAACGATCAGACCGCCAAAAGGGCTTCGTCGTGTTGCCGAGGCGATGGGTGGTCGAACGCACGCTGGCCTGGCTCAACAGATGCCGCAGACTGGCCAAGGACTGGGAGAACCTCAACCTGAAGGCCCGCGCCTTCCTGCTCCTCGCCTCAATCAAACTCATGGTCAGAAGGCTTTGCAGGATCTAGAAATGTTTCCGGACAAACTCTAAGAAGCAAAAATGTCTGCAAAGAAATTGCCGTCAGATGCAATTGACCACCCCGCCTTATTGCGACGCTCCAATTCCTCCTTTAATTTGCGAAGCATCGCCGCCCAACTGCGTTCCGCTGGCTTGATCGGGTCAGGAATTCCGAGGCTTTTCGCTATCGCTCCAATGCCAATTTCCATGGCGCGCATAAGGTGAAAAACGCACGCCGTACCACGGCCCAACGCAAGACACTTCCCCAAACTCGTCAATTTCATAATGAGCAGATTGAAATTTAGTTTTGAAATCTTCACCAAATAGCTCGACGCTATTTTCAAAATAGTCGTTACCTGATTTGAATATGAATAGTGTCACAAATCCATTTCATCTCGGAGAACGCGCGCAATAGCCTTACATGAGTTATGTACATCGTCACAACTTGAAGTCATCTGTCGAAGTCTATCCTCAAATCTTTTAGCTTCCTTATCCGCAATGGGAGCTTCTAGCGCTTTAAGCCACTCGCGAATCCAGATAGCGTCAGCAAGCATCGTTTGGCATGCCGCCTTATCCTCCTCAGAGCCATCTGAAAATGGACGATTTCTATGCCTAGCGTCATCATGCGCAAAAATTTGTATCCCGCTCAACTCAGTCAAGCAGCGGCTGACTGAGTATAAGGCTGCTCCCAAATCCTAAGCATATCCCACAGGCTCACGATCTGGCCTGGGCAAATCCCGGCGGCGCTCACGATAGCACCTTTTCGGCATCGGTGCTACGCGAAGTATAATATCGCCAAAGGATTGTTTGGGAATCCCTGGCACTGGAACCGCATTTCCTTGGAGATCCTTGGCATTGGAGCCCGCAGTTCCTTGGAATGGCGCTAAGCGCCCTCGATGACCTCGTCCCTTCAGGGACAGGGGCAGGCCGCGGCAACTGGATTGCTTCGTCGCAAGGGCTCCTCGCAATGACGGACCTGACTTCGGTTTCCCGTCGGCAACGACGAGTGCCGCCGTCAAATCTCGTGTTTCCGGATGTTCTGAATCATCTTGTGCAGCGGGAAGACCGTTATCTAACGGTCTTACCGGCGGGCCGCCCAGGCTCAGTGCTGGTCCGGCGGGGCGGACCTGGGCAGCAGCCAGACCAGGCCGAGGTCCAGCAGAGCGATGGCGCCCACCACGGCGACGCTGACGGTCATGGCGTGCGCGGCGCCGTGGTGGGCCAGCTGGGTGAAGTAGACCGTGGTGACCACGGCGGAGCCGATGGCGGCGGCCAGCTGCCGGACGGCGCTCAGCGCGCCGCTGATATTTTGGCCTACGCTCGGCAGGCGGGAGCGGGTTCGCTGCGATCCATTCTCCTGGCCGGTTTACTGGCATTGCTCGCCTCTCTTGCTCTCGGAACACTGTTTTTAAATTCGCCAGCGCTTGCCCAGAACCAGGATTCCTTGCCACCCTCGACGGTGCCGAATATACCGCCCCCGGCTGGAATGAATCCGCCCGGGCAGGACAAGGGTGGAAGCATTAAGTCCAGCGTCGACCTGGTGGTGCTTCACGTGACCATTTCGGACGAGGCGGGACAATTTGTCGGCGATCTGAAAAAGGGCGATTTCAAGGTTTACGAAAACAAGGTCGAGCAGAACATTTCGGTTTTCAGCCGCGAAGATGTTCCGGTGAGCATGGGCCTGGTGATCGACAATAGCGGCAGCATGCGCGAAAAGCGCGAGCAGGTGAATTCGGCGGCGATGACCTTCGTCAGGACGAGCAATCCGCAGGACGAGGCCTTCGTCGTCAATTTCAACGATGAATATTACCTCGATACCGACGGCGACTTTACCAACGATCAGCAGAACCTGAACAACGCACTTTCGCGAATCGACACCCGCGGCAGCACCGCTCTCTACGACGCGGTGATCGGCTCGATCGAGCATTTGCACAAGGCTCACAAAGACAAGCGCGTTCTGCTGGTCATCACCGATGGCGATGATGACGCCAGCCGCAAGTCGCTTTCTGACACCATGAAGGCCGCCGAGCAGTCCAACGCGGCAATTTATGCCATCGGTGTTTTCAGCACCGACGACCGCAAGAACGACAAGAAAATGGTCCGCCGGTCGACGAAGGAACTAAAAGAGCTCACCGAAGTTACCGGCGGTATGGCTTATTTCCCTGAAACTTTGGATGAAGTAAAGCCAGTCTGTGAGCAAGTGGCGCGCGATATTCGCAATCAATACACCATCGGCTACTATCCCGCGAACGCTTCGAAAGACGGCACATTCCGCCCGGTGCAAGTGCAGCTAGTCTCGAGCGGCGGCCATGGTAAGCTTTCTGTCCGCACCCGCACCGGTTACTACGCGCAGAAATCAGCCTCCGGCGATTAGCTCGCCCCGGGCTTGGCCCTTTGTGTTGGCGTCAGGCATCTTGCCCGTGTTCAGACCCCCACCAAGACAACGGCACGCCTACCTCCATTTGCAAAGCATGCTCTGATGCTAGCCAGGGCGCTTCAAAGTGCGGGTCGAGGCGCCGATAGGAGTTGAGGCTCGGGTTGAGCCCCAGGCAAATGTCGTTGCCGTGGGTCAGACATGCCGCTCCTGCTCAATTCTTCCTGGCCCTTCGGATCCCAGAACAGGTTCGTTTCGCCCTTGTTGATCGATACGCTGGTGTGCCTGCCGCTTCGGTTGACGCCCACGAAGGGCTTCGGCAACAAGCTCCCCGGACACCTCCAGGGAGGTCGCGACTTGACGGCAAATTAATTTGTAGAGCTGAATCTGGGGGCAGCCTGCACTACTTCGCCGTAGCCGTAGTTGATCTCAAACTGCGAGGGCGGGACTTCCGGATGGCTGCTTGGCCTCCCGGTTGAGCTCTTCCAACTCCTCGTATGACAGCTCTAGGAAAATGACGCAGTCCGCTTGACAGGAATCTCCTTTGAATTTTGATCCGATTGACCGCCCTGGAAATGGGCTGGGACGAAGTGTTGGCCGACCGGCAGGTCCGTGCAATACGGCGTCGCGCGCGGCGCGGATGCGTCAAATTGAAATTGCCGATGCGGCGGATCAGGCAAGTTTTTGAGGATTGCAAAAGGGACATAAAGAAATCATAAAAATATGGATCGAAGTTATCGATAAGTTGCATCGACCGGATCACTGAGTTCACTTGACGCCCAAATATAGCGTGGAGTAACCTCCGCCCTTTCCAAATCTGATTGGCCGATGGCCGCCGCGAGGGAGGAAGGATGGATGCGAAAGCTGTTCTCGAGTTTTCCAAGAAAAACAACGCCAAGATCCTGGATTTGCGTTTTATCGACGTTCCCGGAATATGGCAGCACGTCAGTTACCCTATTGGCGAGCTTTCAGAGGATTCCTTCAAGGAGGGCTTCGGATTCGACGCCAGCTCGATTCGCGGATGGGCTTCGATCCACGAATCGGATATGTTGCTCATTCCAGACCCGAACACGGCGTTTATGGATCCGTTCCGCACCGAACCAACGCTGGTAATGATCGGCGACGCGACCGATCCCCTCTCGCACAAGCCCTACCACCGCGATCCCCGGCACGTCGCCAAGCGCGCCGAGGCTTATCTGGCATCCACCGGAATTGCCGACAAGGCTTTCTTCGGCGCCGAGGCGGAGTTCTTCATTTTCGATAGCGTTCGCTTCGACCAGGCCGCCCAACACGGCTTCTACTTTATCGATTCTGACGAAGGCCGCTGGAACTCCGGCCGCGAGGGCGTCGACGGCCCCAACCTGGGCTATCGCACGCGATACAAGGAAGGCTATTTTCCGGTTCCCCCGAGCGATCACTTCCAGGATATGCGCACGGAAATGGTTTTGAAGATGCAGGCCCTGGGAATGGACGTCGAGTGCCATCACCACGAGGTTGCCACCGGCGGACAAGCGGAAATCGATCTGCGGTTCAACACACTTCTGAATTCCGCCGACAACATGATGAAGTATAAGTACGTTGTCAAGAATACCGCCGCCAAAGCGGGAAAGACCGTCACCTTCATGCCCAAGCCGATTTTCGCCGACAACGGCTCCGGCATGCACACCCATCAATCGCTGTGGAAGGGCTCGCAGCCCCTGTTCGCCGGCGACGGCTACGCAGGCCTGTCACAGTTGGCGCTGTGGTACGCAGGCGGCCTCCTCAAGCACGCGCGCGCGCTTTCGGCCATCATCGCCCCGGGCACAAATTCCTACAAGCGCCTGGTGCCAGGCTACGAGGCCCCGGTGAACCTGGCCTATTCCAAGCGCAACCGTTCAGCGGCGGTCCGCATTCCGGTCTATTCGGAAAGCCCCAAAGCAAAACGGCTGGAATTCCGCCCGCCCGATCCGTCCTGCAATCCCTACCTCGCCTTCTCAGCCATGCTGATGGCGGGCTTGGACGGCATCAAGAACAAGATCGATCCCGGCCAGCCGCTTGATAGAGATATTTTCGAAATGGACGCGGCGGAAGCCGCTAGCATTCCCTCCATGCCCGGCTCCCTCGAAGAAGCCCTAGCCGAACTCAGCAAGGATCACAAATTCCTAACCGAAGGCGGCGTCTTCTCTGAGGACTACGTGGAGCTATGGATCAACTACAAGAAAAAGAACGAAGCGGATGCCATACGGATGCGCCCTCACCCCTACGAATTTCACCTCTACTACGACATCTAGCCAAACCTTCGATCTAGGCCTGTTCCGCAAAGGCGTCCCAAAACATCGGGACGCCTTTGCCTTGCAGAGCAGTTGCGCTCTTCTGCCGTATAAACGGAGTGCCGCTTCTCACCGGTCGGCAAAGCAAACTCGAACACTTAAATCGCGGTTCGCCCCCATCCGCGGCGAAGACTGCAGCGGTGGCGAGCTGGCGCGAGGCGAAGCCAGGAATGCAACCACCTCGGCGATTTCGGCCGGATCGGCAGCGCGGTGAAGCGGGGTGCTGGCCCCGAGCGTATGAAAGCGGCCTTGGTCGCCCCCCCGGCCGCGCCGCGGGCCAACCCCAACGGCCCGCCACGCTGCTGATATTTATAATGCGGCCGGTGCGCCGGGCTGCCGTGGCGGGAGCGGACCCAGCGACCAGATAAAATGGCACGCGGACAATTACTGGCAAATATGCCGTCAAACGCGGCAACCTCCAACTCGGCGGTCGGCCCGCACAGTGAATATCATTCCGACCGCCTGTGTGATCCGCACAGCGCTCCTCGCAAGGGCCGAGCCCGAAGGGACTACATCCCTGCAGCGACGCTACCGGGCAAGCCGACCGCACATGGTCATCGAATTCGCGCTGTGGCTAGCGCCGAAGCGGGAGCGTTTGGAGCAGCCATGTGCGTCGTCATTCTGATGTGTTCCGCCACACAGTCGATGCAACTGGTGACCCGGTTCAGCGACACTCGGGCGGTCTCCCGCGCCCGTGGTTTATACTCCCTACGGGCAACGACGATGAGAAAGGCAATCACCGCAGCATTGATGGCCAGTGCAGCAAACATCTTTGCCATGCTATGTCTGCCTCCTTCCCTGGCCGCCCAGCAGGACATGACCAAGGTGAAGGGCGGCCATCAGCTGGGAGAGACCGCCGAGCAGTTTTTCGCCGAGGGCTATGAGAAGGATGTCCTCCATGCGTGCGCGGTCGGGGATTTGAAAGGTGCCAATAGGCCCACTAAACATGAGCTAAAAAAATACTGCAACGAGCTGGCGGACGCCCGACAGCACGCAATGAGCGGCACCCGCTACGACTACAAAGGCGGCGGCGACGTCTCCGAAATGCGTGCGGATACCTTTACATTCGACGGCGGCCGCCTCGTAAAGGTAGAACTGCTATTCTCGGCCCCCAGCGCGGAGGTGAACTACCGGGGCCACTCGTTTGAGGAGATCTTCGCGGGAACCAAGCAAGCCTACGGTCCACCGACAACCGAGAGCAAGCAACAAGTGCGCAATGCCTATGGCGTGGATTACATCGCGCACCGTGAACTCTGGCTTACGTCGCCAGCCGTTATCCAAATCACCGAGCAGCCCGGTGAGGGGGGCTCGACAGCTCTGGCCGCGTTCACCCGCGCAGAATATGACCGCACCATGGCGGCCGGTGTTCCAAACAGGGCCAATCCCCTGCAGTAAGCTTTTTTCGGTCCTGGCGACTCACCACGCGCCAATAGAAGGAGTGCCGGTGGACTAAAGTTCTGCGCGTATCGGTCGAATCACTATGGGAGGGGTTTACCCGAGGTTTTCAGGGGCCGATACACTCAAGTCCGTCAACCTCGGTCAGATCGCCCAACATGCCTTCTGAATGCAACTTGGCGGGTGTGCGGAGGTACCTCGATGGAGCGCGCGGAATGAGAGAGCGCGTGAAGGATTTGGGCGGCACGCTTGAAATTGCGGTCACCGAAAAAGGCACCACGGTAAAGGCGACTGTTCCCATTCCGGCGCCTGGTACGGTTGCTATAAAACAAGGCGAGGAGTGCCCCTGGTCGCTCCAGCTCGCTGGCAATAACAACGAGAACCAACCATACCGGCAAAAAGCAGCGCCCGCAATGAAAAGCAACCGAGCGGCTGGACGCTAAACAGGGTTGCGAGAAGGGTGCCGGGAAGGCCGCCCTTCTCTTTCGAATTGACGCGACGGCTGGGGCTGCAAGCTACTGACCGCTGCCGTTGATCCGGGACTTCATTTCCGCGTACAACTGGCCGACAAAGCGATCGGAGGTTTGCGCAGCTTGCGGAACCTTGGCGTCGTATTCGGCAGTTGGATGCGCGGCAATCACGTCCTGTTCGGATTTGCCCTGCTGCATTAGCTGCGCGACCTTGTCTCGCAGATCCACGATCATGTCACGATGCGCCAGCACTTCAGCTCTGCCAACGGTGGGGCCGTGTCCGGGGATGATTTTCGTGTCCGGGCCGGCGATGCTGACGATGTGGGTAAGCCCTTCAATCATTCCGCTGAGAGAGCCGCCATTGCCGCGGTCGATGTTCGGGTAGCCCACGGAGCGGTAAAAATCGCCGGTCATGATGACGTTGTTTTTCACGAAGTGAACCAGCGTGTCGCCGTCGGTGTGCGCGTGGGGAATCTCAACCAACTCAATGTTTTCGCCATCCATGTGAAACGTCATCTTGCCTTCGTAGGTGATCAGCGGCAGCGCAACCGGAGGAAACGGGGCTCGGCCACCGGCGCCGTTCACCGCTGGCGTTCCTTCTTCAAGGCGTTTACGCAGTTCGTCTCGAGAGATGATGACCACGCCCATTTTGCCAAGATTTTCATTGCCACCGGTGTGGTCCGGGTGCACGTGCGTGTTTACCATGAAGCGGATCGGCTGATTGGTGATTTGCTTCACGGCTGCGACGATCTTCTCGGTCAACGGGGCGTATTGCGAGTCAACCATGAAAACGCCGTCGGGGCCAACCAGGATGCCGATCATGCCGCCCTGGCCTTCAAGCGTGTAAAAATTGTCGGTGACTTTGGTGGTTTTAATTTCAGTCTTGCTGAAATCAGGTTGCGCTTGAGCCTTGGCCGCAGCTGAAATCGTCATCAGCGCCAGCGCCAGCAGCAGCGCGCGCGAAGCGTAAATCACTTTGCTTTTCATTCTGAATTCCTCCCACATTGGCCAGTATTCTTGCTCGATGCCATCGGCCGGGGGGAGTATATACCAACTGCGTTATTGCCTGTAAGAATGCTGCCATCGTGCGTGAACCGGGCGGACTCATCGAGCCGGCGGCGACATGCCCTGAAACACCAGCTTCTGCAAACCGCGATTGGTCTGGGCGGTATAAATGTTGCCCTTCGAGTCGGTCGCCATCTGATGGCCCCCACCGAGAAAGCCTTGGCCCTTGATGACCTCGACGATCTCCAGGGTCTTTCGGTTGAGCACGTCGATTTCCGAGCCGGCTCCGACATACAGGAATTGCTGCTGCGCGTCCGGGGAAAATGCCAAGTCCCGCGCAAAGGGTGTGTCACCCTTTACGAACTGCCTGACGAATTTGCCGTCAAGGGTAAACACCTGCACGCGCCTGTTTTCCCGGTCCGCCACATACACAAAGCCGTCGGCGGACACGCGAATGGCATGAACGATGCTGAATTGCGGGGGGCCGGGACCGTCCGGCACCGAATTCAGGCTTGGCGGCGGACAATTGAAAAGGTCGGCGGGCTTGTTTCCGAATGCGCCCCACATGCGCTTGAACTCGCCGCTGTCGGCATCAAAGACGGCTACGCGATGATTTCCGTATCCATCGGCAACAAACAATTCGTTGGTCTTCTGGTAGACGAAAACGTCGGCAGGCTGCTGCAGATTGTTGGTGTCGGCGTTACCGCGGCTCTTGCTGCTGTGGCCGATCTGTATGATGAATTTCCCATCTTGCGTGAACTTGAGCAGTTGGTCATCGGCGACCGGCTTAAGCCCGGGCAAGTTTCTGGCGGGACAGTTATTTCCCCCAATCCACACAAAGCCTTTGTAATCGATGTGAATGCCATGCTCGCGCTCCGGCCACTGGTAGCCGTTTGCTGGGCCGCCCCAAGCCTGGACAAAATTGCCCGCCGCATCGAAAACCAGCACCGGCGGCGCAGCCATGGAGGCTTGATCGGCGGGCAGCGTCCGGGGGCGATGCAAGACCCAGATGCGATCCTGCGCGTCGATGCCGACGCTGGAGGCATCTCCCAGCTTCCATTTCGTCGGCACCTTCGGCCAGGAAGGGTCCACCTGGAATATGGGGATGCTGCCCGAGGGCTGTGCTGCCGCTCCGGCCATCATCAACCGTTGTCCCCCGGTAAAAGCCACGAAAAAGAATGTCAGCAATACGGCGCTACTGAGGGCCTTGTGCTTCATGGGTTCTTGCCTTGTTTGTGCGTTGTTCAACCGGCTGGATGCTGTTTTGAACAGAACTTCTGCTCGTCGGTCCGAAGCCGGAACGGTTATACACCGGTCCCAACCAGACGGGATTAGGTTTTTTGTGGCACATCGCTCGGTAGCCGGATGGGGGGGGCGGCGGGCCGACAACCGGGCCACCATGAATATTGACCACTTACTTATAAAGCTGCTAGTGTGCGCGTATTCGGGCATGCTGCTTTGCGCGGAAGCGGTAAGGGCGCCGATCGGGGGGAGCGATGGCCAAATCGAAGAAATCTGTGGTTGATCGGCGCAACTTTTTGAAGGGCGCCGCAGCTGGGGCGGCCGCGCTTGTCGCCAATCCTCGCGCAGCGGTGGAAGCAAAAGCGGCTCGAATTCCGCAAAACGCCACGGCGGCTGTGATGCCGATGGCGGCCGAAGTTGCGACTCCACCGAGCATGGACCTGCTCACTGAAGACCGAAGCGGCTCCGACTTTATGGTGGATGTGCTCAAGTCGTTGGGCTTCGAATACCTTTTCGCGAATCCCGGATCGAGCTTCCGCGGCCTTCACGAGTCGATCATCAATTATGGCGCGAACCAGAATCCGGAATTCATCACCTGCTGCCATGAAGAGTCGGCCGTCGCCATGGCGCATGGCTACTCGAAAATAGAGGGCAAACCGGCGCTGGTGTTCGCCCATGGAACCGTAGGATTGCAGCACGCCACGATGGCCATCTACAACGCCTTCTGCGACCGTGCGCCGGTCTACGTGATCGTTGGCAACACGATCGATGCGACCATGCGCCGGCCGGGCGTGGAATGGGATCACAGCGTGCAGGACGCGGCGGCAATCGTGCGCGAGTTCGTGAAGTGGGACGATTTGCCGATTTCCCTGCCCCACTTCTCGGAATCCGCGGTGCGCGCTTTCAAAATTGCGCTGACGCCGCCGATGATGCCCGTGGTTCTCGTTGCCGATAGCGAACTGCAAGAGCGCCCGATCCCGAGCGAGGAAGTGCTGCGCATTCCGAAGCTCAGGTTGGCCTCGCCTCCCCAGGGGAATTCAGGAGCGATCGCGGAGACGGCCAAGATGCTCGTGGCGGCGGAGAATCCAGTGTTGATTGCGGACCGCGCGGCGCGAACAGCCGAGGGAATGAAACATCTGGTCGAGCTGGCAGAAACGCTGCAGGCGCCGGTGATCGACCGCGCCGGGCGCATGAATTTCCCTTCGCGGCATCCGCTGAACCATACCGAGCGTTCGCGGGCGCTGGTAGCAAACGCCGACGTGATCGTGGGTCTTGAACTGACCGACTTTTGGGGTGCGGTGCATTCCTTTCGCGACCAGCTGACGCGAAGCTCGAGGCCGACTACGCGCGAGGGCGTAAAGTTGGTGAGCATCACCGCAGGCGACCTCTATGACAAAAGCAACTACCAGGATTTTCAGCGCTACGCGGAACTCGATCTCGCGATTGCGGCCGATGCCGAAGCGACGCTGCCCTCGCTGGTCGAAGCGGTCAAGCAGCAGATGACCGGCGACCGTAGGCGCGCTTTCGAAGACCGCGGCCGCAAGCTGGCCACGGCCCACGAAGAAGCGATGCAGCGCGTGCGCAACGACGCGGCCTATGGCTGGGACGCGAGCCCGATCAGCACGGCGCGGCTTTCGGCGGAACTGTGGAACGTGATCAAGAGTGAGGATTGGTCGCTGGTCTCCGAAGTAGGATTCGTAAGCGACTGGCCGCTGAAGCTCTGGAATTTCGAAAAGTATTATCAATTCATTGGCGGAGCGGGCGGCGCCGGTGTGGGCTACGGATTGCCGGCCTCAGTTGGCGCGGCACTCGCGAACAAAAAATACGGTAGGTTGTCAGTGAGTATCCAGAATGACGGCGACCTCATGTACGCGCCGGGGGCGCTGTGGACAGCGGCGCATTCGCGCATTCCGTTGCTTTCGGTGATGCACAACAATCGCGCTTATCATCAAGAGGTCATGCACGTCCAGCGCATGGCCAACCGGCATAACCGTGACGTTACGCGCGCCGCGATCGGCACCACGATTCAAGATCCATTTATCGACTATAGCAAAGTCGCGCAGGGCCTTGGCTGGCACGCCGAAGGACCGATTAGCAATCCCCAAGACCTTGGACCAGCGATCCGGCGAGCGCTGGAGGTGGTGAAGCGCGGAGAACCGGCGCTGGTGGATGTAACCACGCAGCCACGGTAGTGCGAGTGCGGGGAGGAGTTTTCATGAGGAACTTTTTGTCGCGAACTGGCCGAAGAAAGGCATGGCGTTTCTTAACTTTGCTCGCCTTCACGATGGGAGCCAGCCTTGCGCGAACTAGCGCGTGGGGACAGGAACAGAAAGCCGGTTCGAAGGCCAATGGTTCAGAAGGCCCAAGCAGCCAGCCGAAAGAATCGGCAGCGAAACCGGCGGACGACTCCCCAGCGGGCAACACCGACAACGGTAAAAAGCTCTTCATGAGCAACGGCTGCTTTGAGTGCCACGGCACGGTGGGGCAAGGGTCGACGTCGACTGGCGGGGCCCGCCTCGGGCCGCCGGCAATTTCCTTCGACGACATGGTTCAATACGTTCATCATCCTTCCGGGCAAATGCCCCCCTATACGAGCAAGGTGATCTCCGACCATGATTTGGCGGACATTTACGCCTATCTAAAATCTCAGCCGAAAGCCCAGCCAGGCAAGAACATTCCGCTATTAAACCAGTAGCCGCGCGGCACCGCCCGCGATCGAAGGGAGTTCAAATCATGAGCGGTGCAGCGCAAAAACTTCATGAACTGCTCTCCGCTCCGGAACTTCTGGTGTGCCCGGTTGTGTCCGATCCGCTGTCGGCCCGCCTGGTGCAACAGGCGGGATTTCCGATGGCCTTGCTCGGCGGTTTTGGAATTTCCGCGGTGCGTTGCGCGCTTCCGGATGTGGGGCTTGTCAGTTTCGCCGAGGTTGTCGACCAGGTACACAACACCTGCGAGGCCGTGCCGGGATTCCCGATTGTGGCCGATGCCGACACCGGCTACGGCAACGCCATGAATGTGCGGCGAACAGTGCGCGAATTCGCCCGCGCCGGCGCCGCATGCGTCTTGATCGAAGATCAGCTTTGGCCGAAGCAATGCGGGCACTACAGCGGAGGCCGCAAAGTCGTCGCGCGGGACGAAGCGCGGATGAAGATCCGTGCGGCGGTGGAAGCGCGGGAAGATTCGGGTATGCTGATCCTCGCGCGTACCGATGCACGGTCCGCGATTGGATTCGAGGAGGCCATGGCGCGCTGCCGCGACTTCCAGGAGGAAGGCGCCGACATTCTTTTCGCCGAAGCCCTGCAGACCGAACAGGAGCTGCTGTCCTTCGCGAGCGGCTTCAGGAAGCCGACGTGGGCGAACCTGATGCCCAAAACGCCGGCGGCTTCCAGGCAGGCGCTGCAGCAGATGGGGTTCAGAGTCGTGACATACAACGTGCTGCTGGCCGCGTCGATTCGCGCCATGCAGCAAACACTTGTCGCGCTCAAGACCGAAGCGCTGGACACAGCCCCACCGATGGCATCGTTCGAAGAGGTCACCCGGCTGGTGGGCCTGCCCGATTACAAGAGGCTCGAGGCGCGCTATCAAACGGCGGATTAGTGCCATCGATCGGCCAAGGAACGGTCCCGCTGGCGCAGGGAATGGCTGCAAAAGGCTCTTTGCAAAGCACGGCGCAAACAGGCAAAATGTGCTTAGAAGGAGCCACCGCTTCCAATGGCCATTGAACTTGCAAAGGGTGTCACGCTTGAAAAGCCGGGCGAGGACGAGAATTTCCTGAAGGACGAGGGAATCCTGTTCGCCTCGCTCGATAAGGTCGTGAACTGGGCGCGGCGCAGCTCGATCTGGCCAATGTCATTCGGACTGGCATGCTGCGCGATCGAAATGATGTCCATGGCTGCTTCGCGCTACGATATTTCACGGTTCGGCGCCGAGGTATTCCGCGGCTCTCCGCGGCAATCGGATTTGATGATCATCGCCGGCCGCGTTTCGCAAAAAATGGCGCCGGTAATCAAGCACCTTTACGCGCAGATGCCCAACCCGAAGTGGGCAATTTCTATGGGTGCGTGCGCGACCTCGGGCGGGGTATTCAACAATTACGCCATCGTCCAGGGCGTGAACCAGGTGATTCCGATCGACGTGTACGTTCCCGGCTGCCCTCCACGGCCCGAAGCGCTTGTCTATTCCATCATGCAATTACAGAAGAAGATTGACACCACGCGCGGCAGCTTCAAGGGCTCGCTGAACTTTTCAAAGAGTTAAGGCCGTCTCGCCCTCCCGGACCGTCCGTCGTGCAGTCTAGTCTGCCGCAGATGTGGTACCTCCGGCCATCACTTCCGCGGTTCCGCCGTCGAATTCGACGACGCTCCCCACGGCGTTGTGTTCGCGGCGCAGATATCCCATGCCAATCGCCGCCTTTGTTCCCGGCGAGAAAGCGGAACTCGTCACGAAGCCCACCTCCCCTCCGCCGGCTCGCAGCTTCGTGGCGGATGCCGGCGGCTCGGCGGTTGAAAACTTCAGGCTGACGCGCTTACGATTCACGTGTCCGCGCGACCGGACACGCTCCACAATTTCCTGCCCGGTGTAGCAGCCCTTTGAAAAGCTGATGTGCGTGTTCTCGAGGACCGCCTCGTGCGGGATCATGGTGTCGTTGAAGTCGAGCGGAAACCAGGGGATCGCCGCCTCGAGGCGCAACGCGTTCAGCGCTTTCATGCCGATGGGAAGGCCATGCTGCGCGTGCACGCTGGCGCGCAGATCCGCCCACAGCAGGCCAAGATGCTTGCGGGGAGCGATGATTTCCGCACCCAGGCCGCCAAAATGCGAGCGGCGGATCAAATAAACCCGAACGGCGTCGATTTCGACTTCGGCGGTAGCAAATTCTGAGAAGCCGGTGAGGGCCAGCCCGGTCGCCTCGGCAATGATGCTGGCGGCACGCGGCCCCTCGACAGCGATGCTTCCAAGCTCGCCCGTCAAATCATCGAGCTGCACTTGCGATCCGAGAATGTATTTCTTCAGCGTGGCAAACGTGCGCTCGCGCACCGACGCATGCGACAACACGAGAAGTTTCTCCTTGAGCGCGTAGACTTCAAGCTCTGCCAGGATGTGCCCCTGGGGATTCAGAAGTAGCGCCGGCACACCGTAGGTTTCGCCGAGCTCCGTGATGTTGTTCGAAGTGATGGCGTGCAGGTAGCGAACCCGATCGCGCCCGCTCAGGCTGAAAATCGCGTGCCAGTTGGTGTCAAAGAGCGCGACGTTCTGGCGCGCCGCGCCGTATTCCTCCCGCTCATTTGAGAATTCTGCCGGCAGCAGGCAGCTCGCAAACTCGGCAAGCTTGGCTCCCGCCGCACGATGCTGCAGGGCCAGCGGCGTCTCAAATGTGTCGGTCGACGAATCCATGGACGGCTCCGATTTCAGTTTAGCAGATCGAACTCGTTCCAAGCCTCACCGGGACCGTCGGGCAGGGGGCGAGCCTATAAAGCGCTCATTGTTGGAGACGCCAGGTGACGAAGCGACGACACAAAAAAGACCTCGCTTTGACCGCTCCGTGACAACTTGCCCGCCGCGCACAGGTAAGGTCTCCAGAAAGAGTATGGCCCAACTCTTATGCCGTCATTCAAGGAGAACCACGATATGAAAGTCATTCAGAGCATGGCACTCGGATTGGCAACCGTTGTTCTGCTGTGCGGATCATCTTCGGCGCAATACGGCGGCGGAACAATGGGTGGGACAACGGGAGCACCGGGAACACCGGGGGGCTCGCCGAGCTACGGCGGAAACGGAAAGGCCATCGGGATTGGGGTTGGCGCGGCCGCTGGCGGAGCCGGACTGCTCTACCTCGCCATGCATCATCACGGCGCAGTCAACGGCTGCGTGTCTGAGACGAATGATCGGCTGAACCTGACCGAGGAAAAAACTGGAAAAACCTATTCGCTCCTGTCGGCGGACTCGGAGGTCAAGTCGGGGGAACGCTTTGAACTCACCGGCAAAAAATCGACCGATGCGGCAGGAGCGTCCACCTTCGAAGTTAAAAAAGTCGTGAAGAATCTCGGCGCTTGCCGGTAGACCAGCGGCGGGATCCTGCTATCTTAGCCCGACGCCGCTCGGAATGATGCTGCTATACTTTTCATCCGATGGCAGCAAATTTCATTCACGAAGTGATCCCGGTTGGGCTGTTGCAGTGCAATTGCTCGATTCTCGGGGACGCAGCAACCCGCGAGGCGATCATTGTCGATCCGGGTGACGACACCGAACGCATCGTCGAAGTGCTGCGCCGGAACAGTCTGAAAGTGCGCGCGATTCTCAGCACGCACACGCACATCGACCACGTCGGAGGTCTCGCCTCGCTGCATCAGGCGACCGGAGCGCCCGTTCTGATTCACGAGGCGGACCTCGATCTCTATAAACACCTCGACGTGCAGGCCCAATGGCTGGGAGTTCCGACGCCGGCCAAGATCAACATCCAGGACTTCGTCAAAGAAGGAGACACGGTACGTTGGGGCGGATTCGCCGCCAGTATTTTACATACGCCTGGCCATACTCCCGGGAGCATCAGCCTCGTAGTGACGCGCGACGCAGCCCCACCCGAACCGCAACCGCACGCACATATCCAGGATGGCCTCGCCCGCTTGCTTGCCGGCGACACCCTGTTTCGCGGTAGCATTGGACGCACGGACCTGTGGGGCGGATCGCATCCTCAAATCCTGCAGTCCATTCAAGAAAGCTCTTGGCGCTTCCCGACGAAGTGGTCGTATATCCGGGGCACGGTGAAATCACCACAATCGGATTCGAGCGGGCGAATAACCCGTTCCTGCGCTGAAGGCGGGAGCTTCGGGACACAGAAACGGCCGCACCGATGAAGCCCTTCCGGCTTCAAAGGTTTCTTCAGGGCTGCCTACTAATTGATTACTAAGATTTGCGCGCCATCTGCAAATGTACTGACTAGGCTGGGCACCCTTCCGAAGATACGCTAAGTCCACCAGCTACCAGTGCGCGCCGCCCATAGCAGTGCGCTGGCTACCCTAATGCCGATCGACGATCAATTTACCGTTCTTGTGGTCGACGATTCTCCCGTCGCCCGCAAGCTGGTCGAGTTGACCTTGCCGGGAGACGAATACCTGCTGCTATTTGCCAAGACCGGCGCGGAAGCTCTGGATTTCTATGCAAGGTATCGTCCCGCCCTGGTCATCACCGATTGGCTCATGCCCGATTTCAGCGGGATCGAGTTGTGCCAGCGGATCCGCGAAGAGTCGAAAGATTCCTACACCTACATCATTCTGCTCTCCGGGGTCTCTGACAAAGCGCAGGTCGTGAAGGGGCTGCTCGCGGGCGCCGACGACTACCTCACGAAACCTTTTCATGCTGAGGAGCTTCTGGCGCGAGCAAGCGTGGGCCGAAGAACCGTCGCTCTGCACCGGGAGATCGAATCGAAGAATCGGCAGCTCGAGCAATTGGTCCTTACCGATGGGCTCACCGGAATGCCCAACCGCCGCGCCGTCGAGGAATGGGCGGTCCGGCAGCTGAGCGGCGCCATGCGACACGGATTTTCGTTCTGGGCCATCATGGCCGACCTCGACAATTTCAAGAAGATCAACGACACCTGCGGCCACAGCGCCGGCGACGCGGTGTTGAAAAAATTCGGCGAAATCCTGATGGACAATATCCGCCGGTGCGACATGTGCGCGCGCATCGGAGGCGAGGAGTTCTTAGATTATCCTCACCCATGTCGACAAAGAGGGCGTGGTGCGGGCCGTCGAGCACGTGCGAAGAGTCTTTGAGTCGCACGCATTCACGTTCGGCGCCAAGAGCATCCGGGTCACTGCGAGCTTCGGTATCGCCTGCCTGCCAAGCGGTACGCATGCCAGCATCGAGGAACTGATGGCCAAAGCCGACACGGCGCTGTATACCGCCAAGCACAATGGCCGGAACAAGTTCGAGATTGCCGCCATGGGGGAGCCCACCACAACCGCCCACTGAAGAAAAGCCCCCTTCTCTGAGACGTTCCGGCCAACTTTCTGTGCTATTCTCGCCCGCGCCCCGGCATTTTCTGCGTTTCGGCGCGCCTCGATTCCGCGCACAAAACCGAGAGGACTTTGTTTTATGGAGGATCCGAACGCACGCGACAAGCCGAACGATCTGCTCCGAACCCTGCCCAGCTATGCCGCGGCCGCTCCTGAGCCTCCCGCTGCACCAGCGCGATCCCGCATTTTCTATGGCCCCCACGGGCTGCGCGCCGGTTGGCGCCTGCTGATTTTCCTGGCAATTCTTGCGGCGCTGTTTTCGAGCACCGCTCTGGCGCTGCGTTTCGTGGCCCATCGGGCCGGCCCAGGGACTGGCATCACGCCGGGAGCGGCTTTGTTGGGCGAAGGAATTCCCTTTCTATTCGTGTTGATAGCGAGCTGGATCATGGCGAGGCTGGAAAGGCGCACGATCGCCGATTATGGTCTGCCGCGGTTGCAAGCGTTCGGGACGCGTACCTGGCAAGGGGCAGTGATCGGTTTTGGCTCCATCTCTGCGCTGTTAGGGGCAATGCGCATCGCGGGAGCGTTTCATGTTTCTGGTTTGGCGCTTCGCGGTATCGCGATTTGGAAGTACGCCCTGCTCTGGGGGGCGGCTTTCGTGGTCGTAGCGCTATTCGAGGAATTTCTGTTCCGCGGCTATGGGTTGTTCACGCTTACGACTGGCATCGGCTTCTGGCCGGCGGCGATCGTTTTGTCTGTGGTCTTCGGTTATGTCCATCACAGCAATTCAGGCGAGACCTGGGTCGGGGCGTTTGCGGCGGGCATGGTGGGGCTGCTCTTCTGTCTCCTGCTGCGACGAACCGGCAATTTGTGGATGGCCGTCAGCTTTCATGCCGCCTGGGATTGGGGAGAAACTTATTTCTATGGCGTTGCGGACAGCGGCTACCTCGCGCCCGGGCACCTGTTCAATGCAACTTTTTCAGGTCCGCGGTGGCTTACCGGAGGGACCGTGGGGCCCGAAGGGAGCTTCCTCTGCCTCGGATTGCTGGTGCTGCTCTGGTTCATCTTCGCGTTATGGCTGCGAGATGACAAATATCCGAATCTAGCGGGCTTCGCCGGCCGCAAATCGCCCCTCGAGCTCCGTGATAGCCTGCCGCCAACCGGCCTTTCATGAGAGGTCGTGTAAGTGAGGATCCGTTCGCCGTGTTCTTCGATGCCTTCAGAACAATGCTACTGGTAGCCAGGGCTGGAAAATTCCAGCCGCGGCTCCCCACACAATTCTTGGCTGGCCGGTTCAAACCCGACGTCGCGCACCCGAAGCCCCTTGACTGACCCCATCAGAAAGACCTAGTTCTAGGACTATCTATTGCAGGCTATGGAACACCACTTCCCTGCTTTCCTTTACTCCGCGAGACCGGCCACCGATAATTCGCTCAGTAATAGCTGCATGCTTGGGTTTACCGGAGCGTTCCACAAAGGTAAATCTGCTAGGGCAAGCCTGGATTGGAACGATAGGAACTTCCGCACGAGACTGGATGTGCAGCCATCCTGTTCGGAAGTCGCCGACGAGGAATGCAGCGGAATCAGGCTCCCATGTCCCGCCGTGGCGGGAACTGAGGTATCAGGAAGCGTCAGCGTGTTGGCGGTCCGCGCGCTCACAAAATTGTGGGGTGATGGAAGATGAGACGTTCTGACTTGGTGAGAAATTCGGCAAAGGGAAAGACGCTGCGAACATCGCAGATCGTTTTCGGCGAGCGGCAGCATTTGCTGCGGGTGCTTGATTCGGTCGAGCGCAGCGCGATGCCGGCGGCGAGGCTTGATCAGGAGCGCCGCGTGATCGAGCAGTTGATCCATTCGCGAACCCAGGAACTCAACCGCATCAACCCGAACTGGGATGAAAAAATCGGTACGGTACTCAGCGCGGAAGTAAAGCCCGACGTGCTCGATCAACTTTCGCGGCTTGCTCCACGCGAGGATTATTACTTGCTGCGCTTATCAGCGAGCATCCTAAAGTCACCGCCAGAGACGCTCAGCAAGCTCTCGCATCATCCCTATTCGGCGATTCGCGAAAATATCGCGCGGCACCCGAACACCGATGCCGCCACGCTGACACGCCTCAGCCGCGACCGCTCGCAACCGTTGTGGTATTTGGTGGCCTTCAACCCAAACGCGCCCTCGGCATTGCGGAAAAAACTGCAGGAACGCATGCGCCGCCTCGGCGAAAAGTCCGCGACGCAATAGGCAGCGCAAAGGTTTGAATGTACCGCCCCTGACCTTCGGCGCGGCAGATTTCCTCCCTGGCGTCGACTTGTTTGTGTCACCGAGGCAAGAATCCCTCGAACGACGTCTCAGCTCCCGTGCTACCCACCTACCCACCTCTGACCTCACAGCCCATGTCTCAACCCGGACCGACACCCATGACTCGAGGAGCGTGCCGGATTAGCGTAGGGGACCTCAAACGCTCCCAGTAGGAAAGCTGCAGGTTTAGCGACCGGGCCGCGCTGAAGGCCCTGGCGCTCCATCCAAAATCTTCAGAGCCAAGGTAAGGCAGCCTGGCCAAATTGGCTCTTTACCTTGTGGGGTTGTAGTCTATATTGGCCTGTAGGTACAAGCCAATGCTGCCACTTCATTTACAACCCGAGAGCCATATCCCCCTCTACGTGCAGTTGCGAGACCAGCTCCGGGCCCTGGTACACACCGGCGAACTTCGCTTTGGCGACCGCATACCGGCAAGCCGGGAGTTGGCATGTCAGCTCGGAGTGCATCGGACGACGGTGGCTAACGCCTACGCCGAGCTTGAATCCGAAGGGCTCATTCAAGGGCACGTGGGCCGCGGCACCTTCATTTGCGATGGAAACGGCAAGCAATTCTCGCCGCCGCCCCGCCCGAACGCGAATGGCGGCGGCATGGTGCGCTGGGAGTCTCTGTTTGCCGACGAGCGTGGCGAAGATGGCCTGAGCCGCATGATGCCCGAAGTACCGCCGGGCGCCATCGCATTCACGATCGCCCGTCCTCCCGACGACTGCTTCCCTATCGAGGACTTGCGCCGTTGCTGCAATTTGGTAATGAAGAGAGAAGGCCGGCGGATCCTCCAATTTGGCCCCACCGACGGCTACGAGCCGCTAAAGGAAGCTTTGCTCGAAATGCTGGGTGCGGAAGGTTTGCAGGTGCGCAACGAGCAACTGCTGATCACGCATGGCGGTCAGCAATCGCTCGACCTGCTCTGCAAAGCGTTCCTGCGCCCGGGGGACGCGGTCGCCCTTGAGAATCCTGGCTATCCCGGAGCAATCGCCGTTTTGTCTGGAGCGCGCGTTCGAGCAATTGGAGTGACCGTCGAGCCCGACGCGACGCGCACGGGTCGCATCGGACTCGACATCGACGCACTTGACGGCGTGCTAATGCAGAATCGGGTGAAGTTCATTTTGCTCACCCCGGATTTTCACAATCCGACCGGCACCGCCTTGCCGATTCCCGAACGCCGGCGGCTGCTGGAAATTGCCGCGCGATATCAGGTGCCTGTGGTAGAAGACACGATTTATTCGCGCATCCGCTTGCGCGGAAGCGCGACGCCTTCGCTCCGCTCGCTCGACCGTTTGGGCAACGTGATTCAAATCGATAGCTTTTCGAAGATTGCCTTTCCGGGATTGCGCGTCGGCTGGTGCCTCGGTCCCGAGAGCGTTATCGAACGCCTGCGCCTGGTGAAGCAAGCCACCGATTTGCATACCGACCAGCTAGCACAAGCGGCGCTGGCCGAGTTCATCCGCCGAGGTTACCTGGCCCGGCACCTGGCGAAGATGAGGAGTGTTTATCGCAGCCGTCTGGAAGCTCTCGAAGAAGCTCTTCAAAAGCAGATGCCCGAGGAAACCACCTGGGCGCGGCCGGAAGGGGGCATGTGCCTGTGGCTCACCTTACCTCCGGGATTCGACGCAGCGGAATTCTTGATTCACGTGCGCGAGCGCGGAGTTCTCTTCGTCCCGGGGCGCTACTTCTACGTGCAGCATCCCCAGCCGAACACGTTGCGGTTGGGATTTGCCAGCGTGGATGAAAAGCGCATCGTGCGTGGTATTCAGATCCTGGCCGACACTCTCAAGCAGGAAATTCGCAAACGGCACCGCGGCGCGCGTGTCGAATATCCCGGGCACGTCGCGCTCGTCTGATCGCCGTCCACTACAGTACGGCGACAGTACAATGGAGGAAGATGCTACTCGAACCCAGTGCAGAAAACGGCTGCTTCGGCTGCGGAGGCGCAAATCCGCGCGGCATGAAGCTAACCTTCGAGCTGGATGAAGCCGGCAAGCGCATTCGAGGCGCTTTTCGCATCGGCGCTCAATACCAAGGCGGTCCGGGATTCGTGCATGGCGGCATCATCGCCACGCTTCTGGACGAAGTAATGGGCAAAGTAAACCGCTTCCGCAACGTGCGCACGGTTACCGCCGAGCTTCAGGTCGAGTATCTGCGGCCCGTGCCGATCGACCAAGACCTTCGCCTGGAAGCCTGGGAAGTCGAGAAGAAGGGTCGCAGCCTGTTTCACGTGGGAGAAATTCGCAGCGCCTCGGGCGCGGTGCTGGCCCGCGGCAAGGGGCGCTTCGTCGAAATCGATCCGCATCGCTATTATGCCGGCCGCGCGGCCCGCACAGCAAAAACGACCGGACCAGAAATTGCTTAGGAATCGCTAAGGCTCACAGAAGAATCCCATAAGGAGCGAATCATGGATTTGATGAACAACAATTTGTGGCGCGTAAAGGTTGGCTTGGCGGAAATGCTCAAGGGCGGCGTGATCATGGACGTCACTAACGCCGAGCAAGCCAAGATCGCCGAAGAAGCGGGCGCGTGCTCGGTGATGGCGCTCGAGCGCGTGCCTTCCGACATTCGCAAGGAAGGCGGTGTGGCACGCATGGCCGCTCCGCGAGTGATCCGCGAAATCATGGACACGGTTTCGATTCCGGTGATGGCCAAGGTGCGCATCGGCCACTTCGCCGAAGCGCAAGTGCTCGAAGCCCTCGAAGTCGACTACATCGACGAGAGCGAGGTTCTTACGCCCGCCGATGAAGAACATCACGTTTGGAAACACGGATACAAGGTTCCGTTCGTGTGCGGCGCGCGCAACCTCGGCGAAGCCTTGCGCCGCATTGCCGAAGGCGCAGCCATGATCCGCACCAAAGGCGAAGCGGGCTCCGGCAACATTGTCGAAGCGGTGCGGCACTTGCGCACCATCATCGGCCAGATGAAAAAGCTCACCACGCTGGGCCAAGAAGAGCTGGTGCACGAAGCCAAGGAACTCGGCTCGCCTTTCGAGTTGGTGGCCTGGGTGGCGAAAAACGGAAAGCTGCCCGTACCCAATTTTTCGGCAGGCGGGATCGCCACACCCGCGGACGCCGCGCTCGTGATGCAACTGGGCGCCGAAGCGGTGTTTGTCGGCTCGGGCATTTTCAAGTCGAGTGACCCCGCCAAACGTGCCCGCGCCATCGTAAAGGCCACAACTCACTACCAGGACCCGAAAGTCGTGCTCGAGGCGTCCGAGGAGTTAGGCGACGCGATGAAGGGCCTCGACGTGCGGCAACTCGAAGAAAAGGATCTTCTCCAGACGCGAGGCTGGTAGCCGCAGGCGAGACGAGGTCAAACCTAATGAAAATTGGAATTCTTGCGATACAGGGAGATTATGAGGCCCACGCCAAGACGCTCGACCGTCTTGGTGTCCAGCACACCTTTGTTCGTCGTCCCGAAGACTTGGCCGGAGTTTCGGGGATCATTTTGCCGGGCGGCGAAAGCACCACGCACCTGAAGGTGATGACCGAAGAAGGCCTGTTCGCTTCACTCCAGCAGTTTGCTACCGATGGCGGCGCATTCTTTGGCACCTGCGCCGGTGCCATTTTGCTCGCTCGCGATGTGCACGGCCCGGCGCAGGCTTCGCTCGGCCTGATGGACATCTCCGTGCTGCGCAACGGCTACGGACGCCAGCTCGCCAGCGATGTCCACATGGGCCGCACCAAGCTCCACAAGGAGCCGCTCGAGATGGTCTTCATTCGTGCGCCCATCATCGAATCGGTGGGCAGCGGCGTCGAAGTGCTCGCAGAGGATGCCGGGCATCCGGTGCTGGTTCAGCAGGGCAAAATACTCGCAGCCACTTTCCACCCCGAACTTACCTCGGATACGGCCGTACACGAGCATTTCGTAGCCATGGCGAAAAACGGCCACCGAAGCCCGCACACCAACGGCCATTAACAGCTTGCGGAAAAGTGCTGGGTCGCGTATCTGAGGCTTCGTAGCGGCGCCTAGTTTAGGCGCCATGTTTTTCGGCCGGTCGACCGCTTCGTGATGGAGCCCCATGTCTCGATGATACCCGTCGCATCGCAGCATACGAAAATCCTAGCGTCTCCTTGCATCGCATCATAGTATTTGTGCGTGGCCCGAAGAAACGGCCGCGCCGTACCAGGGAAACACCCGCTCCATGCGCCGCGAAAAAACCAGCGTCTCACAGGAAGATTACCTCAAGGCCATCTGGGAAATCGTCCAGGAGGAGCAGGAGCCCATCAGCGCGCGGCTTGCGGAAGACCTGAGCGTAACTCCCCCCGCCGTCACCGCTGCGCTCAAGCGTATGGCTCGTAGCGGATTCCTGCGCGTCCGTCGCGGCGGCCAGATCGAGCTTTCCGCAAAAGGAAAAGGCATCGCGCAGCATCTCGTGCTACGCCACCGCCTGGCGGAAAAACTTCTCACCGACGTAATTGGCCTGGAATGGTCGCGCGCCCACGAGGAGGCCGAAAAACTCGAACACGGCATCTCAACCGAGGTGGCCCATCTGCTGATGAAGCGCTTCGGACGCGAAAGCCGCTGCCCTCACGGTGTGCCGCTATTCGGCGGAATGTCGCGCCTGCGCCACAAGCACGGCGCCGTGCGATTATCGGAAGCACCGGTTGGTAATTCCTACGAAGTCCTGCGGGTCTACGAAAAGGACCCGAAATTTCTGGAATTTCTCGACCATCTCCACTTGCGGCCTTCGGCAAAGGTCCGCGTCCACCAGCGCGAATACGACGAAACCATGTCGGTCACCGTAGTCGGGCACGGCAGCGCAAAGATTCACCTCGGCAAGCCAGCCACGCAGCGCATCTGGGTGTGCCGCGCTTGCTAAAACTACTGCCCGCGTCCCATGCGTCTTGCGAAGGTGAATCTTCGAAGGCCTGCAAAGAATTCAGCCGGGAGCGAGGTAGTTGGCGCCACATCGTGAAAGGCGGCGTAGCTCGACGCTCGAACGTGTCTGCTGATCCGGGCCCTGATTCCGATTTTTGACTGGTGTCATCTATGCCCAGGAGAGTGGTAAGCCGTCCGGCCGCCTGGAACGCATCTCCGCAAGGCGCCCAAGGGGTCTGCTTCCGCAGAAATCGCACGCTTGAATTCGCCGTTCCATGGGAGTAGCTTGAAAATCGCCTGAGTTCCCCCTCGGAGCATCGTGGTGCCCGAGGGGTTCGGTAACCGGTAAGAGGTGTGCCCGGAAGCTTGAACGCAAGTTACATCCCTGCGTCGAAACGCAGAGAAGGAGAATCCAATGGCAACAACAGTTTCCGCACCGACACTCGATCTGAATGTTTCGAAGTTCGTTTCCCGAACACAAAAACTTCTCATCAACGGCAAATGGGTAGAAGCCGCTTCGGGGCAAACCTTCCCCACATACAATCCCGCCACGGGCGATACGCTTTCACGCGTCGCCGAAGGCGATAAAGAAGACATCGACCGCGCCGTAAAAGCAGCCCGCGCCGCGTTTGAGACCGGTCCCTGGTCGAAGGTCACTCCCTCCGAGCGGGGCCGCATGATCTGGAAGATCGCCGACCTGATTGAAAAGCATCTCGAAGAATTCGCGCAGCTCGAATCGCTCGATAATGGCAAGCCGCTCAAAGTCGCGCGCGCTGCCGACGTTCCTCTCGCCGCTGACCTGTTCCGCTATATGGCGGGCTGGGCCACGAAAATCGAAGGTCACACGATTCCCATTTCGTCAGGCGGCGGCCAAGCCCAATTTCTCGCCTACACCGTCCGCGAGCCTATCGGCGTCGTCGGCCAGATTATCCCGTGGAATTTTCCGCTACTGATGGCGGCCTGGAAGCTCGGCCCGGCGCTTGCCACCGGATGCACCGTGGTGCTCAAGCCCGCCGAGCAAACACCGCTCACAGCGCTTCTTCTCGGTGAATTAATCCATGAGGCCGGCATTCCCGACGGCGTCGTGAATATCGTTCCTGGTTACGGCGAAACAGCCGGTGCCGCGCTCGCGGCTCATCCAGATGTCGACAAGGTAGCCTTTACCGGCTCGACGGAGGTGGGCAAGCTGATCCTGCAAGCCGCCGCGGGCAACCTGAAAAAAGTCTCGCTCGAACTCGGTGGCAAGTCGCCCAACGTCGTTCTCGAAGACGCGGACTTGGACTCCACGATTGCGGGCGCGGCCAACGCCATCTTCTTCAACCACGGCCAGTGCTGCTGCGCCGGCTCGCGCCTCTACGTCGAAAGCGATATTTTCGACAAGGTCGTCGATGGCGTCGCGCAGCACGCGAGAAATATCCGCGTAGGCCCCGGAATGGATCCTCCAGCGACATGGGTCCGCTCGTTTCCGAAGAGCAAATGAACCGCGTATGCGGCTACCTCGAATCCGGATTCTCGGAAGGCGCCAAGGCCGTCACCGGCGGCTCGCGGCACGGCGACAAGGGCTACTTCGTAAAACCCACCGTCCTTGTGAACACCAACGAAAAGATGAAAGTGGTCCAGGAAGAGATTTTCGGCCCCGTGGTGACGGCAATTCCCTTCCGCAGCGTCGAAGAAATCGCCGCCATAGCCAACAACTCCATCTACGGGCTGGCGGCCGGCGTCTGGACTCGCGACATCAAAAAGGCCCACAAAATCGCCAGCCTCCTCCGCGCCGGCACAGTCTGGATCAACTGCTACAACGTCTTTGACGCCGCCCTCCCTTTCGGCGGCTACAAGCAATCCGGCTGGGGCCGCGAAATGGGCCACGAAGTTCTCGAGCAGTACACCGAGGTCAAAGCCGTCTGCACCCCGATTTCGTAAACGCAGCGGGTGCAGACAGTGAGTTGGGGTGAAAGGGCCGAAGCAAGCTTCGGCCCTTTTTCTTTTCCGCCAAACACTCACCCGACAGAAGCGCGCTAACTTTAACGCCGCCGCCGAGGCGTGATACGCTTGCGCGATTGCTGATGCTCAACGCGCTCCGCTATTACTGGGCCACAACAAAGGGTTACCGACTTCGCCCCTGGGCATCGCCCTACATTCAATGGCGACTGGAAACATTTTTTGGAAAGGAAGCAGCCGACCTCGATGCCCGCCAATTCTTCGATCTGATGTGGCGCGAGCGCGCACGGATGAAAGGTTTTCTCAACTGGGTGGCCGAGCGCCGCAAAGCACAAGCCAAGGCGTGGCGCTAGCTTCTTGGTGCTCTGAGCGCCTAGATCGGAAGCGCACCGCGGGCTCGAATCGCTTACCGCCTGGAAACCTTCGCCTGACTTTCGTCATCTAACTAGCATCCGGTAGTTGCATACTTAGCTGACCAAATGCGAGATTCCAAGATTCCGGCGGAAAAGGCGTCATTCCACGAGGCTCGCTGGTGGGAAGCAGAACCCAACGGCAAGGTGCATTGCTACCTCTGCCCGCGGCACTGCCACATCGGCGAAGGCCAGGCCGGCTTCTGCTTCATCCGCGCGAACCAAGGCGGCAAACTCTACAGCCAGGGATACGCACATCCGGCCGCGCTGCAGATCGACCCCATCGAGAAAAAACCCCTGAATCATTTCCTGCCCGGCACGCGCGTCTTTTCGATGGGCACCGCCGGCTGCAACATGGGCTGCTTCTTCTGCCAGAACTGGGATATCTCGAAATCGCGCTCCGACCAAGTGCATTCTTCCTACGTGCCTCCGGAAGATGTGGTACTGCTCGCGATTCGCAACGGCTGCCCTTCGATCGCGTTCACTTATAACGAGCCGACCATCTGGGGCGAATATGTGATCGACATTTGCGCCGCCGCCAAGGAATACGGAATCAACACGGTGATGGTCTCGAACGGCTACATTACCTACGACGCCTTCCATGACATCTACGATCACATTGATGCGGCCAACATCGACGTAAAGGCCTTCACCGAAAATTTCTATGGCCGCGTGACGCTCACGCATCTGCAGCCGGTGCTGGAAACACTGCAATGGCTGAAGAAGGAAACCAATGTGTGGTTCGAGATCACCAACCTGATGATCCCCACGCTCAACGATCAACCATCGGAAACGCGCGAGCTCTGCGATTGGCTACTCGAACACCTCGGCCCGGACGTGCCGCTGCACTTCACCGCATTTCATCCCGACTTCAAGCTGCGTGATAAGCCGAAGACTCCTCCTGAAACTTTGCACCGCGCCCGCAGCATCGCGCGCGAAGCAGGACTGCATTACGTCTACGAAGGAAATATTTTTAGCGACGGCGGGAATACCTCGTGCCCGTCATGCGGCACTTTGCTGATCCGCCGCTCCTGGCATGCTGTGGAAGAAAATCACCTCAACAAGGGCACCTGCCCCCAATGCGACCTGGCAATTCCCGGCCGCTGGACCAACCCGCGTCGCAGCACACCACCCAAAGCAGTCGAGCGCGCGCATCGAGTCGTCGCGCAAAAATACGACCATCTAAATTTGTAAAGAAACTGCGGTTTCGACGCTAAGGAGCTCCGGAGGACCCGAGCGACGAAGCATTTCGTAGCGGCTCCCTTCAGATCGCCGTCGTCCATCTGTTTCTGCCGTTATTTGCCGCTTCTTCCGAATGAATGAACGCAGTGGACGACCTACCGCCGCAGCGCAGGCTCGGTTTCTTGCTGGCGCTTTGCATCGCCGAATTGCGCAGTTTCGGTCGAACCTTCCAGCGCCACCGTGGACGATTTCCCGCCGCTCACCAACTGCTGCACCGCGTCAAAGTATCCCGTACCCACAAAGTGCTGGTGCTTCACCGCGGCATAGCCATATCGGCGCTCGCTCTCGAACTCCTGCTCCTGCAGCCGGCAATACGCGGTCATGCCGGACTGCTGGTAGCCGCGAGCGAGTTCGAACATGGCCATATTCAAGGTGTGGAATCCTGCAAGCGTGATGAATTGGAACTGGTAGCCCATGGCGCCCAGCTCGCGCTGAAACCGCGCGATCACAGCATCGTCGAGGTTCTTCTTCCAGTTAAACGAAGGCGAGCAGTTGTAAGCCAGCATTTTGCCTGGGTAGCGCGCTTGAATGCCTTCGGCAAATTTGCGCGCTTCTTGCAAGTCGGGCTTGGAGGTTTCGCACCAGATCATGTCGGAGTAAGGAGCGTAGGCGAGGCCGCGCGCGAGGGCCGGCTCGATGCCGCTACGCACGCGGAAGAAACCCTCCGAGGTACGCTCGCCGGTCAGAAATTCGCGGTCGCGGAGATCGATGTCACTTGTCAGCAAGTCGGCGCTGTCGGCGTCGGTGCGCGCCATCACCAGCGTCGGCACGCCCATCACGTCCGCGGCGAGCCGCGCGGCGACGAGCTTTTGAATCGCTTCGCTCGTCGGCACCAGCACCTTACCGCCCAGATGCCCGCACTTCTTGGCGGACGACAACTGGTCCTCGAAATGGACGCAGGCCGCCCCCGCTTCGATCATGGCTTTCATTAATTCAAACGCATTCAAATTTCCGCCAAAACCCGCTTCGGCGTCGGCCACGATCGGCGCGAGCCAATACGTGCGGTGGTCGCTTTCGGCGTGGTGGATTTGGTCGGCGCGCAACAATGCTTGATTGATGCGCCGAATCACATGCGGCACGCTGTCGGCCGGATAAAGGCTCTGGTCAGGATAGGTTTGCTGGGCATTGTTGGCGTCAGCGGCAACTTGCCAGCCGCTCACGTAAATCGCCTGCAGTCCCGCTTCGACCTGCTGAACCGCCTGGTTGCCGGTCATCGCGCCTAACGCGGGAAGGTAGGTTTCACAGTGCAACAAATTCCACAGCCGCTCAGCGCCCAGCCGCGCCAGCGTGTGTTCGATCTGGATCGAGCCCCGCAGTCGTTCCACATCCGCGCCGCTATAGGGGCGCACCACGCCTTCCCATCGCGGGTTTGACTTCCAGGCACTATCGAGGTCCACGGCCTTATAATTACCGTTGCCATTCTTCGTGATCATTCTTCCCGTCTCCAAATGAAGTAGCGTTCTATTTTTCAAGCGGTCCGATAACTGCTGAGACGGTCAGTTCTCAGCCACGGAAACCGGCCTGGGCAGCGCGAGACCTTACCCTTCCTGTCCTGGTCTCGATAACCCCTCCCCCACCAATCGGCGACCTGTCCACCCCAAGTCAGGCCGGCACAAGTGTCGCCGAAGCCGTATCATCAATCAAACTGATTATCATTATCGCTGTGATAAGATATTATTATCAATGCTTAGAGGGTTCTAGTCCGAAGGTCCCATGCAGTTGGGTACCAGCGTAATCCTGACAGGGGCATAAGCGTTCATGGAAATCGACCAACTCAAAGCGTTCCTGGCGGTTCTGACGCACGGCGGATTCCGTAAAGCGGCCGAAACGCTAAATGTGAGTCAGCCCGCCGTGAGCGGGCGCATTCGCGCGCTCGAAGATTCGCTGGGGGTCACGGTTTTCGCGCGCGGGCGCCCGCACCCGACGCTCACGCCGGCTGGTAAGGCCTTGCGCCCGCACGCCGAGCAGATGCTTCGCGTGGCCGCACAAGCGCGGCAAGCAGTGCACGAGCTGCAACCCGCGTCGGGTGGCGCTCTGCGCGTCGCCGCTTCCCTTTCGATCTGCACTTATTTCTTGCCGGATGTGATGCAGGAATACCAAGCGGCCCATCGCGCCGTCATGGTGAACTTGCGCTCCGGCAATTCGGCCGAGGTGCTGAAGATGGTGCTGGATGGCGACGCGGACATCGGCATTGCCCGCTCACTCAATCATCCCGAAGTCGAAACGATGACGCTGCGCGACGATCCGCTGATTCTCGTCGGTCATCCCAGGCACCCGATGCGCGGCAAGCTGCGCGTGCGGATGCACGAGGTTGAGTCCTGGCCGTTGATTTTCTACAACCGCGGCTCGAGCGACTGGACCATCACCCAAAGCCTCTTCCGCGGCGCGGGACTGCTGCCGAACACCGTGCTCGAAGTGGAAACCATCGAAGCGGCGAAGCGAATGGTGGAGCGCAAGCTGGGTTTCTGTTTTCTGCCGCAGATCGCGCTCACGCAGGAATTGAAACAGGGAAAGCTGGTGGCCATCGAGATTACCGATATCGAGCGCTTGCGCCGCAACCTTGACGTGATTCATCCACGGCACCGCCCGCTCTCTCCCGAGGCGGAGAGCTTCCTGAGAATTCTGCGCGCCGCCGCGGCTACACCCATTTCCTTGACAAGAAAGAAACGGAAACGCCGGCAGCCCCACCAATCCAAGCATTTCCAGGCAAGTTAACAGTCAGCGAACTTCTACCGTTACCTTCGCCGCCTTGGTGTGTCCTGCGCCGTCTTCCGCGGTAAATGTATAGGTGGTCGTCTTGCGCGGCGTCACTTGCACGCAGTGGCTGAACGCGGGCCACACCGGACGCGTTTGCGGCTCGAGCTTCACCGTCCTCGCGTTGGAAACGCTGTAGCAAAGATCGGCCGTATCTCCCCGATGGATGCTCGCGGGGTTCGCATAAAAGCCAAGAATCTCGAACCGGTTCCCGCCCATGCCCGCAACCGTTTGCTGATCCTGCGCGCGCCGCTGTGCGGCCGCCTTTTGCTCTAGGGCGCGATTGTCTTCCCAGCGCGAGTAGAAAACCCAGCCGACATATCCCGCCGCAAGGAGAATCATCACACTTGAAATGATCCAATAGTTCCGCAAGCCGGTGCGTGGTTCGCGTGCGGGATCATTCAACATGGAAATTCCTTCTAAGTGGCGGTCTTCCCTGTCAACTGATCAATCTCTGCAAGATCTTCCGGGGTAAGCTTCCATTCAACGGCCTTGACGTTCTGCTGCAATTGCTCCGGCCGCGTCGCGCCGGCGATGATGCTGGCGTTCACCGGATTCCCCGCCAGCCAACTGAACGCCAGCTCAAGCAAGGTGTGCCCGCGCTGTTTGCAAAAAACTTCCAGACGCTCGACCTTCGCGAAATTCTCCTGCGTGGTGAAACGCTGCGCGAACGGAGCGATTGCCAGCCGCGTTCCGGCGGGCAAATGGTCGCGCTTGTATTTCCCCGACAATAGCCCCGAGGCCAGCGGGAAATAAGGAAGCATGCCAAGCCCAAAGGCTTTCATCACGGGAATCAACTCCATCTCTGGCTGGCGCACCAGCAAACTGTATTCGTCCTGACAGGAAACGAAGGCATTCAGGTTGTAATGCCGCGAAATCCACTGCGCATCAGCCACTTTCCATGAAGGGTGGTTCGAAATGCCGATGTAACGCACCTTCCCCTGATGAACCAAGTCGTCCAATGCGCGCAGCGTTTCCTCCATCGTCGTCAGGGGATCGACCTGATGGACTTGATACAAATCGATCCAGTCCGTTTTCAGTCGACGAAGACTCGCTTCCACCGCTGATAGAATATAGCCACGCGACGCGCCTTTCATCGTCTGCGCCTCGTCCATTGGCAGGCCGAATTTCGTGGCGAGTACAACATCCTTACGGCGATCACCCAAAACTTGTCCGAGCGTCGTCTCAGAACCGCCGCGCTTGCCGTAAAAATCCGCCGTGTCGAATAGCGTGACGCCAACTTCGATGGCCTTGTCGATCACCTTACGCGACGCTTCGAAATCGATGAACTGTCCAAAGTTGTTGCAGCCCAAACCAACCAGCGAGACGAGCAGCCCCGATTTTCCCAGGTTGCGCTTTTCCATGATCTCCCCTGTTCGCGGCGGCTGAGCGGGTCCGCGTCACCCTTTTTCATCGTGGGACACGGCTGCGTCTTCGGTCAAGCCGCAAGCGCATCGAGTCCGCTTTTTGCGTTTCCCCGTTCATCGTCTGATGCGATCGGTTTGGCTAGCTCGCTTTCGGCCAGGACCTTCCTGGCCATCGTTGAATCGCGAGGCCCGCAAAAGGCCATCCGTCTCATCGGCAGGACCTGCTCCATCAACTCGATCGGTGGTGAGGCAATGCACTGCAAGGCTTGCATGGATGCGGCAGGAGCGAAGCCTGCGCACCGGTCCGATCCAGGCGGGTCCGGCAGTGCGGAGATACCGGCCCAAGCGGGACGCTTACGGATGCCGCGAATCGCCGGCATCCTCTGCGAGGGCCACAATTCCGGTGCCCGGCGATTGGCTCGCGCGCCTCAAGACGGTACGCGCATCCGCTCGACCGAAACCTGCGGGGCACGGCGGTTCATGCTCGTCTGCGGCGTTTCAGGTAGCAGCCCTGGACCGAGGCCATTTCCATGTTTTTTCCGGCGCCGCTAAACAGTTCGCGGAAAAACTCTCTCGCGTAGCCGCGCCCCTTCGGCAACCCTCGCGGTCCGCCGGCGAATTAGTTTTGCTTAGGCCTCAGGTTTTGTCATGGGACCCGCAACACGATCTTCCCGAACTGCTCTCGATTCTCGAGCCGCTCTTGTGCTTCTGCCGCCCGCTCGAGCGGCAGCACGCAATCGATCACCGGTTTCAGCTCCCCGCGACCGACAAGCTCCAGCACCGCGAAAAGTTCCGCCTTGCTGCCCATGTAGGTGCCCAGAATCGAAAGATTGCGGCTGAATAGCAGACGGATATCGATCCTCCCTTCGTGTCCGGTCGTAGCGCCGCAAGTGACGAGCCGGCCTCCGATCGCAAGGCTGCGGATGCTCTGCTCCCAAGTGGCTTCTCCCACGTGCTCGAAGACTACGTCGACTCCGCGGCGGTTGGTGATGCGCTTGATTTCGTCGGCAATATTCTGCGTCGAGTGCTGTATCAGCTCATCGGCTCCAAGTTCTTTCGCCCGGTCGAGTTTTGCCTCCGAACCGGCAGTGGCAATCACGCGTGCGCCGGCCACTTTGGCGATTTGGATCGCGGCGCTGCCCACGCCGCTGCCGGCACCGAGGATCAGCACTGTTTCTGCGGGCTTGAGTTGTGCGCGCGTGACCAGCATGTGCCACGCGGTGAGAAACACGAGAGGAATCGCCGCAGCTTCCTCGAAGGAAAGATTGGCCGGCATGGGCAGTGCGTTCACCGAGGGTGCTTTCACGTATTGGGCGTAGCCGCCGTCATACATGTAGCCGAGCAGGCTGTACTGGCGGCACTCGTTATCTTTCCCAGCCAGGCACCGATCACACTGGCCGCACGATATACCGGGAGCGAGCATCACCCGATCGCCAACCTTCACGTTTGTGACCGTGTCGCCCGCCTTTGCGACTTCGCCTGCGATGTCGCAGCCCCCGATGTGCGGCAGCGGGATCTTCACGCCCGGCATTCCTCGCCGCACCCATAGGTCCAAATGATTGAGCGCGCAGGCCCGCACGCGAAGCAGCACATCTCGCGCCCCGATCGCAGGCTCGGGCGCATCGCTATAGCGCAGAACCTCGGTGCCGCCGTGCTCGGTAAATAGGACCGCTTTCATCGCCTCTCCTTAGGGCAATCGTCGCTGCTTGAAATTCGAGACAGAAAACTAACACCGCGCTGACCTCGTGTCCACAAGCGCAGGCGGCGTAACGCGGTATTCACTCTCAGGCGCAATCAATTGACATGCAGGAAGGCACGACGTAACCTTTAATCAATACCAAACCATGGACCTATTCGAAGAAATCGTGCGGATGCGCAAGGCTGGCCAGCGCGCTGCGCTCGCCACCATTGTGCATACCAACGGCTCCATACCGAGCTATGAAAGCTCGAGGATGCTGGTCCGCGAAGACGGCTCCATCTCCGGCACGATTGGCGGCGGCTGCGTCGAAGCTGAGGTATGGGCCGCGGCCAAAGAAGTGATCAAGAACGAGCAGCCGCGCAAGATGACCTTCAATCTGAATCACGACGCCGCCTACGATGCCGGCTTGATCTGCGGAGGAACCTTGGAAATTTTCGTCGAGCCCATCCTGCCGCCTCCCATGTTGTACCTGTTCGGCGGAGGTCACGTCTCAACGGCGGTCGCGCGGGTAGCCGCTCCGGCTGGGTTTCTCATCGGAATCATCGACGACCGTGAAGCATTTGCCAATCGAGAACGCTTCCCGATGGCCACCGAGCTGCACACTTCCTACGAAGAAGCATTCGAGAAGATTCAGCCGAATTCATCGACCTATCTCGTAATCGTCACGCGCGGCCACAAGGACGACATGCGCGTCCTCGCCTGGGCCGTCAACACCAAAGCCCGCTACATCGGCATGATCGGCAGCAAACGCAAGGTGATCTCCGTCTACAAAGCGCTCGAAAAAGAAGGATACTCTCCCGAAAAGTTCGAGCACGTATATGCCCCGGTGGGACTGGAGATCGGCGCTCTTACGCCAGAAGAAATTGCGGTGAGCATAACCGCGGAACTGATCGCTCTCCGCCGCAATACCGCCCGGCATCTGCCCCACAAGGCCGTGGCGCTTGTCGAAGCCGCCGCCGCGCGCGATTGATCGCGATGCTCGCCGCTGCGATTCTGTCCGCCGGAGAGTCGCGGCGGATGGGTAGCCCCAAAGCGCTGATCCCCTTCCGCGGCCACACATTCCTCGAGCATCTTCTAGAGGTGACCAAGCATCCGCGCGTTGGCGTCACTCGAATTGTGCTGGGTGCGAGTGCCGAGAGCATAGGCGAAAAGCTCCATCTCGATCCCGCATTGGTGGTAATCAACGAGAACTGGCAGCGGGGGCAGCTCTCCTCGATTCAAGCCGCGGTGCGGAGTCTTGCTCGGAACCAGACCGAAGGTCTGATTCTCTGCCCCGTTGACCACCCCATGGTTTCCGGGGCGCTGGTTGCGCGCCTCATCGCGGAATTCGACTCGAGCGGGAAGGCGGTCGTGCTTCCCGCATTCAGAGGGCGGAGAGGCCATCCCCTGATTTTTCGCGCGACGCTGTACGACGAACTCCTCGCCGCATCTCCCGAGGTAGGCGCAAGGCAGGTCGTGTGGAACCACGCCCAGGACGTTCTGGCAGTTCCTACCGACGAAGAAGGCGTGATCCTAAATCTGAATAACCCGGAATCCCTGAAGAAGGCCCTGGAGGGGACGATTTAGTCGGTAGGGTATCTCCGATCCGTCTTTCGGGGAAGCAGCTGCCATACCTAGAGCGTCCATAAACGCATATCCGAGGCCCTCACCATGGCCTAAATGGGAATCGGTGATGAGGACCCATCCTCGCCATGCTGATGGCATGCGCGAACTTGCATCGCGCTTGTTTGCCTAAAGGAATTCCTCTGCATGCAACTAGGAAAGCTTCAAAAGCAGTGCCGCCAGGGCATCTCCGCAAAGCTGCGCCGCATGGTAGGTGGCAGGAGGCAGCCCCCCCAGCCTGTTAGAAATCTCTTCCGGCGTCACCTCTTTTACCTCGCGCAGGGACTTCCCTTGCAGCAGTTCTGTCAGTACTGAACTTGACGCAATCGCCGCAACGCATCCCTGGGTCTTGAATCGTGCCTCAGCGATCCGATCCCCTTCCAGGCGCGCCGCGAGGCGCAAGACGTCTCCGCAAACCGGATTGCTCACCTCAACCGTGGCGGTGGCGCCAGGCAAGTCCCCCGCGTTGCGAGGATTCCGAAAATGATCCAAAAGCGCATCGTTGAACATCCCCCCTAGTATAGATGCGGAAACACAGGGTTGACTATCGCCTCTGCAACTTCGTTCAGGATCTCCCCGCAACCTTCGCCTCTTGCTTGAATGTCATTGACAGGAGAAGGCTTAGCAGTTTAACTTAATCGTGACCAGCCACGGTCCCTTCGTCAGGGCGCGCGGGGACTTTCTTTTAACTGCCTACCGACAATCAGGAGAGACAATGCAGACGCGACGACTTGGATACCTCCTCACCCTGGTTTTAGCCATGGCTTTCGCTTCTTCCGCCGTGTTCGCGCAGGATGGGAAACTCAAGGTAAAGGTAACCCCCAAGCAGGCATACGTATTCGTAGATGGTCAAGCCATTCGTGACGGGAGCCAATCCATATCGCTCGCCCCCGGCAAGCACACGGTGGTGGTCGTAAATTATGGCTACAAGATGGAGTCCCGCGACGTCAATATCGATGCGGGCAAATCGACCCCCCTGGAAGTTACGCTTACAGCTTACGGAAATCCCGTCTCGGGGCCTTACGGAGCGATCATCTTTGAAGGCGATCCCCGGGCAGCGGTGCTCTCAAACGGCACAAAGCCGGACTATTTCGTTGGGCACGTCGATGAGTTCAACCATGACTGGTGGTGGCACCAGAATCTGCTGATGCCCCCCGGTACCCACCACCTTACCGTTACGCACAAAGGGATGACCATCTTCGACGGCGATGTAAACGTAGTCGCCAACAAGAAGACCGTGGTTTACCTGAACAAGAAGGGCAACGAGCAGCAGAAGACGGTTGACTGGTCGCGAGGTGAAAAGCTCAAAGAAGTGCCGCGCTTCAAAGCAGGCGTAGCGAGCGCCACCGTTGCGGTGGCCCCGGTCGCGGGCAACTTTAGCGTTTCTGCCGCGAATATCAATTGCGGCCAGACCTCCACGCTCAACTGGCAGAGCACCGATACCGTCGATACCAATATCAGCGGAATTGGCACCGTGCAGCCGAGCGGCAATCAAACCGTCGAACCGCACGCCACGACCACCTATGACTTTACTTCCATGGGCCCTGGCGGCACCGTCAAAGGCAACGGCACGGTAAACGTCAACACCACCGTACAGGCCAGCATCTCGGCCAACCCGACCGAACTGCACTACCGCAAGATTGGCGAGAAAGTCCTCACCCAGGATTCCTCAACCCTCACCTGGAACACTTCGAACGCAAGCACCATGACTCTGGACGGCCAAGCCGTGCAACCCAGCGGCAGTCAGACCGTGAAGCCTGATCCGTCAAATAGCGAGCAGGTCCCCGAAGGCCAGCCAGCCCGCACGATCGACGAGAGCAAGACCTACACGCTGGCCGCATCAAACGTCTGCGGCGGCAATTCGCAGCAAACTGCTTCCCTGCATATCACCGGCACCGTCGAGCCGATTCCGACCGTGACGCTGCAGAGCATCTTTTATCCCACCGATTACCCGGACAAGAAGAATCCGCAGATCGGTCTCGTGAAGAGCCAGCAACTCGAACTCGCCACCACCGCCGCGGGATTCAAGAAGTATCTTGAGTATGATCCCGATGCCAAGCTCTCGGTTGAGGCCTTTGCCGACACGCGCGGATCGAAACCGTACAACCAGGACCTCAGCGAGCGCCGCGTCGAACGCATCAAGCAATATCTGGTCGATCAGGGCGTCGCTGCCGACAAGGTTGAAACCGCGGCTTACGGCAAAGAGCGCCCCCTGCCGCAGGATCAAGCTGTCGGCCTGGACGGCATGAACCCACAGATGCCACCGCCGAAACGATTCAAGACCAAGACGGCAAAGCACAACGATTGGCTGGCCTACAACCGCCGCGCCGATATCGTGCTCCAGCCTTCAGGGAAGAAGTCCACGCAATACTTCCCTCATGGCGCCGACGATTCAGACATCATCTGGCAAGTCCCGAAACCGCCTCTCAAAAAAGTGCAAGCCGCGCAGTAGCTCGACAACAACTTCAGCAGAAAAAGACGCGCCCGACGAACCCTGTGGGCGCGTCGTTTTCTTTAGAGGTCTCAGCCCAAGGAGGGGCAGGTCGCGAGCCTCGCGGATGACGCTGCGGGCGGTTCAAGGGCGCACCTCGATGAAATGTGGTCTGCTTCCCCTGCGGTCAGCGGAAAAGCTTTGTCTCCGCGCTGATTCCTAAGGCTTAGCGCCCTGTGCAAATCTGTATTCCGATCCGCCAGCCTTCTTGAGCGCCTCGGCCGTCTCCGCCATGCTGAGCAGCAGCGTCGTCTTCACGTTCTTGCACGCACCCCCTGCGGCAATGGCCATTGCAAAGCCTGCCGCCACAATATGATCGGGCATCTCCGAAACAACAATCACGTCGTAGTCGCCGAACGCCGCCCAGCCGTTCACTACTTTTCCGCCCAGTTTTTCCACCGCCACACGTACCACCTCCAAACGGTTCTGCGGGCTTTCCACCAAAGACTGCCAGGCTTGCTGGGTATAGGAAACCTGCGTGAGGAATAGGGGCATCGAAACTCTCCTTGCGTAGATATAGTGGGGGTCCTTGCGGCGGATGCTCACACGGGTGGCGGTAAACGTCAAGCAGTTCGCCAAACCTCGAAGGCCGTCAACTTCGCTACCGCCGGCCTCTCGCCCCGTCTTCTGCATTTCGGCTCTTGAGGTTTAGAAGCGCCGCCATCATTCAAACGCACCGAAGCCCCAAAACTTCTATAAAATGGCCCCTCATGAATTCAGCTCACCGAAAAGTTGTCGCCCAAAGAATCGTGTCCCTCGCGCCCAGCATAACTTCCATCTTGCTCGAGCTTGGCGTGCGCCGGGAGCTGATTGGGGTCACGAAATGGTGCAAGGAGGTCGCCAAAGTAGGTAGCCGTCCGCAAGTGGGTGATTGCTGGAAGCTCGATCTTGACGAAGTGATGCGACTGAAGCCGTCTCTGCTGATCGGCTCGGTGCCCTTCTCACCACAAGCGGTTTCGCGAATTCTCAAGCAGCCTGTTTCATTTCTGGCGATCAATCCCCGTTCTCTTGCCGATATCGAAGCCAGCATTGGTTTGCTGGGGAACGTCGTCGGCCGCGCCAGTCGTGCGGAAAATCTGGTTCGTCACATGCGCACAGGGTTGGCAACAATGGCCCGCAGCGCGAATAAGTTTCGCAAGCGTCCGAAACCTCGGGTGTACTGCGAAGCATGGCCCAACCCGCGCATCAGTTCACCTCTCTGGGTCTCCGAGATCGTTGCGATTGCCGGCGGCACCAGCGTCGTTCCTCCCGGAGCGCGCGTAACGGATCAGGAGGTCGCCCGCGCCGAGCCCGACATCATCGTGCTCGCATGGGCCGCCACCGGAGATCGCGCAGAACCCGCTCAGGCCCTGAGAAATCGCCAATGGAAAGATGTCCCCGCCGTGAAGAACCGCCGAGTGTTCGTGGTTCGCGACGAATTACTCAATACACCGGGCCCGCCCCTTCTGAAAGGAGCCCATGCTCTGTTGCGGGTCATCCATCAACCGCCGCAGGAATGGCCGCCGTTATGATCACCGTTGTCGCAGCCTTGATCGAACACCAAGGAAAGCTGCTCGCCTGCCAGCGAAAGCCAGGGTATCGTTTCGAGCTGATGTGGGAGTTCCCTGGTGGAAAGGTCGAACCGGGTGAGTCGCCCAGGGAAGCGTTGATTCGCGAATTGCACGAGGAACTCGCAGTCGACGCCCGCATCGGCGAAGAAGTCTACCGCACGCGCCATCAATATCCCGCAATGCCCGAAGCGCTCGAGCTGATCTTCTTCTCCGCCACCGCCGAGCCATCCGCAATAAAAAATTTGGTGTTCGGACAGGTCGAATGGCGCACGCCGGCATCCCTCGCGGAGCTTGATTTCCTCCCCGCAGACCGGGAGCTGATCGAACGCCTAGCCACAGGAACGCTGCGCTTGCCTGCCGAAAGCACCCCCATTCCTGCTAAATGAGAATCGCATGAAGCTGTATATAATAGATCTTGGGCGTTGGATCAGTCTGAAACGCTGCCCGGTCCGGAAACGTCAATTGAGTAGCGTGTAAAACCTTTTGCCAGGAGAGAACTCATGTGGACGAAATCGCTGATTTTTCTGGCCGCTGCCGCAGGTATCTGCCCGGTCATATCGGCGCAGGGCCAAGGAGCGCAGCAAACTCCTGTGCAGTTGCCTGACGGGGAAGGCAAAGAAATCGTCCAGTCTGCTTGCACGAAGTGCCACACGCTTGAACGGATCGTCAATTCCGGCTACACACACGATGGCTGGCAATTGATGGTCAACCAAATGATATCGAACGGCGCCAAGCTCACGCCGGAAAATACACCGATCCTTGTCGACTACCTGGCAAAGAGTTTTCCCGAGAAGCCCATGCCTTCTCCCGCGCTGATCCCGGGAGCGGTGGAAGCCTCCATCAAGGAATGGACTGTTCCGACCGCCGGCTCGCGCCCGCACGACCCTTACTACGCTCCCGATGGAATGGTCTGGTACACGGGCAATGCCTCCAATCTTCTCGGCCGCTTCGATCCCAAGACCAGCGAATTCAAGGAGTATCATTTGAAAACTCCGCGCTCCGGCCCGCACGGTCTGGTATCCGACAAGGACGGCAACATCTGGTTCACCGCCAACCAGGCGGCCTATGTGGGGAAGCTCGACCCGAAGACCGGCGAAGTGACCGAATTCAAAATGCCGAATCCGGACGCCTTCGATCCGCATACGCCCACTTTCGATCACAACGGGATCCTGTGGTTCACCTTGCAGGGTGCGAACATGATTGGCCGGCTCAATCCAAAAACCGGAGGAGTAAAACTCGTGACCGTGCCCACCAACCGAGCCCAGCCATACGGAATGGCCGTCGATTCCAAGGGCACTGTCTATTTCGACGAGTTCGGCACCAACAAGCTGGCCAAGATCGATCCGGCGACGATGGAAATCACCGAATTTGTTTTGCCCGACGCGACGGCACGGCCACGTCGCATCGCCATTAGCAGCGATGATGTGTTGTGGTATTCCGATTTTGCTACCGGCCACCTGGGACGCTTCGATCCCAAAACTGGCAAGGCCACCGAATGGCTTTCGCCGGGAGGCCCCAAATCACGTCCATATGGCATGACCATCATTGACGACATCGTGTGGTATAGCGAATCCGGCACGCGACCGAACTCCGTGGTTCGCTTCGACCCCGCGACGGAGAAATTTCAAACCTGGATCATCCCTTCCGGCGGCGGAGTGGTGCGCAACATGGTGCATACTCCTGACGGCAACCTTTGGCTTGCCTGCAGCGGCGTAAACGGCATCGCCGAAGTGGTAGTCAAGAAGAACGCAAAAAGTACCGGTTTCTAGCAGCAGCGCTCCTGGCTTGGTGCTTACCTTTGGTTATCATCTTGACAGCGCCAAGCGACCAGGGAGCTCTGTTCAATTTCTCCCTCGCCTGCCGCTTCGCCACAGAGAATTCTGCTTTGTTCTAGTTCTCTCGATTGCTTCGGCATCTACACTTCGCTAACGTTCGTCGTCCCATCCCTCGCCACTTCAAAACGCTGTCCCTGCAAACGCTGTACCCACACTGTACCTAGGGCCAGTTGCTTCAGCCTGTCCGTCTTCCGTATGGTGACCTCCCCGGCCAATTAAATTTCCAAAACTTGCTCGACCACAGGCAGGCCGTAACTCCACTTTCCGGGCACGAAAGGACAACGATGCACAAGTGTGTCGCCAAATTCTTAATCTGTGCCGCAGTGCCCTTTTTGTTGCTGTTCCTGCTGATCCCGCCGGCACAAGCAAGCCTTAAGGCCAGCCCAAAATCCATCGACTTCGGAGACAGATCGCTTGGCAAAGAAGCGGCATCGAAGACGGTAACGCTGACCAACACTAACTCCACCGGAAATTTTACGATCGTAGCGATATCCTCATCGGCGCACGCCTTCTCACTGACTGCACTCCACCTTCCCGTCACGCTGGCACCCGGCGAGAGTCTCAGGGTCGGCGTAACCTTCACCGCCCGTGCCGCGGAGGCATACTCCGGCATGGTCGGTTTCACCACCTACCACGGATGGACGGTGAACCTACCTGTCAGCGGAACCGGAATCCCCAGCCACCGGCCTAGCGGAGCATCCGGTGCCAGCAGTTCCTCCGAATCGAATGCCTCTTCGCCCCAGGGCCACCTGACGTTTAATTCCCTTCTGAATTTCGGCTTGGTCAATCTCGGAGCCTCGTCCGCTCAGAGGCTCAGCATTGCCAATTCGGGCAACGCCAGTGTCACCATCTCGAGCGTGAGTCTTGCGGGTCACCTGACTGGGTCGAATGGTACTTCTTCTGGGAATATTTTGTCTAAGATGGCACTGCATGGACTTTCTTCCGGAATAGTTTTGGCGGCTGGACAAACGATTTCGGTCGCCCTGTCATTCTCTCCGTCTGAGGCAGGCAATTCCAGCGGCACCGTGACCATTGCAAGCAACGCTGTCAACTCTCCTGCTGTCGTCTCCTGGACCGCCAACACCCCCGCGGCTCCGATCACGACGCGTTCTGTCGACCTTCGCTGGACCGGCAGCAGCACGAGCGGAGTGACCGGCTACAAAGTGTATCGCGGCACGGTGTCAGGCGGACCCTATGCCGAGATCACGACGAGCCCCACTGCCGGCACGAGCTTCCTCGACTCAAGTGTCACTCCGTCAGCGACCTTCTATTACGTGGTCACATCGGTTGCGAACGGAGTCGAAAGCGGATACTCAAGCGAGATTGCCGTCGCCATCCCTTGAACGCCGGACGGCGGCCTTTCTCACCGCGGCCCGGATCATAACCAAAGCAAACCGCAAAATCACATCGAGCCTTTCACGCGCCTTCCAGAAGGGGTACAGTTTCAGGGCCTGAAGGGCCGAGTGGCGGCACGGCTCATGTGCGTGTCTTGCTCGGCTGCCAGAAGGAAAGGACACACATGAAAAAGCTCGCGATCGCTACCACCTTACTCGTCGCCGGCGCCTGGGCGGGCTTTCCCGTGGCCGGACAGCAGAATCTCGACCCGCTTGTGGTCGACTCGCAGCACTACCATCTCGAATTCGAAAATCAGTACGTAAAAATTATCCGCTGTAAAATTCCTCCGCACGACAAGGTGAAGTTGCACCACCATCCGGTCGGTTCCGTCGTCGTGCTCATCACCGATCAGAACCTGAAGCAAACGGAAGCCGACGGAAAACTGACCGAAGCGCACCGCAAAGCGGGGGAAGCATTCTGGGCCGACCCGGTCACGCACATGGGAGAAAACATTTCAGACCAGCCCTACGAGTACGTGCGAGTCGACGTCAAGGCGGCGACACACTAATTCACAGGACGCGGGCGCGAGAGAAGGGACTGCCCTTCGTCGTCGACCAGCTTATTTGAGTGGCTTCAGCTCGGGCTTTGCTCCCGGCGGAAGCGGATAGCGATCGACATTGAGCGCCATCGAAACGAAGTGGTAATACCCCACAACCGCAATCAGATCGACCACGCCTTGCTCGCCCAACTTGTTCTTGGCCGCGGCGAAACTCGCATCGCTCACCTGCTTGGTCTCAAGCAGTTCGGTGCAAAAATCATAGACTGCCTCTTCATCCGGCTGCATCGCTGCCGGCCTCTTTCGGTTGGCCACGGCCTGGATAATATCCTCGCTCAACCCGGCGTCTGCCGCGTACTTGCGATGCGCCAGCCACTCGTACTGCGAATTCCAGTAGCGCCCGGTGATGATGATCGCGAATTCATTCAGCTTCTTCGGAACCGTGGAATGAAATCGCACGTAATCTCCGAACTGCTGTGCCAGGTTTCCCATTTCCGGGCTGCGCAGAAATACATTGTAAGGCCCGTTCAGCGAACCGCGATCACCGGCCAGCACATCGTCAGCCAGCTTCTTCTGCGCCGGATTCAACTCGGCATAGGTCAGCGGCCGGAACCGGTCCCCGCGCAGGTGCAGATCGGGGGCGGTCGAAGTCTGGGCCGTGGCCAGCGCGGCAAATCCGAGAATCGCTACGCAAACAGGTTTAAATCGCATGTGCGCATCTCCCTCTTCGCTCCGGCGAGTCGCTTCGACTCCCAAACCCATCCCCCTGGTTGGCGGGCATTGTAACCCACGAGCCCTCGAAAGCGCACCCCGAAGAATTGTCTGGCCCCGCCGAGTGATCCAGACAAATCCCAGTGCTCCGGCAAATGATTCTCGGTTAAGCTTCTCAAGAGGGCGGAGAAGCGCCATGCAGCCACACATCTCGGTCGAATCGATCAGCGACACTGAGTTTCAGGTAACGGTCTCGGAAGGGGCAACTCAGTCAGCGCATCGCGTCACGGTGAAGAAGAAGGACTATGAGCGGATCACCGGCGGCCAGATCGATCCCGGCGGACTCGTTAAAATGTCATTCGAGTTCTTGCTGCGGCAAGAATCAAAGGAATCGATCTACCGCAATTTGATTTGATGACCATCGCGCGCTATTTTCCAACGTTTGAGGGCGAGATGAACCGCCGGCTCTCAACGAAGTAGTAGTCGGTAAATTGCAGGCGCCCGGCGACTGGAGAGAGTTCCCGAGGAGACTCGAACGTGCCCGAATCCGACTTCAAGCCCAAGACAGTCTACGTGACCTACGTCGCCGCCACCCCGGAGAGTGTGGGGCGCTCTAACCAGCGCGAAATTCACCAAGCACTACTTTTTCGGCCGCTCCATCGAATCCGACTGGAAGGTCGGCTCCCCGGTGACCTATCGCCTGCCCGACGCCAGCGTCGACGTTTATGGCACAGTCGTCCGGTGCGACCCACCCAAAATTCTCTGTTTCACTTGGAACATCGAGTGGCGCGAGCATCACGCCGGCCACGCCGGCAAATCGCTGCAGGAACTGCGCAGCCTGCCCGAATGTCTCGTAACGTTCCAACTAGACGACCTGGGCGGCGTGGTGCGCCTCACCATGACCGAATCGCACCAGTTCGAGCCCGACGAAAAACTCCTGGAAGGAGGCCGCCGTGGCTGGCCTATGATTCTCAGCGGCCTAAAAACCCTCGTAGAGACCAGCCAGCCGCTGCCCAAGTTCGATTTCAACAAGTAAATCGCCCCATGTTGATTGCGCGCTCCGACGCCGACACCGAAGCGCGCCGAGCCAAGGTCCAACGAACTCGTCCTCGCCCAAGGAAAAATCTCGCGACGCGCTTAAGAAAACCAGTGAACTTTCCAAGGCGTCGGCACATCACTTTCGGTCGGCCAGGAGGACGGCCAACGTTCTCGCGAAAATAGAAAAGCCGGGACCCAGGACCCGGCTTTCGAAAGTAACCGCCAGTTTGTGTGCGACGGTCTGTGCTTGAGGGGTCAGTGCTTAATGTAGATTCCCACATCGAACCGGTTGTGGTCCCAGTCAGAGTGGTGATCGCGACACCATTGCCGGTCGGCTTCGAGTTTGTCAATGTCTCGATTCACCTGCCGGCTATGCTCGCCATGTTTCGCCGAATCGTTGTCGATCCGAGCCCGGTCGGCCTCCAAGCGCCGATGGCAATCCTCTGCATAATCCCGGTCGCCAAATGCGGCTTGCCCCAGCGGAAGCGTGAACGCCATTGCCAGCGCAGAACCGAGAACCAGCTGCGCAATTTTCCGTGTCATGAGTTCCTCCCCGAAGTTGGGCTGGGATGCGTCCTGTGCAGGCACTGTGCTGCACGCTAAAATCGTAGAATTGTCCGCCGCGGTCCGCCATCAAGGAATCCCCGTAGCATCCGGCGCGGCTTGCTGTAGGCCCCGCAACGCTTCCCTTCGTCGACCTCCTATTGAATCAATCCCACTAGAAGCACCGGCAGCAACGATCATATCCTCGAGACTTCGCAACCCGTGATGGCGGGGTAGTAGGGACCAGCAATCGGTTTCTGATTTAATCGAGCATGCCCCGCTATTTAAATCGATGCCGACAATTGTGTACAATGATGAAGGTTTTCTAGCTGGATCAAAGTTTGCATTCCGATCTAGCCGGACCGATCCGTGAAAAGCTCCGCTTGGTTGAGAATACACAGGCCCGTGACGAGACTACGACTTCTCAGCCGCTTTTCGTGGCGCTTCCGGATGAAAGATATGAGCGAGGCACAGCTCTCGCACGTTCTGGGTCCGCTCGAGGCCAGCGTGATGGGAATACTCTGGGAATGCGGCGAGAGCCGCGTTCGCGACGTGATTCAAAGGCTGGACCGACCGCTGGCCTACACGACAGTGATGACCACACTCGACCGGTTGTTCAAGAAGGGCCTTCTTGACCGGCGCAAAGCGGAGCGGGCGTTTTTGTATTCGCCTCGTTTTTCGCAGCCCAATTGGGAGCGGAGAGTGGCTGGAGATCTGGTGGCGGGCTTGCTCGCCGGCCCGGAATCCTCAAGCGAGCTGCTGCTGTCGTGCCTGGTGGATGCTGTCGGTCAGCACGACGAAGCTCTGCTCGATGAGCTTGAGAAAAAGATTCAGGCCAGGCGCAAGGAGCTTCTGCGGCGGAGGTAACGACCATTCCCTCCTATTTGCTGACGTCCTATCTCGTGAGGCTGGCGTGCTTTTCGCTGGCATCCTTTTTCCTGATCAATTCCGCGCTCGCTCTGATAACTTGGCTCTGGGCTCCCGCGGCGATCCGGCTCGGAGCGCAGCTTCAGCCAAGCGTCGCTGCTCGATTCATTCTGGCCTTGCGGTTATTGCCGTTAAGCTTGTCTGTTTTCGCGGTGGCCGGGTTATGCGTTCCAAGCTATCTGTGGCTGGAACCGAAAGGTACGAACGAACAGGCAGGCTGGTGGTGCTGGGTTCTCACCCTGCTGGGCGTTTTGACTCTAATAGGTTCCCTCGCCCGCGTTTGCCGTGCACTAAGCGGCGCGCTTCGATACACGCGCGAGTGCCGTCAAGAAGGGCGGGAACTGCGAATGCAGGACGGCCCCGGGAGCGTTTTGGTCGTCGATAGGGATGTGCCCATTCTGGCCGTGGCCGGTGTGGTTTGGCCGCGGATTGTAGTCTCAAGCCAGGTTTTGCGAGAGCTCTCTGCTCCACAGCTGGATGCGGCGTTGGGGCACGAACGAGCTCACCTGGCCTCGCGCGACAATCTGAAACGTTTGCTTATGCTGCTGGCGCCAGACGTTTCTCCATTTTGCCGCTGCTTCGCGCCGCTCGAACGCAGCTGGTTGCAATTTGCGGAATGGGCGGCGGACGATCAGGCCGTTGCCGGCGACTTGGAGCGTTCGCTTTCACTGGCCTCGGCTCTGCTGCGCGTCGCACGGATGGGTTCGGCAGCCCGACTTCCCGGAGTGGCGATCTGCTTTGTGGCCGATGACACCGGGCTTTCTGCGCGAGTGCATCGCTTGTTACGCGGCAAATCAGTGGAACATGGCCTAATTCCAGGAGGTACGGCGCTGCTGGCAGCCGCGGCAGCGGTCGTGGCCATTCTGGCAGCCGGCATGCTGCGGCCCTCTGCCTGGTATACGGTGCACCAAGCGCTCGAACACCTGGTTCGCTGATTCCACGCTCCTGCGGTTCCCTACCCCGGCGAACTGCAAGCACCCCAAAGAACACGTCGTGACAGATTCAGAGGCACGCTGGAAAATGCCGCCTATTGAGAAGCAGCCGCCGGCGCGGCCATTCCGCGAGCCTGCTGTGCTTTTTTTCGATAGTAATACCGTCCGCGCAAAAAGCCGACGACAACAAGAAGTAGGACGCAGACCTCGATGAAGACCTTGCCCCCGTCGAACCAGTCGACCGGCGCATTTTTGAGGTCAGGATCGGTAAAAAGGCTGTGCCAGAACATCGCCCCCGCCGCGAGATAAACTGTGAAGTGGAATAGCTTCCACAGGCGGCGCCCCAGCCGGATGCGCAAATAGGACGTGACGACAACAAAGGCGACCAGGTAAAGCGCGATGGCCCCAATCGTGTTGTCCAGCGGCTGGCTCGGCGAATGCACGGGATAGGCGAGGTCCACCACGCGAAACCGTTTGTCTTTGTAAAAAAGCAGCACGATGGGATGCAGAATCGAAACGCTTAGCGCGATGTATCCCGACCAGTTGTGCAGAAGAAAATAGTTGATCCGGCGGTGCGGCCAGTCGCGCACCGGGCTGTAACGGAAAGCCATCAGGATTCCGAGCAGTATGTTCAGGGTGACCGCGCCCACGGCCGCCAGTCCAACATATGCCGACAGATCCAATACGGTTATACCCATGGTTGGTTATAAAGAGACGTTCGGCGGGATGTTTTGGTTCAGGCGGAAGAAATTTTTCGGGTCGTAATGCGTCTTGACGGCGACCAAACGTTCCCACCGTCCGCTGTAAGCTTCGGCCACACGCTCTTTTTTCGTCTCCGCTCATGAAGTTCACGTAAACACCGGGCTTCATCGCCGGCCGCAGCTTTGCAAAAAGAGCGCGCACCCAGGCTAGGTTTGCGGCATCTGCTTCCGCGTCCTCCCAATCAGCGAGAAGGTTCATGATGAAGGGAGCGCTCCGGTCGCCGAAGGCGGTTTCCGAGGCGCTTACGCAACGGCCTTACTCAGCAACCAGGAATTGCGACAAGCGCGCCCGCAGATCATCCGGCCAGGGCACGCCCTTGCCGTCAGCGCCGGTCATCACCACCACGATTTTTGCGCGCACGCGATCCTGGCCATCAGCTCCCCGAAGCACCATCTCCAACCGGACCGAGGTCTTGCCGATGGCCCGCACCAACAGTCTTGCCTGCAACACATCGCCCATACTGGAAGAGGTCATAAAATCCACTTCAATGCGCGCGGTCGGAAGCCCTCTTCCGCTCGATATGAGTTCCGTGAAAGGGAGCGCGAGTTTTTCACGACACCAATCCTCCACGAGATTGTTGAACATCTCGAGGTAGCGGGGATAAAACACGATTCCCGCTGGATCGCAGTGCGCGAAACGCACCAGCACCTCGCTGCGATATGCGCGATCGAGCGCCGCTGAGGATTCCGTCCGAAGAAGTTCGTCCGTCACCCGAGTCGTCCTTGCTCCTGAAACGCCTTGATGATTCCGCGCGCGATGATCAGCTGCTGCACCTCGGTGGCGCCTTCATAAATCCGCAGCGGGCGGATTTCCCGATAGAGGCGCTCCACCGGCTCACCCTTGGCAACTCCCTGCGCGCCGAAAATCTGCACGGCGGCATCGATCACCCGCTGCGCAGTTTCCGTGGCTGTCATTTTGGCCATCGCGGCTTCCACGGTCACGCGTTCGCCGCGATCCCGGAGCCATGCGGCGCGATATGTAAGCAGCGCAGCGGCATCAACCTGCGTAGCCATTTCCGCCAGCTTCCCCTGCGTCAACTGAAAATCGGCCAGCGTTTGTCCAAACATTTTTCGAGAAGTCGCTCGGCCCAACGCTTCCCCGAGCGCCCGCCGCGCAAAACCCAAGGCCGCAGCAGCCACCGACGTTCGAAAGACATCGAGTGTCGCCATGGCCACTTTAAAACCCTGTCCAGCTGCGCCGATTCGCTTGGACGCAGGAACCCGGCAATCGACGAATCTCAGCCTGGCGAGCGGATGCGGCACGATCACTTCCAATCGCTCGGCAACCTCGAATCCGGGTGTTCCACCGTCAACAATCAGGGCCGTGATGCCCCTGGCGCCTTCGCCTTCCCCGGTACGCAAAAACACGACGTAAAAATCGGCAATCCCGCCATTTGAAACCCAGGTCTTCTCGCCATTCAAAATATAAACATCGCCATCGCGCCGCGCACTGCATTGCAAAGCCGCCACATCAGAGCCGGCACCGGGCTCCGAGAGGGCGAACGCCGCAATCGCCGAACCGTTCCCCACCCGCGGTAAATAGGCTCCCTTCTGCTCGGGCGTGCCAAATAGCGTGATGGCGCCCGAGCCGAGACCTTGCAGTGCGAAGGCAAAATCCGCGAGGCCGGAATGCTGGGCCAAAGTTTCGCGAAGTAGGCACAGCGCGCGAGTATCGATCTGCTCCGCGGCCGCGTCATACGCCATGCCGCCAATCGCGTACCTCAGCCAGCCGCCGGCGCCGAGTTCGCGGACAAGGAAGCGGCAGGCTGTGCCCACGTCTTCTGAATGCTCCGCGCTCAAATGCTGCCGCGCCCACTCGCCCACCCTTGCGGCCAGGTCTTTGTGCTGAGGATCGAAAAACGGCCAATCAAGATAGCTTGGGACAGCCAAGTATCAATCCCTTTTGAACGTTGGCTTCTGCTTCTCCACAAACGCGTGGTAGGCTCGATGAAAATCGTTAGTAGTCATGCAAATGGCCTGCGCCTCGGCTTCCCGCCGAACAGCTCGATAATCCAGCGCTCGTGCCAGACAGCCATCTCCCGGAAGCGCTCGATGCCCTTCTCGGTAAGCTTTACGCTCACCGCACGCCGATCGGCGGGATCAAGAGCTCGAACCACTAGCCCTTCCTTCTCGAGCTGATCGGTGATTCCGGTGACGTTGCCGCCGGAAGCCATCAGTCGCTTCGAAAGCTCGCTCATGCGCGGCCCATTCGAGCAGCGCTCGAGCGCCATAAGATCAAACCGCGGAAGCGTGGTTTCAAAATCCCGGCGCAACCGTCCGCGCACGTGATTCTCAACACGCATCATGCAGGAGAGCAACCGCAGCCACAACCGCAGCGCCTGGTGATCCTGCTGCGTCGCCCGGGTCTCGAGATCAGGGGCGAGTTCGTTCGGCGCCTGCTGGCTGGCACCGTCGGTTCGAATTGCGGAAGTCATCGCCGCAAGACCTTACGTTACCTCTCCGCCGGCCACAACGATCGACTGTCCGGTAATCGCTTCGCTTCCCGGCATACACAGCCACGCGACGGCATTGGCCACTTCCTCAGGCTTCACCAGCCGCTTCTGGGGATTGCTCTTCACCAGTTCGGCCACACCTTCCTGTGCGGTCCGTCCCGTCTTAGCCGTAATGTTGGCGACCGCGTTTGTCACCATCTCCGTTTCCGTGTATCCGGGACAGACTGCATTCACGGTAATGCCTTTGCTTGCGAACTCAATGGCCAGAGCACGGGTCAGCCCCACCAAAGCGTGCTTCGAGGCACAGTAGGCCGAAATATAGCTGGCGCCCTTCAGTCCGGCGATGCTGGCTATGTTCACAATCCGCCCCCAGCCTGCCGCGAGCATTCCCGGTAGCGCCGCCTGCGTGCAGTGATAGGCGCCATCCAAGTTCACGGCCATCAATCGCCGCCACAACTCCACATCGGTTTTCAGAAACGGCGCCGAGGCCGCCTGCCCCGCGTTATTCACCAAAATACTCACCGGACCAAAACGCCCCAAAGCGCTTTCAAAGGCCTGCCGCACCTGGGTGGCATCGGTTACATCCGCCCTGACGAATTCCACGTCGCCACCGGGATCCAGAGCAAAAGCCCGCCCGGATTTAGAATCCGCGCTGCGCCCCATCGACGTTACACGCGCGCCGTGAGAAAGCAACTCCCGCGTCACCGCCGCGCCGATGCCCCGCGCACCACCGGTCACCACAACGTGTTTGCCGGCCAAGAGCGCAACAGGGGTGGTCACCGCAAGGGTCACGCCTGCATCCTCCACAACGCCGCGCGCGCCTCGTTGCGTTCCAGCTCCTGTTTGCCGCTTATATATTGCACGGGCCAGGAAATTTCAGAAAACTGCTGCTTGGCCGCCTCATGCAGCGTCCAGGCCGGATCGGCCAGATGCGGGCGCGCAATCGCGCACAGATCGGCCCGACCGGCGGCGATAATCGTGTTCACAGGATCGCCCTCGAATATGTTGCCCACGGCCACGGTGGGAATACCCACCTCGTTGCGAATGAGATCCGAAAATGAAACCCGAAACATGCCCCCATAGACTGGGCGCTCGGCCTTGCTCACCTGCCCCGACGAGCAATCCATCACGTCGGCTCCCGCTGCCTAGAAAAACCGCGCAACTTCCGCCGCGTCTTCCGGCGTCAATCCTCCAGGAACCCAGTCATGCGCGGAGATGCGCACGCTCATCGGCTTCTCCTCCGGCCACACCGCGCGCATCGCCCGAAAAACTTCCAGCGGATAGCGGCAACGATTTTCGAGCGGATGGTTCTTTTACAGGCAAATAGTTTAAGTGTCAAGTTTCCTCAAAACCGTCTCCATCCTATAAATAAAACCTGATTTTTCAGCTATTTAGACACAAACGCCAACACCCTGCACGGACTCCCAGACCCGTTGGATATCTTGAGCGGGGGCACCACCAAGACGGCACCTTCCGGCGGTAACTGATCGAGATTGGCTAGGCTCGCCAAGCCAAACCGGTTGTTGCCATGCATGCGATTGTGGCAGGGAAACGGTGGCTCGAAGCGGAATGCCTGCCCGGCGTCTGTTCCCACTGTCTCGGTTCCCCAACCGATCACGTCTCGGTCCTCGATGAGAAACGAAACCAAATCAGGGTGGGGCCCCGGAGTATGCGCCCCATCTTCCTTGGTGTTCAGGAACGACTCGGGATCCTTGCGCTTGGACCAATCCGAGCGCAGCAGCACCCAGGAGCCCGCTTCGATCTTGCCGGGCTTTGCCTCCCAGGCCTCCACATGCTCGACGGTCAGCAAGAAATCTGGGTCGCTCGCCGATTCCTTCGAAGCGTCGATCACGCACGCCGCCGCGATGAATTTTTCCGTGGGAATCGTATCCGTAGAGCCATTCGGGTAATCCCTTCCGGTTACCCAGTGAATCGGAGCGTCGAAGTGCCTGCCGGTGTGCTCGCCGCAAGAAATGTTATTCCAGTACCAGGCCGGCCCGCGCGTATCGTACTTGGACACTTCCTCGATGCGAAACGGCCAGGACTCCCCAAATCCGGGAGGGAGCTGGATGATCGGAGTGGCCGCGTGCAAACGCTGCGCCAGATCCACAACGCGAATCGAACCTCCAACAATCGCTTGTAGAAAAGCAACCAGAACGTTCCCTTCCACAAATCCTCCAGTAGCTGGATCGGTCCGCAGCTCTGCGCTTCCCGAGCGAATGGGCGGACACTTGAGAGTCGCGCAGAATCTCTTGCTCTCGACGGTTATAGCTACGCGCCGAAATGATGTCAAGGCAACGCCCGATTCTCGCGAATTCTGAATGTCCACTCCCGCGACAAAGTTGCAGCCGTTGCCCATCACAACCGCCGCTTTTCACGGCATTGTTCGTCTCAATTTGTTGAATCGTATTGAAAATAACTTCCACGACCGCCGGGCTCGGCGCGTTGACCGGCAGGTTATCTTTCAATCGCCATCCCATCATCGTGAGCAACTTTAATCACATTATTCATGGGGGCAGTAATCTTGGGCGAGTTCTTATGATACTGAGGGCGACCCAGCGATCCGTCGATTATCACCGGCTGCAAGCTCCGGACCATTGGGAGACGCAGATAATCGTCCAAGGAGGACAGCACAGAGAAGGTGTCCTCAAGCGATTTTGGGTCGAGGACTTTGCGCGCCGTTTCGACGCCCACTACTGGCAACGACTACTCGGTCAGAAGTCCGAGCTGTTTTAGGACGGAGCCTTGATCCCAATAAATGCGCTCGTGAGCGATCTTCCCATCGCGGAAGCAAACAATGGCTACCAGAGGCACTTCAACCCGACGGTTAGTGGGAGAAACGTCAGGCAGCATCCAGATGATCTCTCGCGTGTGGGTAAAAGAGAAGATCATTTCGTCGACCATCTCATTTTCCCCAATGGTGCGCGAGACCATCTGGAGGGTTGTATCGGCCGGCATGCTCGGGATGAAATCGCGCGAATAACATGCTCTTGAGCAGAACGCGGCGCCCCGGAGGACTATTTCGGGAGTAACTACAGCCTGGCCGCCCAGCCAAGCCTCAAAAATCGCCATGCAATCCAAAGCTCTTTGTTCCACGTGCTTCACTCGATAGCGCAGCATGCGGTAGACCAATCGTGCCAGCTTGGCTTCCATCGCCTTGACCGCGACGCAAGCGTCCAGCTTCGATCTGAATCGGCTGCGGCGAGCGGAACGAATTTCTCAAGAGTCCATGGTGTACAGCTTCATCAGCCATTGGTTCTCGCGCATCGGTGGTACAGCTAGGTGGACCAACGCCTTTCCACGGCACACTGAAGTGGGTGGGCTAGTCCAGTGAATTCCGACGATCTTTTTAGGACGCGCCGAGAAAGGCCGGGTTCAAAGTAAGCACTACTTCGTGCCTTCTTTCCTATGTGAGACCAGATAAATCTTTCGCAATCTGGGGATAAAGCCGGTTGAGCACTGTCAGTCCGTGAGAGTCGGCATAACCATTTATTTGCGGACCACCGACCGCGCGATTGCCGTTGAGCGCCGATATCTCGTGAGGGCAGTTTCTCGGAACACGTAGCCAAAGCCTTCGCAATTCTTGAATATTGCTTGTGGCAAAATAAGATTGAAGTTGTTGCTTCGTCAATGGGGGGACCACGTGACAATCAATAAAATAGTAGTTGCCTTTGGGATGCTCGTGCTCTATTCGCTCCCAGTCTTTGCTCAGGTTATACCCGCGCTTGAAAGAGGAGGTGCTTCGGAAATATCGGTTGACTATACAGGGGACTTTCCAAAGAGGACTTGCAGCGATGGCATCGTTAATGCCTGCATCAGCGGTGTCCGTGTCGATGCGAACAATTCCGGTGGGTTGCTGCTCACGTACCGGCACCATTTTACGGGATGGAGTTCGATTGAACTCAACTACGATTACACACGATTACTAGAGAGCTATAATACTGGGTCAGTTATACGAGCTCGGGTCGATGAAGTTACCCTTGGTTATGTTCTAAGCTTTAGCAGTCTCACCGGCGGGCATTTTGTTCCTTTCGCAGAGGTTGGAATGGGCGCGCTCATTTTTTCCCCGTCTTCCTCTACTGTTTCCGGGGCCATCGCCCAAGATCGGGCGCCTCTGTTATACGGTGGTGGAATTGACCTCACGGACGGAGGCCACTTAGCTGTTCGACTAGGTTACCGTGGGTTAATCTTTCAGGCGCCGGATTTCGCAGTTTCCAGTCAAGTTACAGGCGGCTTAACTCATCTAGCCGAGCCTTATGTGGGAATTGTCGTCCGCTTCTAGCGGTCTTATTCTCTCGGAGAAAGCAGTGAATTTCCTCAGCAACGCATGGCAGGCGCTTTTGCGCGTTGTTAGAGTCGACGATGAGAATCCCCGCTGCCACCGTGATTGACCCAACATCTGTTCCGGAACCCAGCAGTATCTCGATGCTCGGCTTCGGTCTACTAACTTTTGCTGGCATCAGTACCTTGTGGCGCCACGGCGCCCGGTAGAGAATGGGCACAATAACCCCGGAACCTCCTTTTCGACGCCCCACAGTCACCTAACATCGGAACCCTGGTTTCTGCTCGTGCTTCGAGGTCCTAGGTTCGCGACACATCCTGCGCTATTTCCCAAACACACGCCTGAAATTAGGAAGATTCGGTTTTCGAAATGCGACAAATGCTTTAGAATGAGAATATCTTCTACCATGCGCCCGTAGCTCAGCTGGATAGAGCATCTGCCTTCGAAGAAGACAGATAAAATCTATAAATGCTTCTCTGAGCGTCGCTTACAGGTACTCTCTCCCGAAATTTCCCTCTCAGCTGTACCGAAGTTGTACCGAACCGATTCCCCAAGGCATCAGCTCAACCTCGCCGGTCCGAAGCCTTCAGCAGCCTTTTTGACCAGCTTCGCGTGCCATCTGAGACACGATCCTGTGTTTTTACGTGTGTCAGCGCTCACTTGGCTAAATCGGTCCGCTACCTGTCATTGAAATGAGCGATAGGAAGGATCAAATCTTCAACGGGCGCAAAGACGATTTGCCTTGCTACACTTTGGATCAGCAGCCAGGCGATGTTCCCATCGCACACCTCACCTCCGCAGCAGCTGGCCGCTTTTTCGTGCCATTTAGGCGGCGTCTATTCCCGGGTCCGTGCGATCGACTGGGGTTGCTTCCATAACGGGCGTAACACACGCGAGCGAAAGTCGCGGGTACGTTAGTACCCCAGAGCTAGCTCCCGCCGCCCATTGAGCTAATCAGGTTGTGCCTGCGATGATCGCAACAGAGTCGCAGGAAGAGGCGAACTGGCGGAGGCTAACGATGAGCCTAGAAACTCCCCAATGCCCAGAACTAACCCCGCAACGCTGTCATCTCGATCCCACTCTTCGCACCGATGAGTCTCTGGAGTTTGAAGAAGCCCTAAGGCAAAAGATTGTAGGCCAAGGAGACGCAATTCGCGCCGTCGTGGACCTTTATCAGGTGCATTGCGCCGACTTGTGCCCGGCGAGCCGTCCAATCGGAAACTTGCTGCTGTTGGGGCCAACCGGCTCGGGAAAGACCCACATCGTCGAAGCTGCCGCTGAGATTCTCTTTGGCGATGCGGGCGCAGTAATCAAAGTGGACTGCGGCGAATTTCAACACTCGCATGAGATTGCCAAACTGATTGGTTCGCCGCCGGGTTACCTGGGCCATCGCGAGACAATCCCGCTGATCACTCAGGAAGAGCTTGGGAAGTACCACACCGAGAAAATCAAATTGAGCTTCTTGTTGTTCGACGAGATCGAAAAGGCGTCGGATACCCTGTGGCAATTACTCCTGGGAATGCTTGATAAGGCGACTTTAACACTGGGCGACAATCGTCGTGTGGATCTATCGCAGACGATGATCTTTCTGACGTCGAATCTTGGCGGCAGAGAAATCACCGAGATGATGACCGACCGTATTGGCTTTGTGCAACCCGGAAGAAAAACGGATGATGAGTTGAATGGCAAGTTGGAGCGCACAGCAGTGGGCGCGGCGCGCCGCAAGTTTTCGCCCGAGTTCATGAACCGGCTGGACAAAGTGGTTGTTTTTCAATCTCTTCGGCCGACGCACTTGGAGCGGATTCTGGAGATCGAGCTCGTGATGGTTCAAAAGCGCATCATGGAAACGGCGCGGGAAAAGTTCCTATTCCGTGTGACACCTGCGGCTCGAGCCTTTCTGCTTCGCGAAGGAACCGATTTGAAATATGGAGCACGGCATCTGAAACGGGCTATCGAGCGGCACATTGTTTATCCTCTGGCGAACCTGCTCTCCACAGGGCAGGTACAGCTGGGCGACATGCTGTGCATTGATTGGCACGAGGGCGAGCAGCGCCTGTTGTTTGAAAAGGAAAGCGAGGGCGCAGTGTTGCCCATAGTAACGCCCGCGACAATGGCCACGAGCGTCCACGCTATTGGCGCTGCCAGCGGCAAGTGTACGGAGGAGCCTTCGACCGGTACCGCGTGCGAGGCAAATTGACTCGCAGATTAGCGGTTGCGCTCTAAGAGTGGCGTCGATCGCAAATATGCGTGACACCTGTCCAGATCGATCAATCCGCGCCTTCTGCGCCACATAACGAGTATCTGTCGTAGCCTCTGCTTCTGCCCATACAGGCAGAAAAGGAGGCGTCATGGGATCCTATTCAAAATCGTTTCCAGGGCTTCTTGAGGAATACCTCATGTTTCTTCAGCATCATCGGGGATTGCGCGAGGCAACACTCTATTTTCATCGGCGATGGGGCGAACGGTTTCTGCATCATCTCGCCGAGCGTCTTCCGGATCGTGATCCTCACGCGGCTGACTATCCCGATCGTGGACGCGTTCGTGTTGCCGCTCGCTCGTAGCGTAGGCCGCAGCACACAGTGGCAGATAATTCAAACAGTGCGGGGAGTGTTGCGACACCTCCATCGCACTGGTCGCGTGGCGGAAGACTGGGCGCGCTTTGTTCAGGGTCCGCGTCGCTATCGGCTCGCCTCCATCCCGGCCACGATCAGCGTCGACGAAGTCCGTGGCCTGTTGACCACCATCGATCGCCGGTCAGCGATAGGCCGTCGCGATTACGCGATCCTCTTGTTCCTCGCTGTGTATGGCCTTCGCGCTCGAGAGGTCGTTGATCTTGGGTTGAACGACGTCGATTGGCGCGCTGGCATCATCCGGGTGCAGCGCTCGAAGACCTCGCGACCACTGGTGTTGCCGCTGACCTCTGCGATCGGCCACGCCCTGGCTGCCTACCTTCGTCGCGGTCGCCCTTGTACAGACGCCCGCCAGATTTTCGTTTGCCACAATGGCACGCCCCGTCCGTTTCGCAAGAGTAGCAACGTGTACCGTATTGTTCGACTGGCCTTCGACCGAGCGAGGATCCGTTCAGCACGGCGCGGCCCCCATGTCCTCCGACATGCCCTGGCGACACACCTCGTCCAGCGCGGATTCGTCCTCAAGGTCGTTAGTGACCTGCTCGGGCATCAGCATCCCGATTCAACGCTGCCGTATACGAAACTCGCGATTGAGGATCTCCGAGAAGTCTCACTCGAGGCCCTGGAGATCGACTCGTGAGTCCCTCGGGTGGTACGTTCCGCGGCCCGTTGGCATGTGACTTCGAGGCCTTCCTGGCCTTTCGACAGGACCTCGCCACATGCCATGAGCACCTACGAGTAGCGCTGCGGCACCTCGACCGCTTTCTCACACAGCGTGCTGCTTGCGTCCAGGAGCTCACGCGTCCACTTCTGGACGAATGGATGGCGACCCTCGCTGATCGCGCGGCGATCACGCGTCGCAATTACTTCCGGGTGGCGAGGCAATTCTGCATGTTTCGCGCACGGACCAACCCGGCGGCGTTCATTCCAGACGCGATGGGTTGTCCACGGGTGATGACCCGCTTCCGTCCCTACATCTTCGGAGCAGGAAATTCGTGAGCTGGTCAAGGCGGCAGCCGAGTTATCTGGCAGGTTGCGTCCCCATACCTATGTCATGCTCCTGCTCCTCCTCTACTCAACCGGTCTCCGCATCGGTGAAGCCGTCCGCCTACGACTCGGCGATATTGACCATGACGGGGGCGTCCTGCGCATTCAGGCCGGAAATTTCGTAAAGCCCGGCTCGTCCCGATCAGGGCCAGCCTGCTCGCCCGACTGGACGAGTATCTCGAGCACCGACAGCGGACGGGTGCGCCCACCCACCCCGACGCCCCGTTGTTTTGGAATCCGCGTGGTCGGCCGTACAGCTGTGTGGGCGTTCAGGAAGGCATCTCCCACTTGCTGCGCCTGGTATGCGGGAAACGCCGTGGCCATCGCGGTCACGGCCCACGCGTTCATGACATTCGTCATGCTTTTGCTTGCCATCGCTTGCTGCAGTGGTACCGTGCGGGTGCCGACGTGCAAGCCAAGCTGCCGCTGCTTGCAACCTATCTCGGCCACAAAACTGTTCTATCCACTCAGTTTTACCTTACCGCCACCCCCGAACTCTTGACGGAAGCCTCTCGCCGCTTCCACGACGCGTTCGGGTCGGTGGTACGACTACCGGAGGAGCTCGATGACATCTCCTGACGACCTCGCCCAACATCTCGCAACTTTTTTCAGTGAACACTTGCCAGTCCGCATTGGCGCCAGCCGGCATACGATCCTCGCCTACCGCGATGCTTGGAAGCTCTGGCTACGCTTCGCGGCTGAGCGGACCGGACGATCCGCTCCCGACCTCCGCGTCACCGACCTCGATGCGGATACCGCGCTCGCTTTTCTCGATACGCTCGAAACGGATCGGCACAACGCCATCGTGACACGCAATCACCGTCGCACAGCGCTCCAGTCCTTCTTTCGCTATCTGGGATCCGTCGCGCCCGAATACCTGGCTCACTGTCGACGGATCCTGGCGATCCCGCGCAAGCGGGCACCACAGCGAACGGTGGATTACTTGGAACGCGCCGAAGTAGAAGCATTGCTCGCGCACATCGATCGTCGCACGCCTCTTGGACGACGTGATTACGGCCTGCTCGCGTTTATGTACAACTCCGGAGCGCGCGTGCAGGAACTCGTGGATCTCTCCGTGGCCGCGCTCCAACTCGATCGCCCGTATCAGGTCCGGCTAATCGGGAAAGGACGGAAGGAACGCATCTGTCCACTGTGGCCAGAAACGGCGGCATTGCTTCGGGCGCTGTTGACCGAACGTCACATCGCCCATGACCCGGCGGCGCCGATTTTCGTCAGCGCCCGTGGACAACGGCTCACGCGTTTCGGAGTCCGCCATATCGTGAAGCGCTATGTCGTCGCCACGAGCCCGACACAGCCATCACTCACTCGCAAACGCGTGCACCCGCACACGTTTCGACACGCCTGCGCAGTACACCTCCTCCAAGCTGGCGTCGAGCTCAATATGATTCGCAACTGGCTCGGGCACGTTAGTCTGGAAACCACGCAGCGCTATGCCGAAATTGATCTCGCGCAGAAACGCCGCGCGCTTGATGCGGTCACGCCCGTCGGGAGGCCCAGTCGACGACACGCCGCGACGTGGCGGAAAGAGTCGATCCTAACCTGGCTTGAGCGTCTGTAGAGCCATTCGTTATGTGGCGAGCACAAAGTCGTAGTCCTCCGTTTTCGCCATCATTTGCGGCAACCGCAACAGCGTGGCACATAACAAGGGACTCCACATAGGACAAGTTCCACGTTCTGCAGCATGCCAATAAGGCCATCGATGAAGTGCGCCGGGCGGAGTTCTTCCGCAAGGGCGGACGCATGCGCGGTGTCGTGAAGGGCAAGCGCTGGCTGCTGTTGACTCGTTGGATGAATCTGGACAGCCAAAAACGACAGCAGTTAAATCAGCTATTTGCCCTGAACCGGAGGGTGATGAAAGCCTACCTTCTGAAGGAAAGCCTGGAACGCTTATGGACCTACCGCTACGAAGGAGCGATGCTTCGTTACTTACAGAGTTGGGTCGATCAGCTGCGCTGGCAACGGCTGGCGCCCTTTCAAAAACTGGCGCAGATATTACTGGATCATCTGGATGGGATTCTGAACTACTGCCGCACCAAAGTACGCTTCGGAGTGGTGGAAGCCATCAACGGCAACATCAAAACTCTGTTTCGAAGGGGCCGTGGTTACAAGAATCTCGGCTATCTGCTACTCAAGGCCCAACGCATGGCGGTCACAAAGACCGAATTCATCGTTCTACAGAAAGCAGCCTAAAATGCGGGTCTCTACGAATTCTTGTGCAGAGCCGGTTTTGCTAACTGTCGTCGACGGGTGTTTTCCTGCCGCAGGACTATGTGTAGTGTAACCTACTTACCTCTTTACTGGCCGCTTTCCGTGGACGAATGGCTGGCTACTTCCTTCCACGTGCCGCCCTCTTTCACGAACGTGTCCGTGCTGATCACCGTGCGCATGCGATGCTTGCCCTCGACCATTGCGTCATACGTGTCTTTGTAAGTCGCAATGGCGGTGTCGCCATAGGTTCGCACCTTCAAATCAGAGAGCTTCTCGCTATTGAACTTGTTATTCTTGGGATCATCCATGAGTTTCAGCATGGAGGCCTTGGTGTACCATTTTCCTGAGCTGTCGCCCATGGTCCAATCGCTCGCCAGCGTTTTCTCGTAGACGGCTTTGTCACTGGCCATGTCGGCCTTCACCGATCCGTTCTCGATGACGGTTATTTCTGCCGTAGCGTCTCCGGCTGCCAGAGCGTTTCTTAGCAGAGTCGAGGACAAAAGTAACGCTGTAGCCGCCAGCAAAACACAGAAAGTTCGCGTTCTCATGGACCAGTCTCCTGTTTGAGGAATTTCGTTGACATACCGGCGACTTTGCGCCGGACGCCGAGAGTCTACACCCGAAACTAGCGTGACGTCATCTCTTGTCGAATGGCAGTAGCCGTCCAACGACGGGTTGCAACAATGCCCAGCTGATCGATGCCGTGCTGACGACCGGGATCAAGAGCGGCTACAGCCTGGCGATCATTCCAGGTACTCAGGCTATCCCCAAAGAGTCCGTGCCTGGGGGTTGCACGCCAGGTTTTTCTGATGGCTACGTTGTGATTGCAAATCCCGTTAGCGTCGGCACAAGCGGCCAACGCGCCTTATGTTCGGATGCTACGGGCGTGATCCGCGCCAATCCATCCGGCACAGCGACGTACACCAGCCCATTGTGCGATTCGAGCCAAGGCCCATTGCAGTAGCTAGGCCGGAGTTTACTCGTGGCTATTCGATGCCCGGTTTGCGAAATTCCAATCAAGCCAGAAACGATTCTTGCCGTTCTGGGGACATGCGCTTGAGTGTTCTGCTGATGAGGAGTTTTGGCATCGTTTTTGGGGGTCGATGGAGCACAGCCCGGCCACGCCGACGAAAATGGCCGCGAACCTGTTCGGCAACAGCGAACAAGTAAGGATTAGCGATTTCGGTGGCGTTCGAAAATCCCCTGTGATTTCCGCAAGAAAGCCGGACATCAAATAGTTGATTCGAGCACCCTTGCAGAAGAGCGAGTTTGGGAGTTCTGATGTACCAAAATACATCTGTTTCTTGAACAGTAGAATTAGCAAAGTTTAAATCAACCAACATCGAGGAAAAGTGCCTAGTGTTAAGTACCTTAAATACATCTGCAAATGCCGTATGAGAAGGTTTGGGCGGTGGGGATCGAACTGGCCACCCTCCGAATTTGCAATGATTTACCGTTGGGAAGCCGCAATGGGAGTGTGGCCGCCGCGCTCCTAGCAACTGACTTTGGCACTAGGTCAGATCCATTCGTCGCTCTCTGCCGCCTCGACAATTCGGCAAGTGCATGTGCATCAAAGAAATCCATCGTCTGGGACGTGGGGTACAAACCTACGAGCCCATCTATTTCTATGACTTAACGTCCCCTAGTGATAAATTCAACGGCGACAAGACAACAAACAGGATCGCGAGATACCGATTCTCCGTCCCGCTGGCTCTCGAGCACGCTACTGGCACCTTCCTCGGCGGAGTTAATGTGCGTTTGCTGTAGAATCCAGAGCATCGGGGATGGGCCCACTTATGAATGCTAGTCTGCCGATCGCTGATCGCGGTGAGCGCCAATTGTTTTCTTCGGCCAAGCTTGGTTCTGCAATGCCTGCCGGGCACCGGAAGCGCCACCCCGCGCTCGTGCGCGCGACCCATTGGACTACCACGGTCGCGTTTCTCGCGCTGCTGGTCAGCGGAGGAGAGATCGTGCTTTCGCATCCACGGTTTTACTGGGGTGAGACCGGCAACGTAAACATGCGCCCGTGGCTCAATCTGCACCTGCCATCCTCCAGGGATACGGTCCCCACCGGCTATGGGTACGTGCTCCCTGATCAGAACGGCTGGAGCCGCTATCTCCATTTTCAGGCGGCATGGCTTGCGGTCGGGACGGGTTTGTTCTACGTGTTGTTCGGCTTCTTCGCAGGGCATTTCCAGCGAAATCTGTTTCCCGCGGCTTCTGACCTTTCCATCAAGCATCTTGGAGATTCGCTGGTTCGACATTTGCGCTTTGAGCGGCCGGGCAAGGAAGAAGTGTGGTCGTATAACGTGCTGCAGCGCCTCACGTATCTGCTCGTAATCTTCGTGTTGTTCCCGTTGATGATCTGGACGGGGCTGGCCATGTCGTTCGGATTCACCTCGGAATTCCCTGTGGCAGTTCGGCTCTTGGGAGGCCAGCAAACGGCGCGGAGCCTGCACTTCCTTGTGACGATATTCCTTGTGCTGTTCCTGTTGATTCACGTGCTGATGGTCTTTGTTGCGGGATTTCGAAATCGTATGCGCGCCATGATCACAGGCCGCGCTACCCCACCGACGGAGTGAAGCTATGAGCAATATCTCTCGACGCAAATTCATCACCACGGGGCTGGCTGTGGCTGCCAGCGCATCTGGGATTGCCGTGGCTGCCAAAGTCGCGCAGCATCATGGGCTCATTCCGCCGGACGCGGGAGGACTTTACGGCCCGGGAGAAACGCTGACCTACGCGGCGCAGCGACTTTTCACCCGCCATTCCAGGGCCCGTGAATTTTCCCGCAGCGAGATGTCGAAGAATCCATTCGCCAATGAAGTCGATCCGTTGGGAGATGAATTCAAACGGCTCCAGGCAGCCAGTTTTGTGGACTGGCGGGTGACTGTGGACGGGATGGCGGAGCGGCCGGCCTCGTTCTCGCTGGCAGAGATCAGGGGTTTCCCCACCAGTACGCAGATCACCATGATCGGCTGTGAAGAAGGATGGACTTACATCGCCGAATGGACCGGGGTGCCGCTCTCTTACATCCTGGACCGTGTTGGCGCGCTGGCTCAGGTGCGCTACGTTGTATACCGCTCGAGCCAACCTGACTGGTGGGAGAGCATCGACATGGCGGACGCGTTGCACCCGCAAACGCTTCTCGCCCACCGCATGAACGGAAACGAACTTCCCGTGCCGTTCGGAGGCCCCGTCCGCCTGCGAGTCCCGCGGCAGCTCGGCTATAAGAACGTGAAGTATATCAATCGCTTGACTCTGACGGACAACCTCAAACCGTTCGGCAAGGGTCTGGGCGGTGCTAACCCTGATGGTGGCTACTCGTGGTATGCGGGCATCTGAGAGGAAGCGCCCGATGCAAAGCTGGCGCACGGCGTCATGCATTGGCTCGGTAATCCACAACTGATCCGAAGGCCTGACGTATTACCTGTCAGCTGACGCTCCCGGCGGCTGACTTCCTCGGCCGGAAACCGCAATTAACAATTGCTGGTAGAATGCAAGCAGAGTAACGGAAATACTCAGGAAGAGTTGCCGACCACCGGGAAGTTGGCCACACCAGTCAATACAAGTCGTGTTGGAGGTAGTCATCTCGCCGCGCTTGGCGTCGTTAGAACTAATTTCTCGTTCTCGAGAGCCATAGGTACCACCCAAGAGGCTCATTTTATTTCTTATTGCCGCCTTTTGCCGTCTCGCGAAATCGCTAAGCAATTCTCAACAAATGGGATGGTTGGTAGGGGCGGTGGGGATCGAAAAATCTACCATACTACCAAAGCCCCACAAAATAGCGGCGTTGCAACCGCTCCTATCGAGACAAACACTACAAATGAAGCGGGCCACAAGGAGAAGGGGGCCTTCAGGCACGTTCCCCGGATTTGATATTGCGCGCCTGCACCGACCCGTTTCACTCGCGCCCGTAGTTCGAGAATTCAGCTCGAAACGAAATGATTTGGTTTTAGCGGTTCGCGCCCCTTGCCAACCCGGCCCCGATTAACGTGAAATCGGTGGGGCTTGGCGTTTCCTTCGCTTTGCCCACGCCAGGAGGCCCGGCAGCCCGGAGCCGAACAAGAGCAGGGTGGAGGGCTCAGGCGTAGGCGTGCTGGTGGACCACTGGCCCGGGGCGTAGAAATTATCGCCGCCGCCCAGGATTATGGGGCCGGTTGGGCCGGGAGTGTTGTTAAAGGTTTCGTCTTGTGGAAAGTTACCAGACCCTCCCGAAGTATCGGCGAGCTTCCCGCCGAAGCCGCTTTCGAAACAGTCAAAACCGGAATAGCAGTTCTCGGCGGCGATGAGGTCCCATCCAATGATATTCCCGCTCGCGTCGGTACTGACATAAAATTCAGAGGCCGTGGCATTTGTATTGGTGAGGGAAACATCTATTCCGTCGCTGAAAGAAAATGCATTAATGCCGCCCGAGATGTCCGCAGATGTCAGCCCGCCCGCCAAGGCACTTCCCAAATCCAGCGTGACGGTGAGGGCTGGAGTCGTCCCATTGCAAGTGTAGCTAGCAATGCAACTTGTGTAAGGCGTTCCTGTGTAAGTGTAAACCGTATCCGCCCTGGCAAAAGCGGAGAAAAACAAGACTGCGAATAAGAGCGATAGCAGTGTCTTTTTCATTGGCGTGCTCCTCGACAACAATTAGGCTGGATTGTTCCGCGCCACTCATTAGCTCAAAAGTACCGATTTGGCTTACGCGGGTCGGCAGCGCGGTAGTACTGATGGATTACAAAATCAACCTGTCGAAGACGGATGAGAGCTCCAACCGCTTTTTGTGCTGATGAATGAAGAGTTTCGGCCTCTTCTTGCTCGAATAGCGCGATAAGTTCCTCTTCAAGATTCATACATTCGTTCCGTGGGGCTCTTCGGGCCTGATTGTATGCCCTTGATTCTAAACAGCAGGGAGTGGGCTCCCGGCGAGGGTCTACAACGCACAGCTTTCTGACCATAGGGCTCCCAACTGAATTAGGTGCACGGCAGGCAGAGAGCTTTGTCCCGATCCGCGACCCTGAGTGTTTTAAAATCACATGATTTCGGAACGCATGAACCGCCCGTTTCTCTTCGTATAGATTCAATGGGTTGCGGGAGCCTGCGCGGAGAGGTTTTTGGAACACGGGCAAAAAGCCACATTCCGGTAGGCCGACACGACTTACCAGGCGCAAACCACACTTTGCACATGAGCGGTCCACAAGACGGCTAGGCTACTCCTGAGTATCAATTCGGTGAGGCAATCCATTTCCCGCGACAGTGGTGATGATTCTTGTCTTCGGATCGCCCCGCCGAATCCGATTATTCCCATACTCCGCAATAAAGACGGCTTCAGTAGAGTCGATGGCTAACCCAGATGGATTACTCAGCTCTGCGCTCGTTGCGGGGCCTCCATCACCCTGAAAGCCTGTCATTCAAGGAACTCACAGAGTCTTTCAACAAGGGGCGAGTTCCTTCCACGGCCGACATCACTGGCACGTGGGTCGCGAGTGGTTTTCTCGGTCATTTTGTGAGGCTTAACTGCACTGGCGTCAAGCGGAGAAAAAAATTCGAGTGGGTAATGCTGGCGAATCGATATTCAATCGAAATAGACTGACTGGCCCGAGACAGAAGTAGTTGGCCCACCCAACCATGATGCGGTTGAGCTTCGTGACTACGATCCGCTGGTCCAGCAGAGTTTGATCCCGTCCGGTCAGGGCACTGATCGCCTCGCAGATGCGGCGTACCCGCTTCTTCGAGGGAACGGTCCCGATGTAGGCGCGTCCCGTTTCCGGGGAGTAGCACCGCCCGAACGTGTAACCCAAGAAATCGAACTTCTCTTCCGGCAGTTTGCTGACCCGCGTCTTGGTTTCATTCACCGTCAATTTTAGCTTTGACATCATGTCCTGCATCGCCGCCAGCGCTTCTTCGGCACGACCGCGACAGCAGATCACGAAATCATCCGCGTAGTTGACTATGTATGCTTCGAGACGCTTCTCCTGCCCGAGCTTCTTCCACCCCAGCACAAACCGACGCATGTACAAATTACTGAGCAACGGGCTGATCGGAGCGCCTTGGGGCGTCCCCTTTCCTTCATCCCGGTTGCGCGTACTTCGATGCTTAATCAGATGGAGCATGGCTCCGTCGACGATCCTTCGGGCGACCGACTTTAGAAACTCGATCTCGTACCGTCGGAATCCCCAGGGGGCGCTGGCGACCATCCGGTTTGGGTATATATACGCGCAGAACCGGCTGCGGTCTATATCGCCCCGTCTTTAGGTCCTCAGCGATTGCTTCCAGAAACAGTGCTGCGCCTCGACGCTCGACTTCTTCCAGACTCACGCCATCGACGCCGGCACTGCCTCCATTGGCTTTCACTTCTTCCCAAGCCCGCCACAGTACATCGGGCCGGAATATGCGGTCAAAAAGTGCATGGAATCTTCGATTCCGACTCTTCTTGGCCGCCAGGTATAGCCTGCGCTGGAGTTGTCGTGATTTTTCATTCTGATGGAGTTGGCCGTTTCCGGCATGCATCGTCACTTACCTCCCCGCTGTGCTCGATAAAAGAAGAGGCCCTCTCCTCCGACCGAGTTATGTTGTCCCGGTCCTCCACAGATATATGGCCTCCTCCGACTTCTCCGCCGGAATCAGTCAGCCCTTCGCCTTGCGGTTTATAGCCGACCTTACGATAGATGTGGGCTATCGCCCGCCGGAGATCTCTCTTGTTTTCTGCATCCACTTTGATGACATTCCGCTCCCCATACGCCGTGGAGTCCTTCGAGGGTGCATTCCAGATTCTTCCCCTCTTCCGTGGCCTTCGCCAGAAAGTGAGTGGCTCGGCTCTCCCTGTTCCGTATGTCGCTGCAGGATTCCCTTTATGGTACGGACTGTCATCTTGCACCTCTTCCTCAGAGGCATACTCCGCCTTCACACCGCCAGTCGCCCGGGGCATGAGGAGCTTGCTACGCGGCTCTCTGGCGATTACCGCGACCGGACTTTTACCGGCTAGTTGACACAGACTTCAAGACACACCACTCACGTTACGGCCTGCACGCTCACCGAGTCGCCTTTAGCGACCCTCTGCACCAGAGGCTTCAGCTGGTTCGCTCCACCCGGTAGCAATCAGAGCAGCAGTGGAGGCAACGAGACTGCGATCTCATCGCAAAGTAATTGATCTCGCCGTCGCGTTGTTCGCCGGCCGCATCAAGTTCCCTGGTAATATTCTGGATCAAAGTCCTTTCGTGGTAATTCCCGAAGTTTCCTTCCATCTTCCGAGCCACAGTAGGGCCCTAGACGACACATCCAATCGAAGCCGCGCAGCGCAATGAAACTGCCGCCGTTCACACTTCTATTGTGTTCCCATAGGTCCCGTGATAATAAGTGTCGGCGGCCAGGGGGAGGGTGCTTATGAGGCGACTGCGTGGCTGGCTCGTGCGGTGGCGCGGCTTGGTTGACAAAAGGCGACAAGACCGCGAGCTGGCCGAGGAGCTCGAGAGCCATGTCCAAATGCATATCGAGGACAATCTCGGGCGCGGGATGACTCCCGAAGAAGCGCGTCGCCAAGCGCTCATCAAGCTCGGCGGCTTGGAGCAGACGAAAGAGAGCTATCGCGACCGCCGCGGCATTCCGTGGCTCGAAACGTTGCTCCGGGATGTCCGCAATGGCTCGCACATGCTGCGTAAGAATCCGGGGTTCACCATTGTCACTGTATTAACGCTCGCCCTCGGCATTGGTGCCAACACTGCGATCTTTTCCATCGTCAATACCGTCTTGCTGCGTTCCCTTCCCTATCCTCAGCCTGACCGCATCGTGCAATTGGAGACGAGCCTTCCTGGCAACGGAAACTTTCCCATCACGTCGATCCCAAAGTATATGGTTTGGCGTCAACAGACGCAGGCTTTCGAAGATGCTGCGCTGTATGATCTCGGTCCTGGGCGTATGAATTTGACAGGAGGTGATCGGCCGGAGCAACTCACGGGCGTGCACGTTTCCGCCAGTTATTTTCGCCTGTTTGGCGCGCGCGTGGCCCTCGGACGAACGTTCACCGAGGATGAGGATGTCCCCAATGGTTCGCATTTGGCCGTGATCAGTAGCGGATTGTGGCGCAACCGGTACGGCGGGGATCCAGGCATAGTGGGTAAGGACATTGAAATCAGCGGTGAGCCGTATCAGGTGATCGGCATTCTTGATGCGAGTTTCCAGACGCCCTCCAGCGAGACATGGGACCCTCCCATCAATGTTTGGCTTCCCCTACAGGCCGACCCGAATAGTGCGAACCAAAGTAGTACTCTGCTCGCGGTTGCTCGCTTGAAGCCCGGCGTTTCCCTCGAACAGGCCCAGGCGGCGGCCCAGGTCGCCTACGAGACATTCCGGAGAAAGTTTCCGAAGGCCCAGGACCCCGGGCAGAGCTTCACGGCTGAGCGTCTGGAAGATGACCAGGTGGTGAACGTTCGACCGGCCTTGCTGTTGCTTGCCGGCACTGTTGTATTTGTGCTCCTCGATCTCGTGCGTCAATGTCGCCAACTTGCACCTGGCGCGAGCCGCAATCCGGAGCCGCGAAATCGCAATTCGGGCTGCACTGGGCGCGGGACGCGGGCGAATCCTGCGCCAACTGTTGACGGAAAGTGTTCTCTTATCAATGGGCGGAGGCGCATTGGGTTTCGCTCTTGGCTACTTCGGCGTGCACGCGCTGCTGGCCATAAACCCTGGCAACATCCCGCGAATCGGGGAGAAGGGCGCGGACGTGGTGATGGATTGGCGCGTGCTTGCCTTTACGCTCGGCGTCTCGCTTCTCACAGTAATTCTGTTTGGATTGATACCGGCAATACACGCGTCGCGTGCCGATCTCAACGTTACCCTGAAGGAGAGCGGCTCGCGCTCTGGCGGGGGACTGCGGCAGAACAGGGCCCGCGCGATTCTTGTGGTGACGGAAATCGCCCTGGCCCTCATTTTGATGGCGGGTTCCGCCCTGATGATTCGGACCTACATCGCACTGCGGACCGTCGCGCCTGGGTTCGATCCGCACAACATGCTCACGATGGATATGTCGCTCGACGGTCCCCGGTTTCAAAAGACGGCTGGAGTCGCTCAACTCGTGCGCGATGGCGTCGAACGGATCGAGAGCTTGCCGGGGGTCGAAGCGGCGACAACCGCCAGCTCGCTTCCTCTTGAGCCAACCTATCACGAAACCTTCACGATTGAAGGTCGTCCTGTGCCTAAGGATGGGTATCACGGCGCGGCCGCCTGGCGCAGCATCTCGCCAAACTATTTCAGGGTTTTCCGGATCCCGCTGCTTCGAGGGCGGTCGTTCGACGATCACGACAGCGCGGGAGCCGCACCCGTTGTGGTAATCAATGAAACGATGGCCACGCAGTTCTGGCCAAAGGGCGACCCCCTGGGCGAGCGCATCGCGATCGACAAAGGCGCGGGCCCTCCTTTCACCGAGCCACCGCGGCAAATCATCGGCGTTGTCGCCGATGTCAGGGATGACGAACTCAACCGCGCGCTTCTGCCGACCATGTACATTCCGGTATCGCAGGTCTCCGATGGCCTGATAGCTATAGATAATCAGAACCTTCCGACGATGTGGGCGGTCCGCACGAAGGTCGCGCCCGGTTCACTCAGTGCGGCGATACAGCGGGAACTGCGGGCGGCAAGCGGCGGATTGCCGGTGGGACACATCCGGTCGATGGATCAAGTGATTTTGGAATCCACCGCCCGCAACGATTTCAACACAACATTGATGACGATTTTTGCGGGGACGGCTCTCCTTCTTGCGGCGATTGGCATTTACGGGCTGCTGGCGTATTCCGTGCAGCAGCGCACAAATGAAATCGGTATCCGGCTGGCTCTGGGAGCGGAATCGAGCCACATCCGAAACATGGTGGTGTTTCAGGGGCTGCGGCTGGCTCTTGCTGGAGTTGCGATCGGAGAAGTGGCCGCGCTCATCCTTACGCGGCTGTTATCGAGCTTCTCGCACCTGCTCTACGGAGTCGGGACAAGCGATCCGGCGACATTCGCGGCGGTTGCGACACTTCTGACGGTCGTTGCGCTAGCGGCATGTTACATCCCTGCGCGGCGGGCGACGCGTATCGATCCTATGGTCGCGTTGAGATACGAATAGTCCTCCGTGAGCGAGCAACCCGTCAGGTGTCCAGATGTCCCGGTGATCGCTTGAACTTCAGATCATTCTGCGCGCTTGCCCCCGCCGCCAGCGGGCCGCCTGACCGATGAAGCGGATAACTTCCGGTTGGCCGTCCGGTGACTCTCGGTCGCGGGGTGGCGGGGATGACACAACCCCTAACATTCTTGTTGTACGATCGGGAAGGAGTGGCGCGTGCGCATCGCCGTTGTGTCCGACATCCACGGCAATCTAACCGCTTTCGAAGCGGTGCTCGCAGAATCTCAGCCAAACTTCTCCCGATCTGGTTCTGCATGGCGGCGACTTGGTGCATGGGGGCGAGCCATGCCCCTCGTCGAACGGAAGGAACGGCTGAAGAAGCTCACCCTGAAGAGCGGCGATCCTGCTCTGCTGTATGCGGACCACGTCGACGGCTATGGCGTCAGGGACTACTGCTTTTGGTTCCTGCTGGACTTCTTACTTCTTCTCGATATTTTTCTTCATCGGAAGTTACGCAGACGTCCTCACGAATTACTTCCTTCGGATCCCACATCACAGTTTTCGTTTCGCTCACCCAGGGCTTTGTATAAGCTTTAGGGTCGGTCAGGGTGATAGTGACCTCTATCGTGTCGTGGTCCACACGCTTGTAACGCTCTTCGATACGCATGTCACTGCTATGGGGATGTCCATCTTCATCGAGCCACGACCTGTCATTAAAACCGAAGGATTCAACGACCAACGTATCCCCGTCCCATTTTCCAACTGAGTATCCATACCAAGTCGGTTCCGGATCTTTGGGAAGTTCACGGCCATCTGTCCAGATGGTGCGATGAGTATAGAAGAAGTCGAAGAACTGGATAATCCTGTCGGGAAGCTGAACAAACTCGAGTGGGTAAGCGTTAAACAGGAGAATACGAGGAAAGCCAACCGGATCACAAATCAAGATCGGATCGTTGCCGAGGGGCTGCGCTCGCGGCCCGATCCCGGGCTTCGCCGCATCGTATCGGGCCTGGGCCCATGGCGTCATGGGGGGAGCTGTCGCGCTCAAAGTCTCGCCCGCTCGTTGGCGAACCCTCCAAACGCCAGAAAAGTCGTGGGGCTGAAAAGGCATGTCTTTGGTTAAGGATTGAGCACCGCCTTGGCCCCTCGCTCCCCTCTGCTGAGGTTGGGCGTTTGCAGATTGCGGAGCTGTTTGAGCGGATATCACAATTGAAAAACCCAGAAGCGCAATGATCGAACCGATCAAACCATTTCGCATTCCAGATCCCCTTTAAACTAACAATTTCGAAACGGCTACTCTACCACCCGCCCGGTCAAGTCCGTCACCTTGCCATCCGGGCCAACGAGCTTCGCGAGAAAACCTCGGGCGCTACCTGTCCTAGCAGGCCAGACGCTTATTGTGACCTTGTCGCCTGATTTCAATTCGTCCTTCGTCCAGCCGTCTCTGATCATGACGATTGGGGAGTAAGTTTCTGCGCCCCAATGGGTGACGGTTCCATTTTTATCTGTGACGTCGTACATCACGTACACATGAGGGTTTTGCCAGATAAACTCGGTAACGACACCTGTCATCGCGACTGTCCTAGACAGGTCATACGAAGCACGCGAACCGTGATGCGCGAAAATTCTGCCGCAGGCCATCAGAGAGCCTGCAAGCAACGCAAGGGACACTAGCACCTTTTTCATATCGTCCTCTTTACTTAATTTACTTGAACTAAAGTAAAGTTGTTCTCGCTGAGCCCGCAGTGGCAGAGCTACCTCCGGGGCCCTTATATCACGGCGGGGAGCTGCTAACAACCAAGAGGGTCCATGATAGCCATGAGAAGAGGCTCCTCACGCCGCGTGCCTGAACAATATTCTGGCGTCTTGCCTTCAATGAGATCGATCCGAACGAGAGGCATCACTTCTCCTTTGACAACTCGGCACTGCCGGGAATCTGATCACGTGTTTAGGATCATGTAACCAGCCGCTCAGCCTCGGTCGAGCGTAGACCCGGTTTCCGATCCTTCTTCGGACTGCCGCTCCAGGTGCGCAACGACCGGCCTTACACGCGGGGCAGCCAGGCAGATGCGCGAGGAACTGAGCGTTCAGCGTGCTGCGCTTTGCAAAGCGCCGGCAGGGTTTTGGTGCGGGGGTATTCATGACGCGAGTCTACCTGTCGAAGCTCCAGAGTCAAGAGACGCGTGGCACCTGAGATCCCCTGCGGCTGGGCGTCTCATGACGGTTTACCAGTTCCTGTACGGCACCTCTGAATTACGCACCCTTGCCTTTCGAAGGCCCTGTTTCGTTAGCAGCCCTTGCGAGTGTATCGACTGATCGGGATGCGGCGTCGGCCCCACGATGACTTCCTCGAGGCTGAATGGTTGCTCTTCTGATAGAGGGATTCGGAAATACGGAATCAGCATAGACGCACCAACGCGGTAGCCAAAACCTTTACGTCGGCACATGAGCGGTCGGGAGATGATGCGCCACTCTCGCTCTTCTGAGAATGATTTGTGCTTCAGAATAGGAGCGTACCGATTCAGGTGGCCGCCAGGTTTCCGCCTGGTGGCTGCTCGGGCTCTCGATTGTTCTGGTCTAAGAGCTTTACATTGTTCTCCACGTTCTCCGTAAGAACATCTTGCAGTAGAGCGCGGATCATCGCACGCTGTTCGTCCTCATCATAGATCACGCGGACGAGCCAGAAATTGAGGTGATCGCTAACGGCCCGCATGAACGCCCCCGAGAAGCCTATCGAAAACCCAGATGCCCCGCCCCCATAGGCCCTCCACTGGGACAGCGCATCGCCACCCTCAGAAAAAGAGCAGACGCACACATTGAAACTCTCGATGCCCTCGATCCCTTCCTCCATTTCCTCGAACAGTTTGGTCTTGTCGTGATACTGAGGCTCGATCTTCATAACGGATAGCTCTTCTCTGACTACCTGAACTCCATGCCGGAACTCGCGGTCGTCATTCATGTATTGCGTGCGCGTTGCCCAAATCTCCCGTTGACCGATGATTCCGAGCAGTCCTTGCTGCGTGGTGTAGTGATATAAAATTTCGGGCGGGTGGCGATGTAGAATCTCTTTGACATTCATGACGGCCGAAATAGTAACAACAACCCTTGCCCTTGCCTACTCGCTCCTCATTATGCTTGTCAGGCCGGTTTTCCAGGTGGACAGCTGTATATAATGCTTGATGATGGATTCCTCGACCTCGACAACTCCCGCGTCAAGGGCAGCTCCGCTTGTAGCGGCGCAGAAATCGCCCGTCCCTGCCCTTTGGTTGGACACTTCTGTGGGGATCAAGCTGGTCAAAATAAGGCGTGGCGAGAAACTAAACAACATCGAAGTTGAGCGTACGTTGCAGCTCCGCAGCCTTGTCATTGAGTTGGTTAAAGCGGGCAAATTGATTTGTCCGATGTCGGACCAGGAAGAAGAGTATGAGGCGGAACGACTCGACTCGGAGACCTCCGCCGAATTCTCACGACTGTCGCGTGGTGCTCGGATGAATCATCGGCTGCTGATTCAGGATGAGCAGATCTATCGAGCTATGGACACTTTTTGCCAAGGCCGCGACGAAATCATCCTGCCTTGGCGCATCGTCGAACCTGCGAAGCAAAGGAGGCCATCGATTACAGCAGAAACTATGGTGGAGTTTGCTCGCGTCAAGAATCCAAAATACCGGATGTTATTGATCCTTGCGGCTTCCACCGGCTGTCGCATCGGTGAACTTCTTGGCCTCGAAATCAAGGACCTACTGGACGAGTTGACTACTGTGCGTGTCATCCAGCAGGCCAAAGGCACGAAGCTTACCCGGGAACTGAAGACTCCGAACTCCGCGAGGTTCGTGGACATCTCGCCGGAGGTAGCAGCTCTTCTAAGGGAGTTCCTCGCTGGCCGAACCGACGGCTTGGTCTTCGCAAGTCGCACGGGAAAGCCACTTAATCCCTCGAACATTTGTAACCGGGTTATCCACCCGTTGCTGAAGAAGAAGGGTCTCCCCGTCGGAGGAAGCCATATCTTCCGCCGCTTCCGGATGACTTGGCTCCGCGAAAACTCGGTTCCTGCTGACATCGAGCGATTTTGGCTCGGTCATGGGAACCGGACGGTTGGAGACGACTACTCCATGCTCAAAAAGAACCTGAAGTTCCGCAAAGAGATTGCGGCGAAAATCGGCGTCGGGTTTGAGTTTCCCGGCTCGATTTTGGTCTCAGTTGTACCGAATGTACCGAAAACGGCAGCCGGAGAAGCGAACGAGGTCCTGGTGTAAGTAGTTCTAATGTGAGAGATTAGGGGGAGTGCGCCCGTAGCTCAGCTGGATAGAGCATCTGCCTTCGAAGCAGAGGGTCGGGAGTTCGAATCTCTCCGGGCGCGCCACTTACTTCATTGCAGTCATGCTTTTACAGCCTCCGCTTCCTTAGCAGAGTTTGGAACATTCGGAACGCTTGGAACAATTGAAGGCTTCGGGAGTTCAAATCCGATGCCCACACGTTCTGCGACTTCGCGGCGGAAGACCGCGTCTTCGCGGATTTTATCGTAGTGGTCGCTCATGTCTTTATCGCTCCACCCGAGCCAGAAATTGCGGAGTCCATTCGGGCATGAGGTGTAATTCCGCAAATATGTGTTTCGGAATCGGCGGAAGGCATGAAAGCCACATCGTTTTATTCCAAGCGTTGCCAAGGCGGGATGCAAGCTGCGGCGCAAGATATTGCTCTGCCCGAGTGGATTCCCGTTGCTCGTGCTGAAGATGTATCTGCTCCTGCCGCCGATGAACTCGGTTCGTTCTTCCTCGGCGATAACAAAGTCCCTGTCAGTAAGTTGAGTTTTCGCAACGCCGCCCGGCCCCGCTACGAAGGTTGTTGTCTTGGTACCAACTCGCTCGACGTGTTCTCTGCGCAGTTGCCACCGGAAAAGACGAAGTAATCTCCCGGTACCTGCGCCGCAAGTTCATGCATGCGTGCTCGCGCATTTGAAAGCCCTTGGATGGTTTCAATCCACACCGCGTCTTTGTCCGGGTGTCCTGAGAAAATATCGAAGGATGGTTCTTTCATTCGACACCTCCAGTACGGCAGTCACTCCGATTCCCTGGTTCAGGAAGTACTGGGACTCTATTGCGTTGCGAAGGAGAATACCCAACGAGCGAGCCTTAGCGATCAAAAGAAGAAGCCCCGGCCTGCGGAGGACCGGGGCTAATGAAGCGGAGCGAAGAGGTAAACTCAGGCAGGAAAAACACCGGCAGCGAGACCAACAGCCCTTTTAGTTTTCGGCACACGGCGCTCTTCAACTTTGGGTTCAGCCGGACGGAGGTCTGGTTCAGCGGCCAGGTTGGGCAAGCAAACTCATGCGTTCCGTCAACGGCAGCGGCTCTACGGTGCATTTTGCCAACATCCTGGTTGTTACATCAGCCTCGACAAAGTAAGCCCGCTAGGCCGAAGGTAAACCGGTCGCCTCAGCCGACCAGTACGTTCCGGCCTGCATGTCCGCATAGACTTTTGCGACGAGTGGTTTGTTTTTGGCGTCGCGGGCGATTCGCGGAGTGTAGTATTCGGCATCACGATTCAAGGCCACGGTGGAGACCGGAAAAGGTCGTCAACTGCGACCTTGATTCCCCCGCAAAACCTTGAAAAGCTCGGCATCACGAACGACCAATCCTCGCAATGGCAGCAACTCGCCTTTATCGTCTCGGCCAACCTCAATCGCCGGAACATGACGCCAGGACAGCGGGCGATGGCGTATGCGTGTCTGTATCCCGAACCGGAAAAGGGTGGGCGCGGGAAGAAAAAGGTGCCCGAAACGGGCGAGTTTTCCAGGCAACGGCTCGGCGTGGCCCCTGTTTGGAATGAATCACAGGTGGCCGCAAACCCAACCGGAAGTCTTAGGTCAGGAAAGCCGGTACAGCTTTTAGTAAAAACGGTGCTACAGCGTTACACTAAAAGCGCCCAGCGGGAGGCGGCTATGGCGGAGATTACGATTCGCCTTTCCGACCGCGTCCTCAAGGCCGGGATCGTTCTGATCGTGGGCATTTGCGCGGCGGGCGCGTTTTATTTTCTGTGGTCATCTCATTTTTTCGTTCCGAAATATCACTTGCGAACGTACGTGGCCGAGGCAGATGGCCTGCTGCCGGGCGCGCCGGTGCGGGTGGACGGCATCGATGTCGGCACGGTTGAATCCAAAAATCTCGCGGGAAAATCCGCCACGCCGCAGCGAAGAGTGGAACTCATCTTGCGTATCGAGAAGCCCGACCAGGAAATGATCCGCAGCGACTCGACCGCCTCGCTTACCTCCGATGGAATTCTGGGCAAGCGTTACGTCAATATCCAAAGAGGTTTCAAGGGCAGCCCTCTGAACGACGGAGGCGAAATCGCTCTCACCCCTACGATCGCAAAATCCGTCGAGGGCTTCTTCAGCTCGCTCTCCAAAATGGCGGATTGCATGCGGCAGGAATCAAATTCGACGGGCGACCAGAGCCAAACGCCCGGATCAGCATCGCCGGGCGCTCCGCGTTAGCGGCGGGTGTGCATTTAAGCCCGGCTGAATGGCGTTGCACAAAAAACGTGAATAACGAATAAAACTGCCGGTTTGATTCTTATGACCAAATTCAGACAACCCGGGGCCGACAGCGGCAACGGAACAAACCAGCCGCCGAACGTGGTCACAGGTACTGTTGAGCTTCTGGTCACGCAGGAAATGCGCGCCGCGATTGAACGCAAGCGATTGAAGCGCCAGAAAGCTCGTATGTTGGGCGAAGAGTCATCTACGGCGGAGCGAGGTGAAATTGACGTGGGCGAAATTTGGTTTTTCTCAGTTTATTGCGCGCCACGAGGTCCCGTTTTCTGAACAGCGGCAACTCGGCGATGCTGTCTTGTGGCCCGCTTTTATAGCCTCAACAACCGTATCCACTGGAGTGGTGCTGCCCCGCCTGGGGGACGTCTGGACAAATTCAAATTGCTGCGGACCCCGATACGGTTTCCTGCTGGCCTGCTGATTGTTGTGCTGCTGACGTTTTGCAGATCTTTCTAATAGCAGTTTGGAGTTCGGCGACCGCGCAGGCTTTAGTGAGATATCCGTCAGCGCCCGAAAGCTTCGCTTCATTGGCAATCTGGACCGAATCATGCATCGATAGAATCAGAATCTTTGTTTCCGGGACAACTCGTCGAATCACCTTTGTGGCCTCGAGGCCGTTCAGTACCGGCATCGATATATCCATGAGGACCAGGTCCGGCTTCAGCTGCAAGGTTTTCTCAACGCCCTCCTGTCCGTTCGCAGCTTCGCCGCATACTTCGCAGCCGTTGACATTGTTCAATAAGCTTTCTAGGCCTGCGCGCACGACTTGGTGGTCATCTACGAGAAGGATTCGTATCATTGGTGACCCAGGAATATGGGCAGACTTTTAAACCGGATAGTACCTCTGGGTCAATACTCGTTTGTCTGTATTCTGGGTGAGTTATCCTCTACGAAAAAATTGACATGAGAGCGTTACGATTCCTCGGAGCGCGCCGGGGATGCACCTTATTGGTGGTAAACGGCTGATTCTACGCGACATTGAAGTGGCAATTTGGAAGACGACGTGCCTCAAGTCGGAGTGCTCGACGGAGGCTTATGAAGAACAACGGCGATATATTTGTTCACGTTCTTGTCTATGAATGCGATCAATGCGGCCATCCAGTTCCATGTGCCATATTGAGCGATAAAGCGAGCCCGGAAGAGGTGGACTCCCAACCGGTGATGGTTCGATGCAGCTGTAAATCAAACAGAGAGGTGCTGGGACTGAACGCCAAGCGCCGGTTAGTGGTGGACTGGCAATTGACAGCTGGACACGAGAGCGAGCTTCTATCGCGGCTACCTGATTGACTTCTGCATCGCGACGCGCCAAAAACTTGAGCGGGAGGGAGCAATGACTAACAGAGGGCTTCGAAGCATTTGGACGATTGTCTTAGCTGTGGCCGCATTGTCTACAATTGCCATGTTTGCAGAGGGCTGCAACACTACCCAGTCGCCTAATCGCCAAGTCAGCGATCTGCAAATCACAACCCAAGTAAAGGCAAAGCTCGCTTCGGATGTTCGTGCTTCCAGCATAGCGAATGTCGATGTGAACACGACCAATGGTGTCGTTACACTCGCTGGTCAGGTGGAAAGCTCGGAAGTAGAGCGTAGGGCGGAGACGGTCACTTCCTCGGTGCCAGGCGTGGTGCGGGTCAACAACAACTTACAGGTGGCTCCGGCGTCGGTCACTCGCTGAGTGCGACTGTATATTCCTCCGGTGGTCTTCGGTTCCTGCAAGAAAGCGGACACGCCACAACCAGATTATTGATTTACGAAATCTTCCTAGACGGTCCGTCGGTGTGGATGGAAAATGCCAATAATTTACAAGCGGCCAGAATCAGGGTCGCGGAGATGGCCCAAAAAACTGTGAGGTCTTTCGCCGTTTATGACCTGAGCAGCCCAGCAATGGCGGTCTTTGAGTTGAAGCAGTAACTTTTCGACCAGCCGCATAAACACCCCGCTGCTTTAGAGGGTTTGGGAAGGGCGGAAAAGTCAGCCCCTCCCAAACGATCAGACTCAGTCGTTTCAATTAGAGTTGTGACCCAATCGAGCGGCTTTCGTTTTTACTTCCGCTACCACAACGTCGCCGCTCAGCTCTCGTTCAGCTCGGACCCAGTCCTCGACATCTTTCCCAGGTTCGCCGCCGCGTTGAACATACAGCTCATAAGCTCGATTAGAGATATCTTGCGTGGATAGTTCGTTAGGTTCGATCATGGCAACCTCCTTGGTTGTCTTTGGTAAATGTTTCGGCCAAGGGGTGATTCGGAGAGCTCCCGTTGCGTTCAGGTGAACTGAAGATTCCTTGGTCTGGAATGACGTTGGCTTCATGTTGTGGTGTTATCAAGTTAATTACTCAACTGTACAGGACATACCTATCACTACGGTATGTGCACTACGTATGTCACGCTCGTGGCACAACAGGGTAGGGCTCGACGAGGACTTCTTATGAGTGTCCCGGGATATCCTGGCCAACGGACTTCAGACCGGCCTCAATAATGAAGAGGGTCATGCGTAGGCGAATGGGGGGCTTTCAGTCACGCACCGGGAAATGTCGACTCGGTACGGCCGACAACTTCTCGAGGACAAAGAGTACCGCCAGGCTTGGGCTGCCAAAGTCGGCCTTGGTTTCGATTTTTAGTTTTTGTCAACTCCAGCTGCCGATCGCGATACGCAATCGCCGAGGGATTTGAACGAGGGCGACAGCGGAACGGTGTGCGAAGGTGAACCTATCGCCCGCAGCAGGACAGCCAACCGAACCCAACGGCCCTGTATCTATTGTGAAGGAAGAACACGGCTGGGGATTCGGCCGCGTGACCGATCCTTTCGGGCATCACTCTGGGAGATTGGTCTTCAGCTTGTCTCCTAGACCGCTTCCGTGTGTGGTAGTCCCAAAGACTCTTGCCGGTTGAGCACCCATAGCTTCGCCGAGGTGTAATCATGAAGGAACCTTTTGACATTTTTTTTGGGGACATTCAAGAAGGTCATCTGGATAGAGCTGTAAAAGGGTTGCCCTAATGCCGATGAACGCAAGCAACAAATTGCGGCGGCGCAAATCTTCACTCCGGTACCCACCGCTTCAGAATGGCTTTCACATTCTCGCGCCGCAATTCATCTTTAACTAACATCGCCGAGGACATATCAGAATATGGCCCAACTGCTACTCTATAAAAGCCATCCGTTCCGCGCTTGAACACAAATGCCGGAAGATTTTGTCGCTTTAAAGAATTCGAGAGTCCGTCTGCATTGCCCTCCTTTCTCATCGCACCCACCTGAAGCACAAATCCAAGAACATCAAGCGAAGTGCTCGCGGGCAGCGATGGAATTGTGGCCGGGAACGTGTTTACGGGGGCGATCGAACTTCTGGCAAGCGATTCAGGAACTGTCGTGGACGTGGTTTCTCTGGCCGTTCTGGTCTCAGCCCTTTCAGATAAATGAGAGCGTAACAATCCGATGGCTAAACATAAGATTGCGGTGGTGGCCACGAGCACGCCGGTAACGCGGGGCGGACGAACTCTCAATTGCTCAACGCCGTATTCCAGCACTTGCGGAGATTCGAATACTGGAATCGATTGTTGCGCAATCGGTAAGGGCGAAAGCCTCAGTGCGGGGTCATGGAACATTGGAATCGCGTGAGAGTCCATCGGTGAAGAACTCCACTCGGCAGTTTCGTGAGCAACGGCGATTTGTCTTGAACCGTACCATGGGGCACACATCCAGTTGGTAAGTCTTCCCTGCGATGCATCTGCAAAATTCAGGAAACGAATGCCCGTGCGATTCTTCGTAGCACTGCTCCAAGCGATTTCCGCGATACCTTTGACAGAGCCGGCGCCTCCTGGCAAATCAAAAATGACCGGAAAAAGATCGTCCCGCCCCTTCGGGACCAGACCGTATACGCAAATGCCGCCTTCACTTATGTCAAATAGCCGGTCGCCTTTCGATTCGCCGACCGAGACCGTTACAGGTGGATTTACCAATAATCGTCGGGGAGACCTTCGCCTTTCGGCATGATTTTCTCGGAACATAGGTAAGTACGCATCCCAGCGAAGGCCGCTACCAGCTACCTGGGCGCACCAGCGCTTTTAAGGTTTGATTACTCGGGGAGGGAACCAGAATGATGCCTCAAAGAGCGGTTCTACGCAAGAACAGCTGGTGTGAGCCAGCAGTCTCGGAAAATTGGTAGCGCCGAGCTCTGAGGAGCCGTTTTGGATCCGGGTAATGCGCTGTGGCAAGCACGCGCCGCGGTCGCGGCCTATTTTCGTGGGGTGAATTTTGCTATGTCGAGACGCCCGTGCGATCCGCCGGGCTCGGCGTGGAAAATTCAGGGCACAGTTGAAGCGACCCCGCCGATCTCAAGTGGAATCGGTGACGACCCGGAGGGATAGGCCGAGAACCAGAAGACGGTACAGGCCAATGGCGGTGCGCACCGGATGCGACCCGCGATGCAGATAGCGCAAACGATAGAGCCGCTCGAGTGTGAGACTCAAACAGGTCAGCAGCCACACGATGAGTAGGCTGCGTTCGTGATGATGACGAATGTGCTCGAGTCCATAGCGGTTCTTGGCATCGTTGAAGCCTTCATTTTCGATCTGCCATCGGCTCCTCGCCATGGAGTACAGGCAGCGGCTGCTCACTTCACGCGGAGAGAAATTGGTGAGCCAATAAGCCTCGACAACTTCGCCGTTCCGAGTCGTTCATTTCGAGTTTGCCGTAGAGGATTTACCTGAAGGGCTGGAATGGCACGACAGGATCTAAAGGGATGAAGATTCGCTCATCAATGGCTATCAGCCTTGCCTCATTCTGTTTGAGTGGGGCGAGTGCCGTTGCGCAGTCTCTCCCCGTCTTTTCGGTCTGTCGTATTTTGTACAGAGCCCACAACGCCATAGAAGACACCGTCCGGTGTCAGGCTTATCGAGCATTCGGATTGTCCGTCATCGGTTTTTTCATCCTCGGTAGCGTCGCGGGATGTATTGCGTTGGTACGCCAGCGAAAGCCATAGGTGTGAAGGCGCTGGTCCAGCGGGGGTATACCCGCCCGGCAACTGGTTCGCTCCACCCGGTAGCAATAAGACCCTATTACAGCTTTCAATTTATTGGAACAGAGTTGGAACATTTGAATCGAGTGATGTCGCCCGGATGCGACAGCAAAGACACGACTTATAGTAGTCTCCCGACGCCTTTGAAGCAGAGGGCCGGGAGTTCGAATCTCTCCGGGCGCGCCATCTATCTATTATCTTTGTGTTCTGTTTCAGCGACTCAGGGCGATACCCCGTATGCTCTTTTCGAACCCAGACTCCGCAATCGGTTCGCAGCTGAACCTTGGCGACTCCGAATTTTCCACGACAAGACCTAGGCAGTGTGAACCGGCAGGTTTGCAGATTCCCATCCTACGATGCCACCCGCAATTTCACCGACCTGGTCAAATCCGCCGCGTTGCAGCAAGCTCGCGGCGATGGACGACCGGTAGCCGCCCGCACAATAGACCAGTAGGGGACGGTCTCTTGGAAGCTTTTCCAGATTTTCCGCCAGATGATTGAGGGGTATGCTCACACTTCCTGCGATGTATTTCTGATCGCGCTCGCGCGGTGTGCGAACGTCAATCGTCAGCGGAGGCTGACTCGATGACAGAAGTTCAGCGGCGAACGGTGCGCTGAAGCGCTCGGTGGAAGTAATCAGTTCCGGACGCGATTCGAGGCTGTGCAGACCATCGTGCAAAAATCCAACCACGTGATCGAAGCCAATTCGCCCGAGTCGGGTTGTCGATTCGTTCTCCCGGCCAGGGTCAGCGATGATTACGATCGGATGATTTCGATCCAGCACCGTTCCGGCCCATGTTGCGTACTGGCCGCCGAGACCGATATTGATACTGCCCGCCAGGTGTGCCGCCGCAAACTCGCCCGGATCGCGGGTATCGAGAATCTGTGCGCCAATTTCTTTCAACGCGAGCACACCGTCGAGCGGCATCGGGTTCACACGGGCCAGCGTTTCATCCAACGTAGGCCGTTCTTCGCTGTTCAGCACGGCATCGTAGGTGAAGTAGGCCGGCGCCTCGGGTTGATCGGCTGTCACGACGTGGATGAACGCCTCTTTGCTCATGGGTTGGAGCGCGTAGTTCGAGCGGCGCTGTTCTCCTAGCGTGGATACTGTTTCTTTGCTGAGCGCTTTCCCGCAGAGGGAACCTGCACCGTGAGCCGGATACACCAGGCTTTGGTCCGGCAGCGCCAGTAGCTTCGTGTGCAGCGACTCGAAGAGCATGCTGCCAAGTTCCGTGGCCGACCAGCCCAGTGCCGCCCGCAGATCGGGCCGCCCTACGTCGCCGATAAACAAAGTGTCTCCGGTGAGAACGGCATGAGGCTGTGTATCGCTGACGTCCAAGTCGTAAACGAGGATGGAGATCGATTCCGGGGTGTGGCCCGGTGTTTCCAGTATCTTCAGGCGCAGGCGCCCGAATTCGAGAATGTCACCATCGTGAAGGGGAGTGAACGCGTACGCCGCCTTGGCTGCGGCACCCAGATAAATTCTTGCGCCCACGCGATCGCGCAGCTCCAAATGCCCGGCGACAAAATCGGCGTGGAGATGCGTCAGGAATACGTGCTTGATCTTGAGCTTGTGCTCGGCGGCAAACGCAACGTATTGATCTGTGTCCCGCTGTGGGTCAATGACAGCTGCCGTGCCCGTCGCCTGGTCTCCAATGATGTAGGAAGCGTGCGCCAGGCACGGCAGATAGAATTGTTTGAGGATCACTAAGGGCCATCCCCTGTTATGGATCTTATGGGCTGTTAGCTCGGCTGGGAAACGATCCGCAGATAAGGCCGCGGAGCTTTCCAGCCGCCGGGATACTTTTGTCTGGCCTCTTCCTCCGAGACGGCCGGGAGGATGATCACATCGTCGCCCTGTTTCCAGTTCACCGGCGTGGCCACTTTATGCTTGGCCGTAAGTTGCATCGAATCGACGACTCGCAGCACTTCATCGAAGTTGCGGCCGGTGCTCATCGGGTAACTGAGCATCAGCTTGATCCTTTTGTCGGGGCCGATCACAAACACCGTACGCACTGTGGCGTTGGTTGCAGCGGTCCGGCCTTCGGCACTGTCGCCAGCGTCCGCAGGTAGCATGTCATAGAGTTTGGCGATCTTGAGTTCGGGATCGCCGATCATCGGGTAGTTCACCTTGTGTCCCTGTGTTTCTTCGATGTCCACGGCCCACTTGCTGTGGCTGCTCACCGGGTCCACGCTCAGCCCGATGATCTTGCAATTACGCTTCTCGAATTCCGGCTGCAGTCCCGCCATGTAACCTAGTTCCGTCGTACACACGGGCGTAAAGTCCTTGGGATGCGAGAACAAGATAGCCCAGCCGTCACCGATCCATTCGTGGAAGTTGATCGTCCCCTTAGAAGTTTCGGCTGTGAAATTCGGGGCTTGGTCGTTTATGCGCAACATGAATTGGCCCTCCTAGGCGGAGGGTATTATACATACATTGACCTGAGCCGATTTAGTTGAGATGTCGTCCGGCAGGGTCCGGAATTGGCTATGGGTTTCATCCTTCAGGGAGTTCAATATAGGGCAAGGCTGTCACGAAGTCGCCCGAAACAGTTCTAAAATCGTCCCCTAGGGCGCGCCACTTCCGTTCTAGTCTGACTCGGAATGGTTCAAGGGGCTGACAAGCGAAGCAACCACAAGCGTGCCGGTTTGCCAAGTCCTCTGAGGACGTTCCAGCCGCTTGAAGAATAAGTGCATGCCAGAACGAAATACTGTAACGATACTCGATGACAAGGGCCTCAAATGACAGAACTCGGGCTGTTAGTCGCGATGTCCCAGGTCGAGTAGTCCGGAAGCAGACTCCCGAAGAACCTGCGTACTCAAGACTCCAGCACCAGAATTCCAGAGTCTCTCGATCAGTAATCGAGGCAGATCGTGAAGGCAGACATCCTGAATACGAACAGACAGGATGCGGCTTGGCGATTCCGGGGGTGCGCAATTCTCGCGGAAGCAAGCCGCTCCTCATCCCGCGGACGATGCCAAAATTCCAGTCCAAGTTCGGTGCAGTTCAAGGGCGAGATATATAGATTTCGCTCGACAATTCAGTGGACCCGAGTTTCCAGGTCCTTGAATTGAGTACCCGCGCTGACGGCCATCCAGTCACGTAGCAGGCAGTCTAGGAAGTTTCACCAAAGGCGTCGCACGCCATAGCTTGTGTCAACCGGAGGCTAGAAAGTTATAGTTCTCTGCTGCTTATTGGAAAGAAGCATCATCGACGAGGCACTACTTTCGGAGGAGATATGTTCAAATCGCGTAGGCAGTTGTTGAAGCATACATCCCTTGCCCTACTTGGTGCCGTCTCCGGTTGCCGCAAACCACCACAGTCGGCCGCACTACCCCCCGGGGCGCCGCCTGCGTTCGGCACTGCGCGGGCCGTGGGACCTGAGGTCTCGTCTTCATCTTTTGCCGAAGCAGAGAAGCTCGTTCAGGTTGAATTGACGAAGGCTGGGCGTGACATCGCCGCTCGTAGTTGGCGCATGAACATGGCAGCCCTCTACGAGCGGCGTGTAGGCCCGCGAAAGGTGATGTTGGAGCCAACGCTTGCACCGTGGTCGCAGACGAACCCCGCCCTGCCTAGAGAAGACGGAGGCCCGGCGAGAACCCAATTTATCCGCACCAAAACTGATCCGGCACCTTTGCCGGCGACGGATGAAGGAATCGCCTTCGCGCCGGTGACAGAGCTGTCGCGGTGGATTGAACAGCGTAAGCTTACTTCTGCGCGACTAACTGAGATCTATCTGCAGCGACTCGAGACGTTTAATCCCAAGCTGCGCTGCGTGATCACACTCACAAAAGATCTGGCACGCGCGCAAGCTAGGAAGGCTGACGAGGAGATCGCCGCAGGCAAGTATCGCGGGCCGCTGCACGGAGTCCCATGGGGAGCCAAGGACCTCCTAGACACCGCCGGGATCCTGACGACGTACGGGGCGGAGCCGTTCAGGAATCGCGTGCCAACCGCAGACGCAGTGGTAGTAAAGCGTCTCCACGAGGCTGGTGCAGTACTCATTGCCAAGCTGAGCATGGGGGCATTGGCGCTCAACGATATCTGGTTTGGCGGGCAGACCATGAATCCGTGGCTGATCGACGAAGGATCGTCCGGCTCGAGCGCAGGTCCGGGCGCTGCTACTGCGGCGGGATTGGTGGGCTTCTCGATCGGGAGTGAGACCGAAGGCAGCATCGTGAGCCCTTCCATGCGCTGCGGGATCACCGGATTGCGGCCCACCTACGGTCGTGTACCGCGCACCGGCGCGATGACGCTCTGCTGGTCGCTCGATAAGTTAGGGCCGATGACTCGCAGCGTCGAGGACGCCATGCTCGTATTACATACCATCTCCGGGCCTGATGCCGGCGACCTCTCGAGCGTGCCGAGCAAGCTTGACTTCGACTCAGACGCAAGCGTGCAAGGGTTAAGAGTAGGTTACATCCCCGGTTGGATGAAGGAGAATCCAGCCGCCGATGTGGACCGAGCGGCACTGGAGGCGGTTCGAAGGGCGGGAATGGTCCCGGTTGCGGTAGCTATTCCCGATTGGCCATATGATTCACTGAACTTGATTCTGTTCTCGGAGGCGGCAGCTGCTTTCGAGGAGCTCACACTTAGTCGCAAAGTTGATGAGCTTAAAGTTCAGTTAGCGGACGCTTGGCCCAACCTTTTCCGCCAAGCCCGCTTTCTTTCAGCTGTGGACTTTGTACAAACCGACCGGTTCCGGCGCAGCGTCGCAAATGAGATGGCCCGGACCTTTTCCCAAGTGGATCTACTCCTCGTGCCTTCGCTCCGCGACGAAATGCTCACCATTTCCAACTTCACCGGACATCCTTCGTTGACACTGCGCGCGGGATTCGTCGAGGTGTCCACAGCGCGAAGCGATTGGGCGCCGGACCCGAGCAGTCCGCTGCCCACGTTTTCGCCGCCACGTCGCGTGCCTCACGGTGTCACACTGATCGGGCGCCTTTTCGACGAGGGTACCTTGGGGCGGGCAGGACTTGCGCTGGAGCACATCTTCGGAGTAGCCGATGAGCGACCCCCAGGATTCTGAATCGGACGAGCGATTCTTCAAGATACAGATCACAGATTTCTTCATCGATGCCTTTGCTGGCATGCTGCGATCGTTCGCGGCCACGGCAACCACAGTCACACCATCGCTTGAAAAGGAATCATGTTATTCAATCCTAACGACTTCTAGATCGAGCCGACCTTCTTGACGGTCTGGTGACGGCCGCATCGAGGACGCCCCCGGCGCCGCTAACGTTCGGTTGGAGTCATCCGGGTCGAAAGGCTGCAGGACGCTTGGCGGCATCCCACCTGCTCCGGGCTTTGCAGTCAGATTCCTTCAACAGTTTGGCGTGCGGTACCGCAGGCCGGTTGCTGCCGGGAATGGCGATCACTTCCTGCATCTTTCCTGCTACTAGTGTAGTGTCCGCTAGATAAGTGCGCAACTCAACGCTTCGCTTTTCGCCGCCGTGGTAGCGTGCAACCCGGCTGAGACCGTGCAATTCGCAAGCATGTTGGCGATTACTCTCTTTTTACGACGGGCCTCTTTGCCGAGATCGCGGTTAAGGGCCCGAAAACGAAAAGCCCTGGCCTCGATGCTCTCGTCGATTTCGTACGAGCTGGCAAGAAGTCGTATGCCATCGTCTGCTCGTTCGACCAATTTCGGTATATATAAGTAATAGATGAAGCGCCCCTGCTCCGTTGGCTCTCGGAGCATTTCGAGCTCTGCGTGGTTGGACTGAATCTCGCTAAACAAGACATACAAGAAGTTGCAGAATGAGAAACCGGGGAGAATCCACTACTTAATATTCCTGAAGCGGATACCGTTTCGACAGTATCGAGCAGTCCCGGCTGCATGCGCTATAGTGTGTGCTCGGCGCCTTCAGCGAGCAACTCCACAGGTCCAATTCGTACTCCGGAGTTACGGTAGACGGAAAGGAGACAAAATGCGAAACGGATCTCAGTTCCTGACATCGTTGTTTTTGGCGTCCACGCTAATCACGGCGCCCGCAATCATCGCTCATCCCCAAGACCGCTAAGACGAACAACACCGAGACGAAAAGAAAGACGACAACAAAAGGGTTTACGACAAAGAACACCAGGACTATCACAACTGGAACGACAACGAAGACCATGCATGGCGCCAGTATCAAACCGACCAGCACCGGAGTTATCGTGATTTCTCCAAGGCCGGCAAGAAGGAACAATCGGACTATTGGAATTGGCGGCATGCTCATCCCGATGAGGATAAGCACTAGTCCTATCGGAGCTTCACCAGTATCAAGCGTGGGAGACTATTTCTATGAAGAATGCACGATGGGCTGCAAGTGTAGTCACACTGCTACTCGCCCTATTGGTGGGGATCACAGTAGCGCAAGCTCAGGATCGCGATCATGGGCAGGATCGGGATCATCATGACCAGGATCGGGATCATCATGACCATGATCACTTCGATGACCGTGATCGTGGGGCGGCCCGCGACTGGTACCGGGATCATCACGGTAATTTTCACCACGATGAAGGTCGCTATTGGCACCGGGATTGGGAACCTCGAATTCATGAAGGGTTTGTGCTTACGCCCGATATGCGTGCAGCCATTCGGCCGGTGCCGCGAGACCTTTACGGCCGATTTGGTCCACCGCCGCCAGGTTACCGGTATGTTGTGATTGGAGATCACGTCTGTCTGATCGACCGCGGCTACCGTATTCACGATGTACTGCATTTTGAATTGAACTTCTGAGCTGTCGAGCGTCAACGCATTCGAGTCGTCGACTCGCGCTAGGGTTGTGCCGATCCACGCATTTTCTTGATGATCGTTGTTTAATTAAGAAGTAATAACATATAAGGATATCAAGGATACAACTGCTGGCTCTAGTTCTTGAACGGCACGCAACTCATTTTCCAGATCTTACGTTGTTCCTGTTGGTTCGCCGTTTTGGGAAGGCTTGCATGGTATCCTCCAATTCGCGAAACGTACGGGTCAAAGCGAAGTGATCTGTATCGAGTTGAAAGGTTAGAGATCCTCGTCGTAACCGGTTCGGCTGTGCCGCGCCGGTTATGACCGCTCTCCCATCACCATCCAGCCTAATTGCCAGCCACAGGCCCCCACCGGTATTCCGGCAAGATATTGTGCCGCTCCGAGTTGTTAGCGCGCCCTTCAGTTGATCATGAAGGCTGCCTAGGTCGTCAGTTGTGAAAGAAGCTTTGAACGACCCTATGAAGGCGCCCGCCTCAACAGTGATCGTCGAATCTAACCAAGCAGCGTCACTTTCATTTTCGGGGGCGCGATTCTCGAATTCGACGATCCTTACCTCAACCCTGCCGCTTTCCGCAAAGAACGTGAACTTTGTTGCCACGATCCCCTCTTTCTCTTCCAAAACGCAATCTCAGATCGCTTCTCGCCTCTCATGTGCAGTACCTCGGTTACCCGTTTCGCCTGCTCTTCTGTCGGACAGCACTAGGGTCGACTGCCCCATTTGTACTGACTCGTCCGGCATCCAGAATATTCCACTGACGCCGACTTCGGCCCAGGCGCAACGTCATAGGGAGAGGTCAGAAATAGAGGTGCACTAGTCCGGGACAGCTTCAAGCACGCTGAGAGGAGACAACGTTGGAATGATCCTGGTCATCTTGAGTCCAGCGGCAACAAACAGCGCTCGAAATTCCTTGGCCGTTCGCTCGCATCCACCATTCATCACCAGCATGTTCAGATCGAGCACCTTGCTGAAGGATGATTGCTCCCCGGTCGGTACTACGAACTCAAGGACAACAATTCTGCTGTTCCGCCTCATGGAGCGCCGACAATTCTTAAGGATCATTATGGCGCGTTCGTCATCCCAGTCATGAATCACGCTGCTCATCAAATAGGTGTCTGCACCCGGGGGCAGAAAATCGAGAAAGCTGCCGGCAACCAACGTGCATCGCTCGCGACACGGATCGGAGTCGAGTTTCTCTCGAGCAGCCGCGATGACAGGAGGCATATCAAATAACGTTCCCTGCATGGAAGGATACATACGCAAGATACTTGTGAGAAGCCTACCGTATCCACCTCCCACATCTACGAGCGATCGTGTCGCCGAAAAGTCGTAGGACAAGAGCACCGCGCATGAAGATAGTGCCGAGTAGTCACTCATCGCACGATTGAAATTCCTTCCAGCTTCAACGTCTTGCCCCAGATAGTCGAACATCTCGGCCCCAAACGCTAGGGGAAAGCCGGCCGTGCCTGTCTTGACGCTTTCTAGCAAGTGAGCCCACGCCGCATAGTGGATTTCGCCGAGCGTGATAATCATCGCGCACAGGGATCCAGAAACATTGGTCTGCAAAGAGATACCGAACTCCGTAATGGCGAACATATCGGTTTCCGCCATCCGGAAGACTCCCGCAGCACAGAGCGCTCGCATCAGTCTATAAACCGCGTTTTGGTCCGTCCCGGTCGCCAGAGCTATCTCTGAGGCCGACTTCGGGCTGTCCTTCAAGACGTCTGCGATGCCCAGCTTGGCCGCTACATAGATTGCCTGAGAAATCCAATAGCCGGAGGCCAACTGGAATAGGCGAGGTGGCTCCGTGACAGAGCCAACGGAGGCTAATGCTGGAAGCGCGAGTACCGAGTCGACACGCCTCCGCGTTTGCGTAACAAGGGCAGACAAACCTTCGCGAAAGACACGCGTAAACTCCCGCCATCGGTCGTTCCGGAGACTGGACCGAAGGACTCGGAGAAGTGGCACCACTCGCACCGCGTTGTCCGTCACCATCACAGAGCCCCTCGCCCAGGTTCCTTCATAGCTGCTTCTCCCTTGTTGTCCCTGAATAGTTCAGTTCGCCGCGAATGCCGGGGCCAATACCACCTGGAAGAATGAAATGGGCTTCGCCGTGGACACGCTCTGATGACTGAGGCTATGGCCTTTTTATTCCCGAGTTGTGATGGGCCCTACTCAGTTTCAACGTTTCAGCGAGCGCGTGGAGGATGAGATGTTTCCTAACACTTGATACAAAAACCAGTCGAGAACGACTATGTTTAGCGCGACCGTGGCGCTAGGTACCAAACGTAGTAGGTTAGGATTCCCAAGACTATTACAAGCCACCAAAGTACCAGCTCGATGCGCATCCACAGCTTCCAGCGAGTGAACCGCCAGGCCGGCGGAAGAATATTGGTTCCAGCAACCAACAGGACATAGAGACCAAGAATCTCCGCTATGACCCCGAGAGTGGCATGTAGCACAGCGAACGCGTAGTGTGGTTTCGCTAAGTGACTCGAAAGCCGGGGCACGACTCGCTCACTCAGTGGTGGTTCCATGACAACAGCGATCATCACCAGATTTAAGAGAACCACAGTCGTTTGACAAATCCCGTGCGCAACGTAGCGTTTGGCACGAGCTAGTAGCGCCCCCGCTATCAAGCTGACACCCATAGCGAGCTGAATTACGAGATTTAGATCTGCCGGGAAACTCGCCCAGGTGCCCAGAAATCCTTTCAATTGCATGATCGGCATTGAACTGTGGACCTTGTGCTTGTCTTAGTAACTCGCGACTTTCTTGGTACGAATCTTGTCGTCGGACCCTCCCGCAGCGTTGAGCGTAAGGTGCATACTGGTAAGCTCACCGCTCGGGGCAGCCAGATAAAAGAAAGGTATCCTCAGATCTGGCAAGCACTTCTTCGATATTTTCGTCATAGAGTGACTACTATCGTCATCCGCCTTAGAGGTACGGTCCGGAGGGTGTGTCATCGTCGTAATCAACTTGAAGCGGAATTAACTGGCTCGAGCTTTCGCAACTCTTCCAGAATGCAGCTTCATCCGGCCGGCGGTTTGCATAAAACGGAAAAATGCGATGGGGACCTTGCATTGCTGTGGCCTGCCGGAGCATGCTGCGGAAGGCGTAATCGGCTATGCCCCCGGCAAGAAACACACCTGGGTGCAGGGTGTCTCTGTGAAGGGTGAAGGTTCCAAAAGGGCCTTGAAATAAGCTTCGGTCGCCCACGGATAACTCATGGATAATCCGCTGAAGGCTGTATCCCGATTTCGCATTGCGACCATCAATTTTTCTCATGTGGGGCACTGGTGATAGAGAGGCTGCGGGTGCTGCCTTCGAGATCAGTGGCGACCCGTATGCAACAAAGTTAAGTTGGCAAACTGGTTTGCTCTGAATTCAAAATCGTGGCGTCTTTCGAAATAGAAGGCTGCAGTTCCCTTACACAAACACTCTCGTGCTTTCAGGATTGCTTTACAAAGCGCCATTGGCAGATCTCCTTTGAATAGCAGTTCGAGCTTCACCACTTCCAGACCCGGAGTCCATGTCATTTATTCCTTTAAAGATTGTTTCTTCAACGCCTCTGCGTCGGATGAGATCCGGTTTGGTTTCCTCTCGATCTTCTGTCCAGATCAGGCGCGCGACGCTAGGGAACCTGCACGAAACTGGTTCCCTAACA